>MPMV01000094.1 GCA_002238685.1 bacterium EF100-94H03 bin56
GCTCCGGACCTGGGCGGTCAAATGCCCAGGAATCACCGTCAAGTGTCGTAGGATTCGCCGTCAAGTGCGGCAGGAATCGTGGTCAAATGTCGTAGGAATCGCGGTCAAATGCGCCAGGATTTTGCACACCAGCGGCTCATGTTCACGATTCTCGTCTCGAACAATGACGATCATCTGAAGAATCACGGTTTCCTGTTTGCCCATGACGACCGCTGGGTACTTGCACCGGCATTCGACATCAATCCCCGGCCGGAGCGACACCGAAGCCTCGAAACGGGCATCAGCGAAGAGTATGGCCGGGCCGCCTCTATCGAGGCCGCGGTCGAAGCGGCCCCCTGTTTCGAATTGGGCGAGGATCGGGCCCGCGCGAATCTGAAGCGGATGGTCGGCATCATCGAACGTCAGTGGGCCGTTCATTGCAGGGCCGCCGGCATGTCCGAACGGGAGATTGCGGCCTATCGACCGGCATTCGATCATGAGGAGACACAGAAGGCACGCAAGCTGGTCGCCTTGTCGGTGGCCGGTTGTTGACCGGTGCGACGGGAGCCGCGCCCGTCATGCATGTCGGCGAATCCTGACCCTGGCGGAAGGTGGAGGGTGACACCTGCACCAGCATCGCCGCGGCCGACCCCGCGGCCCCGGAGACGGTGGCCAGACGGGACGTTGTTCCCGGAAAGCAACTCTGCTCGGTGCGGGAAACGCATGCGGCCGAGGGTTGGGTGCACGGCCGGAACGCGCGAGCGTCTGCGACGGGGTTGTGGCGCTGCGTGCTGGTTCGCTCGAGTTCTTGGCCGGATTGCCGTCCGCCAGGGCGCGCCCGGTTGCAGGCGCGGACCGCGACTCCCGTCGCCTTGCGGCGCCCGGACAACGATGCCGTCCGTTCGACCCTTGTTCCCGGTTGACCGAGCGCTGCCTGGCCTGCATGGACCGGCACCGATTTCTCCGTTCCGCCTCCGGCGGCAGACTCCTGCGATGGTAGCTTCCATCGGCAAGATCGCCTCGCCGGCACAGGGCCGCTAACGCGGCATAATCCTGTCGTCGGAATGTTGAACAGGCTCTTGTCGGCCGTGCCACGCAGGACCGACAGGAGCCTGTTCAACGAACTGCACCGCTCGCCGCTACCAGCTGTTCCGCAGTTCGCGCAGTTTCAGAAAGACCTCGCGTGGGCCCGGATCGTCCGGCAGGTCGGGGAAGGCCTCGCGCAGGCGCGCGATCACGCTCGGGCTGTGGAGACGGAAGAAGGTGTTGATCTCCTTCTCCAGTGCCAGCGTCGAGACCATGGCGTCCGCCGGATCCTGCGGTCCGATTTGGTCGAGCAGCGAGGCCGCGCGCGCGTTGTCGGGTTCCCGGTCGAGCGTGAACTGCAGGTTGTTCTCGATGTAGTCGTGGCCGGGGTAGATCAGGGTCTCGTCCGGCAGCTTCGCGAGCTGGCCGGCGAAGGTCTCGTAGAGTTCGCTCGGGTGGCCGCCCGAATGGCAGTTGCCGGCGCCTGCGTTGAACAGCGTATCGCCGCAGAAAAGAGCCGGCGTGTCGGTGCGCGAGAGCAGGCAGACATGGCTCATCGTGTGGCCGGGTGTGTCCAGCGCCTCCAGCTCCACCGTGGCGCCCACCTTGACCACGTCGCCCGCGCCGAGCCCGCGGTCGATTCCGGGGATCTTGCCGCGCGCGTTGGCGTGGGCGAGCAGGGAGGCGCCGGTCGCCTTGATCACCGCCTTGTTGCCGCCGGTGTGGTCGCCATGCTCGTGGGTGTTGAGAACCTGGGTGATCTGCCAGCCCCTCTCCTTCGCCGCCTCGAGGCAGCGCTTGTGGTCCAGCGGATCGACCGCGAGCGCCTCGCCGGTCTCGGAGCAGGCGATGAGGTAGTTGAAGTTGCGGTAGGCGTTGGCGGTCCAGATCTGCTCGACGAGCATGGGCGTTCTCCTGCGCGGGCGGCGCTAGACATCATGGCTTGACCTGCCCTGTCCTCGAGGTTCGTGGGTGACCCCCGAGGTCAGGAACCATTGAGAGCAGAGCCACATCGAGGAGGGCAGGTCATGGTCGAGTATAGATCATACGTTGGTCTGGACGTCCACAAGGAGACGATTGCGGTAGCGGATCCTGTCTTTCAGGGTGAGATCCGCAACCGTCATTCGTCACCCCGGCGAATCACAGGTGCTTGCTTGGTCCTCCTCTTGCGTGGGCCAGCGCCGCCCCGACAAGAGGCAGGCCGCCTCTTGGACCTGCTCACCCGGTTCATCCACCAAGACGCCGTTACGCGTTCGCGCCACAGGCAGGAAAGAGAATTCGCTGAACTGACAGACGACGAGGTCGCGCGTATCGAAGCCGATTACCGGAGAGTTCGCCGGCGGCCATCGTTGAACGCGAACAAGAAGTCGATCCGCGACGGTGAGTAGCCGCTGCGGTTGTCGTCGGCACGCAACAGGACCGTGCGAAGTGATTGCGTCCGCGCCCGGGGCGAGAAGACGACGTGACCATGAGGCTCTCGGCCGTATCGGTCACCGATAGCGAAGATCGCGGCGCCGATGAGCTGTCACCGATCAATCCCGTTGGCTGCAGTGTGGCAGGCCTGATCGTGGCTTGGTTGCACGAACAGCCGATCAGACGGTTGAGGGAGATGTTCGGCGACGACGCCAAGGCCCACGGCGCCGTGAACCTCAATTCGCGATGATGACGGAACGTCTGTCAGGAAAGATCGACCCTTGCCCACGGCCGGACATGATGATGAACGGCGGCAACCTACCCTGGCTGCAGTACAGCCTCCCGACCCGGGCCAAGGTCCGGGTGACTTTCGCACGCCCGGTCATCGATTGGGAAGGCGGACGGTTGACGGCGTACATGGGGGTCGTCTCCGCAAGCGACTGGCGCGTGCCGGATGACCGCGTCAGATTCGCTGCCGGGAGATGTCCGACAAGGACAGCACCATCCGCACCAGTTCCGTCTGCCTCGAGATGTTGTGCTTGCGGAACATCTGCTTGGTGTGCCAGCGGATCGTGCCCTCGCCTCGCCCCGTCGCGGTGGCGATGTCGGCGATGCTGTAACCCTGCGCCAGCAACACGGCGATGCGGCTCTCCGCCGGAGTGAGGCCGAGCATGGCGCTGACCAGTTCCGGATTGATCCGTTCCCGGCTCGCCGGGTCGATCACCAGCACGAGTGCGGCGACCCGGCTGGCTCGCGCATCGATCCTTCCGCCGTCCACCGGGTGAATGTGCAGCACGAGCCGGGGTGAGACGGCAACGTGCCCCACAGTCATCGAGCCGCTCTCGCCCTGGCCCCCGAAACGCGGCAGCGCACGGGCCAGCAGTCTCTGAAGGGCGGCATCGTCTTCCGCTGAAGCAGCCTGCAGAAGACCGCCCTGGTCCGTCAACCTGTCACCCTTGCGCAGCAGATCGCGAGCCCGGTCGCTCGCCTCCAGGACCTGTCCGCGCCGGTCCAGATGGATGACCCCGCAACGGCTGTTCTCGAGCAGAGTGGTCGCGGACGATCCCAGAGCCTGCGCATCAACCAGCGTCTGCCTGACCTGCACGAACTGGCGCAGGTGGGGCAGAAAGCGCCGGACGGTTTCGACCCGGGCGCTCGACCAGCCATCGCCATCGACAGGGTCGGCAACGACCCACACGATGCGCGAGCCGCGCGGCCCGTCGAGACGCATGTTGAGGCAGTCCCGGCAGTTCGTGAAAGGCAGAACTTCGTTGTAGACCAGTGAGGTCTTCTTCTCTTCTTCTGTGTAGAGCGAGTCGACATGCGCCACCTGGCTGTCCGGCAGTTGCCGGATGCGCGGGATACGCTCGTCCACCGGGTGAAGGTCCTTGAGGTAGGACTGCTCCCAGTCTTCGCGTCGCTGCCCGTGAAAGCAAAAGCGCGCAAAGAAGATGTCGATATCGTCAGGCGTGGTCCCGTCTCCCGTCACCAGGAAGTTGCCCTTGGACTCAAAGGCCTCATCGATCAGGCGAGATGTCGCCGGCCACAGCGTGTCGTCGAGCACGGTTTCGTGCAACGATGCCAGAACGCCTTCAAACAACTCCTGCCGGCTCATCGAAGAACCGTTCCGGGCTGCAAACCGCAAGCCATGGCGAGCTTTTCGGACTGCTCCATGCCAACGATGATAATTGGCTATGTCTCAAGTTTCGCCTCCCATGTGGGAGGCGAAACTCTTTTTTTCTTGGGGTGAGCCTCTTGCAAGACCCTCGGGAATCGACTGCACCGACCGTCGGTGGTGATCTGCAGGCCGGTTGCGGCGGCCACCAGCACGGCCTCTCGGCACCACAGATCCGCGGCGATGCCATACGCCTGGTGGCCGACCTCGGCGGCTATCGCGACCGCAAGCATGGACCGGATCCCGGCAACCGGAACATGTGGCACGGGCAGACCCGCCTCACTGGGCCCGGGTTCAAGGCAGGCCGGAACACGCATTGAGGCTGAAAACGCAACCCGCCGTACGATCAACCACTCGGTAGGGCGAGCCGAAGGTGTGGAGCGGCTTACCGCCGGCGTCAGGCTCCTGCTGGTGCCGCTGTCTGGATCCGGTACGACATTGCGCGAGTCTCTGGCCTTCCTGCTCCCGCAGACGCAATCGAAACGGACAAATGGAAGGCACTCCGTGCGGCGGCGGGCGGGCCCGAGCCCGAAGGAAACGGGCCCCCGACACTCGGGGGCCCGATGACTGAGATATGCATCATGAGAACACTTGAAATGGATGGCTGCGT
>MPMV01000029.1 GCA_002238685.1 bacterium EF100-94H03 bin56
GGACAAGACTCAAGCCTTGCATCGAGCCATCCGCGGGCGGTAACGTACTGCTCGCCGGTTTGCCCCGTCTCATAGCGAAGCTGCACCGGCCATGGCCCGGCGGATTCTTGGTCCGCGCGGGCCTTTCTTTGTCTGTTCCAGAAGACAGACTACGGCTGTGCCCCGGCAACACAAGACGAACGCTTCCCACAGTCGCCCACCATCCCGGGCAATCCATCAACCGCTCAATGTGGGAAAATCGCCTGCGCTTCTATCGAACGAATGCGGGAAACAACACTCGCTCGCCATGAGGCGCGAATCGCGGAACGCGATCTCGCGGCGGCGCATATCGGCGAGGCCCTCGATGACTATCGAGCCCGCCACACGACGCTCCGCGACACGCCCTCCACGCAGGCCAGGAGCATCGGTACCTGGTGCGACGAGACGAGGGAGGCCATCGACACATGGCGGGCCATGACGATGGCGGACGAGAGGGACCCGGTGCTGGCGGACACGGCAGCGGTCCTTGAGAACATCATCGCTTTCGAAGGACGTGCCCGTAATCTGCACACGAGATGGAACGATGTCGGAATCGCCAGCACCGCCGAAGGCACGGCGTCCCCGTTCCTGGCGCCCGTTGGCGAGGCCGTGGCCGCAGACCTGCGCACTCTCAAGGCCGGTCTCCCCCGCTCTTGCGTGATGCTGTCATCCCTCCAGCAGGCGCTTGCGGACCTCGATCGTCATGAGTCGCGGATCGCGGAACGTGACAAGGCGGCAGCGCGGTTTGCAAAGGCCCTCGATGACTATCGTGCCTGCCACGAGCCGATAGAGGATACGGCGACGGAGCTCACCGGGATCAGGGTCTGGTGCCATGAGACGGACAGGTCCATCGGCGCCTGGCGGGCGATCACGGAACCGCCTGAGAGGGACCCGGCGCTTTCGGAGACGGCCGTAATCCTCGAGAGCCTCATCGCCTTCGAAGGACGGGCCCGCGCCCTTCTCTATAGATGGCAGATCGCCCGCATCGGCGGCGATGCGTCGTCCCCCTTCCTGAACCAGGATGACACGGCCCTGGCCGCGGACCTGCGCGACCTGGAGGCCGGTCTCCCGGATCACGCGATGATGCTGCACGATCTCCGTCCGGCATTTGAAAGACTGGCGGAACACGAGCGGTCCGTCGCTGAAGCCAGGGAGCTGGTCGAGCGCGCCGCCGAGGTCGACGATGCGCGGCGCTCCCTGCTGGAACGCGAGGGCCGCACGTCGCGGCCGCTCAACCGCCGGTTCAACAAGGCCTGGAAACGCTGGCGTGAGGCGGCGGAGGCGGTGGCCGCCGAGATCGATGCAACCGACGCTGCGTTGATCGCCCATGTCGACGAGAACGGCGTGGCATCGCGGGTCAGGGCCGCGTTCGCGACCAGCGACCGCCTCGATGACCTGCCGGGCTGGCTGCTGCTGCGTCTCCACGACAATGCAGTCGCCGCTGGTGCCACCATGCATCCGGCCATGACGGAGGACTATGCCGGGATCATGAGGGAGATGGTCCGCCTTGAGCAGAGCCTCAAGGAGAAGGATCCCCGGCGCCGAGTGCTCCGTGGAGAAATCAATCGCCACCACATGCTCGGTGAGACCCAACGCAAGGTCGCCAGCCTTCTTGGCGAACTGAAGGCCCACAACGCTGAAGCGGCATCGCTCGACGGGGCGGCACGGAGCGAATCGCTCCCCATACAGCAGAGCATGGCCTGGGCCAGGTGGTACAACCACTCCAGACGCCTTGAAGAACAGGCCCGCACGGTGCTGGCCGGCGGCGGGGACCACGGACGGGTTCTTCACGACGGCAAGGGCACGCGTCAGGCGTTCGAGGAGGCGATCGCCCTCTTCGGGAAGACACGGACCGCCCATGGCGAGCCGGACGCATCAGCGCGCCTGGAACGGTTGCGCAAAGAGGACGAGGAGCGCAAGCGCACGCAGTCACGCCACCGCGGTGGCGGTCTCTCCATGTGAAGGACCCGGGATCTATTCCGGTCTGTCGTCGCGCCCGGTGCGCTCCAGGTAGGCGGCGACCATGCGCTCGCCGGAGCCGGCGCCGAACTGGCGGTCGAGATGGTGTTCGAGAACGTCCCGGCGTCCCTGATCGAGCATGTCGTCCATCGCCATGCGGACGAGGAAGGAGACGCGCCCGTGGATGGTCTTCCAGAGCGGCGTCGCCGTCTCCGGCGGCACCGGCGGAAGATGCGCGATCAGCCGCCGGGCGGCTTCCGTGATAGCCTGTTGCTGTTCCATGGCAAGAGCGACATCCATGCGGGGCCGGGTGGGATCGACCGCCAGGGCGGCCTCGACGATGAAGGCGGAGACGGACGTGCTGCCGGCGTGCGATGCCCGGGCCTTGAGCCTCTCCCACTTCTCGTCCGTGCACGAGAGCGAGTACTTGCCCTCTCGCTTCGGGCGGCGCTTCACGGGTCCGTCTCCGGCGTCTTCAGGCGGCAGAGGAACTCGAGCGCGTCGAGCACGGACATGTCGAGATCCGGCACCGGCGCCATCAGGCGCGTCACCACATCGGCCGTGGCCGGGAGATGATCGAGGAGGGCTTTGTGTTCCTCCGGCGCCGGCATCAGCTCCGCTCCAGACGGTTCGTCGTGGAGCGCGCAGGCGACCATGAATGCCGAACGGCTCATGCCGGCCTTCTTCGCCCGCCTGGCGATGATCGCCTGCTGCTTCACCGTGCAGTAGTAGGTGCGCTGCCTGGCCCGGTCGCCGGTCATCGGTCGAGCTTCCGCTCAAGTGCCAGACGGGCGTCCACCCGCTCGTTGACGGCCTTCCAGGTTTCCGGGTCATCGGCGAGACGGAGCCGTTCGATCTCCTCGAGACAGGCGAGCGAGCGTTCCATGCGGGCCAGTGTGTCACGGATACGGGCGTCGTCGGCATCACCGCTGACAGCCGCGAGGCGGTGGATGATGAAGGGCGAGACGCGCATGCCGGAGGCGGCGGCGGTTTCCTTGAGGTCCTGCCAATCGGCATCGCTCATCATCACCGTGTGTTGCTTCTTCTTGCTGTCGTTCATGAGCACTCCTGTGGTCAGCTTGTAGTCAATGTGAATGATGGTCTGGGGTCCCTGTTGCGGTCGTCTTGTGGTCAAACATGCAACCACGGGCGTTCACAGTCTTGCGGTCATGTTGTGGTGACGCCATCATGTCACGGATGGAGCTCGGTGTCCTCTGGCCGATGTCTGCTCGTAAAGACCACAACCGGGACCGTGGGTGGGTCCATGTGATCTTCATAAGCCGCAAACACCATGGGTATACCCTTGGTATTGTAACAGATGCAGATGCTGACTCCTCTGGGTTCCGCAGAACAGCGCACGTCAGAAGGATCATGTATCGAAGATGTATTTTTCCCGGCAATGCAACTCCTGATCGGTCTAGGGCCCGCTTTTTGCGGTCATCGAGACCGCGCAACAAGGCAGTTGACAGACGACGTATGTTGCGGATAACGTGGTGTATTGGTGAGAGAGGGGATAGGGCGTCAGTCGACAGATTTTGTGTTGTCGTAACTGACCTGTTGGTTCACACCGACCGCCCCCACGACGCGAACCACAAGGTCGACTGGCAGACGCAGCCGGACAGCGGCGGGGGCGGAGACGTCGGCGGTGGCCCCGTCGGCACGAGCGAACCTCCCGGCGCGACCGGGAACAGCGCGAACAGCGGACCTCCGACGGTGACCGGCGTGGCGGTGGTCTCGGACCCGGGCGCCGACGACACCTACATGCTGGGGGACACGGTCCTGATCCGGGCGACCTTCAGCGAGGCGGTGACGGTGACCGGCGCTCCGGGGCTCTCGATCGACATGGACCCGGCGGCGTGGGGCACGAAGCGGGCGGCCTACCGGAGCGGCGGCGGGACGAGCAATCTCACCTTCGCCCACACGGTGGTGGAGCCGAACTACTCGACGCAGGGGATCGCGGTGCTCGAGAATTCGCTGGCGTTGAGCGGCGGCACGATCCGCTCGGCGGCGACCAACGTGAACGCCGTGCTCGGGCACACCGGTCGCGGCCACGATTCCGGCCACAAGGTGGACTGGCGCCCGGAGGTCTCGGTGGCGGACGCGCAGGCGAACGAGGGCGCGGGCGCGGTCGCGTTCGAGGTGAGCCTGGATCGCGCTTTCACCACCGCGGCGCACCGGGTGACGGTGGACTACGCCACCGCCGACGGCACGGCGACGGCGGGCGAGGACTACACCGCGACGTCCGGCACGCTCACCTTCACCGCGGGCGAGAGTTCGAAGACGGTGAACGTGCCGATTCTCGACGACAGCCACGACGAGGGCGAGGAGACGTTCACGCTGAGGCTGTCCAACGCCGCGGGCGCGCGGATCGGCGACGGCGAGGCGACGGGGACGATCGTGAACACGGACCCGGCGCAGAAGGCGTGGATCGCGCGGATGGGGCGCACGGTGGCCGACCAGGTGATCGGCGCGGTGGATGAGCGCATGGCGGCGCCGCGCACGGCCGGCAACGAGGTGACCTTGGGCGGCCAGCGGATCGCGCTGGACGCGCCGGCGCAAGACGCCGGGGCAGCCGGGGATGGCGAAGCCGCGGCGGCGGAGCGCAATCTCGCCGCCTGGCTGCGGCGCGCGGAAGACCCGGAGGACAAGCGCCGGCATGCGCTTCAGGGCCGGGGCTTGACGGAGCGCGAACTGCTGCTCGGAAGTTCCTTTTCGCTCGCGGGCGGAGAGGTGCGGACCGGCCACTACGCGCTGTGGGGCCGGGGGACGGTGTCGCGCTTCGACGGGCGCGAGGACGGCCTCACGCTCGACGGCGAGGTGGCGAGCGCGTTCCTCGGCGCCGACTGGAGCCGGGAGCGGACCACGGTGGGCCTGATCCTCGGGCACAGCATCGCCGACGGCGGCTACCGGTCGGAGTCCGGGCGCGGCACGGCGTCCTCGACCCTGACCGGTATCTACCCGTGGATGCGCCAGGCGCTGGGCGAGCGGATCTCGGTGTGGGGCGTTGCAGGCTACGGCGAGGGCACGCTGACGCTGACGCCGGCCAACGCGGACGGCACGTCCCAGGCGGCGCTGCGCACCGACCTGGAGCTTGCGATGGGCGCGGTCGGGCTGCGCGGCACGCTGGTGCAGGCGCCGGATGAGGGCGGCTTCGAGCTTGCGGTGAAGACCGACGCAATGGGGGTGCGCACACGCTCGGCGGCGGTCACGGGGCTTGCGGGCGCGAGCGCCGAGGTGACGCGGCTGCGGCTGGGCCTGGAGGGCTCGCGCCCGTTCCGCTTCGAGGGCGGCGCGGCGCTGACGCCGAGCCTCGAGATCGGGCTGCGCCAGGACGGCGGCGACGCCGAGACCGGCTTCGGGGTTGATGTGGGCGGCGGCATCGCCTGGTCGGACCCGCAGCGGGGCCTGAGCGTCGACCTCCGGGGCCGGGGGCTGGCGAGCCACGACTCGAAGGGCTTCCGCGAGGCCGGGCTCTCGGGCTCGCTCTCCTGGGACCCGCGGACCGGGAGCGGCCGGGGACCGAGCCTGACGCTGACGCAGACGATGGGTGCGCAGGCCTCGGGCGGCGCGGACGCGCTGCTCCAGCGCGGCACGCTCGCCGGGCTTGCGGCGAACGACAACGTGGGCGCAGAGGACGGCCTTCTGGCGCAACGGCGCCTGGAGGTGCGGTTTGGCTACGGCTTCGCGGCGTTCGGCGACGGGTTCACCTCGACGCCGGAGCTGGGCTTTGGACTGTCGGAGGCAGGGCGTGACTACCGGCTCGGCTGGCGGCTCTCGCGCGACGCCGGCTCGCTCGACCTGTCTCTGGAGGCGAAGCGCCGCGAGATCGCTCACGATTATGGCGCGGCCGCGGAGCCCGAGCACACGGTCGGGGTGCGCATCGAGGTGCGCTTCTAGGACGGCGCCCGTGATCGCCAAGGACGCCGGCCCCGCCGAGCCCTGCTGGAGCCAGGCGCGGCGCCGGCGGCCGCGCTGGTCGGAGACCGCGGCTCGGTGGAAGGTCTCCGCCTGCTCGACGGCGGTCTGGTGCTCAAGATCGAATACGGCGGCGCGGCCGTGCGGAATCTGCTGAGCGGCGTCGGGCGGTTTCCGCAGGACGGCGGGATCGCCATCAAGCACGCGTTCGGGCTCAGAGTGCCGCTGTCGGTTCAGCGTCTTCTCGACATCTGGACCGTGGCGGGTCGTCCGGCCCCTCGGAACGGGAAGGGTCGGGGAACGGGGTTCGAGAGTTCGACAAGCTGGTGACGGTGCTGGAAGGCCTCGAGGCGGGAAAGAAACCGCGCGGCATCGCGGAGGACGTCTGGGGCTGGGAGGACGTGGCCGAGGTGTGGGCCTCCGACAGTTGGATGCGCTCGCCGGTGCGGCGCTGGGTCCCGAAGGCGCAGGCGCTGGCCGACGGCGGCTGGCGCGATCTCGTGCCGCGCGTCCTGGCCGAGGATTGATCGGAACGTGCGATGATGAGGCCGGCAGAGGAAAATCGGCGGCTGGCGGTGAGGGCTAAGATCAGGGCGGAGGCCGGAGCCGTAGCGGCCACCGGCCCATCGCCCGCCGATGACGTGGTCGGACGCCGCCAGAAGTCGCCGCCGTTCCGGCTTCCCTAGTGGACCGTCGGGAACGCGAGGTGGCAAACATCTGATCCCTTCATGAAGACATATGAAGTGAGGAAAGTTCAACCCATTGTAATAAGCGTATTTATCTACAATAGTAGGCAACCGAACAACAGAGTTGCGCTCTATATCGCGAACTGGAGTTCGCCCAGACGCTTGGTCAGTTTCCTGTTTTCCGCGTAGTCGACGGGCACGGCGATCAGCGCGGGCCCTTCCTGGGCGAATGCGTCTTCCAGCGCCGGGCCAAGCTGGCAGGATGCCGTGAGCGTCCGGCCCCATGCGCCGAAGGATCGCGCCAGCATCTCAAAATCGGGATTGCCGAAGGCGAGATCGCTGTGCCTGCCGTCGAACTGGTTCTGCTGCTTCCACTTGATGAGACCGTACTCGCCGTCGAGCCAGATCAGCACAACAACGTTGAGCTTCCGGCGCACCGCCGTTTCGATGTCCTGCACGTTCATCAGGAAGCCAGCGTCACCGCAGATTGACAGGATTCGGCGGTCCGGGATTGCGAACTTCGCGCCCATGCTGGCCGGAAACGCGAATCCCATCGAGCAAAAGCCATTGGAGATGAGGCAGGTGTTGGCTTCGTCGCACTGGTAGTAGCGCGAGACCCACATCTTGTGCGCACCGACATCCGACAGAAGAATGTCCTCAGGGCCGAGGAATTCTCGGACTTCGTTGAGGATCGTCTGGGGCTTCATGGGGAACGTCGTATCGCCGGCCTCCCTGTGAAGGTCGTCGTGGATCGCCTGGCGCAGGGCCGCCCGACTGGCGATGTCGAACAGCGGCAACCTGTCGCCGCATTCGTCGTTGATACGCTCATTGATCTGCCACAAGGCGTCGGCGATGTCGGCCACGACCTCGATCTCGACGTCGTAATCCTCGTCGACCTCGGCCGGGTCAAAATCGATGTGAATGATGGTCTTGTGCCCGCGCCTGTTCCAGTGCGACGGCGCGTATTCGACCAGATCGTAACCGACGGCGACCACCACATCGGCGGCGTCGAGCGCCTCATTCGCGTGGTCGCGCTGCTGCAGGCCGATCGTGAAAAGGCAGTGCGGGTCGTCGCGCGGGATCACGCCCTTTCCCATGAAGGTGTTGATCGCCGCAATGCCGGTCTTGCTGACCAGTCGCCGCAATTGCCTGGCCGCGCGCTTGCGGACCGCGCCGTTGCCCGAAAGGATGATGGGGTTCCTGGCGCCGACGATGGCATCGACCGCGGCCTTGACCGCCTTGTGATCCGCAGCGGCTCGCCGTGTCTTGTGGACGGGAATCGGTTCGGCGTTGACATCCTCCCTGGCAACGTCCTCGGGCAGTTCGAGAACTGTGACACCGGGCTTCTCCCGTTCGGCGAGCTTGAAGGCCTTGCGCACCATCTCCGGCACGGCATCGCCGCGATGTACGCTGAACGCCCACTTGCTGACCGGGCGCAGCATGTCGATGGAATCCATGTTCTGATGGCTTTCCTTGTGAAGCCGCCTGGTGCTGCCCTGACCGATGATGGCGACGGTGGGCGCGCGATCCATGTTGGCGTCCGCGAGGCCGGTCACCAGATTGGTCGCACCGGGTCCAAGCGTGGCAAGACAGACGCCAGCCTTGCCGGTGAGACGGCCGTAACCGTCGGCCATGAAGGCGGCAGCCTGCTCGTGGCGACACAGCACGAATTCGATGCTGCTGTCGGTCAGCGAAAGCATGAGGTCGGCGTTTTCCTCACCCGGAACGCCGAATATGCGCGTCACGCCCTCCGCCTCCAGGCAGCGTACGAACAAATCGGAAGCCTTCATGAGAGTCCCTCTCCTGAACCGAACTACGCAACAGATGGTGTCTCGGTACAGCGTATCAACGCCGGCGGAACGTATCGTGTCGTCGGCAGGATCAATCGCACAGAACGGTTCAGCGACACTATCGCGAGGGAACTGTTCTTCGCAGTAAGTTGGGCCGCCCGGTGCATCTGGGTCGTGTCCCCGGTGATGATGTAGGAATTCCAGGGCCGGTACACGGACAAGACTGGACTTGTAATGAGGGTAATCGACGCGCCGCATGTCGTACTGATGGGCAGTTTCGATTGCGCATCAACACCTGGACAATCCGGTAACAACGGGCGGCCTCAAGTCCGAGGCTGCGATGACCGGTGAACCCTCCGGTCTTGTCTGCGACCAGGAGGCTCGATGCGGCGAACCAGAATCAGACCACCGCACCAGCTCACCAGCGCCATTTCCCGGTTGGCGAAGCAGGTTCTGTTCCGGACCAGGCGCGGTGGTTCTGCAGCGGACGGCGTCTCGAGTCATCCCGGGAACAGGGTTCATTCGCCCGGCCACAAACTGAAGCGGGTCATTTCCGGGTTGTGAATGCACACTGCTCCGCACGTTCTGCCACAAGCCCAGCCAGCCGCGAGAAAGCGCCTGCATCCAATCCTGGGTACATCATGGTGCCCGCAATATCTCTCGCCCGCGCCTTGACACCCTGGCTGATTTCTACAACGCGACGGCGGACGAGCGGCAATCCCAGGATTGCGCCGGAAGCGAATGCCGCCCAGCTCTCAGCGTCCAGATCCTGAAGTGTTGCACACCTTCCGATTTGCATTGCGAGCTTGGGAGAGAGGTCCGGATAAGACACGGTCGACAAGAGATCGTAGAGAGGTGCCAGGCGCGGCCCCCTCTTGTCATAGAGTATTGAGAAGTTCTTGCCGTGAGCATCGGCATTGCCGACGATCAGATTGAATATGACAGCGTCAAGAAGATTGAGGAGATCGACCGCAGGTAGAGCGGAGAGGTTGCGGAGAAGGGCAAAGCAGTCTTCGAGCGTGGGACCTCCTTCGTCCGCGTACTTCAGTTCCGGCGGCACGCTGAGCGCCTGACAGAAGTCTTCCTGGTGGACGCGCCAGACGCCGCCATCGCCATCAAGCGAGCGATCATATCGCTCGACAAGGAGAAACTCCCGGTTGCCAACCACACGCGGTTCCACCGGTGCGACATCAAGTCCGATTTCTGCCGCGAGCCGCATCACGAAGGCTTCGTTTTCTGTTGTACCGGGAAACCTTGCAATGGGCGGCTTGAGAATGTGGGTGGTTGGTTGCCCGTGCGCGGGCAAGGCGACCGCGCCGTTGACGAGAACCACCGGCAGCTTGGACTGCGCACCGGCGAGTGAAAGCCTGAGCCCTTTCTCACCCGCGAGCAGAGGGCGCGTCGGCAGGGCATCGAGCACACCGATCAGGCTCGCTTCATCAAGCGGTGCAGGCAGTCCATCGAGGTCAGGCTCCCCGGGAAATTCTCCAGGTGGCAGTATCTGAAGCGCTCCTGCTACATCGCCACCAAGGCCATCGAGAAGGGCAAAGTCGTTGCCGCTTGATACGCCCAGCGCCTGCGCCGCCGCATTGCGCTGGCTCTCTTCGGGCAGAAGACCGCCGAAGAAGGGGCGGCACTCACGACGGGAAAACGGCTCTTCACGCTTGGGCAACGAGGCGGAAAGGGGTTGGGCGTTCTCATTGCGAAGCCAGTCATCGGTGTAGGCGAATCCGAGTTCGCCGTGGCGATTCTGGGTGAGATGGCCGACAAGCGTTCCGTCCCACCACACGTGAAGAACACGGCTCATTTGCTCTTCGTGTCCTCGGCCTCTGGCGGTGGTGTGATTTCGAACGAGCAGCCGAGGACTTGCAGGACTTGAAGCGCCTTGCCGATTTGTGCAGTCGGTTTTCCGCGTTCGAGATCAACGAGGAAACGCAACCCAACACCGGCTGCGCCTGCGAGTTCGTCCTGGCGCAGTCCGGCTGCCTTACGGGTGTTTCGGACGATGCGGCCGATGTCTTCGGGTGTGAGTGTTCGGCGAAACATGGCATTTACCGAGCGGGAATATAGTGTCGCCACATTGCTCTGTCAACGAAAAATTCCCGATCGGGAACATGTGCAAACGTGCGGGCTTCATAACCTGGAATATCCCGATCGGGAACATGCACTGCTGAGACCGGGGAATGATCCGACGAAACCACGTGGCACCAGAACGTACCGCTAGCCTCTCACCGCCAAGTCACTGTCGATGCTGTCGCCAATGCAAATGGTCACCGGCGTTATCGGACCGGACCCGTTAATCGCCATCGCCGGTCAGGGGAGTCCTGAGAGCCGGAGGTCATGGCGGAAATATATGAATCCGCGTTCTGTCGACGACGAGGCCGAGGGTGTCGCCTTCAACTGCCGGAACCACGTCGTTGACTCGCACGGTCAGCGGTGTGTCGAAATGCAGGAGTGTCTCGGCGCCGAGCGGTTCGACGTGATCGAGGCGGGCGACGAGATCCGCCTCCCCGGTCCCTGCGAGCCTGAATGATTCCGGGCGCAGCCCGATGGTTGCCCTGCCCCTGCGGCTGACCGGCTGCGAAGGCATGATCGTGACGCCCGCGAAGGTGACCGCGCCGGAGTCGTCCACGGCTCCGTCGAGAAAATTCATGGCCGGCGCTCCGATGAATCCGGCGACGAAGGTGTTGGCCGGATGATGGTAGAGTTCCATCGGCGTGCCGACCTGCTCGATCCTGCCCTGGTTAATGACGGCAATGCGATCGGCAAGGGTCATGGCCTCGGTCTGGTCGTGGGTGACATAGATCATGGTTACGCCATCTAGCGCCTTGTGGAGCCGGGCAATCTCGAGACGCATGCGTACGCGCAACGCCGCATCAAGGTTGGAGAGCGGCTCGTCGAACAGGAACACCTCCGGATCGCGGATGATCGCCCGCCCGATGGCGACACGCTGACGTTCGCCACCGGACAACTGCCGGGGCATGCGGGTGAGCAGGTCCGCGATACTCAGCCTTTCGGCCACATCCCTCACCCGCCGTTCGATCTCTCCAGCCGGCGTGCGGGCAAGCGAGAGCCCGAAACCGATGTTGCCGGCGACGTCAAGGTGCGGAAAGAGGGCATAGGACTGGAAAACCATGGCAAGCCGTCGCCTTGAAGGTGCAACGCGAGTCACATCCCGTCCGCCAATCATGATCGTGCCGTCGCTGACGTCCTCGAGGCCCGAGATCAGGCGCAGCATGGTCGACTTGCCACACCCCGAAGGGCCAACCAAGACCATGAACTCGCCCCTGTCGATATCGAGCGAAACGTCCCGGATGACCTCGATGGTGCCGAAGGACTTGCGGATGTTCTCCAGTGTGACGCGTGCCATTCCTACCCCTTGACCGCGCCCATGGTCATGCCCTTGATGAAGTAGCGCTGGAAGAAGAGGAAGATCACGAGGGTGGGCAGACTGGCAATCAGGGAGAGGGCGCCCTGGACTCCCCAGGCGACAGTGTACTGCCCCTTCAGATTGACGATTCCGATCATGATTGTGCGCTTCTCATCGGACTGGGTGAAGATCAGGGGCCAGAGAAAGTCGTTCCAGATCCACGTGAACTGCAGGGTGGCAAGGACCGCCAGCGCCGGCAAAGCCAGCGGAATGGCCACCCGGGTCAGGACCTGCCATTCGCTGGCGCCTTCAAGGATGGCCGCCTCTCTCAGGGCATTGGGAACTGTGGCAAAGAAGTTCCTCATCAGGAGGGTGCAGATGGGAATGCCAAGCGCCGTGTGGACGAGGAAGATCGGCCACAGTGTATCGATGAGACCGACACCATTGAACAACCTGAAGAGCGGCACCAAGATGACCTGGGGTGGAAAGAACATGCCGGCGACAATCGCAAGAAAGAGGATGCTGGCGCCGCGGAACGGCAGCTTGGCGAAGACATAGCCTGCAAGCACGCCAAGCGCGGTCGACGCCGCGGTTGCCGGCACGGTCACGATCACGGTGTTGACGAAGTAGCGGTGAACTGCGGGATTTGAGAGGACCTCGGCATAGTTCCCCAGAAAGAGTTCGCCGGGGATCGACCACAGGTCCCCAAGCGCAATGGCCCGTGTCGTCTTGATCGAGGACAGCAGTACACCGACGGTCGGCGTGAGGAACAGCACCGCCAGCATGATCAGCATTGCGATAAGGGCCGCCGTCCACGGCGTCAATGGAAACGCCTGGCGTTCAGCCATAGATCTCATCAATCCTCTTCAACTGCCGGAAATAGAATCCGATGATGACCAGGGCGATGAGAAAGAGAACGACCGATATGGCGCTGCCATAGCCCATCAGGTACTTCTTGAAACTCTCGTTGTACATGTGCATGGCAAGCGTATCGGAGGAATGAAACGGTCCGCCACCCGTCATGATGTAGAGAATGTCGAACCCCTTGAGCGAGTTGATGACCGACAGCGCAATGACCACGATTGTCGAGGGAATGAGGAGAGGAACGACGACACGCCGGATGCGCTGCCATGGCGTGGCTCCCTCGATGTCACAGACCTCGAGCAGGTCAGAGGGTATCGCCGTCAACCCGGCAAGATAGATGACCATGGAAAGTCCGGTCTGTTGCCAGGACCAGGCGACAATGACCGACCACAGGGCGCTACCGGGTCTGGCGAGCCAGGCGTGCGTGAACGGCTCACCGGCAACGAACGAGATGATCGCGTTGAGAAGACCCCAGTCGGGCTGATAGATCCAGGTCCATATCTGGCCAACAACGATGGCCGAAAGGCAGATCGGCAGATAGAAGATGGTTTTGAAGATCCGGGCGCCGCGAATCTGCCTGTCGAGGAGAAGCGCCAGGGCGAGACCGAGAAGTGTCGGCAGCACAATGGCGGCCACCATCCACATGGCGGTGTTGATGATCGCCCCGTAGAACAGCCGGTCCGTCCAGATCCTGGCGTAGTTGTCGAGGCCGACGAAGGCGTAGTCCGGATTGAATCCGTTCCAGTCGGTGAAACTGTACCAGAATGAACTGAAGAGCGGCCATACGACGAAGACCGCGAAGACCGAGAGCGGAAGAAAGAGCAGGACAACGCGCCAGAACCGGTTCTCGCGTTCCATCCGCTCCTCCGCCGGTTACAGGGCCGTGCCGCCAGGCGGCCGCACGGCCCTGCCCTTCATTGCGTCACTGGGTGAAGGCCGAAGCTGCGTCCGCGGCCGCCTGGTCGAGAATCGCATCAACCCTGGACGGGTCATCCATGAACTCGGCGAACATGGAGAGACCGACCTCTGCCACCGGTGGCGGTGTCGCAAGGTCATAGTTGAAGGCAAAGTTGTCCGAGGCGCCGATGGTGGCGATGACACTCTGTGTCACGTCATTGTAGTTCGCCGGGTCGACATTCACATTGGCCGAAACAGCGCCGACCGCGTTGGTCCACGCCAGCTGGACATCGGTGTCGGACATCATGAACGCGAGGAATGCCTTTCCTCCTTCCGGATTGTTCCCATGGGCCGAGACCACGAACCCGTCCACCGGTCCCACCACCGAAATCGGAACCGAATCATCGATCACCGGAAACGGAAAGAACGCATAGTCGTCGCCTGGCACAGAACCAATGTCGTTCCAGTAGCCGGTGATCCAGGTGCCCATGAGGGTCATGGCGGCGTCACCACGGTGAACCTTGTCCGACGCGTCGGTCCAGGTGTCGGCATTGGCGTTGGGAGCGAAGTACCCGCGGTCGACAAGGTCCTTCCACATCGCCATGGCCCGGGCGACCTCGTCATCATCGTAACTGGCCGTGCCGTTCATCAGCGCCGCACGGTAGTCGGGCCCGGCCGTTCCAAGGAGCAGGTAGTCGAACCAGAACTGTGCCGGCCAGCGGTTCTTGGAACCCAGCGCGATCGGCGCCACGCCAGCGTTCTTGAGTGTCTCGGCAACTTCGAGAAACTCGTCCCAAGTGCTTGGTAAATTGGTGATACCGGCGTCAGCAAACACCTGTGTGTTGTAGAACATTCCGGCATAGTGGTAGTTGAACGGCACCAGGTAGCGCGTACCATCGTAGAGAGTGGCGCTGTCAGCAATGGATTTCGCCACGACATCATCAAGACCTTCACGGTCCCACATGTCATCAATCGGAGCCAGACTCCCTGAATCGACCACGAACTGGACCCTGGCTCCGGCCCAGTAGCTGAAGACATCCGGCAGACTGTTGCCGGAAGCCCTGACGAGAATGTCCGTCTTGAAGTCCTCGTGGCCCACCGGACTGTTGCGCATCACGTAACCGGACGCCTCCTCGAAGCGGGCGATCTGCTCGTTGAGCGCCTTGAGACCAAGCTCACCGGTAAAGTAGTGGGTGATCGTGATCTCGTTGTCCTGGGCAGACACGGACAGTCCGGTCGCAGCCAACACCGTGCCGGCAACGCAGCCAATCAGCGCACGTCTGTTGAAACATGTCATCGGAGGTTCCCTCCCGGTCAATTTGCACATGTTGTACATTCTTTACCAAAGTTGAGACAGCATGCGCCGCTCAGCAGGGTTGTCAATGAGAAGTGTTGCCAATGCTGTATACAAGAGGCATCTTGTGGTGATCTTTGTCATTTTGTACAACAGTGTCGAACAAATTGTGCAGTATGCGGCACCCTCACTCGAGGAAGTTCCCGATGCGTGTCTTGCAGTCACTTTCACGGGGCCTCAGGACCCTCGACCTTCTCAGGGAGGCCGACGAGCCATTGCGCCTGACGCATATCGCCGATGAACTTGGTGTCCGCAAGTCTAACGCCTCCCATATTCTCAAGACCCTCGTGGCGGCTGGCTGGGCCACCCAGGATGGTACACGCCGCTATGCCCCGGCCGCCCGCTGTGGGGGGCGGCACACCCTGTCGGACGTTGTGGCCTGCAAGGAACGGTGCCGCCCTGCACTCGAATCCCTGGTCACTGCCACGGGCGAGTGCGCCCATCTTGCCGTTCTCGTCGAACACCGGGTCTGGTACGTCGACAAGGTGGAGTCCACGTTGCCGCTGAAGGTCGACCATCCGATCGGAGCACTTTCGCCGCTCCATTGCACGGCACTCGGCAAGGCTTTCCTCGCCTTCGGCAAGGCCGGCACCCCGCCCGTCCTGTCGAGATACACCGATCGTACGATCGTCGAACGTCATCTTCTGGCGCGGGACGTAGCGGCGACGCGAGCCCGTGGCTTTGCCATCGACAACGAGGAGTTTGCCCAGGGCATCCGTTGCGTGGCCCGCCCCGTCTACGACATCCGCGGCGACATGATCGCCGCACTCGGGATTTCCGGGCCATCGGTGCGCATTGACGACAAGCGACTGGAGGAATTCGGTGCGCTCGTCAGAGCCACCGTCATCGTTCCCGAAGACAACGCGTCATGATCAGGACACCGGTGCGCATCGGCTTCATCGGCACGGGCCGGATTTCCGATCTTCATGCGGCCGGATACCTCGGTACTGCGGCGGCCCGAATCACAGCCCTGTGTGACACGAATGTGGAGCGTGCACGTTCGAGAGCACGCGCCTGGGGACTCGATGACGCGATGGTGACGGATGATCCCGCAGTTCTTCTCTCCCGCAATGATGTGGATCTCGTCGAGATTCTTCTGCCCCACCATCTTCACTGTGCGGCAGCACTCGCGGCGATCGAAGCCGGCAAGATTGTCTCGCTCCAGAAACCCATGTGCCTCACCATGGAAGAGGCCAACCGACTGGTCGATGCGGCAGAAGCGCACGATCGGCCGGTCCGGGTGTTCGAGAACATTCTTTTCGATCAACCGGTCATGGTTGCAGACACCCTTGTCGGTGACGGCGCCATCGGCAGGCCTTTGGCCATACGCATGAAGTCGAATCCCGGCAAGGGCCAGGGCGCCTGGGAGGTCCCTTCGGAAACCACGGCCTGGCGGCAAAGGCGAGACCTTTCCGGAGGCGGCCCGCTCATCTTCGACGATGGGCACCACAAGTTTTCACTGGCATGGCACTTCATGGGGGAGCCTGAAGAGGTCCATGCGTTCATTGGCCGGACCACACACAGGGACGGCAGCCTGCTGGATGCCCCGTCGATCGTTTCCCTGCGCTTTGATGAACAGCGTATCGGCAGTTTCGAGGCCATCTACTCTCCCGACCTCGAGATCGAAACGCGCCAGTATCCCCAGGACGACCGGATCGAGATCACTGGAACCAGCGGCATCATCTGGATCAACCGGGGCCACGGGAGCATCGGCAACCAGCCATCTGTGCTGTGTTTCAGGAATGGGGAACTGGACTCCACTCATGAGGCCTGCTCGCGGTGGGAAGACAGCTTCGTCCGCGCCACCCGGCACTTCCTGACGTGCCTGCAGGAAGGACATGCCCCGGTGCTCACCGCACGGAACGCCAGAAGCGTCCTGCGATTCGCCCTTGCCGCAGAGGAATCGGCGCGGATCGGCCGTGCCGTGCGTTACACGGATACCTGACATGGTCCCCGACACCAGGAGCGGACGCGCGGCGTGGTTGGCATCCCTTGGCGGACTGGACGAGGCCATCGGTGCCGGCCACCTCTCACAGCCCTTGATCCTGCCCCTCACCGAAGCGCTTGTTCTGGGGCTGATGCGGCAGGGCGTCACCAAGTTCCTGATGATCCTCGGTCATGGATCAACGGAACTCGCGGAGACTCTCAGGGTCTATGAGGAAGCCGGGCTGGTCCGCGGATACCAGTTCCGCAACGAAGTCGAAATGGCTCACGCAGGCACGGCACTGCGATGGGTCTACGGTGAGACAGCGGCCGTGGTGACGTCGATCGGTCCCGGCGCCCTCCAGGCGATGGCCGGGTCCCTCGCCGCCGCGTCCAATGGCGTCGGAATCTACCACATCTATGGCGACGAAACGACCCGCGGTGAAGGGTACAACATGCAACAGGTGCCGAAACCCGAACAGGGCCTCTTCGGGCGCATCACGGCACTCATGGGCGCGTCTTACACGCTGCACACGCCAGGCGCGCTGCGCGATGCGCTACGGCGGGGAGCAGCGACGGTCTTTCATCCATGGAAGGCCGGACCATTCTATCTCAACCTGCCGCTTAACACGCAGCCCGCCACGCTGGCCCTGCGTCCCGACGCCCTGCCGAGACGGCCACGGGCCATTCCCCAGGCACCCGCCGATGACTCCCTCATCGATGAAGCGGCCAGGATGATCAGGGATGCCAGACGCGTTGCCATCAAGGCGGGCGGCGGCACCCGCGGCGCCAGCGGCGCACTCCGGCGCTTCGCCGAGGCGGCCGGCGCGGCCGTCGTCCTTTCCCCGGGCTCCACGGGAGTCATGCCGGAGAGCCACCCGCTCAACATGCATGTCGGGGGCTCCAAGGGTTCGATCAGCGGCAACTTCGCCATGGCGAATGCGGACCTCGCCATCTTTGTCGCAAGCCGCGCCGTCTGCCAGAGTGACTGTTCCGGCATCGGCTGGCCCGGGGCTCGCCAGGTCATCAACATCAACGCGGATCCCGTCGATGTTCTCCACTACAACAACACCCTGGCCCTTCCGGGGGATGCCGCAACGATAATGGAGCGGCTGGCTGAGCGCCTCGGGCCCGGTCCGGGAGAGTCCGCCTGGCTGACCGCCTGTGCGGACAGGAAGGTCGCCTGGCGGACATTCAGGGCGGAACGCTATGCATGCGGACCGCTCCAGGACAGCGCGTGGAAGCGGCCTGTTCTCACCCAGCCCCAGGCCATCCGAATCGCTGACCGATTCGCCCGACACATCGACGCCATCAAGTTTTTCGACGCCGGCGACGTGCAGGCCAACGGCTTTCAGGTCGTCGAGGACGAGAAGGTGGGAGAGAGTTACACGGAGTCGGGCTCGTCATACATGGGGTTCGCGGTTTCCGCACTGCTCGCCGGGGGAATCGCCGGCCAGGGGCGTTACGCCATCGCCATCACCGGTGACGGGTCCTTCATGATGAATCCCCAGGTCCTTATCGATGGCGTCGAACATGACGTTCACGGCACCATCCTGATTCTCGACAACCGCCGCATGGGCGCCATCAGCCAGCTGCAGGTGGCCCAGTACGGCAAGGACTACCGCACCGCCGACGACGTCGTCGTCGACCTCGTCGGCCTCGCAGCTGCAGTCGGGGGCGTGAAGGCCCTTCATGGCGGCTGGAACGCCGAGAGTCTCCGGAATGCACTCCACGAGGCTCACGCCTGGCCAGGGCTCAGTGTCGTTCACGTTCCCGTCTACCATGGCAGCAATCCCCTCGGGGGGCTTGGCGCATGGGGCGAGTGGAACGTGGGCAACTGGTGCGACGACGTCGAAAAAGCCTGGACCGGCACTCTGATCTGACCATGAAAGGCAAGGCAAGAGGACTGGAAGGCGGGCTCACCGACTACGGTGACCGGGAGTTTGCGCGATTTCTGCGCCGTTCCTTCGCCCGGTCCGCCGGTCTGGCCAGCCGGTCGCTGGACCGACCGGTGGTCGGTATCTGTCACACCGCGAGCGGCTTCAATCCCTGCCACAGACACTTTGGCGACATGATGGAATCAGTCGCCAGGGGCGTGACCGCCGCCGGTGGCCTGCCGGTGCCATTCCCCGTAATCTCTCTTGGAGAGGCGTTTCTTCATCCCACATCGATGGTCTACCGCAATCTGATGGCCATGGCCGTGGAGGAGATGATTCGCGCGCAGCCGATGGACAGTGTCGTCCTCCTGGGAGGATGCGACAAGACCGTCCCGGCCCTCCTGATGGGTGCTGCATCGGCCGGCAAGCCCGCCGCCCTGGTGGTGGCCGGCCCGATGATGACCGGACGCCACAGGGGCGAACGCCTGGGCGCCTGCACGGACTGCCGGCGTTTCTGGGCGCTGTTTCGCGCAGGCAGAATCGAGCGGGAAGAGATCGAACAGGTTGAGGGCCGGCTTGCTGTAACCACGGGGACCTGCGCGGTCATGGGAACGGCCTCGAGCATGGCTCTTGTCGCTGAAACCCTGGGGTTTGTCCTTCCTGGGACGGCAGCGATACCCGCGGTTCACGCTGATCGCCTTCGGGCCTCGGAAGAAACAGGCTCCCTTGCCGTGACAATGGCGATTGAAGGCGGTCCCACGCCCCGCACACTCATCACGTCCCAGTCTGTCGACAATGCCTTCCAGGTCCTGCTTGCTGTCTCCGGCTCGACGAATGCCGTCATTCATCTTGCAGCCATCGCCGGGCGCGCCGGTGTTGACTTCGATCCCGACCGCTTCAATGACCTGGCGCGCAAGACTCCCGTCATCGTCGACCTCAAACCCGTCGGCGAAGGCTACATGGAGGACTTTCATGCCGCCGGCGGCCTGGACGGTGTGCTGCGCGGGATTGCCGATGGCCTCGAGGGGGGCTGCCTCGACATCACGGGACGCGCACTCGCCAAGCGGCTCGAGGACCCCCTCGCGGATCCGGTCGATCACCGTGTCATCCGCAAGGCCGATGACCCCGTGGACGGCCAGGGAGGACTGGTCATTCTTCATGGATCCCTGGCGCCCGATGGCGCCCTTCTCAAGCGGGCTGCCGCGACACCCCGCCTTCTCGAGAGCGAGGGCCGTGCCGTGGTCTTTTCCTCTCTCGAAGATCTCGCGACGAGAATTGACAGTCCCGATCTCGATGTCCGTGCGAATGACGTCCTCGTTCTGCAGAACGCAGGGCCGGCAAGCCCCTCGGGCATGCCCGAAGCCGGTTACCTTCCCATTCCGCGAAAACTCGCCGTCGAGGGCGTCACCGACATGGTACGCATCTCGGATGCCCGGATGTCAGGCACAGCCTTCGGAACCATCATCCTCCATGTGGCGCCTGAATCCCATCTTGGAGGTCCGCTGGCCCTGGTGGAAAACGGCGACAGGATCCGCCTTTCCGTTTCGTCCGGCACCATCGACCTCCTGATCAGCGACGACGAACTGGAGCGCCGTCGACGCGCCTGGCAGCAACCCCGCGCCACTCACCGGCGCGGATACCGCTCGCTTCACGCGACGAGTGTGTTGCCCTGGACGAAAGGGTGCGATCTCGATTTCCTGAGACCCGTAGTGGCCGCCGACTGATGGTGTTACACGGTCAAGGTCCCCTGCCCCGCCAATTCGGAACTGCCGCCGGAAGAGAAACACCATGACGGACCGGCGTGAGTACGATTACGTCATCATGGGGGCGGGAAGCGCCGGATGCGCGCTTGCAGCCCGGCTGACGGAGGACCCCGCGAACCGGGTTCTCCTTCTCGAAGCCGGTCCGGCGCGGGGTACACCCTTCAATCACTGGCGTATAGGGATGCCCGCTGCGTTCGGCAGTACCTGGCAGAGTCCCCAATTCAACTGGATGTTCGAGGGCGAAGCGGAACCGCAGCTCAACAATCGTTCCATCATCCAGCCAAGGGGCCGGGTGCTGGGCGGATCATCGTCCATCAACGGCATGTGCTTCATCCGTGGCCACGCCCTCGATTTCGAGCGCTGGGTCGAGGAAGGCGCCACAGGCTGGTCGTGGCGCGAGGTCCTCCCCTACTTCAGGCGCCTGGAAACCTGGCAGGATGGCGAGAGCCGCTGGCGCGGCGGCTCAGGGCCGGTGCAGGTCATCAAGGGCGCCTGGCCCAGCGAACTCTACCAAACCTTCATCGACGCGGGCATCGAGGCGGGCCATCCCTTTTCCGAGGACATCAATGGTAAACTCCAGGAGGGTTTTGGCGCCTTCCAGATGAACGTCCGCAACGGTGTCCGTGCGTCGACGGCCGAGGCCTACATCCGCCCCAACCGGCATCGCCCCAATCTCGCCATCGAGACCGGCTCGCTGGCCGCTGCCATCACGATCGAAGGCAATCGTGCCTCGGGCATCACTGTCCGCAGGAACGGCGGCGGCAGCGACACCGTTCGGGCTGCCCGGGAGATCATCCTTGCGGGAGGTGCCGTCGGCTCTCCGCACCTGCTCAAACTCTCCGGCATCGGCCCGGCGGACGAATTGCGGCACCATGGCATCGATGTCAGGGTCGACCTTCCGGGTGTCGGAGAGAACCTTCAGGATCATCCGATCATCTACATGAGATGCCGTGTCGACCAACCCGTCTCCATGAGCCGCTACATGAAGCCGCACATGATGGCCTACACCGGCCTTCGATGGCTGGCGACACACACCGGACCTGGCGCCACCAACAACATCGAGACCTGTGCGTGGCTGCGTACGGAGCCTTCACTCTCCCACCCGGACATGCTGATCCAGTTCCTTCCCGTCCTTCTCACCCACGAGGGCGAGGTGCTGCCAGGGAGCCATGGCTTCACCTATTGCCTCGGCCCGACGCGTGTCGACGGCCGTGGCTGGATCCGGCTGCGCAGCGCCAGTCCGGACGACCCTCCCCGCATTGTCTCGAACTTCCTTTCGACGGCCTCGGACCTTGAGCGCATGAAACGGTCCCTCGAGATCAGCCGCGACATTGTCTCCCGTCCGGCCCAACAGACCCATGGTCCTCAGGAAGTCGATCCTGGTCCGGATGTCCGTTCACATGGCGACATCGAGGACTATCTCCGAGACAACGTGGCCGGCGACTTCCATCTGGCGGGAACCTGCCGGATCGGCATCGACACCATGGCCGTGGTCGATCCGGCACTGAAAGTTCACGGCATCGAGGGCTTGCGCGTGGTCGACGCCTCCGTCATGCCGAGCATCGTCAACGCCAACACCAATGCCACCTCCATCATGATCGGAGAAAAGGCAGCCGACATGATTCTCGGACGTGCACCGCTGCCACCCGCCGACGTTCCCCTGCCCGGAATGACAGGTCAGCAGGCAGGGGCATGACAGCGCCAACGCTTCGCCTGGCGCCTCATGGCGATTGACTCATGGTTCAAGGGGAACGTGGTTGATTGACCTATTGCTCTGCCGGGACCATCACCCGGCACTCCGCCCCCCGGCGGCCGTCGTAGTCCACCCAGGATAGCCATTGCGTACGCTACTCTCGTTGGTGACGGTCGTGTCTGTCGGCACGACAGCGCTCGCGCTCCGAGCCTCGCATATGACCATTGCGCCCTCTACCGCCCGCCGGTCTTGCTTGCCTTGCGGTGCTGTCCGGGGCATCGATGCCGCATCGATGGACGGGGACGGGTCATGCGGGGCGAATTCTGGCTGCTGGCGCTACTCTGGTTGCCGGCCGGGTTGATCGGGCAGGCGGCGATCCGGTTCACGGCGTCGTCCGGTTTGTTCCAGGGCTCTGGAGAGATGTTCGCAGCCCTGGGTTCGCTCGTCCCGATTGCGCCCTGCGGCTTGCCGCTGGCCCTTGGCTGTCGTTGCCTCTGGCGCCTCGGCTATCGACGCGCAGCGTGGGCGACAGGTGTCGGGCTGGGCACCCTGACGATGGCCGGGACCGTGTTCGCGGGCCTGCTCGGGCCGGTGGCGATTGCAGCCTGGGCCGTGCTGCTCAGCCTGCCGGTCTGGATCGCCTGGTTCTGGCTCGCGCGGCGCGGATGACCGTCGAGGGGACAAAACGGTGGTGCCTTCGGGGCGGCGCCGCCTGAAGCAGGGCTGCAGTCGCGAAACGTCGTTTCGCGAGGGCGCCCGTGCCGCTGCCGGTTTCTCCCGTACGACAGTCCATCGCCTCACCCTCAGGCGTCTCGCCTGGCTCAGGGCGAGAAGTCGGCCATCCCGGGGAACGCTTGAGACGATGTCCAGATCGACCAGACCATGAGAACGCCTCTGCGTCAGCCGGCGAAGGCATACAGATGTCCGGCATGACGCACGCCGAAAACGTCGTCAGAACTGACCTGAACAACGGTTTCGATCCCCTTGCGCAGATCGGAGACAAGAGCAACTTCTTGACGACAGGCAAGAAATTCGCGATGCTTCCGAGTATCCAAGTCAGAAGCGGGGAGGCTTCCATGACAGAGATAAATCTTTCGCGCCGCCGCCTGATGCAGGCATCAGCAACTTCCGCCGCCGCCGCCGGGTTTGCCAGTTTCCTGATGGACCCGTCGAGCGCCTGGGCGCAGTCGAACAGGTCGCTCAGGATCCGCACCAATCGCGCGATCCTGTCGACCGATCCCGGTTACATGATCGGTGGCTTCGAGATGGTCCTGCAGTTCACCTGCCTGGCGCGCCTGGCGGACTACACTGGCGGTGACAGCTGGGGCTGGAAACCGAGTCAGTTCGTAAATTCGATCGAACAGGTCGACGCCCAGACCATCAGCTTCGAGTTGAAGCCGGGCATCATGTGGTACGATGGTGCGACCCACGAGGTCATCGGCGAACTCGATGCGGAAGACGTCAAGTACTCACTAGAGCGCATGCGCGTATCAGAATGGAAGGACAAGGCGGTCACGCTTGACCACGTCGAGGTGACCGGCAGCCATACCGGCATCATCCATCTCAATCAGCCATTCGCTCCCATCTGGTACACTTGGTTCTGTGACGGCACGGGCACGATCGTCTCCAAGAAAGCGGTCGAGGCGGCCGGCGGCACGTACGACGGCATCTTCAACTTCTACTGCGGCCCCTATCGTGTGGCCGAGTGGCTCCAGAAGCAGAGCTATACGCTGGAACCGAATCCGCACTGGGGGGGCCGGCCGGCCGCCATTGCCAACGTCAAGTTCTTCATCATTGACGAAGAGAAAACGGCCGAGATCGCCTTCGAGGCCGGCGAGATCGACATCACCGAAATCGCCATCGACGCGATTCCGCGGCTTCAGGAGAACCCGCCTGAAGGTGCCATTGTCAAGGTCTACTCAGGCACCGCATGGTACTGGATGGGCATGAATGTCGATCACCCCAATTTGCAGGACATCCGGGTTCGAAAGGCCATCCAGCATGCGGTCGATGTTGATGCGGTCATCGAGGGCGCCTGGGTCAATGTGCCGACACGTGCCTACGGCATCGTGCCTCCGGGGTTGATCGGGTACCGCACCGAGGGCAAGTACGAGACGCCCGATCCTGATGCGGCACGCGCGCTGATCGCCGAAGCCGGTGCCGAAGGCCGCAAGCTGACCTTGAAGACGATCAACGTGGCCGACCGCATGGCGGCCGCCCAGATCATCCAGGCGAACCTGGCCGATGTCGGCCTGGACCTCGAAATCGTCCCCATGGACGCGGGTCCGTTCTGGAATCTTGGCCTGGAAACAGAGGGCGACGAGTGGAAGGACCTGGAGTTATGGATCATAGAGTACGGTGACTCGCCGGATCCCAGCCAGATGGTCCAGTGGTTCATCTCCGATCAGGTCGGCATCTGGAACTGGGAACGTTGGTCCGATCCCGAGTTCGATGAACTGTACGCGGCCGGCCTGGGCGAGACAGACGAAACCAAGCGCCACGACATCTACGTCAGGATGCAGGAAATCATGGAGGACACCGGCGCCTATGTCTGGCTCATTTTCCCGCCCCAGGGCGTGATGTACCACGAGGATCTGGAACCCGCGATACAACCCAATGGCGCTCTGTGGTACGTGGCGGACTTCACGTGGACGGGCGACTCCAACTGAGCCACACCTGACCTTCGAAAGCCTCCGGCAGCCAGATGCCGGGGGCTCTTCTTTCGAAGATGATGCGCTTCGACTGAACATACCATCAGTGGTCGAACCCCTGTTTCTTCATTCTACCGAGTATCTCCCGTCATCCCGCATCAGGACCTGTCCTGGGCCTGCACCACCAGGGCGATCAGGGTAAGCGCAAGCGCCGGTCCGTCCGGATGCCCGGACATGGCCGGCAGAACCTCGAAGCCGCGAGCCCCCCAGCCAGTCTCGCGTGAACGCGGCCGCGTTGCGCCCGCCGATCACCGGGATCATCGTGATCTCGGCGACAGGGCCGATACGCCGCGTACGCCTCCCCGGCGGCTCCCCGATGGAACAGAGCGTCGTGGACATACCAGGCGACCGGATCGCAGTTCGAGCCTTCCGGTGAGCGTCACGAGCCGCGGCCCTGACCTGCGGTCCACTCCCGCTCGACCGCCTGCGTGTGCCCCTGGCAACGAGATCATGCGGACAGAGGGACAGCACGTGCGAGCCGTTTCCGGCGACCGCATCTTTCACGCCCTGCAGTTGTCGTCATCCGCTGACGGGACATCCGAAACCTTGACAGGCCCGCTGGCTCTTCCCTAGTGTCCGTCGACTTGCCGGAGCGGGTGAACCATGGCCAAGCCGACCACCATTCTCGTGAAACTCGAGAGCACTGCCGACACGGGGTACTACTACGTGACCCAGAAGAACCCGCGCACGCAGACGGAGAAACTCTCCTTCCGCAAGTACGACCCCGTGGCACGCAAACATGTGGTGTTCAAGGAAGTCAGGCTGAAGTAGGCCCGGTTCCACTTCTTGACGCGGATGTTCGATGAGCTGAACGCTCTGGGCATTGATTCCGGCCGACCCCTTCTCATCAGTGACGCCGACGAGGTGCTCTTTGCCTTCATGGAAGGTTTCGAGGGTTTCCTGAACAGCCGTGGTCTGAGCTTCTCCTGGGCCTCCTTTCGCCTCAACGGCAACATCATCGACCATCGTACGGGCGAGGCCGTGGAGCCGGCGGCTGTCAGGCCACTCATCTATTCCTTCTTCGAGAACCACACTCGGTCAATTGCTGCCGTTGACGGGGCGGCGGAATCCTTGCAGCACCTGGGCCGCCACCTGCAGATCGTTGTTCTCAGCAATATCTGGCCGGAATTCCGGGAAGCGAGGGCCCATGCTCTGCGGAGCCAGGGCATGCCCTACCCTGTCATCGCCAACCGCGGCTCCAAGGCGCCGGCCGTCGCACACCTTGCCTCACTGACATGCGGGCCCGTCTTCTTTGTCGATGACATTCCCGAACATCACCGGGATGTCGCCAACCTTGCCGGGGATGTCATCCGTATCCACTATGTGGCCAACCGGCGGCTGGCGGACCTCCTTGGACCCGCAACGAATTGCCATCACCATGCCCGCGACTGGCCCGGCATCTGCTCCTACATCGAGGCTTGCCTGGGCGTAGGCCCCTCGTGATTCCTTCTCGGTCCCTGACGATGTCAATGGAGAGAAAGGCCGCCGCGTACCCCGGCAACTCGTGCCAAAGTGAAGGCGGGGGATGGGAGTAAGCCGGAGCCCGTGGTCGTGCTGGAGAATGTCTCTGTGACCGCGCTCTATGACACGATTGGCCTTGGCTATCGCCGCCTGCGCCGTCCTGACCCGAGAATCGCCGCATCCATCCATGCCCATCTCACTGAGGCACACTCGGTTGTGAATGTGGGCGCAGGCACCGGTTCGTACGAACCGGCTGTCCACATGCTGACCGCCGTGGAACCATCTGCAACGATGATCCGGCAACGGCCACAGGACACCTCGGTGGTCGTCCAGGCCCGTGCCGAAGACCTGCCGTTCGAGGACGGGGCATTCGATGCCTCGATGGCAATCCTCACCGTTCACCACTGGAAGGATGCCCGCAGGGGATTGCGGGAGATGCGACGGGTGACGCGCGACAAGATCGTCGTCCTCACCTTCGACCCCCGGATGTCAAATTTCTGGTTGCTCGACTACCTGCCATCCCTGGCAGAACTGGACTGTCAGCAAATGCCTGCCATGGACGACTTCGAGGCCGCGCTCGGTCCGGTCGAGCGGATCCCGGTTCCCATTCCCCATGACTGCGTCGATGGCATGCTCTGCGCCTACTGGCGGCGGCCCGCCGCCTATCTCGAACCGGATGTTCGCCGTTCGATTTCCTCATTCTGGAAGATCGGGGACATCACCGAACCGTTGCTTCGCCTGAAAAACGATCTCCGGAGCGGTGCGTGGGAACGCCGATACTCCCGGATTCTTCACAGGGAATCCCTTGATTTCGGCTATCATCTTGTCGTGACACGGTAAACTCTGTCGAAAATCCTCCTGCGGCGATGAGCGCGAACAGACGGACGGTCCGGCGTGCCCGCGCTCCGCTATGTTCTTCTATCCGTCACCGCTGCCGGCTCAGGCGATTTCCGTCTTGCCATCAGCAATCGCCAGGAGGGAGTTCGATCAATTCCTGGAGTGTCAGGGTGGTGACCGTCGTGTCATCTTCGTAGCGAATGGCGTCGATCACACCATCGTCACGAATGCTGGCTGTCATCTCCAGGTCCGGCCCGATATGTTCCGGATCCGTGAAGACCGAGACCTTCATGGTCCAGGTCTTATGTCCATCACTCTCCCCGACCGACTGGACGAAGGTCGTGTACTCACTTGCCACAGGCCCATCCATTCCATCGAAGACGACGTGGTTCATGAACCTCTCGCCCGTTGCGGCGCGCTCGAGAACATCAATGGTGAAGCGCATCGGAAACACGGCGCCGACGGGCAGGTCTTCGGTGAGTGTCTCGGGTTCATCGACCACGATCCCTCCCTCCACCCCCGCCCCGCCGGAAGAAAGCTCTGCCCCACCCGGTCCTTCGAATTCGTTCTGGAAGCGGTACCACGAGCCGTCCTTGGCTTCGAAACTCACCTGGTTGCTCGCGAACTCGGGCGCATCACCTCCACTTCCGATACGGAACATGGAGACTTCGCTGAACAGCCAGGTTTCGCAGTGATCCTCGGTTCTCCACTCGACGAATCCCTCCCCTGCCCTGGTCGCCGGATCGCCCCGCAGAATCTGCACACTGGCATGGTAGGAAGCCCGATGGGAGAGCATGTCAAGCGCATGCGCGCCACCCGCCATCGAGACCAGCAACAGCAGGGCAATGAATGTTTTGCGATTGGCCCGGGATTTCATTATGGACGTTTCTTTCGGCACCCAACGTATTTGAAAGTCAGGAACAACCATGTCAAGCGCAGACAACCGCCCTCCGGTCTTTGTCACCCGCCGACTCCCCGATGCCGTCGAGGATCGTCTCAAGCGCGACTATCGACCCATTCTCAACACCGACGATCACCTGCCATCGGCCGATGAAGTGGTGGAAGGATGCCGCGAGGCTGAGGCCCTCGTTCCCTGCCCCACGGACAGGATCACGTCCGACGTCATCAGACGGCTGGCTGACGGCGTCAAGGTGATCGCGTCGTTCTCCGTTGGTTATGAGCACATCGACATCGACGCGGCCGCCAGGCGCGGAATTGTCGTCACCAATACTCCGGACGTTCTCACCGATGCCACCGCCGACATTGCCTTGCTGCTGATCCTCGGCGCCGCAAGGCGGGTGCACGAAGGCCAGAGGATGATCTACGAGAAGACCTGGGGCGCCTGGGCGCCGACCGCGATGCGGGGTGTTCACGTCACCGGCGCCAGGCTGGGAATTCTCGGCATGGGCCGCATCGGGCAGGCACTGGCCAGACGGGTCGCGGGTTTCGGCATGGAGGTGCACTATCACAACCGGTCAAGGCTGACAGGCGAACTGGAAGCGGGCGCCCGCTTTCACGACAGTCTCGACAGTCTGCTGGCCGTCAGCGACATCCTGTCGATCCATTGTCCATCAACGCCGGAGACCCTGCGCATCATCAACGAGGAGAGCCTCCGGCTGTTGCCCGATGGCGCCATTGTCGTCAATACGGCACGTGGCAACGTCGTTGACGATGATGCCCTGATTGCCGCCCTGTCCTGCGGCAAGCTCTTTTCCGCAGGGCTCGATGTGTTCGATGGCGAGCCCGACATCCACCCGGGCTACCGCGACCTCGACAACATCTTTCTCCTGCCGCATCTCGGCAGCGCCACCATGCCGACCCGGGACGCGATGGGATTTCGCGCACTCGACAATCTCGATGCCTTTTTTGCCGGTCAGGAGCCGCCCGACAGGGTCGCCTGAGGCGCCAACCCGGAAGTGTCACGGTGACGCGACATAGGTCTCCATCGCCTCCACCACCCTGTCGGCGAGGCGCCGCTGATCGACGCGCTTCACGACGCTGAGCGGCCCGTCTTCCCCACTGAACACGGTGCGTCCGAGGGTGCCGGTGTCGTTCCAGACCACGTCAACCGAGCATGCCTCAAGTGAATAGAGTTCAGGCCAGGCCAACAACCCCGTCACCGTGACGTCGTGAAGCGCCACCGGTGATTCCCGCCACATGGCGGCAACGGCCCTCCCTGGTTCCCCATAGCCTTCCATGGCGTCGAACCACTCCTGTGGCGGCAGGATCCTGCGGGTAACATCCAGTGGAACGATGGTCGCCGGCACCTTGCCCGCGAGCACGATCCGGGCGGCATGAGGGTCGGCAAAGATGTTGAATTCGGCGTTCCTCGTGACATTCCCGCCCTTCCGGGCGCCCCCCATGACCACGAGCTGTCCGATCGCCGGCACCAGATCCGGCCGCAGGGATATCAGCAGGGCGATGTTGGTCAAAGGGCCGATCGCCGCGATGGTCAGTGGTGTCGAGGCTTCCTCGAGAAAACCGGCAAGTGCCTCCACGGCATGGAAGTCCTCCACCGGATGCTCGGCATCGGGAAGCCCCGATCCCCCCATTCCGTCGGTACCGTGGACATCGACCGCCGTCACGGCGTGTCGCAGGAGTGGCCGGGCACAACCGGGATAAACCGGTATGTCGTGGCGTCCCGCGGCTTCCACAATTCGTCGCGCATTGTGGCTGGAGTGTTCGACCGGAACGTTTCCGGCGACCGTGGTGATGCCAAGAACATCGATGACATGCGGCAGGGCCAGGGCGACGAAGAGCGCCAGCGAGTCGTCCTTGCCGGGATCGCAGTCGAAGATGACGGGAAGCGGTTCCACTCCAGGACCAGAACGTGAGGATCAGGAAGGCTATCTTGCATCCGCCGCCGTGACGAGGCAAACCATGACGCTCCACATCAGGATCGACGATGCCATGACCGTGCCCGACAATGTCACCTGGACCTGGCCCACGGAGATCCGTTTTGGCCCTGGACGGATCGCGGAACTCGCGGATGCCTGCCGCGCACTGTGCATGGCACGGCCCCTCCTCGTGACGGACCCGGGACTTGCCAGCCTCGACATGGTCGCCGGGGCCCTTGGCGACATCCGCACCGCCGGTCTCCAGGCGGACATCTTCTGCGACATCAATCCCAACCCGTCCGGGTCCGACATCACGAGAGGAGTCGGGCGCCTGCGTTCCGGAGACCATGACGGCGTCATCGCCCTTGGCGGTGGAAGTGCCATGGATGCCGGCAAGGCGATCGCCTTCATGGCCGGGCAGACGCTGGACATGTTCATGTTCGAAGACAAGGGCGACAACTGGACTCGCGCCAACCATGACGCTGTTCTGCCGGTCATCGCCGTTCCCACCACCGCCGGAACGGGGTCCGAGGTGGGACGTGCGGCCGTTGTCATAGACGAGGCCGAGCGCACCAAGAAGATCCTGTTTCACCCCCGGATGTTGCCGGGCATCGTCATCGAGGACCCCCGACTCAGTGTCGGGCTGCCACCCTCCATCACGGCCTGGACCGGCATGGATGCGCTGGCCCACTGCCTCGAGGCCTTCAGTGCACCCGGCTACCATCCCATGGCCGATGGCGTCGCCCTCGAGGGCATGCGACTGGTGAAGGAGTGGTTGCCGGTTGCGGTCGACGATGGCGCCAACCTCGAGGCCCGGGGAAACATGCTGGTGGCCGCCACCATGGGAGCCACCGCCTTCCAGAAGGGACTCGGCGCCATTCATTCCCTGTCACACCCTGTCGGCGTGCTCTTCGACACCCACCACGGCCGGACCAACGCCATCGTCATGCCCTATGTCATCGCCTTTAACAGGGATGTGGTGGACGCGCGATACCGGGATCTCTCGCGCTGGCTCGGCCTTGGAAGCGGTGGCGTCGATGCCGTGATGGAATGGGTCCTTGACCTGCGCCGGACGGTCGGCATCGAGCATACACTGGGCGAGATCGGAGTCGACGATCACGATATCGACGAGGTGGTCCGCCAGGGGCTCGCAGACCCCACCGCCGCCACCAACCCCCGGCCGCTCACCGATGACACCTTCCGCAGGCTTTTCCTCGACGCTCTCGAGGGCCGCCTCGGTTGATGGTGCATCAGGTACGGCTGTTCATCGCCGTATAGGGCTGGCGTGGCGGATGGTCCCATGATCCATACCAGGCCTCGACATGCGGCAAGGCCTCCAGGGCAAGTGCATGGGACGATGCGGGAAATGGTGTTGCCGCCATGACCTCGTGGAGTTCGCGGATCGCGTCATCGAGATCGAAGCGGGTTGGCAGACGGTCCTTGAGCACCCATTCACCGGCAACCATCACGTCACGCACATCCGTTGCCCGCACTCTCATGAGCGCCAGTTCCCGTGGCGAGACCTCAGGCGCCACCCAGGGTGTCGTGGCGGATGCCATGTCGATCAGGACAAGGTCGGCGGCAAAACCCGGGGCAAGGCGTCCGAGCTGATCGGCCTTGCGCATCAGTGTTGCTCCGCCCCGGGTGGCGCACCGGAGGACATCTCCGGGCGACGGTGCGGACTCGTGGTACGTCGGCGAACGGGCAAGGCGCAGGGCGAGGCGCATTTCTGCGAACATGTCCTCGTCATCGTTGATCGAGGTCGAATCCATGCCCAGCGCGGTGACGACACCGGCGTCAAGAAAGGCCGTGAGCGGGGCGATGCCGGCACGCAGCCTGAGATTGCTCGAAGGGTTGTGGGAGACCGCCGTGCCGGTCTCAACCATGATGGCAATCTCTTCTTCTGTCATCCAGACACCATGGGCCAGCGACAATCGTGGGCCGGTCAGACCAAGGCGATGCAGATGGACCAGCACCGGCGCCCCATGAAACAGCGGGCCCTGGAGTTTTTCATAGTACGATTCAGAAACATGCGTTTGAATGTTGACATCGAGTCTGGATGCCGCGTCCCCAATGAGTTCAAGGAACGGGTCGCTCACCCATGGCGGACCAGGCGGGCCGAACCAGACGTCGATGCGCTCATGGGCGTCCCAGGCGCCGATCAGGTCCTCCATGGCACCGATGTAGTCCTCCGCGGTCATCCGGTCGGCTCTCGGCATGTACTCCGAACGCAGCCGCCGGCCGAGATCGCAAGGCAGATTCGCAAGAAAGCGCTCGTCGCAATCACCCGGGCCGACACCCAGAAAGTTCTGATCACCAATTCCCGGACCAAAGGCACAGCGCATGCCCACCGTGTCGTAGGCCTGGAGTGCTTCCCCGCACTCCCTGGTGACTGCCTCGGCAGACCCCGACAGCGAGGCGAGATCAACGACACACGTGACGCCACCCTGCAGCTGGCGCGTCGCCGAAAGAAGGATGTCGAGACGTGTTGGCGACCGGCGCATGACCGTCAACGCCTTGAGCCAGCTCTCCAGCAGCATGTCGGGCGCTCCGTGCTGCACGTGGCTGGCGGCAGGGGCGTGGTGATGGGCGTTGATGAGACCAGGCATGATGGCACACTGCCGATCGCCTGAGACAGCCGCGCCGGAATGCTCGCGGCACAATCTGTCGGCTGGTCCGATATCGGCGATGCGGCCGTCTTCGACGACGACGGCGCCGTTCTCCAGCACGTCGCCATGAGCGTCCGGAATGACCCAGCGCCCCAGAACCACTTCCTTCATCGTCACGCCTCCTCTGGAGTTCTGGGCCGGTGATGCAACAGCGCACTTTCATCATGCCGGCTCAAGGGTGCATGATGAACGGCCAACAGGGAAGTTTGCGAACAATGGCTGATCACTGCGACGTCATCATCATCGGCGCCGGCTCGGCGGGGCTGTCGGCTGCCCATGTGGCCATGGAACAGGGCCTGACGTTCACGTTGCTGGAGGCCTCCCACCGGATTGGCGGACGGGCCCTGACCGAGGAGATTGCGCCCGGGCAACCCTTCGATCTCGGATGCCACTGGATGCACTCGGCGAGCCTCAATCCCTTTGTCGCCATTGCCGAAAAGCACGGTTTTTCCTATCGCCGGGAAAGTGGGTGGGACCGCACCATCCATCACCGGGGATCACTGCTCGACGAGTCCGCCCTGACGGAATTCGATGACTATTTTACAGCGAAAGACAAAGCGTTTACTGCGGTTCTTGATGCGGATGACAAGGCGGTGAGCGACGTCGTCGACCTCGACAGTCCCTGGGCGGCCTACGACGCCTACTGGTTCTCGCTGGGAACCTCCTGCGACATGGACCAGACCGGAGTGCACGACGTCAGCGCCTACCGGGATACCGACGAGGACTGGCCGGTCATCGATGGCTACGGCGCCCTGGTGGCCGCCTGGGCCGCCTCGATACCGGTGAACCTCAACTCCGAGGCGACGCAGATCACGCTGACTGGCGATGGCGTCGCCGTCACCACACGCGAGGGAACGGTGCGGGGGCGCACCGTCCTGGTGACGGTGTCCACCAATGTCCTGGCGTCGGGCCGTATCAGATTCGACCCCAGACTTCCTGCCTGGAAGGAAACCGCGGCGCGGGAACTGCCGCTCGGGGTTCACAACCGCATCGCCATGCTGCTGAAGGATCTCCCTGCAGGATGCAGTGATGAGGACATGACAGTGCTGCTGCCCAACAGCGAGGTACCGATGGGCGTGCAACTTGGACCCTACGGCACCTCATGGGCCGTTGGCGTGACCGGGGGACGATTCGGCTCCTGGCTCGAACGTTCAGGCCAGGAGGCGTCTGTCGAGTGCCTCGCCGAACACCTGAAGGCGGCATGGGGGTCTTCCGTCGCCAGGCACTTCACCGACCGTGTGATCGTGACGGCTTGGCAGGGTGATCCCTGGACCCTGGGATCCTATTCCGCCGCCACGCCGGGGAATGCGCACCAGCGCCACGAACTCGCCAGGCCAATCGACGACCGCATCTTCTTCGCCGGCGAGGCCACCATTCCAGAGTTCCACGCCACGTGCCATGGCGCCTGGCTCTCCGGACGGCGGGCGATGCATGAGGTCAGGGCTGCATTGAGGCCCGACGGCTGAGTATCGAAGGAGCCCCTCTCATTGTCAGGGATTCGGAACACCGTGGCGACGGCAAGTCCAGGGAACCGGTCCCCCGGACTCCAGTTCAACATCCAGCAACGGCCCCAAGACCCGGGGATGGGAGGCAGGAACATACCGGTAACGCTGATCCACCACGACAGCGTTTCCAAAATCGCTTCATGCGGTCTCGCCGCCATCGATGGCCACGATTGAACCGGTCGCAAACGTGGCCGCATCGCTGGCAAGGAACAGCACCGGTCCGGCGAGCTCGGCGGTTCTGGCAATGCGCCGTTGCGGACAATCCCGGGCGATGATCCGGTAGCCCTCCTCGACATTGCCGGCGATGCGCACGGCGAGGTTCTGCAGCATGTCGGTATCGACCCCTCCGGGGCAGACCGCATTCACCCGGATGTCCGGGGCGAGTTCCTTCGCAAGACACTTTGTCATGTTGATGACACCGGCCTTGGAGGGGCCGTAGGCGGTGCTTCGCACCACGCCTGTCATGCCGTTGACCGACGCAATGTTGACGATGTTGCCCCTGGTGCGGCGCAGGTGCGGGACCGCGGCCTGGGTGGTGAAGAAGGTGCCCTTGAGATTGGTGTCGACGACGCGGTCCCACAACTCTTCCGTGAAATCCTCGATCGCGGCGCCGCCTCCCCTCCCGGCATTGTTGACGAGCACATCGAGGCCACCGAGGCCTTCGATGGCGGCCTCCACGACCGCCCTGCACCCCGCCACGGTGGCCACCGATCCCGGGGCGGCGACAACACGATCGGCGGCGTCGAGACTGCCGACGGCGTCTCCGGTGGTTTCTTCGGAACTGCCGTTGAGCGCCACCCGGGCGCCCGCCTCGACAAAGGCCTCGACGATGGCGCGGCCTATTCCCCTGGTCCCGCCCGTGACAAGCACGCGCCTGCCTTCATGATCGATCTTCATGGTCCTGATCCTTTCCAGACACAAGAACACTAACCCGTAACGCAACCGGGGACCCGGTCAGGCGTCACCCAGGGACATGAGCGTGGCGTTGCCTCCTCCGGCGGTTGTGTTGGTCGACACGACCCGCTCGGTTGCAAACCGGTGAAGGTAGTGGGGGCCGCCGGCCTTCGGACCGGTGCCCGAAAGACGCTCGCCACCGAAGGGCTGGCTTCCCACCACGGCGCCGATCATGTTGCGGTTCACGTAGATGTTGCCAACAGGCATGCGTCCGGCAATCCACTGCGCGCGCGAATCGATGCGGGTGTGAATGCCGAGCGTCAGGCCGAAGCCGGTGGCGATGATGTCATCGAGCACGTCAGGGAGCCTGTCTCCGGCGAAGCGCACCACGTGAATGATCGGACCGAACACCTCGCGCTCGAGGAGGGCAATGCCGGGAATCTCAACAAGGGCGGGGGCCAGGAACGTGCCGTGCCGGACGAGGTCCGGTTCAAGGGAGCAGCGAAAGAGAATGCGGCCTGCGGATTCGATTCCGGCAAGATGTGACTCGAGCCCGGCAAGCGCCTCCCTGTCGATCACCGGGCCGACGTCGGTGTTGATGAGAGCGGGGTCGCCGACCTTCAGTTCCGCCATGGCCCCCGACAGCATCGTGATCACCCGATCGGCAATCTCCTCTTGCAGGCAGAGCACACGCAAGGCTGAACAGCGCTGGCCGGCGCTGGTGATGCCTGAGCGGATGACGTCGAGGGTCACTTGTTCGGGCAGCGCCGTCGAATCGACGATCATGGCATTCTGTCCACCGGTCTCGGCGATCAGCGGCACGATGGCGCCACTCCTTCCGGCAAGGGAGCGGTTGATGAGTCGCGCAGTCGCGGTCGACCCGGTGAAGGCAACGCCGTCGATGCGGGGATCACTGACGAGGGCGGCTCCGGTGGCGCCGTTGCCGGGAAGCAACGACAGCACGTCTTCGGGGATACCGGCCTCATGGAACAGGTGCACTGCGCGGGCGGCCATGAGAGGCGTCTGTTCCGCCGGCTTGGCGACCACCGCATTACCGGCGGCCAGGGCCGCCGCCACCTGACCACAAAAGATGGCGAGCGGAAAATTCCAGGGAGAGATGCAGGCAAACACGCCGCGCCCGTGGAGACTGATGCGATTGGATTCGCCGGTGGGACCCGGAAGTTCGCTCGCGCCGGCGAACTCCGCGCGCGCGCGCATGGCGTAGTACCTCAGGAAGTCGACCGCTTCCCGCACCTCCGCCAGAGCGTCACTGATCGTCTTTCCGCCCTCCAGCACGGCCGTTGCCATCAACCGGGCACAGTCCCTTTCGAGGAGATCGGCCGCACTCTCGAGACATGAGGCGCGGCTGTCGGCGGACGTGACACTCCAGTCCCGGGCCGCCTCGCGGGCCGCAGAGAGTGTTGCAGACAGGTCCCTTTCATCCGCCTCCCTGATGGTGCCGACAATCCGGCGCCGGTCTGCCGGACTGGTGATCGTGCGTTGTGTGCCGTTGCACGGCCTGTCGACCACCCAGGGCATGTCGGCAACGGCCTGATCCATGTCACGGGCGAACCGGTGGAGAATCGCCTCCCTGGTGAGATCAAACCCCCGCGCGTTCCTTCTCTCCTCGCCATAGAGGCAAGGCGGTCGCGGGATCGCCGGATGCACCACTGTATCGGCTTCGCGCAGCACCGTTGCCGGATCCTTCACCAGATCCTCGATGGGAAGACTGTCATCGACGATGCGGTTCACAAACGAGGTGTTGGCGCCATTCTCCAGCAACCGGCGGACGAGATAGGGCAGGAGATCGTCATGACCACCGACGGGCGAGTAGACGCGGCAGGCCACGCCGTCGCCCTCTCCTGCGACAAGAGGCCGGTAGACCGCCTGGCCCATGCCATGAAGGCGCTGGAACTCGATATCGCGCCGCCCGCCGGCCAGGACGAGAATGGTGGCGATGGTCTGAGCGTTGTGCGTGGCGAACTGCGGAAAGAAGAGATCCGGCCGGGCCAGCAGCTTCCTGGCACAGGCAATGTAGGAAAGGTCCGTCGATGCCTTGCGCGTGAAGACGGGGAAGCTCTCGAGACCGAGTTCCTGGGCCCGCTTGATCTCGCTGTCCCAATAGGCGCCCTTGACCAGGCGCACGGGAAACCTGCGGGAGGTTTCGCTGGCCAGGCAGGCCAGCCAGTCGATCACCGCCATCGCCCGTTTCTGGTAGGCCTGCACCGCCAGACCCAGACCGTTCCAGCCGGCCAGATCACGGGCCGCCACCGCCAGCACATCCAGCGAGAGTTCGAGTCGGTCGGCCTCCTCGGCATCAACGGTGAGGTCTATGTCGCGATCGCGGGCCAGGCGGCCAAGTGTGATCAGGCGTGGTGCAAGTTCACTCAAGACACGGGACCGCTGGGCCATTTCGTAGCGGGGATGGAGTGCCGACAGCTTGACGGAGACGCTGGCGCGGCGGATCTGACCCTGATTCCTTTCGGCTTCCCCAACCCGTTCGATGGCATGGCGATAGTGCTCCAGGTGCCGATCGGCATCCGCCATGGTGCAGGCCGCTTCGCCCAGCATGTCGAAGGAATGTGTGTAGCCGTGCGCCATATCATCGCCCGCGTTGGCCAGGGCCTCATCGATGTCGCGACCCATGACGAACTGCCGACCGACGATGCGCATGGCGTGCAGAAAGGCTTCCCGAATGACGGGTTCACCAAGTCGGCTGACAAAGCGAGAAACCACGCCCGCTGCATTTCCCGTCCATTCGGGATCCAGGCTGACGAGGCGTCCGGTGAGCATCAGTCCCCACGTCGAGGCGTTGACGAACAGCGACTCGCTGTCACCGAGATGCCGTCCCCAGTCGGCATCACCGATCTTGTCCTGGATGAGCATCAGCGCCGTGGATGCATCGGGAATCCGCAACAGGGCCTCGGCGAGGCACATGATGGCGACACCCTCGTGACTGGATAGATCGTATTCGTGCATGAAAGCGTCGATGCCGCCGGCGTGACGCCTGTTGGCCCGCACGTGCGCCACGAGGTCGATGGCGCGTTTCCTGACGGCACGCCCATCGTCGGCATCGAGACGGGTCTCGGCCATGAGTTCCGCGACACGCCGGGTCTCGTCGGACGTGGCGTCGAGGCGGACTGGAGCCCTTCCCGCCTCCCCCTCTTCGAACACGAATGTCATCGCCGCTTTCCCGTCAGACATACGTCCCGGAGCGGCGTCACTCACGGTTCGCCGCTGGCGACGACAAGATCAGGCAGAACGGCCCGCGCCATCCGTTCCGTGAGCTCTCCGGTATGCCAGTGAACAATCGCATCGTCACCTTCGAGGGCGACAATCTCGCCGGTGTCGAAGGCACGGTTGCCGTTCTCCTTCTCGACCCGGGTGCCAACGGCGATGGCCGGAAAGACCGTTCCCATCGCCTCGGACATCCGCAGACTCATGGGCCGGAAGGCCTGGTCCCGGCCGTTCTCCGCGACACCGCGGAAAAGGCTTCCCTGGACCCAGGTGGAGACGGGGGGTTCATCCTTGCGTGGCAGCCGCTGTGATTCCTCGGCCGCCCGCCGTCCGGCCTGGTTGAGCAGCCAGGTGACCGCCTTCGATGCATGACTGGCAGCCCGGAAAATCGCCTTGTTGTCGTCTTCAAGAACCCTCAGCCAAGCGCCGATGTAGTCGGCGTGGTCTTCCCTGATGGCGGGAGCAATGCCGAGTTCTGCCGAGAGGAAGGCAGATCCGATCTCCGCGACCAGTTCCTCCTTCGCATAAGGCACCTGGTAGCTGCCTCTGAACGTGCGGTTGAGCCGGCTCGCATGTCGCGTCCAGTGGACCGATTCGTGGGCGAGAGTCGTGTAGTAGGCTTCGCCGTCGTGGAAGAGTTGGTATGGCGGCATCTGGATGTAGTCGTCCGCCAGAACATAGTAGGCCTCGTCCCCGCCATGACGGATATCGATGCCGAGATCATGGAAGAACCCGTCGAGGTCCCGGGACCGCCGGTCGCGATTGACCGGGCGGAACTCGGCATAGGTACGATGCCAACGCTGATCGAGGCCATCGATCTGTTCGACGTTGAACACCGTGAAGGTCTTGTGGAAACCCTGACGGCGCACGTTTTCCTCGCCGGTCTCCGGATCCAGCGTCTTCCTGGTGTACTGATCCGCATAGACGACCGACTGGCCCTTCTCGCCCTTCTTCACCCGGCCACCGTGGCGTTTCGCCTGGTTGAAGGTCATCCAGGTCGGTTTCATGTAGCCGGCCGTCGCCGCCGCTGCCCAGAGAACGAGAACGTTGATTCCGCTGTAGGGCTGTCCGGTATCGCGCAGGGGCAGGCCCGCACCCGCGTACTCGCCCTCAACCCCCGAGTCCCAGGGCCGCATCCACGGCCGGATGCCATCACGCAGCTGGGCCATGATTGCCTGGGTGATTTGCGAATGAATGTCTGCCAGGTGTCCTCTCCCCTGATTACAGGGCCGCGGCAGGCGTCCACTGCCGGGCGAACTCGCCTCCTCCCCACAGGGAGACGTGAGGGGGATGCATGACGCTTCCATCGTAGCGGATCCCGCCTTCACGGTCGACGTGAAGCATCAAAGGGCCATCAAGGTCGACGATGTCGGCATCGTCGGCAACCAGCATCGCCGGCGCCATGGCCAACGACGTGCTGACCATGCAGCCCACCATGACGCGAAGTCCGCGCTCGCGGGCCGCGTGGCTCAGTGCCAGGGCGCCGGTCAGGCCACCTGCCTTGTCGAGCTTGATGTTCACCATGTCGTAGCGGCCTGCCAGCCGGTCGACATCGGCTGCGGTATGGCAGGACTCGTCAGCGCACAGGACTAGCGGACACCTGCAACCGGCCAGCGCCTCATCCTTGTCCGCAGGCAGGGGCTGCTCGATCATTTCGACACCAAGGCCTGCGAGATCATCTCCAATGTGGAGGAGCTGGTCCATGGTCCAGGCCTCGTTGGCGTCGATCACGAGACGTGCCCCGGGTGCGCCGTCGCGGACCGCGCGCATCCTTTCCATGATGCACTCGGCATCGAGCTTGACCTTGAGCAGCGGGCGCGACCTGTTGTCGGCAGCGGCCCTCATCATGGCTTCGGGCGAGTCGATGCTGATGGTCCAGGCGGTAACGAGAGGGGACGGTTCACGCAGACCTGCGGACTGCCAGACCGTTCGGCCGGCGAGTCGCGCCTCGAGATCCCACAGGGCGCAGTCAATCGCGTTACGGGCCGCCCCTGCCCCCTGCAGATCGTGCCGGCCGGCACCCTCCTCGACCGCTCCCGCAAGACGGGCAATGTCCGCCAGCACCGACTCCGTGGTTTCTCCGTAACGTGCATAGGGAACACATTCGCCCCTGCCCCTCATGCCATCCTGCCTGATCTCGACGACGATGACGCGGGCCTCGCTCTTCGCGCCGCGCGCAATCCTGAATGGCCGGGCCAGTGGCCAGGTCTCGTGGCGTGCGCTGACGGTTCGGCGTTGGGCAGGAATCGTCATGGCGCCAGGGCATCAACGATGAATGAGGCTCCATGACGCACCGGATCGCCACACGGCAGGCCGTGTTCTGCGGCAGTCTTCGCGATCTCGCGAAGGGCTTCTTCCTCTCCGAGCGCGGAGGTGTTGATGGAGATGGCGACAACGCGGGCACCGGGTGCGGTCAGGCCGGCCATCCTTTCGTTGATCTCGATACAGCGCCGGAGTGGAGGAAGGGATCGTCCCGGAAGACCACGCATGTGAGCGCGCGTGGGCTCATGACACATGACGAGGGCTTCAGCCTGGGCACCATGAAGAAGGCCGAGGCTGACCCCGGCAAAGGATGGGTGGAAGAGCGATCCCTGACCCTCGATGATATCCCAGTGATCGGGATCATTGGACGGAGCAAGCCACTCGATCGCTCCGGAAATGAAATCGGCGACCACCCCGTCGACGGCGATACCGCTCCCGGCGATGAAGATTCCGGACTGTCCGGTTGCCCTGAAGGTCGCCTTCATGCCGCGGTCATGCATCTCGCGTTCGACGGCAAGGGAGGTGAACATCTTGCCCAGGGAACTGTCCGTGCCGACGGTGAGCAGCCGTCTGCCGCCGCGCGGAGTTCCCTTGCCGACCGAGAATTCCCTGGTGCTTTGCCGCACATCGTGGAGAGCTCGTCCGTGACGTTGCGCGGCGTCTGCGATGGCCGGAATATCCGCAAGGCGTGTGTGCCTCCCGGCCATGACGGCGAGCCCCGCCTCGAGGGCCTCGACGATCGTGGCGCTCCAGTGATCGGGAATGAACCCTCCGGCATTGGCGACACCCACCAGCATCGTCCGGCATCCGGCCTTCACGGCCTCGCGGGCCGTCATGTCGGGCAATCCGAGATCCTGGGTGCAACCGGCAAGCCGGATCTGCGCCCTCGCCTTGTCGGGGCGCCAGATCCTGACCCCGGTTGCCCCCTTGATCGACAATTCGTCCCGGGCATCGCCCAGAAACAGCAGGTAGGGAGATCCTGCCTCCTTCATGTCATTCTCCAACAGGTTGTCACAGGCCCGCCCCAGTCCCTTGTCGATCACGCCATAGTACCGTCACAACCGGCCGCCGGACGGTCAGCGGGCGCCTGTTGCCAGGATTGCATCGTCTTCGAAATCCTCCTCGAGAGGAACACGCGCTGTCTTCAGCAACGTCGACATGACGAAGTAGACGCCAACGGTGAACACGATATCCAGAATCTGTCTGTCGCTGAAAACGCCATCCATCGCGTTCAGGGTCTCCGGTCCGATCTCGCTCGCATCGAGCATGTCGTCGACGGCGCGTAGCAGAATCGATTCGTGCCCGGCCCAGCCGGCGGCCTCGCTTCCCTCCCTCACACGGGCGATGCGATCGTCGTCGAGGCCGGCCTTGCGGCCGCGCACCACGTGGTGACGCCACTCGTAGTCGCACGCGGTGCGGTGGGCAACTCGCAGGATCACGAGTTCCCGGTCACCGGCATCGAGCGAGGACGACGTCACAATGTGTTCGCGCAAGGGCGCGTAGCTCTCCATGAGTTCCGGATGGCGGGCAATGACGCGATGGATATTGAGTGGTTGCCCGATCAGCCGCCGCACATGCCCCAGGGCGGGATCCCATGCCTCCGGATCGAGCGGTTGAAGGCGGTGCGCCGAACGTGCCGTCATGAATGTCTCCAGCCTTTCTCGTGACCGGCGACAATGCCGCCAGTCCGGTCCGAAAGGAAGGTCGCATCCTGCATGACACGCGCTGGCTCCATCCCTACCCTGGGATCATGCCGAACGCTCCCTGGTCAGATGACGAGAATGACCTGCTCGTCGCCGACTACTGCCGGATGCTGTCTGCCGACCTCAGCGGACGAAACTACAGCAAGGCCGGACACGCGTGTCACTTCATGGATCGCCTGGAGAATCGCTCGAAAGGGGTAGCGACGGAACCTCAGTGCCGTCCTCCAGGGGCTCGGTGACACCTGGCTGCCTGGCTACCTCCCCGCGTACAACGTCCAGGCGTCCCTTGAGGATGCCGTCGCCCGGTGGCTGGCGTACAATCCTGATTGGCTGGACTCCGTGCCCGCACTGGCGACAGCCGACGCGGTACCCCTTCGGGTCGAGCCGCCACCAACGCTCGCCAACCATCCTTTGCCGGAAGGCCACGAAAGGATGTCCGGGATCGCCGTCAGGTTCGATGCCGCGGGCCGCGACGAACGCAACCGGGCACTCGGCCGTCTCGGCGAGCGTCTCGTGCTGGAGCGCGCGGGCGGCCGCACTGACCTTGCCCGTGATGTGCGCTGGGTGTCCCGGGAGGACGGTGACGGCGCGGGATACGACATTGCCAGTTTTGCCCTTGATGGCGCGATCCGTCTCCTGGAGGTGAAGACAACGAAGGAATATGCGCGCACCCCATTCTGGAATTCCCACAATGAATTGGCAGTCGCCAGGGAAAGACACACAGAATGGAGACTGTTCCGTCTCTGGAACGTCTCGCGTACGCCACAGGCCTTCGAACTCGCCCCGCCGCTCGAATCACACGTTTCGCTCATGCCCACGCAGTTTCTGGCGGATTTTCACCAATAGAGCGTTCCTGTCGGCAAAGGCCTTGATGTCGTGTGGCTGCTATGGCGACATGGCCGCCCCGATCCGAGGAATGCCTCACGTGACCCGTCCCCCGCTCGATACCGACTACGTTCGTTCCTTTTTTCCTGCCCTCGATGACTCGTGGGCCTTCATGGAAAACGCCGGCGGCAGCCTTGTTCCGTACACGGTGATCGACGCGGTCAGCGCCTACATGCGCGAGTGTCAGGTCCAGCCCGGTGACAACGCGGCGATTGCCCGCCAGGCCAGGCAACGCATGGAGGCCGGACAGGCGACCGCAGCCGCCATGCTGAACGCCGCGCCAGACGAGGTGATCGTGGGCCCCTCGACTACTCGAAACGTGCAGACCCTGGCCTTGGCCATGCGCTCCCGGCTTCACGAGAACGACGAGATCATCGTCACAAACCTCGACCACGAAGCCAACAACAACCACTGGCGGCGTCTTCAGGAACATGGCTTCATCATCAGGGAGTGGCAGGTCGATCCGGAGACGGCGGAACTTGAAATCGGCGCCCTGGAGCCGCTGCTCACCGAAAGAACAAGGCTGGTCTGCTTTTCCCACTGCTCCAACATCACTGGCGGTCCCAATCCGGTGCGCGAGATCACCGCGCTGGTGCATGCCGCCGGGGCCCAGGTCTGCATCGACGGGGTGGCGATGGCGCCGCATACGTCCATCGACGTCCGCGAACTTGATGTCGATTACTATCTCTTCAGTCTTTACAAGACCTTCGGCCCGCATCTTGGTGTGATGTATGGAAAGCGGGAACATCTTCTCTCGCTGCCTGGACAGTACTTCCATTTCCACGGCGAGGATGACATCCCGCTCAAGCTCAATCCCGGGGCGCCCAATCACGAACTGACGGCGGCGACGGCCGGTGTCGGAGCCTATCTCGATGCCCTGGCCAGGCACCATCTCGTTGAGCCCGCCGGTGATCCGGTCATGCGCTATCGCCAGGTCTTTCGCATGATCCAGGATCATGAATCGGCCCTGGCCGCTCGCTTTCTTTCATGGGCTGCGGATCAGCCCCGGATCCGTCTGGTCGGCCGGCGACGGGCCGGCAATACCGGCCGGGCACCCACCTTCAGTTTCACCATCGACGGCATGGCCAGTCAGCAGTTGCCCGCGTTGCTGGAGTCCCGCGGCATCGTTGCGGGAGCCGGTGATTTCTATGCGCCCAGAGTGCTGGAGGCGACGGGAATCGATCCTGCAGACGGTGTCGTTCGATGCTCCCTCGTCCACTACAACACGGCCGACGAAGTGGACCGCCTCACCATCGCCCTGGAAGCCATCATGGCGGAGAACAGTCCGTGACCTCTCTCGAGACCCTGCAGGCGGCCGAGCGGATTGTGCGCCGTCACGTCGGCGAGACCCCCCTTCACCACTGGCCGCTGCTCAGCCGGCGCAGCGGCGCTGAAGTCTGGGTCAAGCATGAAAACCACACCCGGATCGGCGCTTTCAAGATCCGTGGTGGGCTCGTCTACATGGAGAAGCTCAAGGCACGCCAACCCGATGTTCCGGGTGTCATCGCGGCAACCCGGGGCAATCACGGCCAGAGCGTCGCCCTGGCGGCCGGTCTCTCCGGCATCCCGGCAACCATAGTCGTTCCCTTCGGCAATTCTGTCGAGAAAAACAGGGCGATGCGTGAACTTGGTGCGGAACTGATCGAACATGGCCACGATTTCCAGGAGGCCCTGGTTCACGCCCGGAACCTTGCCGGACGCCACGGTCTCCACATGCTGGCCTCGTTCCACGACGACCTTGTCTGCGGGGTCGCAAGCTACGGTCTCGAAATCTTCCGGTGCCATGACGACATCGACACGGTCTATGTGCCGATCGGTCTGGGCTCGGGACTGTGTGGCACCATCAGGGCACGCGATGCAGTGGCGTCTCGCGCCGCCGTGGTTGGCGTGGTAGCCGAAAACGCTCCCTGCTATGCCCGTTCCTTTGCCGCTGGCGCACCCGTCGCAACCAACGAGTGCAACACCATCGCCGATGGCATGGCGGTGCGTGTGCCTCACGGGGACGCGGTGAGCGAGATCAATGCCGGCGCCGAGCGCATCGTCACCACGGGCGAGGACGACATCCGTGCCGCCATGCGCCACTATTTCTCCGACACCCACAACGTGGCGGAAGGCGCCGGTGCCGCCCCCCTGGCGGCCCTCTTGCGGGAACGCGACAGCATGGCCGGCCGCAAGGTCGTTCTCGTCCTTTCGGGCGGCAACATCGATCGCGACCTCTACGCCCGGATCCTCCGGGACACCTGATCAGATCAGGAGCAGGGCCCCCAGGGCGAGGAAGACGAAGAAACCCACGACATCCGTCACCGTGGTGAGGAATACACTCGCGGCAACCGCGGGATCGATACCGAACCTCTCCAGCACCAGGGGTGTGGCGGCGCCGATGAAACCGGCGACAACAAGGTTGGCCACCATGGCCATGGCGATGACGACGCCAAGCAAGGGACTCTGGAACCATACCCAGGCCACCAACCCGGTAATCGTGGCGAAGAGAATGCCGTTCAGGGCGCCGACCAGAATCTCCTTGCCGATCACTCTCAAGCCGTTGGCCCGGGTGAGGTCTCTTGTCGCCAGTGCCCGGACCGCCACCGTCATCGTCTGGGTGCCGGCATTGCCCCCCATCGAGGCGACGATGGGCATGAGAACGGCAAGGGCAACGATCTCCCGGATCGTGCCTTCGAAGATGCCGATGACCATGGACGCCATCACGGCAGTCCCGAGATTGATGAAGAGCCACCAGAAGCGCTTGCGCGTGGTGTCGATCACCCCCTGATTGAGGTCGGTGCCGGCGACACCGCCAAGACGGAGCACATCCTCCTCCGATTCCTCGCTCAACACGTCCGCCATGTCGTCGAAGGTGATGGTGCCCAGCAACCTGTCGTGGCCATCGACGACAGCCACTTCGGAGAGCCCGTACTGCTGGAACAGCCAGGAAATCTCTTCCTGGTCGGTATCGGCCTTCACGGTCAGGGGCTCGCCCTCGACGAGCGACGTCAGTTCCACCTGACGTTCGCTGCGAATCAGTGTTGCCAGCGCGATGACGCCGAGAGGCCGGTGACCGGGATCGACGACAAAGACCGCATAGAACTCATCGGGAAGATCGCTTGCTCCCCTCAGGTGGTCGATGGTCTGGCCGACGTTCCAGAACATCGGCAAGGCCACGACATCATGGCGCATGAGACGCCCGGCGCTGTCTTCAGGGAAGGTGAGTCCCTGCTCCACCGCCCGGCGTTCCGGCGCCGGCACCGCTTCCAGCACTTCCCGGCGAACCGGGTCATCGAGATCGGCGATGACATCGACGGCATCATCGGAATCGAGCTTGCCCACCAGCCGGGCAAAGGTTTCGAGACCGAGTTCCTTGCGTATGTCGTCGAGTACGGCGTCATCGAGATCGGGGAGGATCTCGGCGTCGATGTCCGGACCGAGGGCCTCGATCACGACCCGGCGCTGTGCGCCGCCAACCTGTTCGAGGAGATCCGCCTGGTCGGCGGCATGCAGGGGCACCACGAGCGCCTCGAGACGCACCAGGTCCTCCGCATCGACGGCGTCGATGATCGCCCGAAGGAGATCGGGGCTCAGCCCGTGGAGATCCTGGGCCGGCTGTAGCGATGTGTCTGTCATGGCACACGTCCCCTGGCTCAATGCGGGCGCGTGTGGCTGCCGGGAATTCCGACTGTCCTGACAATGGTGCGGTCGAGAAGACTCGAACTTCCACGGGCTCTCGCCCACAGCGCCCTCAACGCTGCGCGTCTACCAATTCCGCCACGACCGCATTGACGGGCAGGTCCGCACATATAGCCAATCATCCCATACGCCGCAAGCAGATGGGCCGGCACGCCGACAGGGCTGCGCAAGTAGCATCGACACTGGAGACCAACACGTTGAAGACCACGCTCAGACAAGCAGGCACGGTCGTCCCTTGAACCCCGGGCGCCATGTTCCGCGAGACCATCGATGATCTCGGACTCGTTCTTGCTCGCGGCGCTGGCCGACAGGATCGCCAGGCCGTTGAAGGGACGATCGGGGTCAGGAGTCATGTCGATACCGTCGACATGTCCCCTCCACATGTCGATGAAACCTGACGTCATCGTCATGTGTGACCGCCAAGAGCAACCGCGCAGAGTCCCGGCCTTGTGTGCGATCTGGTAGATTCACTGTCATGACATCTGTTCGCTGGAAGGTGAGCGGCCGGCCGGTGGCCTATCCGGATGCGGTACGATCCATGGAAGAGACGGCCGCCGGCATTCGTGCCGGCGAGGCGCCGGAAACGGTGTGGCTACTCGAACATCCGAGCCTCTTCACGGCGGGAACGAGTGCGCGCGATGACGAGCTCATCGATGCCGGAGGCATCCCGGTCTACCGCACCGGGCGCGGCGGCCGCTACACCTGGCATGGACCGGGACAGCAGGTTGCCTATGTCATGCTCGATCTTTCCCGCCGGGGACACGACCTGCATGCCTTCGTCGCCGACCTAGAGGCCTGGATCATCCGGACACTTGCGTGCTTCGGTGTGACCGGTCAGTGCCGCCGGGACCGTGTCGGGGTCTGGGTGGTCGACCCGTGTGGCCGCGAGGACAAGATCGCGGCCATCGGCATACGCGTGCGACGCTGGGTGACCTTTCATGGAATCAGCATCAACCGTGCCCCTGATCTCGCGTCCTATGCCCGTATCGTGCCATGCGGCATCAGGTCTCACGGCGTGACATCGCTGGCGGCCCTGGGAGTCGACGCCGATGCCGGCGCGTTGCGCGCGGCCATGGAAGAGACGTTCGGGGAGGTGTTTCAGAACGTGTTGCGCTGAGCGAAGCCGGATGCCACCTCTCCGGTGAACGGCTCCCACGCGACCGTTTCGACAACGGCCAGCGGCGGCCCCTGTTTCAGGAGTCCCAGCATGGTGTCGACATCATCCCGGCTACCGGCAAGGACCGCCTCCACCGAACCGTCGCTGCAGTTGCGGACCCAGCCGTCAAGGCCGAGGTCGCGCGCTTCCTCGCGTGTCCAGGCCCGATACCATACACCCTGCACACGGCCGGTGACCGTCACCCTGACACGCCGTTCGTGCCCCGGACCATGGGTCATGGGGAGGGACGCTCGGCGTACTCGAGGAGTGTGGAATCAACGGAAACCGAGTCGCCGACGGCGACATGGACTCTTGCGATCTCGCCGGTACGCTCCGCCCGCAGCACGTTCTCCATCTTCATGGCATCAATGACGATGAGCACCTGACCCGTCTCGACCGCTTCACCTTCCTCGACCGCAAGTTCGACGATCCGCCCGGGCATCGGTGAGGTGACGAGGCGGGAGAGATCGGCAGCGGGCCGTGCCGGCATTCGCGACAACAGCTTCGCCGCCCCTCCCGAGAGCACCGTCATCTGCTCACTGATGCCGGCATGCGAGAGTTCCCAGGAGGTCCCCTTGCGTTGTACCTGGACGACCGCCGGGCGGCCGTCCACCTCACCCTGAAACAGCGTCTGGCCCGGACTCCAGGAACTCTCGACCGTGACGTCGCGCTCGCCGTTCCTCCAGACGATGCCGTTCCCGGTCAACCGGGCCGTCACCTCGAACTGCTCACCGGGGAACTGCACGACCCAGTCACGGACCATCGGTCCCGGTTCACGCAGTGTGCCCGTGATCGCGTGGTTGCGTTCGAGAACCCTGAGGTGGGCAAGGAGGCCCACACCGGTCAGCACCGTCCTCTCGCGCTCCGTCACCGGTGCGCCGGAAAAGCCGTCGGGCCAGGTGCTGTCGATGAAGGCGGTCGTAAAGTCGCCCGCCACAAACCGAGGGTCACGCATGATCGCCGCCAGAAAGTCGATGTTGTGCTGCACGCCCCTGATCTCGAAGGAATCAAGGGCGTGGCGCATGGCGGCGATGGCGGACCGCCGGTCCTCGCCATGCACCACCAGCTTGGCGATCATGGGGTCGTAGAACATCGTCACCTCGGAGCCTTCCTCCACACCGCTGTCGATCCTCAGCGACCGGGTGGTCTGCGGTGGCCGGTAGGTGATGAGGCGGCCGATCGAGGGGAGAAATCCGCGGCGCGAGTCCTCGGCATAGATTCGCGCCTCGATGGACCAGCCGTCGATGCCGACGTCGGCGGCGGTGAAGGCAAGACGTTCGCCGGTGGCGATGCGGATCATCTGTTCGACGATATCGACACCGGTGATGAACTCCGTCACCGGATGTTCGACCTGGAGACGGGTATTCATCTCCAGGAAGTAGAAATTCCTGTCGGGGTCGACAACGAATTCGACCGTGCCCGCCGAGCGATAGTTGACGGCGCGCGCCAGGGCGCACGCTTCGGCGGCCATCGCCCGGCGCGTCGTCTCGTTGATGAGCGGGCTTGGCGCTTCCTCGACCACCTTCTGATGACGCCGCTGGATCGAGCATTCCCGCTCGTTCAGGGCCACCACGGCACCGTGATTGTCGGCCAGAATCTGGATCTCGACATGGCGTGGCCGTGTAATGAACTTCTCCAGGAAAATCCTGGTATCGCCGAAGGCGGTGGCAGCCTCCGATCGCGAGGCCCGGAAGCCCTCGACGAGTTCATCGTCGTCACCGACCACCCTCATCCCCTTGCCGCCACCGCCGGCGGCCGGCTTAACCATGACCGGATAGCCGATGTCGCGGGCAGCCGCGAGTGCCTCATCGACATCGCTCGTCTCGGAAGCACTGCCGGGAACCACGCTGACTCCGGCCGCTTCCGCAATCCTCTTGGATTCGATCTTGTCGCCCATGGCGGCAACGGCCCTTGCGGGCGGACCGATGAAGACGGCGCCCGCGGCCTCGACCGCCTCGACGAATCGGGCGTTCTCGGCAAGAAAACCGAAGCCGGGGTGCACCGCCTCGGCGCCCGACTTCACGAGGGCATCGATGATCCTGTCGATGGCAAGGTAGCTCTCGCCAGGTGGCGGCGGTCCGATGGGAAAGGACTCGTCGGCCATCCGGACGTGGAGCGCATCCTCATCGGCCTCGGAATGAACCGCGACCGTGGCGATGCCCAGCGTCCGGCACGTGGTGATGATCCGGCAGGCGATTTCCCCCCGGTTGGCAATGAGAATTCGGTTGAACACGTTCCAGGTACCGCCTTGATTACAGGGGAATGTTATCGTGCTTCTTCCACGGGTTGCGCAACTCCTTGCCGCGCAGCATGCGAAGCGCGTTGCACAGTCGCCGCCGCGTATTGCGCGGCGTGATGACTTCGTCGACGAATCCCCTGGACGCGGCGACGAAGGGATTGGCGAAGCGCTCCTGGTACTCTGCCGCACGTGCCTCCATGCGCCCGGGATCGTCGAGGTCGGAACGGAATATGATCTCGACCGCCCCCTTCGATCCCATGACCGCCACCTCCGCCGTCGGCCAGGCGTAGTTGATGTCGCCGCGCAGGTGCTTCGAAGCCATGACGACATAGGCGCCGCCATAGGCCTTGCGCGTGATGCAGGTGAGTTTCGGGACCGTCGCCTCGGCATAGGCATAGAGGAGTTTCGAACCGTGCTTGATGATCCCGCCGTGCTCCTGATCAGTTCCAGGCAGGAAACCCGGGACATCGACGAAGGTCATGATCGGAATGTTGAAGCAGTCGCAGAAACGCACGAATCGCGCCGCCTTTCGCGAGGCCTCGATATCGAGACAACCGGCCAGCACCATTGGCTGATTGGCGACAAGGCCCACCGTCGAGCCTTCCATGCGGCCGAACCCGACAACGATGTTGGCAGCGTGTGCCGGCTGGATCTCGAAGAAGTCCTGTTCGTCCACCACCCTCGTGACGAGCTCCTTGATGTCGTAGGGCTTGTTCGGATTCGAGGGCACCAGGGTGTCCAGGGCAGGTTCGACCCGGTCGAAGGGATCGGAGGTCTCGAGAACCGGCGGGTTCTCGCGATTCGAGGCCGGCAGGAAATCCATCAGACGCCGTGTCTGCGCCAAGGCCTCGACATCGTTTTCCCAGGCAAGGTCCGCCACGCCGGACCGCGTGGTGTGGGTTACGGCGCCACCAAGCTCCTCGTGACTGACAACCTCGTGAGTTACCGTCTTCACAACATCGGGACCAGTCACGAACATGTAGGAGGTATCCTTCACCATGAAGATGAAGTCGGTCATCGCCGGGGAGTAGACTGCCCCGCCGGCACAGGGTCCCATGATCAGCGACACCTGTGGCACGACCCCGGAGGCAAGCACATTGCGCTGGAACACCTCGGCATAGCCGGCGAGGGAATCCACACCCTCCTGGATGCGCGCACCACCGCTGTCGTTGAGGCCGATCACCGGAGCCCCTACCTGCAGGGCCCTGTCCATGATCTTGCAGATCTTGGTGGCGTGGGACTCCGAGAGCGAACCTCCAAACACGGTGAAATCCTGACTGAAGACGAAGACCAGACGGCCGCTGATGGTCCCCCAGCCGGTCACGACCCCGTCGCCTGGCACCTTCCGGTCGGCCATGCCGAACTCTGCCGAGCGATGCTCGACAAACATGTCCCATTCCTCGAAGGAGTTCTCGTCAAGGAGCAGCTCGATGCGTTCCCGTGCGCTCAGCTTGCCCTTGGCGTGCTGACTGGCAATTCGCCGTTCCCCGCCTCCTTCGCGGGCGCGGGCGCGGCGCCCCGTCAATTCATCGATCACGTCCTGCATCATCCGGATCCGCCTGATAGAGGTCAGTGACCAGCATACCAATGTTCACGCCTGGTGACGAAGCAGACGGAGAAAGCGTTCCGCCTCGACAATGTCGGTCTGTCTGACATCGAGGCGCTGCCGGGCTTCGGCGTCATCACCCCACACCTCGAGAGACCACAGGTCGTCGAGGGCGCCGGCGCAAAAGGCTTCTGCGGCATCCAGGCGTCCGGCAAGGAGCGCCAGGGCAATGACAAGCGATCCGGTAGCGCTTGCGACGCTGTGGACCGCAACAAGGCGGAAACTGTCAAGGCCCGTGAGGACTGACCGAAGCGCAAGGCTCGATTCCGGGGGCTGTTCGAGCGGCATGATCCCGGTGGTGACGGCCAGCGCCGCACCGTGCTCTGCCGCGACCCAGTCAACAAGGGGTTGCCAGCACGCCCCCTGGCGCCTGACCAGTTCCACCGGATGATCAGCACGAAAACACACGAGATCGCTGTCACCCCATGCCACAAGATCGGCGATGACGCGTGCGGGATCCGGCGCAACACGGTCAATGGCGGTGGCGGCAAGGCGCATCAAGGGCATCGTCGATGGATCGATGCGATCCCCCTGGCACGCCCACTCCCCGGCAATGACGTCGCCAAGGGTCCGTGATGGAACGCGCAGGGGATGGTGTGCCGGCGTCATCACCGGCCGGCCGTCGAGTTCGACAGGGTAGTCCCCTTCACTCCCGGCGATACCGGAGGCCGCGTACCGGCGTTTCACGGACCATCCCCGTCCACACTGAATCCAAGCATGTCCCAGGCCTCCTGCAGATCCCGCGGCAGGGCGCAAACGAGGTTCAGCGTACCGGCTTGAGGGTGCGGCAAGTGAAGTGACTGCGCGTGGAGGTGAAGACGCCGGACACGCGTGATCGGCCCCGGCGTGCGGCTGCCGTACTTGCCATCCCCGAGAATCGGATGGCCGATGGCGGAACAGTGCACCCTGAGCTGGTGGGTGCGCCCGGTCAACGGACACAACTCCAGCCAGGATGCGACACGGCCGGCGCTTGCCACGATGCGCGCGAGTGTCACGGCGCGCCGGCCACCGTCTTCAGCGACCTCGACGCGCTCGCGCCCCGGCTTTCCCCTCTTGACGAGCGGCATGGCAAGGCGACCATCCCGCGGCAGGTCCGGGACACCGGCGACGAGTGCCCAGTATGTCTTTGCGACCTTGCCCTCCCTGAAACAGGCCTGCAGGGCGCGCGCCGCCGTCGCGTGACGGGCGAGCAGCAGGATGCCGCTGGTGTGCCTGTCGAGGCGATGCACCAGGCGTGGCCTCTCCGTCGCACCGAAGCGCAACCCATCCAGCAGGGCATCGAGATGGCGCGACAATCCGCTGCCGCCCTGCACGGCAAGGCCCGCCGGTTTGTCGATGGCAATGACCCAGTCATCAATGTGAATGACCCGTGCGGCGATGTCCTCGAGGTCGCGGCCGGCCGGAGACTGCCGGGCTGGTCCTGTCACCGCAGGCGCCTCCGGAAGAGGTGGCAGCCGTACCGCCTGGCCAGCCTGGAGCCTGGCCCCCGCACCGCACCTCCCGCCATCGAGACGGATCTGGCCCGTACGCAGCAGTTTCGAGAGATACCCATGGGTGACATGGGGAAAGCGCTGACGAAACCAGCGATCAAGGCGCATGCCGGCGTCGGCGTCCGTGACGGTGAGGTAGGTGACTGCCGTCATGCGAGAACCAGGCGCATGAGGCGAAGACCTGCCAGAAGCGCCAGGACCGAAAGAACCACCGAGGCTACGACGTAGAGAATCGCAAGGGAGTTGTGCCCACGCTCGAACTCGCTCACCACGTCAAGGGAAAAGGCCGAAAACGTGGTGAAGGCCCCGAGAAAGCCGGTGACGAGAAACAGTCGCACTTCTCCGGGCGGCGTCCAGACGGCTGACAGCAAGGCGACCAGAACCCCGAGAAGGAAGGAACCCGCCACATTGACGATGAGGGTGCCCCAGGGAAACCCGCTTCCCAGCCACGCCGTGGCGACGGCCGTCACGAGATGGCGGCCCACCGCGCCAAGCGCGCCACCGGCGGCAACGAGGAGACAGGCCTTGATCACCCGTCCTCTCCGTCCTGGTGGCGCAGCCGTTCCCAGTAGGCGAGGCGCTTTGCGATCTCGCGTTCAAATCCCCGTTCCACCGGCCGGTAGAAGTGATGCCGCCCCATGCCTTCCGGGAAGTAGTCCTGTCCGGAGAACGCGGCCGGGGTATCGTGGTCATAGGTGTATCCCTCGCCGTAACCGAGATCCTCCATGAGGCGCGTCGGAGCATTGAGGATGATCTTTGGCGGCATCGGACTTCCCTCGACCCTGGCACTCTTCGTGGCGGCGGAATAGGCGCGGTAGGCGGCGTTGGACTTCGGAGCCGTGGCGCAGTAGAGGACCGCCTGGGCGATTGCCAGTTCCCCTTCTGGCGACCCGAGGAAGGCGAAGGCGTCCCGGGCGGCCACCGCCTGCGGCAGGGCAGCGGGATCGGCCAGACCGATGTCCTCGACCGCCATGCGGATGACGCGGCGGGCGACGAAGAGTGGTCCCCCCCCCGCCGGAAGGATGCGGGGGAGCCAGTAGAGGGAGGCGTCCGGATCCGACCCCCGGACCGATTTGTGAAGGGCGCTGATGAGGTTGTAATGGCCCTCCTCGGCCTTGTCGT
>MPMV01000030.1 GCA_002238685.1 bacterium EF100-94H03 bin56
CCTTGTATGAACGGGTTTCATCCCCGTGATCATAAAGTTATCCACAGCAGTTGGGGGCGGGAAATTGTGGACAACCACGACTGTGGGAGAGCCAGCCGGTCTATGGTTCCAGAGAGATTCCGCTCCCCTGCGCGTGTCCGCGCAGGGGAGCGGGGTGCGGGGGTCTCACGTTCCCCGCGGAGGTCGGTCGGACCGTTTCGCCCTTGGCTTTGTAGAGCCGTAGCGCAGCATGGTCGACCGGCCTTCCTTGGCGTCCCTCGCGTCCTGAATGGATGCCTGGGTTTGATCCGTATCATCACAAGGCGAGGAGCGAGGGACGATGGTTAAGGTAGTGGCAGGGATTGATGTCAGCAAGGCCAGTCTGGACATCTGTGCGGCGGGCCGGACGCGTCGTTTTGCGAACGACGCCACGAGCTGGCGGACGCTGGGTGCGTGGCTTCGGGGTCTCGAGGTGAGCCGGGTGGTGATGGAGGCGACGGGCCGCTATCACCGCAGGGTTCACCAGTGTCTTCATGACCGGGGCTTTGAGGTCGTCCTGGTCAACCCGTTGCGGGCACGGCGCTTCGCCGAGGCGATGGGCTATCTGGCCAAGACCGACCGTGTCGACGCGTTGATGCTGGCCAGGCTCGGGGCGGTGCTGGGTGATCTTGAGCCTGTGGCCCCTCAGGATGCCTTCCTCAACCGCCTGGAGGATCTCCTGGTGTCGCGCGCCACGCATGTCGATGCGCGGACCATGCTGAGGCAGATGGCGGGAGAGGTGGACGGTGAGGGCGAGACCGTCACAAGGGCCACGGTGGCCGATCTCGACGATCGGATTGCCGCGTTGGATGCGGCGATCGAAGCGCTGATCGCCCGTGATCCCGAGCAGGCCGAGAGGTACAGCATCCTGACCTCGATCCCCGGCGTCGGTCCGGTGACCGCCGCGGCGCTTCTTTGCTGGATGTCCGAACTCGGCGGTCTCGACCGTCGCCAGGCGGCAGCGTTGATCGGAGTGGCGCCGATGGCCGACGACAGCGGCCAGCACCACGGTGCGCGGCACATCCGCGGCGGGCGCCGAAGGCCACGCGATCTCCTGTTCATGGCCGCGACATCGGCGGCACGCTGCAACGGGGATCTCAAGATCGTGTTCCAACGTCTCAAGGCCGCCGGCAAGGCCCACAAGGTCGCGATTGTCGCTGTGATGCGCAAGCTCATCGTGCTGGCGAACACCCTGCTGCGGGAGCAGCGCTGCTGGTCGCCTGAAGCACCGGCACGTTCGTCGGCGTGACCAGGCTGATTGAGCGAAGGAGCCCCCCTCATGGCCCTCACACCCGCCGAGAAGCAGCGCCGCTACCGGGAACGCCGCAAGGCCGGCATCCCTGCCGTCCACACCCGAAAGCCCCGCGACCGACGCTCCCGCGCGCAACGCTGGTGCGACGCCGTGGCCGAACTCGGTGCGTTGCAGGAGCATTATCGAGACTGTCTCGACAGGCTCCCCGACTCCCTGCGCGACACGGCCTACGCAGAACGCCTGCAGATCATCGTCGAGGCCGACATCGAGGCCCTCGAGGAGATCGAACCGCCGCGTGGCTACGGGCGCGACACATGATCCCGACGACCCCATTGCGCACGGTAACGTCACCATGCGTGAGAACGCTGGGCGGCCATAGGACCACGGCCAACGGTCACGTTACCGTGAACAATGGACGACGACCCTCCCATGCTTGCGGAATCACGAACTGCATGTCTCCCCGGTCACAGGACGCAGGCGCCGGCAAAGCGGAACGCCAGACCGCATGTGGACAACCACAGGACGCATCGTCCCGGACACCCATAAAAACCTTGCCGACAAACATGGATGCTGCGCTATGATGGCGCTTTTGGCGATACTGGCGTCTCGGTTGCTGCGGGATACGCGAGTAACGACGCGGACACCGCAACCGTTACGGAGTGGGCTGGTGGAATCGTCGTCTCCATGTCCGGCGTGTCACTCGGCGGCTCCATGAGTGTGATGGACGACGATATGGGCAACGATGACCTGACGCAATTCGACGTCGGAATCATGTATGGCGAAGGCCCCTGGACAATCAGTGCGAATGTCGGCAATGCCAGCAATGAGGACGACAATCTCGATACTGACTTTGCACGTCTGCTGGCCAACTACACTCTTGGGCCAGGCATCAGTGTAGCCGCCGCTCTCGGCAACGATTCACCTGATACCGGAAACGACACCGCGTTCGCTGGTATCGCATTGGGAATCAGTTTCTGATCAGTTCGACTGCGATTTGATTTGCAAGGGAGCGATCCTCGTGATCGCTCCCTTTTGCATCGGGGTAGTTGGGATATGGGCGATATAGTCTGGCTCGCCAGCTACCCCAAGTCAGGCAACACGTGGATTCGTGCGTTCCTGCACAACTTCTTCCTCAACGCCAGACGCCCCGTCAATGTCAACAGCCTACAGGGTCAGATTTGCCAGAGCGACGGAATGCTCATGTGGTTCCAGATGCTCGACAGACGTCCTTGCGAGGAATGGACGACGGAGGACGTGTCGCGCATGCGGCCAAGAGTCAATGAACTCATTGCCAATGGTCAACATGGATCCGTTTTCTGCAAGACCCATAACGCCATGGTGATGGCACACGGCTTTCCCACCATCAATCTTCAGGTGACATCAGGGGCAATCTACATCGTGAGAAATCCTCTTGATGTGGCCTCGTCGTTTGCCGACTACATGGGAATCACCCTGACGAAAGCAATTGAGTGGATGGGGACAGATGATCTCGAGACAAGGAGTGAAACTGCTGTCAATCACGTCAAGCTCAGGCTCGGAAGCTGGTCTCAACATGTTGAAAGCTGGACCGGGCGGCCCAATCCCCGTCTCCATGTCGTGCGCTACGAAGATATGCTTGAGAATCCCGCAAAGGCCTTCGGAGAGGTGTCCCGCTTCTTGCGGTTGAAGTCAACACGCCAGAGGCTCCTTCGAGCCATCAGGAATTCATCGTTTGATGCCATGCGGCGACAGGAAGAGAGACATGGTTTCAACGAACGCCCGGCGCACCAAGAACGGTTCTTCCGCCGTGGCACTGCCGGCGGATGGAGAGAGGAACTCGCGGACGAGCAGGTGAAGCGCATCTGCGAAGCGCATGGCGAGCAGATGAAACGCTTCGGCTACCTGCCCGAAGGAGTCTGACAAGAGAGTGCCGCATTCGTGTTGCGCGCCGTCCTGATCACTTTGTTGCGTCAGGCGACACAGTTGGGATTCAGCGGCAGACGCTGGACCGCTAAGATGCTGCGGGCGATGTTCCGTGTCAGATTCACTCCGTCCGAGGTTTTCTTGACTCCGCGCCGACAGTTGCCAACGGCAACCGGCATGAGAGTCCCCGACGACAGTGCTGTTTCACCGGTGCCAACCGACGGAAAATAGTGTCGTGACGTTGCCGAACAACACTGGTCCAGACATGACGCGAGGCGGCTTCCGAGCGAGGCTGTCGTCGGAATGCAGCGGGACGTGCCGGAGGCGGTATGGAACCGCAGCGTGAATCGACATCGGCGATACCAGCTACAACACGATGATCGGCAGCGATATCCTCACCCATTTCATCATGGTGCCCATTCCCCGCCGGCACCTGAACGCCGGCACTGGTCCCCTACGCGGTTGACGGAGGACACCCGGCGGGCGACGTTTGCCTTCCTCCCCTTTCTGGACGACCGCCCGGAGCGGCGTGGGCTCAATGAAGAGGATCCGGAATGACCGACGTCAAGGACGTCCTTCTCCATCGTCACGGCCTCGCGTGCGCGCTTTCTGCCGAATGTCGCCAATGTAGCCGGTGAATGTCATCCAACGTAGCCGCCCGATGTCATCCAACGTAGCCACCTGATGTCACCATTGTAGCCACCCCGGAGCGCAGCGACGCGATCACGTTGCTTTCGGCAGGATTCCCTGTGCAGTTTCTCCGTCATCGATACCACCGCCGAAGGCCTGACGGCAAGACGGTGGGGCATGGTGTGCGCGCGGCGCGTGACCCCACACGCGTCGTAGCGGCGCGCGCGTGCCATGCGGTGGCACACCCTGTCGTCTGGCACGGACGTCCCGGAGCGCAGCGACGCAGGCGCCGCGCCCCGCGCGGCGCTCCCTCACCGCGCTCATGCCTTGGTACCGGCGCCGGCGTCGTCGGTGCGCATGGACGTGCCGTGCAGCTCGAAGCGGATGGCGCCGTGAACGAGACGGTCAAGGATGGCGTCCGCGAGGGTTGGATCATTGAGTTGTCGGTGCCAGTCGGCCACCGGCAACTGCGAGGTGACGATCACCGAGCGGCGGCCGAAGCGGTCGTCGAGGATTTCGAGGAGATCGCGCCCGCGCGGGGCATCGATCGGCGCCAGGCCCCAGTCGTCGAGGATGAGGACCTCGATCCGGGCGAGGTCGCGGTAGAGCTTCGGCACCGTGCCCTCACCATGGGCGATGCGCAGCTCGGTGAGCAGGCGCGGGACGCGCTGATATTGCGCCTGGTGGCCCTCGAGACAGGCTTTGTGGGCGAGAGCGCAGGAGAGCCAACTCTTGCCCGTGCCACAGGGTCCTGTGATGAGGATGTTGGCGCCGTTGCGGATCCAGGCGCAGTCGCCGAGGCCGAGAACGACGCTGCGGTCGAGACCGCGGGGCCGGCTCAGGTTGATGTCCTCGAAGCAGGCGTCCGAGTGACGCAGCTGGGCCTTCTTGAGGCGCCGCTGCAGGGCGCGCGAGCGGCGCTCGGCGATCTCGCGATCGATCAGCAGCCCGAGGCGCTCATCGAACGGCATGTCGTCGAGATCACGGCGCTCCATCTGATCGAGGAAGGCGGCATGCATGCCGGGCAGGCGCAATGTGGCAATGCGCTGGGCCAGCGGGTGGGATAGTCCATTGTTGTCGGTCATCGATAGTACTCCGGTCCCCTGATGTTGGAATGATCGATAGGCGCGGTCTCGGTCTCCTGTGCGGTGGTGAGATCAGCGCCGGTGCGCAGGATGTTGTCGAGCCCGCGATAGGTTCCCGAGCCGAGCTCCATGGCGTAGCGGCAGGCGCCGTCGAAGCGGTCCGGCTCGTGGCCGCCTGCCAGGCGCAGCACGCCGTAGCAGGAGCGGAAGCCGAACTCGGGATTGGGATTGCGCTCCATGATCGCGACCACGAGAGCGAGGACATGGGGCCCGATGTTCCGCGCGTTGTGCTCCAGCCGGGCACGGGTGTCCTCGACGCCGGCGCGCTGGTGGGCCCGGGGCTGGTGTTCCTTGAGAGTGGTGGCGCGGCCCCTGGGGCTGCCTCGCAGATGGCTGGCGATCTGCCGGCCGCGATGGAAGACGTCGATCACCTGGCCGCGCAGGCGGACATCGACTTCCTTGCCGATGTACTGGTAGGGCACCGAGTAGAAGTGCCGCTCGATGGCGATGTGATAGTCGGTGTGCACCGTGTTCTTGCGCCACACCGTGCGCTGCCAGCGCCGCTCGGGCAGGGACCGCATGTGAGGGAGATCGATGTTCTCGAAGCGCTCATCTCGGGTCTCGCCCGTGCCGTCGGCATAGGGCTTGGCGTTGAGCTTCCTGACCCGGGCCCGGATCTCCCGGTTGAGCGCCGCCAGATCGTGGAAGACGTGTTTGCGCAACGGCGCCAGAACCCGGCGTTCAACGTGGAGCACCCCTTGTTCCACGGCACCCTTGTCGCGGGGCCGCCGGACCCGCGCCGGGAAGCCCTGGACCCCGTAGTGGTCGAGCAGATCGGCGTAGGTCTCGTTCAGCACCGGCTCGTAGCGCGACGGCTTGATCACCGCCGGCTTGATATTGTCGGGCACCACGGCGATTGGTGCCCAGGCCATGTCTTCGAAGCAGCGCACATGCGAGGCGCACCAGTCGTCGATCTTCTGGCTCAGCGTCGCCTCGGCGTAGAGCCGGCCCGAGACGCCCATCGAGGCCACGAACACCTGCGCCTCGTGCTCGCCGCCGTCGATCAGCAGCGGCACCGTCATGCCGGCGTAATCGACAAACAGCCGTTCGCCGGGGCGGCGGTTCTGGCGCATCGTCGCGTCACGCCGCGGACGCCACTGCCGGAACCGGCGGCACCAGGTCACATAGCTCATGCCGTCAGGATGCGTCTCGCGCCATTCCTCCCACAGCAGCATCAGCGTCACGCCGCGGTCCGACAGCGCCTTCTCGACCGACGGCCAGTCCACATCCGGCCACTCCGAGGCGTGGGACCTGCGATACAGCGCTCCCTCCAGGGCCTCGTCGTCCATGGCACCGGCCTCGGGCCAGCTCAAGCCCGCTTCCGCGAACCGCTCCAGGACCAGCGCCACCGAGCGCCGCGCAATGCCGCAGTGAGCCGCGATCGCACGGGCGCTGCGCCCCTCGTCAAAATGATACGCAAGAACCTTCTTCACCTTCCTCATCGGCAGCCTTCCCCGTGCCATCCCTTCCTCCTCGGACTGATCGCGAAAGTCCGAGGAGTAGGACGGCACCCTGAATCGCACCAAGATCCGCCACCTCCGAGGGGTGGCTACTTTGGTGACATCAGGTGGCTACTTTGAGTGACATTGGGTGGCTACATTGCGTGACACTCGGTGGCTACTTTCGCGACATTCCGCACTTTCCCTGTGCATCCTTTTGGCGATCGCCCAAACCGTTTCCGCAGACGAGCGAGGCGTGGCGATGCCGCTTCGCCTGGTGAACCTCAACCCCTTCCATCTCCTCTATGGGGTGCCCGTTTCGTCCGGTACTCGGGTGATGCCTGAAGGCGCGAAGGAGGTGGTCGCGTCCTTCGACATGGCGTCGCACATGCGCGCCGGCCGCACAGGCGGGGAACGGGTCGTGATGGACGGGGAGACGTACCGGCAGGCGCTGTCGGTGCGCCAGGGGCTCGGGAATGGCTGGGAGTACTTTCTCGAGATTCCGGTGGTTGCGCACAGCGGCGGGGTCTTCGACGGCTTCATCGAGGGTTGGCACGATGCTTTCGGCCTGCCCCAAGGCGAGCGGGACAAGGCACCACGCGACCGGCTGTCGTTTCTCTACACCGACGGCGGAAGATCCCGTGCGGACGTCGGCCGCGATGTCCTCTCGCTGGGGGACGCGAGCCTCGGAGTGGGCCACGCCCTGGCGTCACCGCTGTTCCCGAACGACGGCATGGCGGTGCGCGCAATGGTGAAGCTCCCTACCGGGGACCCCGGCTCGCTGACCGGTTCGGGGAGCTTTTCGGTATCGGCGTGGGCAGAGACTTCGGGCGCGTTTCCGGGATCCGGGGTTTCCCGCAGCTGGCTCTACGCGGCGACACTCGGTGCGCTCACGGGTGCCGCACCGCAGGGCCGCGCGGAAACAGGCGGCCGGAACATCGCCTTCGGCCGCCTCGGCGTTACATGGCGAGCACTCGAGGACCTGCATCTGACAGTGCAGGTCGACGCACATTCCTCGCCCTATGGCGCCTCCGGCCTGGCCGAGCTCTCGGACACCGCGGTCATTCTGGGGATGGGTGGCACATTGCGGCTGACCGAGCGCCTGGTGATCGACGCCGCGGTCACGGAGGACGACGGCATCGGCCAGTCCGCGCCCGACATCGGCCTCCATCTCGCCTTGAGGTGGCGGCTGCAGGAATGACCTGGCAAGGCATCAGGTCCATCTTCGCCCGGTCTCTGCCGCCGCCGCTCCCGGCAGATCCGTTCCGGTGAAGTGCCCGACGATGTTCGCCTCCGCATACCCGGACACCGCCGGCAAGGCGCTCACATCGACAAAGACAGTGTGGCGTCGCGTGTCAGGAACGAGCCCGCAGCCAGCGACCGTCTCGAGGCACAAGAGGGCACACGCCGGCGAAGGAGGCCCCTTCGGCTCAGGTGACAAAGTCGATGGCGCAGCCTCCACGAACGCAAGCTTGGTGAGACCCGCAATCGCGCGCCGTTCCAGGCAGATCATCCGGTCGGTCGCGAGGAAGGTGGCAAACACATGAGTGCGCATTCTCCCTCGCAGCACGCGATCACGGCCTCTGGGCTTGATGGTCGAACAACCTGTCAAGCCAGGCAAGAAACCGGGCGGCGAGCGTTCCATCTACCTTAAGATCATCGGTGCGAATTGCTGCTCCCATGCGCCGCGGCTCCTCTCTCACCGCGAGCCAGGCATGGACTTCCGCTCGGGTCGTCTTCTCCTTGGAAAACCGCCGGTGCTCTGCCGGGATACTCTCTATGTATCTGCGGGACAGTGGCCAGACCGGATCCTCGGGCGGGATCATGGCGACGACGAAATCCTCGATTTCGCCGGTCAATTCGTTATCCGGCCAGAGCCAGATGCCGATCCGCGGCTCACCGCCGACAACGAACCCGCACGGCGCTGGATCTCCGAACCTGATTTCGGGGCGCACTCGCCGCACCCGTTCCGTTACCGCCCTCCACCTCGACTTTGGATCGTCGTTCGCATCCACGATGATGCCCATCACCTGGCGACCTGGCACCTTGAGTTCCGGTTCAATTGCATCGCACAGACGCGAATAGCCTTCCTTGACCACGATGTCGAATGGCGGTTTTGCTCCGAAGCACTTCCAATGGAGATGTTCAACGATGTGTCTGTCATCCTGGCCTTCCACCAGGAGAACGCATCGCCCTGATTGCAACGGAAGAGACGAATCTGAGCGGGTCACCGCACTATCTCACCTCGATGCCGTCTCGGGCGACCACACTGAGTTCCTCCTCCGAGTACTCCACGGCACGGGTACTGTCTTCCTTTCGTTCCAGGCGGACGAGAACACCTTCGACGGTATCCAGTTCAGCCGCTGCCTGCGCAAAACCACGGACGCAATCCCAGCCGTGCGTCGTCGCAAGCACCTGGACGTTGTTGTCCTGCGCCGTCTGCAACACCATCCGCCAGAAGTCTCGGTGCAGGGCATGATGGATGCCGTTCTCCGCCTCATCGATCAGCAGGAAACCGTCCTTGCTGTTCGCAAGAGCCGCAGCGACGCCAAGCAGTCGCACCACGCCGTCGCCGAGACTCTTGAGAGGCACCGGGTGCCTGGGGCCCTTGAGCCTCGCGACAAGCCGGCGACCGTTCGGGTCTTGCCCGTTTCCTGAACCGTCCCCGACCACTGCAACCCGAACAACCTCCTCTTCGACCGCCAGATTGATGGCCTGGATGACCCGGTCTTCATCGTCAGTCAGCGTGATCCGGTCCCAGAGCCGAGCCACATCAGCACTGTCCGGCAGTCCCGGCCCAAGGGATTCACACGCCAGTTCGGGCGGCATTTCGCGTCCGCTTTCCGCAAACAGCTGCATGACTTCTCGAGGGAAGGCTTGTCGGTCCGGCGACAGCAGTTCCATCGTAGCTCCGAACATAACCTTTAGGACTCGTGCGTCGGCACCAATCGATTTGGCCAAAAGCACTTTCGGGAAGGAATCGGGTTCGCCGCCAAGTGCCGCTATCCCGATGCGAAGCCTGTCTCCATCGTGCAGCGGTCCGATGGAGATGCATGCGTCTTCCGATGTGTCCCGCCCGTGAAAGAGGGCTTTCCCGTCGAACGCTGACATGTCCGCTCCGTCCGCATCCTTAACCACGGCGATTTCTTCCCGGCTCTTCAACAGGTCCCAGAGTGCGTTGAGACGGGCGCGGGTCGCGTAGACCCGTACCGCATCGAGAACGGTCGTCTTTCCAACTCCGTTCCTGCCCGCAAGCAGGGTCGCGCGTCCCAGGCGCGGGATGGCAAGCTTCTTGATTCCCCGAAATCCCTCGATTGAAAGGCTCTCGAGATGGAAACGGCAACCGTACCCGAGTCCGGCCTGCTCGGACGCTTCCCGATCCGACATCATGCCGGCACCTCGAGTTGATTCGATTTCAGCCCACTCACCCGACTCACCCGACTCCAACTCACCTGACTATACCATGCACAACTTCCTTGCGGAGTCGGGAGGGCGGCATTTGTGTCCTGAACGCGCTGATATGACTGCAGCTTTCAGGCCCCGCTTCTTGGGAACCCAAAGCCTGGACCCGCCGTGCCATCGGCTACGCACGCAATCACAGAAGTGGTCTCGAGGTCTGTCTCCAGGACCCCGACGTGCCCATCGGCACGAATCACATTGAGCGTTGCATACGGCCGATCGCGCTGGGCCGCCGCAACAGGATGTATTGATGAAGCGAGGTGGGAGCGGAAGCTGTCGGGGTCCTCCAGAGCCTGGTGTCGACATGCCGCCTGCACGGCATCGATCCCTACACATGGCTGGTCGATGTCCTGCAGCGGGTCTCGACCCATCCCGCCCGGGACGTGGCGCAGCTGACGCCACGCCTGTGGAATGACCACTTCGCCGATAACCCGATGACATCCGACGTCGACAGGGCCGTGCCCGCAAAGGCGACGCAGGAATCCTGACAATCAAAGGCTGGTCAGGCGTACGGTACGCCCGGCGTCAAGGGCGTCGCATACCTTGTTGCGGCCAAGGAGCTTCCCTCGAAATCGCGGTGCAGACGTGGGAGAATCCACTCACGGATTCGGCTATAGTTGCAGAAGAGGTTGAGACAATACTGTTCTGAAGCAGTTACTTGGCGCCAGATATGCGACGACTGGTGTGGCCGCCGAGGAGATGATGGCCGAGCCGATCTCGATCAGCGTTGGCGGCAACTCGCACTGGGGTATCGCTATCGTCGACAACGAGATGAACTCAGATACATCAGATGATATCGCCCTCTCGAACGACGTCGAACTCAGGTTCGCCGGATCGACGGTTCTGGACAGCGGTGTTGAGGTCGGCGTTCGCATCGAGATTGAAGGTGAGCAGAGCGGCGACCAAGGTGATGAGACCTACATGTATCTGGAAGGTTCGTTCGGCATAATCCGTGTCGGCAACGACGACCCTGCGAGCTACGCGATGGGTACGGCGGCGCCCTATGCCACGTACTTCTACGGCATCAACACGCCGTATTGGGTGGGCAGCTTCAGCGGCCCCAACAGCAACTGGCACACCACTTTCGCCGGTACTAGCGTGGGCGATTCCGCCTCCGTGATGTACTTCTCGCCGGTCATCAACGGATTCCAGTTCGGTGTGTCCTATGCCCCTGAGGCGGGTGCAGAGGCTCGTTCTGGTACGGCGGATAGGGCCAAGGGGAACGATGTCGTTGCGGCCGGCGCTCGCTATGACGGCGCCTTCGGTGAAGCCGGTGTCACGGTTGCCGGCGGCTATGCCAGCCATGACATGGAGGGAGGTCCGACCGTGACGGACACCGCCCTTGGTGTGGTGGTGTCCATGTCCGGGGTGTCAGTCGGCGGGTCGTACATGGTAACGGACCCAGACACGGACGGGGTAGACGACCTCGAGCAGTATGACGTTGGTATCAGCTATGGTGAGGGTCCGTGGACCATCAGCCTCAATTACGGCGAGAAGAACCAAGACAGTGCAGGCACTGACAATACTTACGCCCGCCTGTTGGGCAACTACAACCTCGGCCCCGGCATCAATCTTGCCGGTGCTCTCGGTCAGGACACGTTGGCCAGCGACGAAAACACCTCGTTTGCCGGTATTGCGATGGCGATCAGCTTCTGATCATCACCATCTGATATCGCATGTTTCTTTGAGGAGCGGCCCTTCGTGGGCCGCTCCTTTCCGTTGGGGTTTGATGCATGGGCAACATTGTCTGGCTGGCCAGCTATCCCAAGTCGGGCAACACGTGGATGCGGGCATTTCTGCACAATCTTTTCCACAACGAGGCGAAGCCGGCTGACCTGAACAGGATGCAGGGCGACATCCTGCAGAGCGACGGGTCGCTGATGTGGTTCAGGATGGTGGACAAACGCCCGGTGAGCGAGTGGTCGCCCGAGGACGTGGCCGCCATGCGCCCGAAGGTCTGTGAACTGATCGCTAAGGGCCAGCCGGGATCCATCTTCTGCAAGACACACAATGCCCTGATGACGGTGCATGGGCACCCGACCATCAATCTGGGTGTGACATCGGGTGCCATCTATATCGTGCGCAATCCTCTCGATGTGGCCCCCTCCTCGGCGGACTTCATGGGAACCGGTCTTGACCAGGCGATCGAGATCATGGCGACCGACTACCTGGAAATGCCCCATGACCCGGAGCGCAACAATGTCTCGATCATGGCGGGGAGCTGGTCACAGCACGTGGCGAGCTGGACCGGCAGGGCGAACGAGCGTCTCCACGTGGTAAGATATGAGGACATGGTCGATAAGCCTTCGGTGACCTTTGGGGGAGTGGCGCGGTTTCTGGGATTGAAGCCTTCGCACCAGAGGTTGTTGAGGGCCATACGCCACTCCTCGTTCAGGACCCTGCAGAGCCAGGAGGCGGCTGGCGGGTTCAAGGAGAGGTCGGAACACCAGAAGCGGTTCTTCCGCCGTGGCACTGCCGGTGGATGGAAGGAAGAACTGAGCGAAAGCCAGGTCCGGCAGATCTGCGAAGCCCATGGCGAGCAGATGAAACGCTTCGGCTACCTCCCCGGGGACATCTGAGAGCCTGCTTTGTTGTGCTTTGGTCAGGGGAACTCGCCAACGCGTTGCGCATCGGCTATTCTGTTACACATGAGCGAACCATGCACTGTGGAGCTGGCGGCCAAGCTGGCCGTCCTGGAGGAACGCATGAAGACTATGCAGGCCGAGTAAAAGACCGATATTGCCCGGCTGGCCGAGGACAACGCCAAGCGGGAAACTCGGTTGATTGTGACGATCGCGGGGCTCCTGGCCTTCGCCGTGGCGGTTCTTGGTCTCCTGATCCGTTGGCCCGGGTGAATGAACTGCAAACGCCTGGCGCCTGTAAAGGCCCAGTGCAATGTCCTGGTTAGCGATAGCAAGTGTGCAGAATTCCTACGCACTGGGCGGCGTAGGATCTTAGGTCAAATGCGACAAGCTTTGCGCAAGCGTCTCCACTTCCTTTCATTTCGGATCCCGATCAAGGAACTGTCGGCACCACTGGTGCTGGCGAGATGTTGGTAGCGCGATGCCACTCCCGTCAAAGGATCTGAATGGCTCAAGGTCAACAGGCGTTGCACCATTGCAACAGATCACGACCTCAGGCGGAATTGCGTTGCCTGCCGCGTCCTTCCCGGAGGCGTTGAAGAAGGCGCGGTTGCATTCTTGGAAAGGCTGGGCGGTTTGGTCGCCATGAGCCTCCCGGTCGACGGCGGTCCCGAGGCAATAGGGATTCTCGACGGTGGCCATCGCCGATTTCACCGGACAGCACTCGTCATCCCATGTCGAGCATTCCAGCGATCGCGGTTCCGATGCGTTCCGCGGCTGCCTCGGTTTCCCGGTCGCCCATATGTGCGTACCGCATGGTCATGGTCGGCTTTGAATGTCCAAGCAGGCGCGACACTACAGGCAGGGGTGTGCCCTGCATGACGGCATGGCTGGCGAACGTGTGACGGAGATCGTGAAGCCGGACATCCTCGATGCTGGCGTCCCTGCGGATTGTGTACCACAGCGAGATATCGTCGGAGAGCGGCCGACCTTGATCCAGGGGCGAAGGGAATACGAACGGGCTGTCACCCACCATGCGGCGCTCGATGATGGCTCGAGCGCCGGAATTCAGAAAGACTGTTCGAGGCCCCGTCTTGCTGTCGAGGAGCCGGAGGCTGTCATCGAACACTTCTCTCTTTTGCAAACGGACGATCTCGTTCCTGCGGCATCCGGTGAGAATGAGAAGCCGGATGATGTCGATTTGCATTCGCTGTGCGGGGCTGATCCTCTTTGAGTTGTCATGGAGGTCGAGGACGCCGTGCAGGCGATGAAGTTCGTCCTGCGACAGGAAGCGGGTGAGTTTCGGTCTGCGGTTGGGTTTGACGCTGCTCGCCGGGTTCGCGGCGATGTGGCCGCGGGAGACGGCAAGGTTGAGGATGTGGCGCAGGACTTTCAGACAGTGGTTGGCGCCGCCGGGCGCCGTTCTGCTGTAGTCGTCGAACCACCGGTGCACCATGGCGGGGGTGATCCGGTCAAGGCGCAGGGAACCGAATGTTGGCAACAGACGACCATTGAGATTTCTCTCGAACCACCGGATGGTGGCGGGCTTGCAGCGATGGACCCATGAATCTTTCCATGGCCCGGTAGCGAAGTCCCTGAAGCACGGAACCGATGCATTGTCGTCGGTGCCGAGTGTCAGTCGCTCGAGACTCTCCTTGCGGGCCTGCCTGACTGTCTTGAACGAGACCGAGCCAAGCGACGCTCTCTTCCCGCCGTCGACGTGGATGAAGCTGCGACCTCCTGACGGGTGCACCCGCACACCGAGGGAGGGAACCAGAGCGTCGCAGAGTGTGTACTCCCGGGACTCTGGCTTGAGTTTCCGAACAAGGGTGTCGGTCAGGCGCTCCCGACGATTCATGCCCTGGACCTCCACAGCACGGCGCCCACGGTCTCGGCTGCCTCGGCCACCATGCCGTCGGCAAGGTGCGTGTACTTCAGGGTGGTGGCGGGGTCGCTGTGGCCGAGAAGCCGGCCGACGGTGAGGATGTTCTCTCCCTGAATGACGGCAAGGGAGGCGTACGTGTGACGCAGATCGTGGAGACGGACATCCGACAGGCCGGCTTCGGCACGGATGGATGTCCAGAATTTGCCGACACTGCTGCTGGAGATGTGTCCCATGGTTCGTGTCGACGCGAACACCCAGGGCGAGTCTCCGGGAAGCCCGTCCAGGATCCGCCGTGCCGGAGACGACAGCCAGACCATGCGAGGGCCCGTCTTGGAGTCGCTGAGGTGAAGATGACCCTCGCGGTACTCCGTCCAGCGCAGAGACACGATCTCCTGACTGCGGCATCCCGTCAGCAGAAGGAGCCGGATGATCGCCGCCAGTGTCGGAAAGCGCTGTTCGTGCTGTTTCAGCACCAGCCCAAGCCGGCGGACCTCCTCGACAGAGCAGAAGCGCTCCCGTCCCTGCCGGCGGTAGCGCCTGATACCCTTGCACGGATTGCTTGCTGGAGGCCGGTATCCGTAGTCCTCCGCCCGGGCCATGATGACCGAAAGCACCGGTGCGGACCGGTCGGCAGCCACAGGCGTGGCATGGAGTGCGGCGAACCACTCCCGGACATCGGTGCCGGTGATCTCGGCGATCTGTCGTCCCCTGAACCACGGCAGGATCTGTTTGCGGTAGTAGCCCCGGTTGGCCTTCAGTGTTCCGAGTTTCCATGTGCGCCCGTAGCGGCGAAAGACCTCCTCTGCGACGGCCTCAAACACGGTCTCGTTCGTTGATGCGGGCGTGCCGCATCTGGTGGCGGCAAGCAGCGCCTGTGCACGCCTGCGGGCCTCGACGAGGCTGATATCGGAGGTATCGCCGATGACCTTCCAGATCCGCTGTCCCTGGTGCTGGGTATGCACAAAGAAACGCTTGCGCCCGGTCGGATAGACGCGGATGCCGAATCCCTTGAGACCGGCGTCACGGATGTCACGATTGGTCTTGCGGGGCCGGAGGGCCTTGATGCGGGCCCCTGTGAGATGTATTGCGGCCATGGAGTCTCCCTCGCAATCGAGTTGCAGACGCGGGAGAATCCACTCGCGGATTCGCCCGTAGTTGCAGAATAGAGAGAGAAAAATAGCCGTACTATCAAATAGTTAGCACCTAGGGTGCGTCCACTGGTGTGGCCGCCGACGAGATGATGGCCGAGCCGATCTCGATCAGCATTGGCGGCAACTCGCACTGGGGCATCGCTGTCGTCGACAACGAAGCGACCTCAGATGCAACAGATGATGTCGCGTTCTCGAACGACGTCGAACTACAGATTCACGGATCGACAGTCCTCGATAGCGGCGTCGAGGTTGGTATCCGCATCGAGATCGAAGGTGAAGAGAGCACCGACCAGGGCGACGAGACCTACATGTATCTCGAAGGCTCGTTCGGTACTATCCGCGTCGGCAACGACGATGCTGCGGGCTACCAGATGGGTACGGCGGCACCCTATGCCACGTACTTCTATGGCATCAACACGCCGTATTGGGTGGGCACCTTCAGCGGTAGCCCAAGCAACTGGCACTCCACATTTGCCGGTACGAACGTGGGCGATTCCGCTTCCGTGATGTATTTCTCGCCGGTCATCAATGGGTTCCAGTTCGGTCTGTCCTATGCCCCTGAGGGGGGTGCAGAGGCACGCAGCGGCACAGCGAGCCTGGCCAAGGGCGGCGAAGTCGTCTCGGCCGGCGCACGCTATGACGGCGCCTTCGGGGATGCCGGTGTCACGATTGCCGGCGGCTATTCCAGCCACGACATGGAGTCAGATTCCGGTCCGGGCCGGACCGAGAGCGACATGGCCGGTGGTGTGGTGGTGTCCATGTCCGGCGTGTCAGTCGGCGGTTCGTACAGGGTAACGGACCCAGACGTGGATGGGGTGGACGACGTCGAGCAGTTTGACGTTGGTATCAGCTATGGTGAGGGTCCGTGGACCATCAGCCTCAACTACGGCGAGCAGACCCAGGACAGTTCCAATACTGACAACGGTTACGCCCGCCTGTTGGGCAACTACAACCTCGGCCCTGGCATCAATCTTGCCGGTGCTGTCGGTCAGGACACGTTCGACAACGACGAGAACACCACGTTTGCCGGTGTCGCGATGGCGATCAGCTTCTGATCACCGTTATCTGATATCGCATGTTTCTTTGAGGAGCGGCCCTTCATGGGCCGCTCCTTTCCGTTGGGGTTTCGTGCATGGGCAACATTGTCTGGCTGGCCAGCTATCCCAAGTCGGGCAACACGTGGATGCGGGCTTTCTTGCACAATCTCTTCCACAACGAGGCGAAGCCGGCTGACCTGAACAGGATGCAGGGCGAGATCCTGCAGAGTGACGGGTCGCTGATGTGGTTCAGGATGGTGGACAAGCGCCCGGTGAGCGAGTGGTCGCCCGAGGACGTCGCCGCCATGCGGCCGAAAGTTTGTGAACTGATCGCCCGGGGGCAGCCGGGATCCATCTTCTGCAAGACACACAATGCCCTGATGACGGTGCATGGGCACCCGACCATCAATCTGGGTGTGACATCGGGCGCCATCTATATCGTGCGCAATCCTCTCGATGTGGCCTCCTCCTCGGCGGACTTCATGGGAACCGGTCTTGACCAGGCGATCACGTTGATGGCGACGGACTACCTGGAGATGCCCCATGACCCGGAGCGCAACAACGTCTCGATCTTCTCGGGGAGCTGGTCACAGCACGTGGCAAGCTGGACCGGCAGGGCGAATGAGCGTCTCCATGTCGTGCGCTATGAGGACATGGTCGAAAAGCCGTCGTCGACCTTTGCAAGCGTCGCGCGGTTTCTGGGACTGAAGACGTCGCGCCAGAGGTTGTTGCGGGCCATCCGCAACTCGTCGTTCAGGAACCTGCAGAGCCAGGAGTCGGCTGGCGGGTTCAAGGAGAGGTCGGAGCACCAGAAGAGGTTCTTCCGCCGCGGCAAGGCAGGAGGTTGGAAGGACGAACTGAGCGAAAGCCAGGTCCAGCGGATCTGCGAGGCCCATGGCGAGCAGATGAAACGCTTCGGCTACCTGCCCGACGAGTCCTGACGGGAGGGCGCAGCACTCAGGACACGTCGGCAGACTGCACAGCCGGTTTTCTGATCACGTTGGTGCAACGGGGTGGTGAGCCGGGTTTGCCGTGTCAGATGTCCTCGGGCAGGACCTGGTTCAGCACGATGGCGATGACGGCCGTGGGAAGCAGGCCGGAGACGGCCATGGTGTGGAGAACGCCCGGCAGGTACTGGACGGCGGTGGGGACCAGGTTGAGGCCGAGTCCGAAGGCAAGGGAAACGGCGATGATCACCATGTTCCTGCGGTTCATGGTGACGGTGGAAAGCATGTTGAGGCCGGCGGCGGCCACCATGCCGAACATCACGATCACGCCGCCACCGAGCACCGGCAGGGGCATGGAGGCGATCACCGCGCCGATCTTCGGCAGGAATCCGCATACGACGAGGATGATGGCGCCGATCGTGACCACGTGCCGGCTCATGATTCCGGTCATGCCGACGATGCCGACGTTCTGGCTGAACGACGTGTTGGGAAGGCCGCCGAAGACGGATGCCAGTGCAGTCCCGAGACCGTCGGCGTATGTTGCGCCGGCAATCTCCTTGTCGGTCGCGTCGCGGTTGGCGCCCGCCTTCGCCGTGGCCGACGTGTCTCCGACGGTCTCCACGGCCGAGACGATGCAGATCAGTGTCACCGCAATGACGGCGCCGAGGCTGAACTCCAGTCCGTAGGGGAGGATGTCGGGGACGGCAACCAGACCCGCCTTCTCGACGGGAGCAAAGCTCACCATGCCGAGGATGAGCGCCAGGACGTAGCCCGCCACCAGGCCGACCAGCACCGCTGCGGCCGAGATGATCCCGCGGAAGTAGAACTTGGCGACGATGGCCACGATCACGACGACGAGTGCCACCGACCAGTGTTCCAGTGACCCGAAGCTCTCCGCCTCCATCTGGAATTTCGCGGCACCCCCTGCCGCGTACTTGACGGCCACGGGAATGAGATAGAGGCCGATCGCCAGGATCACCAGCCCAGTCACGAGAGGCGGAAAGAGGAAGCGGATGCGGCCGATGATGGCGCCAAACCCGAAATGGATGATGCCTCCCACGAGGCAGGCGGTGAGAGCGACGCCGAGGCCCTCGGTGGCGGCAATCGCCGTTAGCACCGAGACGAAGGCAAAACTGGTTCCCTGCATGATCGGCAGGCGGGATCCGACCGGGCCAATACCAACTGTCTGGAAGAGGGTGGCGATGCCCGCAAAGAGCATGGCCATCTGGATGAGATAGACCTGTTCGGCGCCTCCGAAGGCAAGACCTGCGGCGCCGGCAACGATGATGGAAGGAGTGATGTTGGAGGCGAACATGGCCAGCACGTGCTGCAGGCCAAGCGGTATCGCTTCCGCCAGAGGTGGGGTGACGTCGGGGTTCGCGTATCGCGCCTCAGCTTGGTCGGTCATGTCTCTCGATGCTCCTTCGCGACCTCTTCGGCATCATGAACGCCGCAGGGCGGATTGTCACATGTGCCCCTCATGGCCCCGGCTCATCCTTGCACAGGATTTGTGGATGCCGTCTACTCTGGTCCCTGGCTCATGTCGTGCCGGGAACACTTTGCCAGCGATGTTCAACCTTGCCAGCAATCTGGAAAGCGCCGCCGCCAGTTACCCGGAGCGCGAGGCCATCGTTTTCGAGGGGAGGCGGTGGACCTACGCCGAGATCGAGGAGCAAGCCAACCAGGTGGCCAACGGCCTTTACCGCGCCGGCATCCGCGAAGGGGATCACGTGGCTCTGGTCTGCCCCAACCGGCCGGAATTCGTGACCTGCTATTTCGGCATCTTGAAAGTCGGCGCTGTGGTCGTGTGTGTCAGCGCGTTGCTGAAGGCCCGGGAGATCGCCTACCAGCTCGACCATTCCGACGCGGTGGCCATGATCGCTTATGGCGGTGAAGACATGACGATCGGAGACCATGCTCATGAGGCCTTTGGGCAGGTCGATGCCTGTCTGAAGGCCTGGTTCATCGCGCCCCGAACGGGCATGGCGGGCTATGACGAGCTCATCGGACCGGAGGACGGGGACTTCGAAAGCGCATCCGTATCCGGTGAGGCGACGGCCGTCATCCTCTACACCTCGGGCACCACGGGATTTCCCCGGGGCGCCGAACTCAGCCATGCCAACATCATCATGAACGTCATGGCGCTGGCCCGCATCAAGCCGCCTGTCGAGGAAGGCGGAAAGACCCTGATCGCGCTGCCGCTCTTCCACGTCATGGCGCAGACCTGCGCCATGCATCTTGCCATCTACAACGCCATGACAATCGTACTGGTCCAGCGGTTCAGAGCGGCAGAGGTGATTCGGCTGATGCTGAAGGAGACCATTACCGGTCTCCATGGCGTACCGACGATGTACCGGGCCATTCTCGACTGCGAGGAGGTGACGCAAGCGGAGAAGACGGTGCTGGCCGAGCAGCTCGAATCATTCTCGGCTGGAGGTGCTTCCCTGCTCCCTGAATTGCAGAAGGAGTGCATGGAGACCTATTCCATCAGCATGTCGAACGGATATGGCGCCACGGAAACCTCGCCGGCCTCGTGCTTTCACCAGACGAGCGGCGCCATCCCGCTTGGTTCCGTGGGCACCGCTGCCTGGGGCGTGAGGTTGAAGATCGTGGACGGGGCGGGTGACAAAGTGCCGGCAGGCGAGGTCGGTGAACTCCTCGTGCGCGGCCATTGTGTCATGAAGGGCTACTACAAGGATCCGCAGGCGACAGCCGAGGTGATCCGGGACGGCTGGTATCACACCGGTGATCTGGCGAGAATGGACGGGAAGGGCCACCTCTTCATCGTCGGGCGAAGGAAGGAGTTGATTATCCGCGGCGGGTTCAACGTTTACCCGGCGGAGGTCGAAGGAATGCTCCTGGAACATCCGGCCATCTCCCAGGCAGCCGTCGTCGGTGTGCCTGATCCGGTCTACGGGGAAGAGGTGAAGGCGTTCGTCACCACAAGGGCAGGGTCGTCACTCAAGGCGGCTGACGTCGTCAGCTGGGCACGGAATGAAATGGCGGCGCACAAGTATCCCCGTCTTGTTGAGTTCAGGGAGACCCTGCCGCTCGGTCCCACCGGCAAGGTTCTCAAGAGGATGCTCAAGTGAATGGTATGTCGGAGCCGGGTTGTGCGGCGGCACGGGGGGATGGGGATCCCGAGCTGCTCGGCCGTGTGGTTCTCCTCGTCGGGATGATCTCCGATGGCGAGATGGCGGTAGCCAACCGTGGTGTAGACCTGCACATGAACCCCACAGTGTGAGCGAGACGGTCACGACCTGCTCAAACAGGCCCCCCTTCGAGACAGTCCCGGTCCCGCCTTCCCAAGGTAAGTAATGCACGAGCAAGTTATGCATCTTCTTTCGCCAATCGCCTCTCTTTCCGGCGGGTAACGCTGAATGCGGCGCATCGTCGCGCGAGGCAACGGGATTCGCCGCAGGGCGTCAGCGATGCGCCGGTACGCTCTGTTTGGTCGTTTCAAGGCCGGGCGCCGCTTCGGCACGCAGCTTCAGACCTGGAGCGCCGACGACCCTGAGAACCGTGCCCAGACTGGGATTGCGGTCTCCCGAAAGCGCCTTGTACAGGCTCTCGCGGGACAGTCCGGCGTCGCCCGCAACTTGCGACATGCCCTTTGCGCGGGCGATGTCGCCGAGCGCCTTGGCGATGAACGCCGCGTCACCATCGGACTCCTCCATGGAAGCTTCCCGATACGCGGCCATTTCCTCCGGCGTGCGCAGGTGTTCCGCGACGTCGTAGGTTGAAGTGACAGTCTTCGTCATGATGTCCCCCTACAGGTTTCGTGCGAGACGGAGAGCCGTCTCGATGTCCCTGACCTGAGTGCGCTTGCCCCTCCGACCAGCAGATTGATGACTGTGCGGCCCTGCATCTTGAGGTACACCCGGTAGCAGGGTCCGTAGTCGATCCGCAGTTCCGAGACTCCTTCGCCGACGGGCCGGACATCTCCTGGATTTCCGGCTGCCAGACGCTCGACTCGGACGAGGACGCGCGGTCGGTCGCAGCGGGTCACGCCCTCCGTTCGGGTGCCCGTCTTTCGAGCGAAACCGCAAAGCCGCGTCGGCGGGCGAAGTTCCCAGCGGTCTCAATCGAAAGGACGACCGGTGTCCGTGTCAATGGGATTCAAATTCCATTCCATTGCGCCCTCGAGTTCGCCAGGCGCCGGGACATCGCTCCAAGCCTGTACGTATTCCCCTTTCCGATGCTGAAGCAACAACTCGAGCGACGGGCTTGGCGAGTAGCCCACGGCACTCGAAGCCAGGACAGGTCATCAATGATGTCTATCGCCTGGATCCCGGACTGCCGGTCAGCGACAATACCAGCCGCACCAGGTCCGACTGCCGCGACAGGCCGTGCTTGTCGAACATGTGCTTCACATGCGTTCGGATCGTGCTCTCTTTTCGGCCCGCCGCCGCAGCAATCTCGCGGACGCTCATGCCATGGGCCAGCTGCACCGCGACCCGGCTCTCCACATCCGTAAGATCCAGGGCCGCCGCAACCACGGCTGAATCGATGTCGGCCCCCTTCGCCGGGTCAACGACCAGGACGAGCGCCGCGACCGGCCAGAACCGGAAGTCCGTCTCCTGCTGTTCCACGGGGATGATATGCAGCGCGAGGGGCAGTAGATGGCCCCGGCGCCTGACCATTGTCGAGCCGCCGGCTCCCTGCGCCCGGAATGGCGGCAGGGCGCGCGCCAGAATTTCCTGGAGGCGGGAGTCGTCCTCTGGCGCGCGCGCAAACAGCGAACCATCCTCGTAGAGCAGACCGCTGCCGTCCCGCAGCAGAGACCGGGCGCAGTCGTTCACCTCCACAATGCTTCCGTGCCTGTCGAGTTGGATGACGCCCATCCCGGTGGCTTCGAGAAGTGCTTCCAAGGACGCACCCAGGGCGCCGGCGGCGGACAGGGCCTGATGGACGCACACGGTCTGACGGATCTGTGGCAGCAAACGCCGGATCGCTTCGAGTTGAGCGGACGACCAGCCCTCCCCGTCGAGCGGGTCGTTGATTTGCCACAGGATGCGTGAGCCGTTGGAGCCTCGCAGACGCACGTCGATCGCGTTTCCGGCATGGCCAATGGTCCGCAGGGCGTTGTAAGCCGCGGAGGATTTGAGCTCCTCCTCGGTGTAGATGTCGGTGATGTGGAATATCTGGTTGAAGGGGAGACGTCGCACGCGGGGCGTCCCTTCGTCCACGCGATAGTAGTTCTCCAACCAGAGGCGCTCCAGATCCCGGCGACGCTCCCCGTCCAAGCACGTCAACATAAAGAAAGTTCTATATCCTTCGTCCAGCCCCCCGTCGCCGCTCATCAGGGTGCTGCCATGTGTCCCGAGAGTCTCATCAATCAGCGTGGCAGCACGCGGCCACCGGGCAAGGTCGAGGGCGGCGGCGTGCAACGAGTCCAGAACCCGGTCGAACCTGTCCGCTTCGCTCAACGAGGTGCCTTCCCCTGCTGATGCTCGGTCAACCCAATCCACGTTTCCTCATGCGGAGAAGGGTTGCCTCCGTATCACACCCATGCGCTCTCTTGCTCCGGCGTCCCGCTCTTCGCTGCGATGAGCCAAGCTTGGACACTGTACGAAAATGCGTGATTCTTGCGCATCCCCAACATTGGGGACATTGATGAAATCTCCGGCAAGTTCTCGGGACCCCGAGCGATGGATCATGTCTCGTGGCGTGACGCAAGAGTCCGGCGTTCATCACGGCATCCGGCGTGTTGGTCCGGGACGCTCAGGCTGCCACAGTGGGCAACATGAGGGTGAGAGTGTCGCTTTCGGGAGCGATCGATTCCAGCGTCATTTACCTCCTTGCGACGGCCCATTCATCGTTCTGTTCGAGAAGGATGGCGCCGACCAGGCGGGTGATGGCCATCTCGTTGGGGAGTGAGGCGGAAGAAGCGGGCCTTCCGTGGGAAGGACCGCCCGCCGATCACCAACGACGTTGGTGCGGCGCTTGATCTCGGCATTGAGACGTTCGAGAGGATTCGTCGAGCGTAACGTCCGGCGGTGCTCCCTGGGGAAGATCATGTATGCCAACACGTCGTGCTCGGGCACGTCCATGAGGGCGGCGAGTTTGGGCACCTTGGGCCGGAGCTGGTCGGCAACGAGATACCACTGGGTCCTGGCGCTATCGGCGGCGTCCTGGGCGAAGGCGATGGCGACGAGGGCCGAGACAACACGCCGAGCTTGCTTGCCGGCATCAGCCAGCAGGTTGCGGCTGACCGCGACCGGGACGATGCGCCCGTCCTGGCGCACCTTCACGTAGGTGGCATCGAGCCACAGGTAGGGCCAGTCCCCCTCCAGAGGCCGCTCGAGGAAGCCGTCGATCTTGCCGTCGATCTCCCCGCATAGCCGGGAGACCTGGCTCTTGGAGATGCCGCTCATGCCCATGGCCTGCACCAACTCGTCCACCGAGCGCGTCGACGCACCCTGGATGTAGGCCCGCCGTCAGCGCCTTCTCGGCCGTCCGTCGCGGCTCCAGGAAGCCGGGGAAGTAACTGCCCTTCCTCAACTTCGGGATCTTCAGCTCGACCGTACCCGCGCGGGTCTCCCAGACGCGGTCACACTAGCCGTTGCGCTGGTTGATGCGCTCTGGCGTCCGCTCGCCATGCTCGGCGCCGGTCAGTCCCTCCGTGTCCGGGGCACGACCCGTGTCGGGCCCGGTGTTCTGCGCTGACAATGTCGCACATCGCTCAGAGTGCCGGAAAGTTTGCAAACGTCCCCAATGTTGGGGACGCGCACGAGCCACGCACATTCGTAAGGTCTCCGAAATTGGTTCCAGTTGAACTGGCAAACCGGAGGAGTGGGACAATGAATCGGAAGTTGCTCGGCGTATCGCGCATTATGCTTGTAGCAGCGTCACTGATCGGACTGTCGGCTTGTGGCGGCGGGGGTGGTGGCAGCAACCTCATGTCGGACGTGCCCGGTGGAAACATGCCTCCGTCCGGCATGCAGCCTGGCGGCGGGGATGGTGGGGTTCCCATGCAACTCACCGAGACTCAGCTTTACGGTGACATCGATGCCTACGGAAAGGTGGCAGCTAACAGTCCGAACTTCGGCAGCATAACTCAAAGCAGCAATGGTAGCGGGACAAGCACGGACAGAGTTGAAACCACGCTTGAGGCCGGTGGGGAAATGACCCTGACCGTGAGGGACGGAACCGGCAACGTCTCCCTGGAACTGGACAGTCGTACTCATTTGGAAGAAAACCTGAATGGCACTGCGTGGATGAATGATAGCCTCGATGATTTTCCTGCCAACTGGAGCGGCAACGGCTGGATCCTGTCGAAGCAGGATGGCAACGACACGGTGGTGGCCTTCGCCTACACGTCCTGGGACGACACAGACGACACCAACTATCTTGCCGGGGGATATTGGATCAGGGTCGATGCGAATGACGAAGTGACGGAATTGGGTACGTTTGGGGACGCCGGTCCAGGTTCCGTCTTCAGCTATTACGATGATCAGGCTTCTTCCTGGGCAAAGCCGGTCTCGGGATCAGCGACCTATCTGGGCACAGCGGAAGGTGCCTATGTTGACCCTTATGGCGACGGTGGTGTCTGGTGGAGTCGATTGAGGCTCAGTGCCGATTTCGCGGCAAGTTCGATCAGTGGGTGTGTTGGTTGTCCACAAGCGGATCCAGATCGCAGAGAACGCGGCGTCTATACCTATACGACCATCGAGGCTCTGAAAGCTGATCGGTGGATCGAGGAGGATCTCTATGTCGCTCTCAATAGTGGAACTATCGGCAACGACGGGAGTTTCGAGGGCACGCTGAAGGTGCTGGAACTGAGCACCGGCAACGGGCTGAACTCGCAAGGCAAATGGGGCGGACTGTTCTCGGAGAACGGCAATGCGTCGACGCAGCCGTTGCAGGTCGCTGGAACCCTCGGAGGGACGGCTGACGGTATTGGGTTCATCGGCGTCTTCCTGGGACAACAATAGAGGACGACGAAGTCCGGGCCTGCCGCGATGTCGACAGGCTCGGACTTCGACCTCGAAGAGGCAACAGCCCCACCTGCTTCACCTTCCTCATCGGTCGACTCTCCTGTGCCATTCCGCACCCCTGGATCAATCGCGACAATCCAGATGTCAGAACGGCTCCTCGGGTCGAACAAAACGTTCGTTCCAAGGGTGGCTACCATCGTGAGATTCGGCACTGCCGTTTGCCGGGAACATGGTATTGATGGGATTCTGACAGACGACAGTGATTTCCATCGGTTTGAAGCGTTGCAGGTCCAACGTCTGGAATAGCGGCGCGCATGTAGAAAACTCGGGCGTATGCGCAGGGAAAGTCCGCGAGGGCGTTTCATGCGCGAGGCGATCGGCGATCCTGAACGCGGCGCCTTCGCTCGATACTCCTCGATCTCTGCCGAGCGACCGCCTCAAGGCCCTTCGTGGCGACAGGCCGGGCCACCACTCGATTCGCATCAATCGGCAATGGTGGCTGTACTTCGAGTCGCCGGAAGGGCAGGCGGGTCCGGACAAGGTGGAAGTTGTGGACTACCACGGGAGCGGGTAGGAGACTCCCATGTTCATGACACGGTGCCGTCACCTGGTTCGAAACCCGATCCGGAGCCGGGACGACAAGTACGTGCCCGGAGCCTTCGACGAGGAGGTCGGGGCGGCCGACACCATCCAGGACTACGAGCCGCGGATCGTGGCCTTCGACTTGGGACGCCGGTTCCGGCGGCCCCGGACAACGATTCGGGGAACCCGGGACCCGTCGATGGGCTGGCCGGCCAGCCCACCTCGGCGCGCGCCCTCTACCAGCGGTCGGTCATCCTCAGCCCCACGCCCTGATCGGGGTCTTCGTTGTCGTTGCCGGGCTCACGCCGCCGTGCCTTCGCTCCCAGTTCGAAGGCGATCTCCTCGGGGATCGTACGCGTCAGCCGCCAGCCCAGCCTCACCTCGCGGTCCGCCTGTGACAATCCCAGACGCCAACAAGGACGAGCAGCGTCAGCGGTCACTTTGCGATGTCCTTGACGTCGGGTGGTCCCGCACGCCTGTCCGGTTTGGAGATATCGACATGACGTTGCGCAAGACGGCTGGTCGCCATAGTGTCTCTGCCTTGCCTGTTGCATCGGGGATATCGGAATGTCTTGTTCCCGTGATGCGGCCATGGGATCATGAAAGAGAAAACGGCGTTGTCTCAGGATCTTACAGTAGAGTTCGGCACTGAAGGCGCGCGAATGGTTTGATGTGATGGCGAAGGCGACGGACTACATTGTGATTGGCGCGGGTTCCGCGGGATGCGTGCTCGCAAACCGGTTGAGTGAGGATCCGGATGTTTCGGTGAAGGTCCTGGAGGCCGGTCCTTCGGATCGCAGCCTGTGGCGGCTGCGCATGCCGGCGGCGGCATGGCTGATTATCAACGGCCGGCGATACAACTGGCGGTATTTCTCCGAGCCCGAGCCAGGCATGGACAACCGCCAGCTTCTCTATCCACGGGGCAAGGTCCTGGGCGGATCGTCATCGATCAACGGCATGGTGTACCTCAGGGGTAATCCCCTCGACTACGACCATTGGGCCACCAACCGCCTCGACAACTGGTCGTTCGCCCACTGTCTTCCCTACTTCCGGAAGATGGAAAAGACCGACCGTGGCGACGACGCTTTCCGGGGTCGCGACGGTCCTCTGGAGATCACCGTGGGCGGTGACAGCAGTCCCCTCTACCAGGCCTATGTCGAGGCCGGCCAGCAGGCGGGGTACCCCTTCACCGAGGATGTGAATGGCTATCGTCAGGAAGGGGTCTTCTACATGGAGCGCACGGTGCTGGGCGGTGTCCGGAACTCCGCGGCACGTGCCTGGCTTCATCCCGCACTCCACCGCCCCAACCTCGAGGCCCTGACCAACGCCACCATCAACCGCATTCTTTTCGAAGGCAGTCGTGCGGTCGGTGTCGAATACGTCGAGCGCGGTCGATCGAAGACCTTGCGGGCCGAACGGGGAGTCGTCCTCAGTGCCGGCACCTTCAACTCTCCGCAGATCCTCCTGCGTTCGGGGATCGGGCATGCCGATGAATTGAGAGAGCACGGTATCGACGTGGTGCGTCATCTGCCTGGCGTCGGCCGCAACCTCCAGGACCATCTCGACTGGACCATTCAGTGGCAGTGCAAGCAGCCGGTCTCCCACTACAATGCGACGAAGCCCCTCGGCCAGGCCCTGGCCGGCGTGGAGTGGTTGCTGGCGAAGCGGGGTGTTGCGGCCTCCAACCTCTTCGAGGCCGGCGGCTACTTTCGCAGCCGACCCGGCATCGAATACCCCAACATCCAGCACCACTTCGTTGCCGCTGCCATGAGTTATGACGGCACGGTGCCCTGCAAGGATCACTCCTTCCAGATCCACATCAGCCAGATGCGCCCGACCAGCCGTGGTTACGTCCGTTTGAAATCTGCCGATCCCTTCGATCCTCCTCTCATCCGGTTCAATCACCTTGAAACCGACAATGACCGTCTTGAATTCCGGGAAGGACTCGAACTCACCCGCGAGATCGCCTCCCAGAAAGCTCTTGCCCCCTACCGTGGACGGGAACTCGCTCCGGGCGAGAACGTCACGTCCCGAAAGGATGTCGATGCCTTTGCACGCCGCGTCGGAGAGACCGAGCATCATCCGGCCTGCACTTGCAAGATGGGCTACGATGATGATGCCGTGGTCGACCGCGATACCCGGGTCCATGGTTTCGACAACCTTCACGTGGTCGATGCATCGATCATGCCCAACGTGGTCACCGCCAATCTCAATGCGACCTGCCTGATGCTGGGAGAAAAGGCCGCCGATCTCATTGCCGGACGGGAGCCTCTCGCTCCCGACTACACGCCGTTCCATCGGGCAAGCGACTGGCAGACCACGCAGCGATAGGGCAGGACGGCACAACACGATGTCATCGAACAGGAACCGGGGATAATGTCATGACCGCTTGCCCGACAACCGACGAGATCGCCTCGCTCGCCGGGATCGACACACCGACCATCTGCAACCTGCTGGAAATGGTGGTGCCGGAAAGGCGCGGGTACGGTTTCACCGTTCAGCACCTGCATTGCCTCTATCCCCATATGAAACCCATCGTCGGGTTTGCCCGGACGGCGACGATGAGAGCCAAGGATCCGGCCGGATGGACGCCGGACGAGGCACGGTCCCGTCGCAACCGGTATCTCGACTACGTCGCCAACGGTGATGTCCCCAAGATCTGCGTGGTCCAGGACGTCGATGAACGCCCGGGGTACGGTGCGCTCTTCGGCGAAGTCAACAGCACCGTTCACAAGGCGCTCGGCTGTCTGGGGCTCGTGACCGATGGCAGCGTGCGGGACATCGACCAACTGGCCCCGGACTTCCAGGTGCTGGCAGGACTGGTGGCACCATCCCATGCCTTCGTTCATGTCGCCCAGTGGGCATGCGAGGTCAACATCGAGGGCATGGTCGTGCAGGATGGCGACCTCATCCACGCGGATCGTCACGGTGCGGTCGTCGTTCCGCTGACGGCGGTGAGGGGCGTCCTTGATAGCCTCGATCTGATGGTGCGCCGCGAAGCGGTCATACTCGATGCGGCACGCCGTCCCGGGGCCACCGTTGAAGATATCAAGGATGCATGGAAACAATCAGACCAGATCAATGAGTGAAGCAGTCCCGCCACGCATGTGCGTTCGTCCTTCTTTGCCGTCGGGCGCAGGGTCCGGCGCAGGCTGAAGCACGACAACCTCGACACCATCATTTCGGTCGGCTACCGCGTCAATTCTAGGCGCGGCGTCCGGTTCCGTCGGTGAGCCACCCGCACCCGGCACGACACCCGGAAGCAACCGTCCATGACATCAAGGATGTGTGGAAGCGATCGGACGAGATCAGGGACTGAAGCGGTCCGCTGCGTTGCTCTTTCGTCTGAAGAGTGGATCGCGGAAACGGTCTGAGGCGAAGGGTTGAGGGTCGATTGCGGGAGTCCTCTCGGCCACGAGGTCGGCAATGATGGCGGCGGTTCCGGCAGCACCGATCATGCCCTGATGGCCATGTCCGAACGCAAACAGGATCTGCGGGTGCCGTGGTGCGCGACCCAGGATGGGGAGACTGTCGGGAGTGCAGGGCCTTTCTCCCATCCAGACCGTGTGCCGTGCCGTGTCGAGAGAAGGCAAGGCATGCCGGGCATGGCTGCAGCGCGCATCGCTGCGAGAACGGTTCGCCGGTGCGCCCGGGCGGGCAAATTCGACGGTGCCGCCTATGCGAATGCCCATCTCCATGGGCACGATGCTTGCCGCTGCATCGACCGGCATGATGACGGTGTTGAGCGTGATGCCAGGCTCCTGGAACGTCACATGATAGCCTCGCTGTGACACCAGGGGCACGTCGTAACCCAGATCGCCAAGAAGACGTCGCGACCACACGCCCGCGGCGACGACGGCCATGTCGTGGCGGTGGAGTTTTTCACCGGCTTCGATCCATGCCTGACCGTCGACCGCCAGCCGGCTGACCTCTTCGATCACGATCTTGCCACCGTTGCGCTCGAAGTGGGTGGCAAGGCTGGTGACCAGGCGATGCGGGTCCGTCGTGTGGGCGGTCTCGGGAAGAAACAGGCCATGGGTGAACTCTGTCGAGAGTGCCGGTTCAAGGTCCCGCAGCCCCTGGGGTCCGAGGAATTCGACGATGTGGCCCGAGCGCTGGCGCAGCTCCGTGGCAAGTCGGTCCTCCGGGCCGGCACCGACATAGAGCATGCCCTTGTTCACCACCAGGGACTCCAGGCCGGCTTCCCTGAGAAGCGGCCTTAGAAGTGAGAGTGTCGGACCGTTGAGTGCGGCAAGGGCGCCTGAAATGGCGCGTACCCTGTCCTCACGGCCGGCGCGCACGAAGGCGATGAGCCAGGGCAGCAACCGGGGGGCCTGGCGCCAGTCCATGGTGAGCGGTGCCTCCGGATCCATGAACCAGCCAGGAACACTGGAAAGAAGATGAGGCATGGAAACCGGGACCACGGCCGCCGGAGACAACACTCCGGAGTTACCGCCGGATGCCGCCGAGCCCGGCGCCTCGCGCTCGTAGAGGGTCACATCATGCCCGTCGCGCTGGAGGAAGCAGGCAGTGACAGTGCCGATGATTCCTGCACCGATGACACCGATCGAGCGTGACGCCATGGAATGAAGTCTCCGCTGACCACGGCTATGCAAGAAACGCCATGGCCGGTAGCTTAAGCGTGCAATGTGGACCGGTCCATGTCGCAACGAGGGGCCGGAAGCGTGGAATCGGTGCCGGATGCGCGTGACTTCGTGATTGTCGGCGGCGGGTCGGCGGGTGCGGTGCTCGCCAACCGCCTTTCGGAGCATCCCGGGTGCCGTGTCACACTCGTTGAAGCCGGAGATGACACGCCACCGGAAGATGTCCCGGAGGTGATTCTCGACAGCTATCCGGGGCTTGCCTATTTCGATCCCCGCTTCCACTGGCCTGATCTTCGCGTCTTCAACCGCTCGCCCGACGATGATCCCCGCGTCAGGGCATCGCGATTCGAGCAGGCTCGCGTCATGGGCGGTGGTTCCAGCATCAACGGCCAGTTTGCCGTGCGGGGCATGAAGGCCGACTACGATGAATGGCAAGAGATGGGCCTTGCCGGATGGGCCCACGACGACCTGCTTTGCTACCTCAACCGCCTCGAGCGGGATGTCGACTTCGCCGGCACCCGCCATGGTCGGGCAGGCCGGATTCCGGTGAGACGCCTCTTCCCGGCGGACTGGGCCGGGTTCAGCCGCGCCATGCTCGAGGCCATGGAGGAAGATGGCCTGCCCTTTCTCGATGACTTCAATGGTACGGACAGTGACGGCTGTTTCCCCATGCCGCTTTCCAATCAGTATGGACGCCGCGTGTCGACCGCCATCGCCTATCTCGATGCGGCGACGCGACGGCGTCCCAATCTCGAGATTCTGCCAGGGACCATAGCCACCGGCATCCTGATCGAGGGCGGCCGCGCGGTCGGCATACACGCGACCCGGGATGGCGAGACGATCGAGGTGAGGGCAGGGGAGGTGATCATCTGCGCCGGGGCGCTTCACTCGCCGGGTCTCCTGCTGCGTGCAGGCATCGGCAACGGCGATCATCTGAAGGCTTTCGGTATCCCGGTTGTCGCCGATCTGCCCGGTGTCGGGGAAAACCTGATGGAGCATCCCAGCATCAGTGTGGCGGCCTGCCTGAAACCGCGTGCAAGGGTGGCCGCCGGCCAGCGCAGGCACATCTACTTCGGAGTTCGCTGTTCGTCCGGCCTGGAGGGTGCGCCTCCCGGTGACATGTTCTTCATGCCGACCAATTCGGCTGGATGGCATCCCTTCGGTCAGGCGGTCGGCACCATGCTGGTCGTTGTGAACAAGCCCTTTTCGAGGGGAAGCGTGCGCCTGCAGACGCCGTCGCCGTTCGATGAGCCACGTGTCGATCTCGCCATGTTGTCGGACGAGCGTGACCTCCTTCGCCTTGCAGACGGGTTTCGCCGGCTGCACAGGATAATCACGAAGGAGGTGGTGGGAGATCAGGTGACCATGTGGTTCCCTGCCGGCTACTCCGACGCGGTGCGGCGCATGATGGTGCCGTCGATTGGGACATGGCTGAAGACCGGAACTGCGCGACTGCTGCATGACTCAGGTGCCGTCGGGCGCCGGATCCTGCGCGCTCGCCTGACAACCGGTCGCGGTGTCGATGATCTCGCACGGGATGGCGGTGCGCTGGAGGAGTGGATCAGGCAATCGGTGTGGCCGAGCTGGCATGTCAGCGGCACCTGCCGCATGGGCCCGGACGGTGACAGGATGGCTGTTGTCGACGCGGCTTGTCGGGTGCGCAAGCTCGCCGGCCTCAGGGTCATCGATGCCTCGGTGATGCCAACCATCCCGCGGGCCAACACGAACATCACGACGATCGCCATTGCCGAGAAAATCGCGGACGACATCAAGGCATCGCCATAGCGCCCTGAGCGCCTGGATCGCGTATACGGCTGAATCCGCTCCACCCGCAAGCAGCGCAATCCAGCCTGCCGTTCATCACGCTGCGGGCGCTGATCGCGCCAGCTCGACGACGGGGCAACGGACCAGCCCGGCGCGGCATCATCACAGTGCAGGGCTTCGAATTGGGCAATCTGGACCAGACCGATTCTGCCTTCCACGAGGTGCCCGCCGACGGCGGCTGACAGCAGGCCGAGCGGCTCAGGGCGCATAGCGCTCACGGACCGACCGTGCGTGAGCGCGGACGTCGGCGTCTTCGCTGCGGTTCCAGCTTCCGAGCAGGATCTTGTATAAGCAAGCGACGAACGCCATTTCGTCACCGACGACGGCGGAAGCGAAGGTCTCGATCTCGTATTGGTGCCGCGCTCTTGCGCCTTCATCCACCGGCGTCCCGTCGGTCGGCCATACCTCCGGCTCGGCATAGAGATAGAGGAGGACCGGTCGTAGTCCCGCCTGCGGTCCGTTACGGCGGACATCCGTCCGCAAGGCGAACGCGTGCTTGAACAATTGGGCGGCGTCGAGCCGGAGATAGGAGAGCCTGTCATCTCGCAACGCATCCCGAACATGCACTCTTGCCCAAGCCCTCTCTTCCGCAAGTCTACGCTCACTCGCGTTGTGGGGACGACAAAACGAAAGAACATAGATTTCTCGCCCGAATTCGGTGGTATGTCGTCCTTCTTCATCGACAAACCGTACGTGAGCGCTATCCGTCGGACGATTCCCGCAACCTGCAACGGCGCAGCGGTTTGGCAGGCTGCGCGGCGGTTGCCTCCGCGTCCCACCGTTGCCAGTGCTTCAAATGGGAACGGCAATTGTATTTGCCGACCATTCCGAAATTACGCCGCATTCCGTCGGGAAGGTTTGCCACCCAAGGCATTGAACAAGTCCTTCCTTCACGCGATGTGCAGTTCAAGGTTTATGGTGATGTCCCGCGAGCGACCGGGATCCCCGGGATGTGTGGCGTATCGCTTGATCGATCGAGAGAGCAACGGTTTGCATCGTCTATATACCTGTGTTACATTTCGTCTAAGTGCTCTAACATGATCGTAGTGAGGTTGATCCCGATGAAAGACAGCGTATTAGTCACCCGTCCTGAACAGGCGATCGAGAACATTCTGCGCTACCAGGTCGCGCTCGATGACGAGCGGTGCGGTGCGGAGCTAAAAGACCTGATGTCGCGTGTGCACGCCTGGTATGCGGTCCGGGCGGAAGGCGGGCGATGGCTCTTTGCGCCTTCGAAGTTCGTGGGATACGTGGACAACACTGCGGTGGAGTATTTCTCAAAGAGAAGTGCAAGAGACGGCCGGAAGACCGAAACCATTCTCCCACATTGGTTTCACACCGTTGAACCCGGCACGCGCCAGGCCGACACACTGGGCCAGGCCCTGCGAGACTTTCTTCGGAGTCATGGGCATGCAGGGCCGCGCAAGGGCGCCAGGATATCCCTCCTGGCCGAGGTTTTCGATCAAGTTGCCAGTGTCCCCGAGACTTCGGGCCGGGTCGTCATCGATTCTTCGACCTGCGCCGGGCGCCCGCACATCCGGAACACCCGTGTCCGGGTGTCCGACATCCTGCAACTCATGGCGTCCGGCGTGTCCTCGGCGGAGATTCTTGACGACTATCCCTATCTCGATGAAGCGGACATCAAGGCGGCCCTGGCGTGGGCTGCGGGAGCGGTCGACCATCGTGTCGTGTTTGCCGCCTGATCCGTGCGCTTTCTGATCGATGCGCAACTGCCGCCGGGTCTGGCGCGCTGGCTTTCCGAAAGAGGTCACACCTGCGATCACGTGAGCGACGTCGGCCTTGGTGCGGCGTCAGACGAGCGCATTGAGGCCTGGGCGCGCGACAGGCGCGCCGCAATTTGGTCCAAGGATGAGGACTTCGCCGAGCGGGCGCGGCGGTCGCCGGGTCTGCAGGTGGTCTGGCTGCGTTGTGGCAATACGACCATTGCCGCCCTTCAGACCCTGTTGACTCCGCTGCTCGGGGAGATTGAAGCGGCTCTGGAAGCCGGTGAGGCGCTGATCGAGGTTCGCTGAAGGAACCTGGCCAGGGAACCTGGGAGATCCTGCTCTGTCCGTGGGAGATAAACAGCCGAAAAGGGAATGCCGACTGAAGACAATGGACCTCGCCCGCCGTCCGTCCCTGCCCGGATGGCGGGAGTGCGCGAGCGAAGGCACTCCCGGCGGGGCATCGGGCCCGGCCCGGAGCTTCAAGGACTGTCCCTCGAACAAGTGGGGTGATGCGAACCGCATCTGGACAATCACGGATGTGGGCAGTCCGTGGCGTGTTCCTTCGACTCGATCACACACTCCCACCTCCGGGCATTCCTCGACCTGCGGATCAAGGACGGCGTTGCAAGACGCATGATCGACAAACGGCTGAAGGCGGGGGCGCTCGAAGAGGATGTCCTGCACAGGCCGGTAGCTGGCACCCATCACCGACGGGGTGGTCCCGTTGACTCGCGAGCATTGGCCTGTCACCTTGTCGTCACTATTCATGGAAAAATGACGACAAGGTGACAGAAAGTTCATACCCTCGACTGATCTCCATGCCCGGACAGAGTTTCTTCCTGCTCGGCCTTCGCGGGGTCGGCAAGAGCACCTGGGCGCGATGGCAGTTTCCCGACGCACTCTGGATCGATCTCCTCGACGAGGCCCGCTATCAGGACTATCTCGTCGATCCGTCCCTCTTCGCCCTGGATCTGCAGGGAGCGGAACCCGGCAGTTGGGTGGTGGTCGACGAAATCCAGCGCCTCCCCAATCTCCTCAACGAAGTGCATCGCCATATCGAGGCGCGCCAACTCAACTTTGCCCTCCTTGGGTCGAGCGCACGCAAGCTCAAGGCAGTCGGTGTCAACCTGCTTGCCGGCCGGGCATTGCACAGGACCATGCACCCCCTGTCTCCCGCTGAACTCGGCGATGACTTCGATCTTGAAGCCGCACTCGACACGGGGACCATTCCTCTGGTCTGGATTGCGGACGACAGACGTGCGGTGCTTGAGACCTACGCCCGGCTCTACCTCCGCGAAGAAATTCGTGCCGAGGGACTCGTCAGGAATCTGCCGGGATTCGCACGATTCCTGCCCATTGCAGCGCTCTGTCACGGCGAGGTTGTCAATGTCTCAGGCCTTGCGCGTGACTGCGGTGTCGCACGGACCACTGTTGAGGGCTATCTGGACATCCTCGAAGACACACTGGTTGTTTTCCGGCTGTCTGCCTTCCAGCCTCGGTTGCGGGTGCGTGAGCGCCGTCATCCAAAGCTCTACTGGGTCGATCCGGGACTGGTGCGGGCGGTGAAGAAACTCCACGGACCGATCGCGCCCGAAGAGCGTGGCGCACTCCTTGAAGGCTGGGTCCTTCATCTGCTGCGGGTCCACGGGGAGGAGGGAGGACTGTTCGAGGACCTGCACCACTGGGCGCCGCATTCCGGAGATCGGACAGAGGTTGATTTCATTCTTCGACGGGGCGATGAGTTCCTGGCGATCGAGGTCAAGTCCCGGTCGCGCTACCACACCGGCATGTTGCCGGGCCTGCGTGCGGTTGGTGCACTTGCGGGCATTGTGCGGCGCGTCCTCGTCTACGGTGGCAGGAGGTCTTTCCGGACGACAGACGGGATCGACGTGTGGACCCTCGACCGGCTGCACCACGCGCTTGCCGGGAACACCCTATGGCCGTGAATTCATCAACCGTCACGGTTTCAAGTGAATCGTCAATCCCAAGCGAAAATTGCTCACTTTTCGGAATCGAAATCTCTCACTTCGGTCTTTGGCCCGTTCCGCCCGGCCCGGCGTTGAAGGTGTGATTTTCGGTTGACTTGTGAGTAACTCTCCCGCCGCAGCGACGTGAACACGTCACCGCCAGGCGGCGCATGCGCTGCCGTCTTCCACCTGCTGCGCCGTCACGGGCGGGTCCGCGGGAGGCGTCTCACCGGCGGGAAGCGGACACGCCTCCTGCGCCACGACCGGACGCACATCGATAAAGACGCCGGCCAGCATCACAAGACTGAATACAACAGATATCGATGTCCTGATTCTCCACGCCCCGGTATTCATCTTGCGCTCCCTCCCTGTCCGGCAAGACGAGAATACCGAACTGTGCGCCGGACTGTGAAGCCTCAAACGGCACGGCCGGGCCGAGTCTGGATCCGCGCCCGTAACGAGGTTGATGATGCTCGTGAAGTCGGACGTCGGCGTCATGTCGCCATGAACGGCGAGTGCCAGTCAGGCTTGCCACGCTCGGCATTCGAGGCTAAGCCGTGAGCACACTGCGGCAGACCGGTCCATGCTGTGTTTCATCGCACAGGGCGAGCCGGTGAGGCTCCTAGATGCGGTATCTGGAATCGGTCCCACATACCCAAGAGCGAGAGTCGCCTGGACCGGAGTCTGTACCGCTGACGACAGGATTGAGTGGCAGCCGCTATCGCAACGTTGCGATAAGGCCTGCCTGCAGATCCGCAATCTGTGGATGTGCCCTGGTTCCGGTTGGTGAGACCTCCACGCCGTCAACGGTTGTCTGGGATGAGGGATTGGACCATGATCGCGCGGTTGCTCAAGGGTTCTGATCGAAAGGGTAATTTGGCGATGCATGCTCGACTTCTGGCCATGGTTGGCGCCCTGTTCCTTGCTGCCGGGTGCGTCACCAATGAGGATGGCAGCACGGCCAACATTTTCGGTGACCTTGAAACCATCATGTCGGGCAATGACGTGTCTGAGCAGCAGGGGGCTCTGCGCGATCAGGCCGACTCCTACAACGACTATGCCGAAGCCCGGATCGCTTCCGCCGTTGCCGGCGCCATCATCGGCGGCATCATCGGCTATGCCGCCGGAGACGAGGAGGGGGCGTTGCTCGGTGCCGCGGCGGGCGGGGTTGCGGGATATGTCGGCGGATCCTACCTGACACGTGATCATTCGGAGTTCCAGGCCTCCAGGGAATCGCTTGACGAGGACATCGCCATTGCCGAGGAACTGACCGGAGAATCCCGCAAGAACATTGCCTTGGCTCAAGCCGCACTCAATTGGCAGAAACTGGACGTGGACCGTCTCAACAGGGAGTATGCTGCCGGCCTCGTGGAAAGTCAGGAGTACGAGAACGCGCTCATGGAGATTGAAAAGGATCGCGGCAGCGTTCGCTCGATGATTGATACCACGAGAGAGCGTATCGCAACTCTCGATCGGAGCATCTCCAAGTACCGAAGCGCAGGGTATGATACCTCCCGCCTTGATGCGGCGAAATCGGCACAACGCCAGCACATTGTCAGGCTCGAAGCGATCGAGGACGCCATGGTCACTTTGATTGCCGGCGCGCCTGATGGCGTCGAGAGGCCGTCTGTGTGATGCACTCCGGTTTTCTGCGTGACAGCGGTCTCGCCCGCCTGCGAGGTGTGCTCCGCCCCATCCTTGCCGTTCCGGTGGCAGCCGCATTCCTGTCTGCCTGCATGGCGACATCCGGTGATCCATGCGCCGATGCCGAACGGGACGTCGATCTCTTCACGCTTCTCGACAACTCGTTGTCGGGAACCTACGACGCCTGTCTCGGTGACCTTCGCGACGATCTCGCCCGGGCCCGCCTGCGTGCCAGGGTTCTTCAGGGCGAGGCCGATCGTCTCGAAGCGGAGGCCGAGGCGCTTGAGGGGGAACACGCCGAAGCGGTCCGGCGCCTTGCCGCACTCAATGCCAGGCAGGCTGGTGCACTCAACCGTCTCGAGGAAGCAAGACAAGGCCAGGTTGTCGATCAGCTGGTTCTCGACGACGTTCTGGAACGTGAACAGGAACTGGCAAGCGAGCTTAAGGCGCTCAATCGGGATGGAGGGATAGACTCTGCCGAAGCCCAGCGGCTCGAACGCGAACAGTCGGACCTCATGGAGCGCATCGACGCGCTCCTGGGTGACGGGTGATCCGGCGGTTTCGTGATGCACCAGCCTCACTTCGGCAGCGACAACGCTTCCGGCATGGCGCCGGAGATCATCGAGGCCCTGGCGCGGTCGAGTGCCGGTGGAGTCGATTCCTATGGCGGTGACGAACTGACCCACGACCTTGACGAGAGGTTTGGCGAGATCTTCGAAACCGACGTCTGTGTAGTGCCGGTAGGCACGGGGACCATCGCCAACGCCCTGTCGCTGGCGTTCCTCACGCCGCCCTGGGGTGCCGTCTTCTGCTACGAGGAAGCCCACATCGTCGTTGACGAGGCGAATGCGCCTGAGTTCTTCACCGGCGGTGCCAAGCTGATCGGTCTCGAGGCTGACCACGGGCGTCTTTGCCCGCATGTGTTGCGTCGCGCGGCTGCATCCATGGATGCCCATGACGTCCACCATCCCCGGCCGTCAGTGCTGTCCATCACTCAGGCGAGCGAGTGCGGCACTCTCTATTCTCCGGATGATGTACGCGCCCTTGGCGACACGGCGCGCGATCTCGGTCTTGCGGTCCACATGGATGGAGCCCGCTTTGCCAACGCGGTTGCCGCCCTCGAGTGCCCGCCCGCCGACATGTCCTGGCGGGCCGGTGTCGACGTGCTCTCCTTCGGCGCCACCAAGAATGGCTGCATGGCGGCAGAGGCCATCGTTGTTTTCGGCGACAGGAGAAAGGACGTTCCCATCCTGCGCCGCCACCACAAGAGGGCTGGTCAGCTCTTTTCCAAGATGCGCTTCCTGTCGGCCCAGCTCGACGCCTATCTCGATTCAGGAAACTGGTTGGCGTGGGCGCGCAACGCCAATGCTCAGGCAATCAGGCTGGCCGACGGTCTCCAGGAGATCGAGGGTGTCCGCCTCCTCCACCCCGTTGACGTCAACGAGATCTTCCTCGAGATGCCGCTTGCCGTTTTCGAGCGTCTCAAGACAACCGGATTCGGATTCTATCCCATCCAGCCCACTGGCAAGGAGACCGGCGCCGTGCGTCTCGTCACGTCCTTCAACACCTCTCCCGACGACATCGACCGCATGGTCGCTGCCGTCACCTGACCACACCCTCCTCCTCCAAGAGAGTATCCGACCGTGCCTGATATGTGCCAAGTCTGCGAAGGCGAGTCACACTCACTTCTGGTGGAGCAGCCTCCCCATCGCTGGGTGCGCTGCAACGGGTGTTCCTTCGCCTGGATGGCAATGATGCCTGACGCTGCCACAGCCGCAGCAATCCAGAGTCCTGACATGGGCCGGTCCTACATCGCCGGCTACCGGCAGAAATTCGAGAGCAAGATGCGGCGCTCCCGCCGGAGGGCCAGAAGACTGAAGAGACGCATGACGGGCAACAGGCTGCTCGATATCGGGTCGAACGTCGGCTGTCTGGTCGGTGCCGGTCTCGAACTGGGACTCGAGGCAACGGGAGTCGAGGTCAACCCGCTACTCGTGGAGGAGGCGCAGCGGCGCTTTCCTGAGGGGCGCTTTCTGACGGGGCTGTTCGAGGACGTTGAACTGGCGTGTGAGTCGTTTGATGGCGTCTATTGTTCCGAGGTGATCGAACATGTCGTCGACACCAACCGGTTTCTGGAAGCGGTGAGGGCCGCCATGGCGCCAGGGGCCATCCTCTACCTCACCACACCGGCGTTGAGGGAATTCACGAAGGGAAGCAACCCGACGCGGTGGCGCCACTTCGGAGCACCGGACCACAAGCTCTACTTCTCGGCTCCGAACCTGCGGCACATGCTCGACAAGCACGGCTTCGGATCCGTTCACTTCGAGTTCAATTTCGCCCGCGGTCTCAAGGTCTTTGCCCAGCGCCTCTGAGCCATCACGGCAGCCTCCGGATGACCTCTCGAGCCGGACATGCCGTGGATCCGTAGAGCACAGCAACCAGTCTGCCGCGAATCGCGTGAATGAATTCATTCGCTTGCGTGTTCGGGCGCGTCTTTCAACGTATCGGCCATGGACAGGCGCCCAGGGACCGTATGGCGGTTATCACGAATTGCACGATGCGTTCGTTGCTCCCTCAATCGAGCCCGGGTTGAAGCCCGCCAACCACGCGTCAGTCGTGTTCACCGCCAGGTTGCAGGGCGGCTGAGGCTCCGTGATCCCTTTGGCGAACGTTCTGTGTCGTTGGGCGATTTCCTGGCATGACGGCCAAACTTCCGGACCACCGCGCAGGGCTTCATCGGGCCCCGAGACCTGCAGTGATGGCGAATCATCGATGTCGACAGCCCGCATGGCATGACGGCTCGTCTGTCTCCTCATGGCGGAGGAACTCCGCCCATGCTACATCGGGGGTGTCGCAAGGGGTGTGGGGCAGGTCGTCTGCGACGTTCCAGCGGCCGGAGATGAACTCTCTCACAGGAAGGGGAAGCGATGATCGCCGCCTCAACGCATCCACTCTGGCGCGATGAACCGGACGCGGCAACTCGCGAGCATGATGGTCACAGTTCGGCGGAGAGGAATTCCATCATGCGGGTCCATGAGGTACGGGCACTGGCAACATCATAGGCATCGCTCACTTCGTTGAAGAAGGCGTGTTGAGCGTCATACCGGTGGAGTTCGCCTGCAACGCCTCCGGCTTCCAGATCTTTCGCCAGACTGTCCACCGCTTCGGGTGTGCACCAGTCGTCGATGTTGGCAAAGTGTCCCTGGAAGGGAATGCGGATGGCCGACGCGTCCGCAAACTCCTTCGGCGGAATTCCGTAGAACGCAACAGCGACGTCGCATTCGGCGACATGGACGCCCGCTGCGATGGTGAGCGCCCCACCCATGCAGAATCCCGTGACAGCGACGCGGCCGTTCGTGATGGATTTGAGATGGCGGGCTGCGCCCTTGATGTCCTGGTGGGTTGCGCCCGGGAAATCGAGCCCCTCCATCATGTGGCTGGCTTCGTTCGCATCCCCGGTCACCCGTCCCTCGTAGAGGTCGGGGGCAAGGGCGTTGTAGCCGTTGCGGGCGAAGCGGTCCGCGACACCGCAGATCTGGTCGTTGAGACCCCACCACTCCTGCAGGACGATGACGCCCGGGCGGTCCCCGCCTGCTTCAGCCAGCCAACCGTTTGTGGAACCGCCATCTGGTCGTACAAAAGTGATCATCCGGCCCATGACGGACTCCCCTTGCAGTTGTTCTGTCGAACTCTGTCATGCCCGGCGCCCGGCGGGCAAGACCCTACAGGCCGGGAGGTTCGCGGTAGCGGCCGAATTGCTTCATGACTGTCGTCACCTTGTCCCTGTCGAGAGCTGGGGCCGTGTTTCCGTCGATACCAACCATTTCCTCGCTGACCGCCAGGACATTCATGATGGCTTCGTCCACAGCCTGGATGACAGCCTCGAAGAAGGGATCGAGCCTGTGATCGGGAATGATGGCGAGTTCGAGGTAGGGGGTGTCTTTGCCGAGGGCATCGGATCCTGCTGTCGTGAATGCAAGAAAGATGTCCCCTGATCCATGACCGGAAATCGAACCGCCGCGACCCACGCCGAGTGACACGCGCCGGGCGAGTCTCTTCAGCTGGTGGGAGATCAACGGTGCATCTGTTGCCACCACGCCAATGATCGAACCGGTGTCCTCGCCGTAGGGTTCAGGGCCCGGAAGATGTTCCGCCATGGGTATCCCGGCGATGAGCAGCTGCGAGCGCAGGCCAAAATTCGCCTGGACAAAGGCGCCAACGGCGTAGGTCTCCCCTTCATGGACAACTTCACGTGACGACGTTCCTGACCCGCCCTTGTGGCCGTAGAGCACCATGCCGGTGCCACCGCCGACGCTGCCTTCCTCGACTGGACCCGAGGCGGCGGAATCGATTGCCTCGAAGACGTGTTCCTTCCTCACGTGGAAGCCGTTGATGTCATTCAACCAACCGTCATAAGTCTCGCCCGCAACGGGAAGACCCCAGTCCGGTCCATCTCCGTATGCCTGGACGTTGCGATTCATCCACTCGATGGTGGCGTCGCGGGCGACACCGCAGGAATGGGTGTTGGTGATGGTGATCGGCCCATCGCTGTGCCCGACTTCGTCGATCCACCAGCTTCCCGTGAGTTCGCCATTGCCGTTGAGGCTGAACTGGCCGGTCCACACCGGAAGGCTGGCGCCGGCCTTGCCTCGCGGGATGATGGCCGTGACTCCCGTGCGCACGGGACCGGAGCCGACGACAAGAGGGCCGCCATCGCCGCGAATGAGAGTTGTATAACCGACCTCGACGCCAGCGACGTCGGTGATGGCGTTGAACGGTCCCGGACGGCCTTCGAACGGAATTCCCAGAGCCCGGGCTCGTGGCTTTCCGGATGGCGTGGCAAGAAGGGGGGAGGTCACGGATGCATTCCTTTTTGTCGCCGCTGACTCCTGCGGTTTGTCACACGCTCAGGATCCATCGCGTATGGGACGCGTGACATCGTCCAGCCAGGCGGCTGTTTCGGAGTCCACCAGAGGTCCCAGGGAGTCGCGAACGTTTGCGTGATAGGCATCAAGCCAGTCGGCTTCCTCGTCAGTCAGCTCGCCGGCATTCACCAGCCGCCGGTCAATCGGCGCCCGGGTGAGTGTCGAGAAACGGAGCATGGGACGCTCCCCTGGTTGGCTGTCTTCTTCCACCACCACGAGGTTCTCGATTCTGATACCCCATGCGCCGGCACGGTAGTAACCGGGTTCGTTTGAAAGGATCATGCCCGGCTCCAGCGCGGTGTGGCCGCGCTTGGAGATGTTCTGCGGACCTTCGTGGACTCCCAGGTGACTGCCCACACCATGGCCGGTGCCGTGGTCATAGTCGGCGCCGAGCTTCCACAGGGCTGATCGGGCCAGGGTGTCGAGGGCAGTTCCGGTGGTGCCCTTGGGAAAGCGCGCCGTTGCAAGTGCAATATGTCCCTTGAGCACGGCGGTGAAGTGACGCTTGTGATCTGCATCCGGTTCCCCGACTGCGATGGTGCGAGTCACATCAGTCGTGCCATCCGGATACTGGCCACCCGAATCGACCAGGTAGAGAGAACCGGGTTCGAAAGTGCGGTTGGTTGCTTCACTGGACCGGTAGTGCACCACGGCGCCGTTGGGGCCAGATCCCGATATGGTTTCGAAGCTGTATCCCCTGTAGCCGTCGACACGCCGCCGGCAATCCTCCAGCACCCTCTCGGCCGTCATCTCATCAACCGTCTCATTGCTTCCTGGACGAGTGGAATGATCGAGCCAGCACAGGAATGTGGTGAGGGCTGCGCCGTCTCGAACATGACAGTTGGCCATACCTGCGACTTCAGCAGCATTCTTGATGGCCCGGGGCAGGGCGCACGGGTCCTGCTCCACGAGGGCCGTGCCCCCGGCTGCCTCGATGCGGTCCTGCAACCACGCGGCACCGGACTGACGGTCAACAACGATCGCTGCGCCGTCTGCCGCAAGATGGGCAAGTCCCGTGTTCAGCTCGTCTCGAGGTCGCACAGAGACATTGTCGGGCAGCCAGGAGAGAGCTTCCGGCGTGAACTTCCTCTGGTCGGCGAAGAGGGTGACCAAGCCTTCCTTGCTGACGATGGCGAAACCGAGACACACCGGTGTTCCCGGGAGGTCACCACCGCGGATGTTGAGGAGCCAGGCAATCGAAGTCGGATCGGAGATCACCGCACCGTCGTGGCCTTTCGCTGCAAGTGATGCAGCGATCCTGTCGATCTTCGATGTGGCGGTTTCGCCGGCAAACTCGAGGGCGTGGGGACGGACAGGAGCAAGTGGAGGAGGGGGTTGGTTGAACCAGATCTGATCGATGGGATTGCTGTCGCATGGAACCAATGTGCCACCGGCCCGTTCCGCTGCATCCCGAAACGACCCGACTTCCGCGTGGCCATGCAACCACGGATCGTAGCCCAGCCTGCCCCCCTCGAGATGATCGGAGATCCAGTCGTGCGGCGGTTCGTTCATCAAGTGATGGACGTCGAAGTCGGCACGGTTCACCTGCGTCTTGACCTGGAGCGTGTAACGCCCGTCGACGAAGATGGCTGCCTTGTCGTTCAACACCACGGCAACGCCTGCCGAACCGTTGAATCCCGTCAGCCAGGCCAGCCGCTCGCTCCGGGCGGGAAGCATCTCGCCCTGATGCTCATCGGCATGGGGCACGACGAAACCGTCCAGCCCGGTTCGCTGCAGTTCGTGACGCAGGGCCTTCAAACGCCAGGCCGGCGCCGGAACTTCGAGGCTGCAGGGGACGTTTTCCTCCAGGGACTGTTTGAGTGTCTGGAGTTGCCGTGCCAGATCATCACCCGGTGTTTCCGTCACCAGGCCAAGCCACATGTCCGGGTCGACATCCTCCGGCGCGGCAAGGACACCGGCAATGAGGCTGCGGACGTCGGCGACGGACTTCCCGGCGCGTGCACGCGCCAGCAACTCGGCAAGGTGGCTGTCGCCCAGATAGCGGGCTGGATCAACGGCAACGGATCGGGTCATGATGGCAGGATATCCGGTCTCCTGGCTGAGGATAGAGGGGACACGGATGGACTGGCAACAGGGCCTCGATGAATGACGGACATGCCCCGGCTCACCGTGCGGCAAAGGCTGACCTGGTCTGCACACCTCTGGAAGGCTCTCACGCGCCAGCACCACCTGGAGCTGCGCTCCCGGTTCCGGCCCCTGATTCCACAGGATGGAGTCGTCCTCGATGTCGGCGCTCATGCAGGACAGTTCACAAAGCTCTTCTCCGCGATGGCTCCTAAGGGGCATGTGCATGCCTTCGAGCCTGGATCCTATGCCCTCTCGATCCTGAAAACCGTGAAATCGTTCAAGAGGTTGTCGAACGTCACCGTTCATGACTGTGGTCTCGGTGACTCATCTCAAATCGGAGTTCTCAATGTGCCTATCAAGGAGTCGGGCAGCGTCGGTTTCGGACTGAGCTTTGTCGGTGACTCTCCACCACGGGAGCGGCCATCAGTCACCGAGGACATTGCCATCAGACGGCTCGATGAGGTCGTGGCGGAATGCGGCATACCACAGGTCGACTTCATCAAGTGTGACATAGAGGGTTCCGAGATGCGCATGCTGGTTGGCGCAAGAGAGACGCTGTCAAGATTCTCTCCGGCAATCTACATCGAACTGGCGAACGACAACCTTGCCCGACATGGCGACAACATAGAGGCGCTGACGGGCTTTCTTGGTGACCTCGGCTACAGACCAGTTGGCGGGTCCTGCGCCCTGGAAGTCAATCAGCTGTTCACAAGGTCCGCTTCGTGAACCGGACCCGCTCCACGCCCGGAGAACCAACGAGCAGCCAATGACCGAAAGGAATCAAAGGAATCAGGAGAGCGAAGAGGAGGTGATCGCGGGAGTCATCGAACATGTCTCCTTCCACAATGAGGACAGCGGATTTTGCGTCCTGCGTTCCAAGGTTCGGGGCGTGCGCCATCCCGTCACCATTGTCGGTCGGGCCGCCTCGGTGGCGCCCGGGGAGTGGTTGACCGCGAGCGGTTCCTGGGAGAACGACCGCAACTATGGTCAGCAGTTCCGTGCCCGCTTCATGAGGTTGTCTCCCCCGACAACGACGGATGGAATCGAGAGATATTTCGCTTCCGGGATGGTGAGGGGGATAGGCCAGGTCTATGCCCGCAAGCTGGTTCGAGCCTTTGGCGACCGGCTGTTCGACATCATCGAAACGGAACCGTGGCGTCTCAGGGACATTGCGGGAATCGGGCCGAAGCGAGTCGAACGAATTGTCGACGCCTGGGCTGAACAGAAGGCGGTCCGGGAGATCATGGTCTTCCTTCACAGCCATGGTGTCGGCGCCACACGGGCGATACGGATCTACAAGACCTACGGTGCGGACGCCCTGCAGATCATGTCGGAGAACCCTTACCGGCTTGCCCACGACATCCGCGGCATCGGTTTCACGACGGCCGACACAATCGCGATGAAACTAGGCATCAGGCCGGACGCCATGGTGCGTCTGCGCGCCGGCGTGAACTACGGACTTTCCGAGGCCTCGGGCGAGGGACACTGTGGTCTCCCCCTCGAGGAACTGGTGTCGGTCACGGCAGAGCTTCTCGAGTGTTCCGAATCGCTGATTCGCGAGGCGCTGGACCTTGAGCTTGCCGAGGGCAGAGTTGTCGCAGACCGAGTGGGCGACGACGACTGTGTGTTCCCCGCAGGTCTCCATCACGCCGAGACAGGGATTGCACGGATGCTGGGCCGCCTCCTTCAACACCCACCCCCATGGCGGGCGATCGACGCCGGAAAGGCGATCCCCTGGTTCGAAGAACGCACAGGCCTGGAACTGGCGGCGAGCCAGAAGGAAGCGGTCGCCCAGGCACTGGCAGCGAAGGTCATGGTCATCACCGGCGGGCCGGGCGTTGGCAAGACGACCATTGTCAACACCATCCTCGCCATCCTTGCCTTCAGAAATGTGACGGTCCTGCTTGCCGCACCGACCGGACGGGCGGCCAAACGCATGAGCGAGGCAACAGGCATGGAGGCGAAGACAATCCACCGTCTCCTCGAGTTCGATCCTGGCACCGGAGGATTCCGGCGCAATGCCGAAAATCCCCTCGAGTGCACCCTTCTTGTCGTTGATGAGATGTCCATGGTCGACGTGCCGCTGATGTATGCCCTTCTTCAGGCACTCTCGCCGGAGACAGCGTTGCTGGCAGTCGGCGATGTCGATCAGTTGCCGTCCGTGGGACCCGGCAGGGTTCTCGGCGACATGATCGCCAGTGGCGCTATTCCGGTGGCGCGCCTCCATGAAGTGTTTCGCCAGGCGGCGCAGAGCCGCATAGTCATGAATGCCCACAGGGTGAACGACGGGATCATGCCCGATCTCGATGCCCCCGACGGTGTCAGCGACTTCTACTTCGTGCCTGCGGATGATCCTGCCATTGCGGTCGATCGCATCGTGAAGATGGTCAGCAACCGCATTCCCAAGCGGTTCGGTGCAGACCCTGTCCGAGACATCCAGGTTCTGTGTCCCATGAACCGTGGTGCTGTCGGCGCCGTTTCGCTCAACGTTGAACTGCAGCGTGCTCTCAATCCCCAAAGGGCGAACACGATCGAGAAGTTCGGCCGCTCCTTCGCTCCCGGCGACAAGGTGATGCAGATCGAAAATGACTACGACAGGGAGGTCTACAACGGCGATATCGGCCATGTCGATCACGTCCTGCCGGAAGAGGGAACAGTCACCGTGGCCTTTGATGGACGCCTGGTGGTCTACACTCCCGCCGACCTCGACGCCCTGGTTTCCGCCTATGCCGTCACAATTCACAAGAGCCAGGGATCCGAGTACCCCATCGTCATCATTCCCATACTCACACAGCACTACGCCATGCTCCGTCGCAACCTGCTTTACACCGGCATCACCCGCGGCCGCCAACTCGTTGTCCTTGTCGGCCAGCACAAGGCCATAGCGATTGCCGTGCGCAACCGTTCCGACAACCGCCGATGGACACGTCTTGCCGCCATCATGACGAACAATGTAAAGTCCTCCCGCACATGAGGTTCATCAACCATGAATTTGAAACGCTTGCAGATGACGACGCCAATTCAAGATTGCTGGTGTGGTTCATCCGTTTCAGAGCCCATGGATGAGACAAACTCGATATCATTCATCAAGTAACGGGCTCTGTAACAGTGAAGCGCTTACTTAACTGGTTGGTACGTCCCCTGGATCTACAAGTTGTTGAAGCCCACCATGCACAATTGGTGTACTTTCACGACTATCGCGGCGGCTACAAACAGTATCGAGAAGTACAACTCAAGCACAATAGACGCAAAATCAACAACGTATGGGCTGACGAGTTTACGCTAAAGGCAATCGAAGATGATCTTCGTTCTCGTGGTCTGGGCCGTGCAGGAATCTGTCACGGTGCACGCAACGGGTTCGAAGTTGCGTGGTTTCGGGAGCATCTACTGGGAGACGTGATAGGCACTGATGTAGCCGAGACTGCAACCCAGTTCCCGCACATGCATGTTTGGGACTTTCATGATGACAATCCCGAATGGATAGGGAAATTTGACTTCATTTACAGTAATTCACTTGATCAGGCCTTGAGCCCGGCTGGTGCTCTCAGTGCATGGGCCAGGCAACTCGTTCCAGAAGGCCGCATGTACATTGAGCATACCATGGCCCATTCGGTGGAGGGCGCAGGCGAAATGGACCCATTTGGAGCTCATCCAATGGTTATGCCTTATCTGTTCTTCGTTTGGGGCCGCAAGGGAGGAGGATATCATCTGGATGCAATACTGGAAGTAGATGCCAAGCAAAACAACGGCATGCAAGCATGGATATTCGTCTTGGCCTTGGATGCGCACTCCGCATAGAAACTGACTTGGATTGACGAGTCACATGTCATGCGTGTCGTTGAATCAGTTGCAGGAGAGGGTTTTCTTGATGAAACAAGAATTTAGGTACCGTCTCCTGCAGTATCTGCCCGGAGCACGTGGACGTCGCTATTCTCGAAAATACAAGTCTGTTCTGGCACTCGACGAGTTTGAAGCCGCCATTTCGCAGTCTGCCGGGAAGACTTGCATTGACCTTGGCGCAAATGTCGGCCACTACACACGAAAGATGTCATCAGTGGCACGAGAAGTTATAGCATTCGAGCCTGATCCATGGGCAATAGAGCATCTTCGAAACAACCTCGGAGAGTCCTCCAACGTTCGAATAGAACAAGCAGCTGCGAGCACCCGAAACGGGATAGGTGTTCTTTGGCGACGCGCTCAGTTCGACGATGATCCACTCGTGCACTCAACCTCGAGTACGCTAGTGAAGAGAAAAATTTCGCCGGTTAGTTCTGATCAAGCAGTCGAGGTTAAATTGGTGGATTTCATTCAGTATCTTGATGGTCTGGGGACGGGCTGCGAGATTGGTGTAATCAAGATGGATATTGAAGGTGAAGAACTAGACATACTGGATGCGCTATTGTCCAGGCGCGATCTTCTCGCTCGCATAGAGCATATCTTTGCAGAAACCCATGAGCGACAAATTCCGGACCAGAAAGAACGTGTTTTCAAGCTAAAGGCTAGAATCGCAAATGTGCACCGTCCACGCATCAATCTGGATTGGAATTAGTCTTGCCTTGCCTTACCGTGCGGACTGTATTGTTGTCTAATCTGCTCATGCGATGCTTGCGAGTGCTGAAGGTGATTCCTCGGCCGCACGTGTTCAGGTTATCGTAGCAGTGAATGCATGGTCAAACTAGAACTCGTTCAGGATCTGGTGGGTTTGGCACACGGACAGCGCATGCGCCAAGTTCTCGGTACGTACCAGTGAACGCTTGCTCTTTGATATCAGCTATGTCGTTAGGTGAGAGTCATGAAAATCACGGTCATTAATCTGGAGCGATCAGATGATCGGCGTCGTGAAATCTCATCGCATCTTGGGTCGCTGGGACTGGATTTTGTTGTTCACAGGGCTGTGGACGGCATGGACTTCCCACAGGAGTATGAAGCACTTGTGGATTGGCGGGGATCGCGTCGAGACGGGATCTATGTCCACATGGGCTCGGTCGCCAACTGGATTAGCCAGAGACAAGTATTTCAGAACATGGTAGAAAATGGGCCCGATGTCATGGCTGTGCTGGAGGATGATGCCATACCGACAGAGCAGTTTCCATCTGTTCTGGCAACACTTGAAGGCATGAGCGAGCACTTCGACATAGTCTTTCTTCACTTTGGCCCGGACCGGCCATTCATCATGGTCCGTGAACTGCCGACGGGGCATCAGTTGGGCTGGTTGAGGTGGTCTCACTTTGGAACTCAAGGATATGTGATTACAAGGAGAGCTGCAGAAACCTTTCTTTCTCACTATCCATTGGTCAGAACGGGGATTGATCGCGCTCTTGCAAGTTACTGGCGGCACGGTCTCAGGACATTCTGCATACGCCCTCCTGTCATCCATCATGCAGAGCACTTCCAGCATGAGAATTCACTAAAATGGCAAGCACCGGTAGTCAGATGGCAGGATCCACTTTGGCGTCTGCGCCGTGGATGGTTTCGAACCAAGGAAGGCATGGCGAAGAGGATTGTGTGCTCCCGTCTCGTGATGGACGCGTATGGTCCTGTTGCCGGTCTCCGTCGGCTGATGTTGCCGGGATGGCGTTTGCCCAGTTGAGCGTGGGATCGGTGAGTGGTGACACGTAGTGGTCGGTCGCAGGAGTCTTTGATGAACGCATCGATTGGCGAGCATGGGATGTATGCGCCTTCATGGGTTATGGAATGCGTGTATCGCGCCATGAATTGGATTTACGGATGTGGCTATGTCGGGCGCAGGGCGTTCGGACGTCTTCAATGGTTTGAGCGACGATTTCTTGCAAGTCGGGACGATGTGGTGGATGTGGAGAGGTATGGCCTGCGCTGGAGGTTGCACAAGTTTGGCAATGTTTCTGAGTCGCGGCTGTTGCGTCGACCAGATACGTTCGAAAGCGAGGAAATAGAGTTCGTACTCGGGCTGGCTGTTGACGATTTCGTCTTTATCGACGTGGGCGCGAACTGTGGATACTGGAGCTTGAGAGTGGCGAATCAACTTGCCGGGTCTGGCCTGGTCATCGCCATCGAACCCCAACCTGCCATGCTGGAACGTCTTCGGTACAATGCCAAGGCCAATGGAATTGAGTTTGCAGGGGTTCATGAGTGCGTTGTCGGGGAAGGTGCGGGTCGTGCACTGCTGGAGTTGGATGAGCGCAACCTCGGTCGGTCCCGTGTGTCAGAGTGCGGATCCCTTGAAGTTGAAGTGAAATCCTTGCTGGAGATTGCAGACAGCCATGATCTGGGGAGAGTGGATGCGATCAAGGTTGATGTTGAGGGCTATGAGGACAGGGTATTGGGGCCATTCCTCCGGAATGCGGATGATGCACTGTTGCCCAGGGTGATTGTTGCCGAGTGCTCCTGGTCCGGGAGCTGGGAAGATGATTGGCTGACACGGGCGCAGGAGAGGCGATACCGTGAAGTAAGGCGCACCCGAAACCACAATGTCATCCTGGTTCGTGATGGATGACGGGCATGTCGGCTGCTGTGGTGGTGGCCCGAAGCGAAGGGGAACAGCTGGATGCTTGTCTCTCCTCGCCGGGATTGTGTGATTTCGTTGAAGTCGTGCTGCGACGATGGCTCGCAGGAGACGGCAAGAGAGCATCAGCCCGGTGGACATGGACATCTGAATCCGGGCGCTCAATGCGCCGTGGTATTTCCTTGCGCTGTTCGACCTCTGCGCCTCCGTCCGCCTGATCGTGGACGGTGACTGCAGCGTTCCGGGCTATTGATCCCGGTCGAAGGGGTCGCAGAAGATGGAGGCGTGTAGATAGCGGGGCGCGGGGCGATGCCGAGACGGGTTGCCATTATCGGCGCAGGCGTATCGGGGCTTGGGGCAGCGTGGGCGCTGCATCGGCATCCCGACCGGTTCGATTTTCGCCTGTTCGAGGCGCAGGGTCGGATTGGCGGCAACGCCATCACCGCCGACATGCCGCAGGACGATGGCGCATCGATTCCCTTCGATATCTCGGTCACCGCGTGCATTCCCTCCGTCTACCACCACATCATCCAGTTCATGCGGCAACACGATATCGAGCTGGTCGATACCAGGTTCAGCTACAGCGTGAAGTATCGCGGCGGCATTTATGCTCACGATTTCGACTCCGACATCAGGAGGCAACTGCAACCGGAAATCGAGAAATTCCAGAGACTCATGCGACGGCTGAGGTGGTTCGGCCGGCTCAGCCGATGCAGATCCAGGCTTCTAAGCGCCCTCAACCCCTTCAACTATGTCAGCATGGGCACGGTTCTCAACGTCGGCAGGTTCTCGGGCGACTTCAGATACAAGATACTGAAGCCCATGTTCGTCAACTTCCTGATGGCGACGAACGTGTTCGACATGCCGGCGTCGTTGTTTTCCCGCTATCTGGAGTTCTTCGACATCGAAACCGCGACGCCGATGCAGACCTGGGACCGGGGCACGCGGCGCATCTACGAAGAAATGTCGGCCGGCTTTCGCGACAAGATCTATCTTCAGCGGCCGGTTCGAAAGGTCTACCGGCTCGCGCGTGGCGTCGTTGTGGAGGACGAAGAGGGAGGGACCGAAACCTTCGACGACGTGGTCTTCGCGTGCAACGCGAATCAGGCGTTGATGATCCTGAACCGGCCGACCCTTTTCGAAGGTTGGCTCCTCTCGTCGATCCGCTACGAGAGCGAGCTGCACAACCACACCGTGGTTCATTCGGACGCGTCGGTTCTCCCGGACAGCGCAGTCAGGGCACTCGACACCCGCAGCAACCACATCGAGCAGTACGGCGCGAGGCCCGACAACTACGAAATCACCTACATCATGCACAACCAGCAGCCGTGGGCGAAGCCGTCGGACAAGCCATGCCTGGTGACCTACAACCCGATCAGCCGCATCGACGACAGCAAGATCGTGAAAAAGTGGTGGTTTCAGCACATCGTGCACGATGTGCCTCACATTGCCGTTCTGATCCACCTGTTCCGCTTCGTGCAGGGCAAGAGACGCACATGGCACTGCGGCGCCCACACCCTGATCAACAGTCAGGAGACCTGTTTCGTGTCCGGCCTCGCCGTCGCGCGGCAATTGGGGGCGGACTACCCGTTCGCGGACGCGGAAACGCGGAAGTGGTTCAACTTCTACGGACGCATCTTGTATGGCTGGCGCTTCAGAAGAGCGTGAGGCCGCGCCGGGCATGAAGCTGTCCGAAAACGAGCGGGGAGGGCCGGGGTTGTTTCCTGAGGCGTGGGCAGGAGCTGTCTCTTCCTGGGTAGTCCTGGGTCACCGGCTACCAAAGCGTCCCAGTTTGCCAGTTTACGGTGGAAGTGATTTCGGCCATGCCGGACTCCTTTTCCGGGCCCAATTCCAATTTCGTGGAGGGACCTGACCGGACATTGAGCAATTCATGGCGGGAGGCGAATTGGTGGCCGCATATGCTTGGAACAGCAGTTATACGAGGCTGATGACGGAAGGCATCCTTACGTGGTGCGATACACTTGTGCTCTTGAATGGCGGTGCGGCCTCGGACGACGAGACGTACGACTATCTGAACGCCGCGTTGGAGCCGGTTGTCGGCAAGTACATGATTGAGGAGTTCGGCTTCGGCAGCGCCAACAGGCTGGCATTCGACATTGCGGACCAGGCGATGGTGAATGAGTTCGGCTACACCGATCCTCGGTCACTCATCGAGCGCAGCATGATGTTCGAAATGTGGGACCCCTCGGTGAAAGACAAGAGCATCGCCATGTTCGAGGAGGTCAAGGCCGCATTGAACTGACTCGCCAATCCGTCGCGACACCTTCTTGGGAGCGCCCTCGGCCCAATCCGGGCAGGGGGCGCTTCGCTTGTTTGCCGCGCCAACCCTGACTCCCGATTTCAGACTGAGCCGGTCCCCACGGTGCGCGATGCTTGTTGAGGATCCAGGCTGGCGTGGACGCGAGGTGTGGAAGTCAACGTGTTGAGTGCGAACCTTCCGCCTGCATGGCGGCCAGAGATCCAAGGATGCCGGGATAGACTTCCCCCTGATCGGGAAACCGCTCGTGGCAGAGGTCCATGGCCTCGCTCGACGCCGCTTCGTCTGGCTTCTCCAGGCGTATCGCGGTGCCGCCGAGGTCAAACAGGAGCGCGACGCGATGTCACCCGTCGGGCATGGCGAAGGGAGTGCCGCCCACGAAACGGCGCAGGACGTTCTCGCAGATATGAGCAAGCACGGTATCTGATAGTGGTTCAGTCACGGAGTTTGATGGAGTTGTGTTGCGGGGGCGGGATTGTGACGACGGCGGTTTGATGTTGGAGGCGTCACGGGTGGTTCCGCCGACCGGTTC
>MPMV01000095.1 GCA_002238685.1 bacterium EF100-94H03 bin56
CTGGGCGTCCATCATGGCCAGGGATCGAGGCACAGGTCCCCCCCAGGTGCTCAAGGCACAGGGGGCGATGGGTTGCTCTCGATCCCTTGGCCCGGCTCGTCCAGAATGGACGAGAACCGTATGATGGCAGGAAGTCCTGATGAACTTCAGCTTCCCTCTGGCTTCCCCTCCGCGCAACGCGCTCCAGTGAAGCCAGAGGGAAGCTCCTACCGCCGACACAGTCTGAGCGCTGTGAGAGGTACAGGGGGGGGTGAATTCGTCGGCAGCCGAATGGCTGATGGATGCGCATGAGAAGGCCAGTGCCGCACATCCGGCCGCGACCGCCCGCTTCAGTCGGACTGTCACGGATTCCGCTGCCGGGATGCATGATGTCTGCATGGCCACCTTGTCGGCCGGAACGTCAGGCCGTGAACCCGGACAGTGTCATGCCCTCGGTTTCCTGGTGACCGTATAGGAACGAGACGGGGTTCTACGGCGTCTCGACCATCCTTCTCATGGTGGCCTTCATGACCATGGCCCGGGTGCGGGCGCCGGAGAGGCTGCGCTATCAGGCGCCCGGGGAGTGGGGTCTTCTGCTGGGTCTTGACCGTTGTCCCGAGGTCAAGACCATGAGGAAGAAGGTGGGACGGCCCTTGCCGCATCCCTCGACACAATGGCAGCGGGCCTTGGCGGGCGTGTGGCTTGACGACGGTGGTGAAGACTGGATGACGCTGGCCGTTGACGGCCATGTCAAGGTCTACAGTGGCAAGGGCAAGGTGCCGAAGCACTTCGTGTCGCGCCAGAAGCCGTGTCTGCCGGCCACGGCAAGCTACTGGATCAACGCCCTGTCGGGTGCACCGCTTGTGTGTCTCCACAAGGACCTCGACGGCAAGATGGTGCATGCCCTGGAGCACGATGTGGTGCCCGAGCTGGAGGTTGACATCATGGGCAAGACGGGAGAGGCGATCCTGCGGGCGATTGTCATCGGCTGGCTTCGTTGCGTGACGGCCGGATCAGGGCCAGCGTCGAGACGATCGCGACGAGCCTGGAAGGCACCTGGCGTGAGGAGCATCTTTTTGCCCTGGAGCAGGCGTTGCATCGCCATGACTTTCTCACCGCCCAGCTCGATGCATGCGAGAGGCGGATCGCAGCGGCGGTCGACAACCTGACGCCGCCGTATGATCCCGAGACCGGGGAGGTCCGGGACAACGGCGATGGCGGCGAGCCGGCCCACACGGACGCGACGCTGGCTCATGCGCTGCACCGGATGATGGGGGTTGATCTCACCAGGGTCCCGACCATCGGGGCCACCACAGCCCTGACGGTTGCCGCGGAGATCGGCCCCGACTTCTCTGCCTTCCCGAGTGCGCAGCACTTCTGTTCCTGGCTCGGTCTCGCACCGGGCACCAGGATCAGAGGTGGCAAGAGATTGTCGGGACGAAGCCCCTCGGTCGTCAACAAGGTCGCCCGGTCCTTGCGCATTGCCGCCGTGACGGCCCGGAGGAGCCAGACCTTCATCGGCGCCAAACATCGCTCGCGTCTCGCTCGCCTCGAGAAGGCAGTCGCCGTCAACGCGACGGCCCGTGAACTGGTGTGACCCAATAGGTCAGCGCTCAAGGCGCCAAAACCATTGATCGGCGCACTTCCTTCCCTCTCGCGAATACATCACGTTATCCGATAGATGCGCTACCTGTCAACGGCCTTGTTGCGAGGTATCAATGACCGCAAAACATGGATCATATATCGATCAGGAGTTGCATTTCCGGAAAATCACTATCTTCAATATAAGATCCGCTGTGAGAGGGGCATTCTGCGGGCCTCCGACGCATCTGCCATCGCGTGTGCCGCTTTACCCTGGGTAGACACACGGTAATCTTGCGCTATCCTGAATCCACAGACATGTTGACCGTCCGCTTTGTGGTCATTGTGCCCGCACCCCTGCGGACTGACATAGGGCATCAGTCTCTGCCAGGAACGCAGACCATAACATGACCATAAGACCGGGAATGCGCGTGGAAACCTGCCGGACCACATTTTGACCACAAGAGGGAACCGGCGCCATCGTCACGGTGGCCACAAGCTGACCATAAGAGGGACGGGGAATCATCGATCACGGTGACCACAACATGACCATAAAAACATCCCGACACCATCGGTCGCGGTGACCACAGGAACAAGCCATGAAGGACGCCACAAGGAAGCAGCGCACGGTGATGATGACCGATGCCGAGTGGCAGGACCTCAAGGAGACCGCCGCAGCCGCCGGCATGCGTGTCTCGGCCTTCATCATCCACCGCCTCGCGGTGGCGAGTGGCACTGCCGGAGACGCCCGCATCGGCGACACGCTGGCCCGCATGGAGCGCTCGCTCGCCTGTCTCGAGGAGATAGAGCGGCTGCGCCTCGCCGATCCGGACGCCTGGAAGGCCGTCAGCGAGATGGTGGACGCCCGTCTTGCACTGATGAGGAGGCTCGACCGGTGACCGGCGAGCGCGCCCGACAACACAACTACTACTGCACGGCGAAACAGCAGGCGATCATCGCCAGGCGGGCGAAGAAAGCCGGCATGAGCCGTTCGGCGTTCATGGTCGCCTGCGCGCTTCACGACGAGCCGGCGGGCGCGGAGCTGATGCCGGCGCCGGAGGAACAGAAGGCCCTCCTCGGACATCTCCCGGCCGCGGCCGACATGGTGACGCGCCTGATGGCGCCGGTGCCGGACCTCGGCATGTCCGTCATCGACGCGCTCGAGTTCCTCTGCCGCCTGAAGACGCCGGAGACGGACCCGTGACGCGCCGTCCGAAGAGAGAGGGCAAGTACTCGCTTTCCTGCAGGGACGAGGACTGGGTGAGGATCAAGGCCCGGGCATCGCACGCCGGAAGCACGTCCGTCTCCGCCTTCATCGTCGAGGTCGCCCTGGCGATCGATCCTACCCGGCCCCGCATGGATGTCGCCCTTGCGATGGAACAGCAGCAGGTCATCACGGAAGCCGCCCGGCGGCTGATCGCGCATTTTCCGCCGGTGCCGCCGGAGACGGCGACGCCGCTCTGGAAGACCCTCCACGGGCGCATCTCATTTCTTGTCCGCATGGCGATGGACGACATGCTCGAACAGGGACGCAGGGACGTTCTTGAACATCATCTCGACCGCCAGTTCGGCGCCGGCGCTGGCAAACGCATGGTCACGGCCTACCTGGGGCGCACCGGGCGCGGCGACAGACCGGAATAGTCTCCGGCCGTTCACATGGAGAGACCGCCACCGCGGCGGCGCGACTGGGCGCGCACCATCTCCTCGATCTCCTTTCGTGCCCGTTCCAGGCGCACTGAATCGTCCGGCTCGCCATGGGCGGCCCGTGTCTTCCCGAAGAGGGAAAGCGCCTCCTCGAACGCCTGACGCGTGCCCTGGCCATCGTGGAGAACCGTGCGGTACTCCCTGCCGCCGGTCAGAATCTTGCGGGCCTCTTCCTCGAGGCGCCTGGAGCGGCTGTGCCACCGGGCCCAGGCCGTGCTTTGCTGCAAGGGGAGCGATTCTCTCCTTGCCGCCCGATCGAGCGACGCCGCGTCGGCATTGTGGGCCTGGAGTTCGCCGAGGAGCTTGGCGACCCTGCTCCGGGTTTCGTGGTTTTCGTTGTGGCGATTGATCTCTCCGCGAAGCACCGGGCGCCGCGGATCCTTCTGCTTGAGGCCCTGCTCAAGGCGATACATCTCCTGCATGATTTCCCCATAGTCTGCCGTCATGGCCGGATGCACGGTGGAGCCTGCAGCACGAGCGTTGTCGTGGAGACGCAGCAGCAGCCAGCCCGGCAGGCAGTCGAGGCGGCCGCTGGCCGTATATTCTGCCCTGACCCGCGATGCCACGCCGTTCTCGTCGACGCGGGCGATCAGCGCCGCGTCGATTTCGTCGATGTCGGCGACCACTGCTTGCGCCGCCTCCCGCCAGCGCTTCCATGCCTTGTTGAACCGGCGGTTGAGCGGCCGCGACGTGCGGCCCTCGCGTTTCAGCAGGGAGCGCCGCGTGTCGTCGACGCGCAGTGCATGTCCCAGCAGTTCCCTCGCCTGGTCGACAGTCCGGTCGTGCTCGGCAAGGGCCGCAAGCGCCGGCTGGAGTTCGTGAGGCATCATCGCGTGGCGGGGAAAACGGGTCTGCAAGTCGCGAAGGTCCGCGGCCAGGGCCTCGCCTTCAGATCCGATGAACAGGCTCGCCGTCCTGTCGCGGCGCCGGGCGTTCCACGATCCGATGGCAACGTCGAAGGCGCGCATTTCGAAGGCAATGAGATTCTCAAGGACCACTGCCTCGTTCGACAGCACCGGATCCCTG
>MPMV01000031.1 GCA_002238685.1 bacterium EF100-94H03 bin56
CGCGAAGACCCTCCCGGATGACGTCCTCGTCCTTGCCAAGCAGTTGTTTGATTCCAGAAACAGCGTCCTTAACATGGTGACGGGTCATGGCGTGTCCTTTCTTCGCAGGAAGTGATTGCTCAATCTTTGACAGGCCATGACCTTCTCAAACTTCATCCCTTTTTGCAGAACTCTCTGTACACAACCAACAGGAAGACCGATTCAAGGCGATTCTGGCGGCCTGAACTTCAACCGGGGATACGACCAGAGCGCCAGCAACGCCTTGCCGGTCTGGGCGTCCATCCACGGCATGCCGCCTTCGCGGCACATTCGGGCGAGTTTGCCACGCTGCTTCCCACGCTGGCTCAAGTCCTTCGGATCTTCCGGGCACGCTCGACGCGTGTGCGGACATCATCAGTGTCGGGTCCGGGATAGCGTTCGGCGGTATGGTCGGCGAGCCGCTGAACCATGTACCAGTACTTGCGGCCGCCTCGCTCTCGACAGACCGGCGTGCCACCGGGTTCAGGAACTTCATCCTCTTGAAGTCGCGCCAGGAGATCCGAGTGAGTGGTTTGCGCCGTCAGCGGTAACCGTCGAGGTTGTATCGCGTCAGCCATTTGATCCATTGCCCAACGAAAGAATTTTCTGTTGGGCAAAAGCAGGGTTTCCTTCGGTCCCTTGGCAAGCTGTTCCCGATGCCGGATCCGTCGCAGTCGCTGAATGCCTCCGGATTGCCCGCTGCACTCTGCCGGGCGGGATGGTCGGGGCGAGCTCCGGCCCTGGGCAGCCCCCGGTGGCAACACTGCCTCGGGGTGGTGGAAGGGCCGCGAGAGGTCTTCCTTGTGACAGGCGCCGGCATGTAGCCCGTGCTGCAGGAGACGGAATCGTGGCCTTGTCCCCGGCAGGCGCCAATGACGATCGGGACAGGCGTGGCCCTCCCTGAATGGATGATGATTCTGCCATCGGGCAACAGACACGCGTCAACCGGGAAGATCCCGGCTTGCGCATTGCTTGTCAGGTGCGGGTGGCGACGATGCGGGCGCCGTTCTGTGTCCAGTCGGGCATGGCCATGGAGATGAAGGTCTCGACGACACTCGACGGCTCGGCAAGTGATTCCGGGTTCTCGCCCGGAAAGGCGCGGGCCCGCATGGCCGTCCGCAATACGCCCGGATCGACGAGGTTGGCCTTCAATCCGGTCTTTGCCAGCTCTCCCGCCCAGCACGTCACGAGGGCTTCGAGGGCTGCCTTGGTGGTCGCATAGGCTGCCCAGTAGGGCGGAAGGGATGCCGTGACCCCGGATGTCACGAAGATGGCACGGCCGGCAGGGGACTGCCTTAGAAGAGGGTCCATGGCGCGGATCAGGCGCCAGTTGGCCGTCAGGTTGACATCGAGCGATCGCTGCCAGTCCTGGGGCGTGATGTGATGGGCCGGAGAGAGGGCATTCAGGAGAGCCGCGTTGCCCACGAGAATATCGAGTCTGCCGTATCGCTCGAAGAGCGCTCCGCCAAGGCGGTCGACGGCCTCGCCATCGGCAAGGTCGAGAGGCACAAGAACCGGGGTGAGGCCACCACCGGCGCGGATGGCATCGTCGACCTCCTCGAGACCGCCACTGGTTCGTGCCACGAGAACCAGGCGCGCACCCTCGCCAGCGAAGGCCTGCGCCACGGCTGCTCCAAGGCCCCGCGAGGCACCGGTAACGAGAGCGATGCGTCCGGCAAGGCGCCCGGTCATGTCACAGGGATTCGTAGTGGAACGAGAGCTGATTCGCTTCGTAGCCGCCGTCCCGGTCAACCAGGGGAATGGGATAATGACCGGTCAGGCAGGCATCGCAGTACTGGGGTTTCTTGTCATCGCGCCCCTCCTCCTGTCCGGTTGCCCGGTAGAGGCCGTCGGCCGTGATGAAGGCCAGGCTGTCCACGCCGAGGAATGCCGCAATCTCGTCGACACTGAACCGTGACGCCAGAAGTTCATCACGCGACGGTGTGTCGACACCGTAGAAACACGAATGAATGGTCGGTGGGCTGGCGATGCGCATGTGAACTTCCCGGGCGCCGCAGTCCCTGACCATGGAGACGATTTTCGTCGATGTCGTGCCGCGAACGATGGAATCGTCAATGAGGACAACACGCTTGCCCGAGAGTTCCACGCGGTTGGCATTGTGTTTCAGCTTGACGCCGAAGTGGCGGATGTTCTGGCCGGGTTCGATGAAGGTGCGGCCGACATAGTGGTTGCGGATGATGCCGAAGGTCAGCGGCAGGCCGGACTGCTCGGAAAATCCCATTGCCGCCGGGGTCCCGGAATCGGGGATCGGCACCACGACATCGGCGTCAACGGGACTTTCCTTCGCCAGTTCGGCGCCGGTCCGCCGACGGATCGTGTAGGCGGAATGGCCCTCGACCCGGCTGTCGGGCCGCGAGAAGTAGACGTACTCGAAGATGCAGAACCGGCTGCGGCGGGCCGGAAAGGGGTGGTAGGAGGTCAGGCCCGATGCATCGATCACGACGAGTTCACCGGGTTCCACGTCGCGCACGAACGTGGCGCCCATGATATCGAGGGCACAGGTTTCCGAAGCGAGGACGAAGGCATCTCCCAGGCGACCAAGCACGAGGGGGCGCACACCGAGAGGATCCCTCACTCCGATCATGGCCTCGTCGGTGAGCGCCACCAGGGAGTAGGCGCCGACAACCTGCTTCAGGGCGTCGATCAGGCGGTCCGGAATGGTGCCGTGTGCCGACAGCGCCACCAGGTGGACGATGATCTCCGTGTCGGATGTCGACTGGAAAATGGCGCCCTTGCGCACCAGTCCGTCGCGCACCTGGTTCGCATTGGTCAGGTTGCCGTTGTGGGCGACCGCCAGGCCACCCTGGTCGGTCTCGACGAAGATCGGCTGCACATTGCGCAGCACTGTTCCACCGGTGGTCGCATAGCGATTGTGCCCGATGGCGCAACGGCCCGTCAGTGCGCCTACATTGGCGCGGTTCGAGAAGATTTCCGAAACCAGTCCCAGGTTGCGGTGGACATGAAACTGGGAACCATCGAAGGAGACGATGCCGGCGGATTCCTGTCCACGGTGCTGAAGGGCATGCAGACCGAGCACCGTGTGGGCCGCTGCATCCTCGGCTCCGAAGATACCGAAGACACCGCACTCCTCGTGCAACCTGTCGTCATCGAAGGGATGCCACGGCAGGAATCGGGTCACATCTGTCGGCCCCTGTTCATTCGTCGCCAGCGATGATGGATTCGAGCGCCGACCGGTCCTCTTCATCGTATCCCTCTTCACCCTCCGCGTCAGCATCACTGGCCGGCGCCTGGGGATCGATCAGGTCGCTGTAGGACCGCAGGGCCTCTTCAGCCGCGGCGTTCCTGGTCCGGATCAGGAAATCCTCACTGTCAAGGTCCCATTCCTCGGGCGCCAGTTCGATGAGCAGCAGGGAACCCCGATCAATGACCGGCGTGAGCCGCGCTTCCTCGATCCAGTCCGGCCGCTCGCCGGCGGGGGCGAGCAGGCCGTAGACCAGGAAGACGAGGCAGACCACAAGCGCGCCACGGACGAGGCCGAACACGAATCCGACCGATCTATCGAGCATGTCGAGCCCGGATGCCCGGGTCCGCCGTACCACCAGCGACGACACAAGACTGAGGCAGGCGAGGGCGACGACAAACAGACCCGCCGCATTGGCAATGGCCACAATCAGCGGATCATTGCCGATCCAGCTTGCCAGGACGGGCCAGGAGTGGTCGTAGAGGTAGACGGTCGCGAGGGCGGCCCCGCCCCAGGTCGCGAGGAAGAGGAACTCCCGCATGGCTCCGCGATAGTAGGCGAGGAACCCCGAAATGAAGACGACCCCGAGAATGACGAGGTCCGTGACGGTGACCGGCAGGTCGTTCATGCCGCTTGCCCTGCTACCAGGTGCTGCCGCCGGCGTTCACATGCAGAAGACCCGCGCCATCATGGCCGCCGACGGTCCCCCCTCTTTGCATGACTGGTGGCATTGTGTCCAGAATCCGGGATGGTGTGCTGCCCCCGTGACTCACGGACGCAGCACACTCATGGAGATGGGGCCTTCGGCGCGGCCGTTGATGAACTGATCGACATGGTCACTGCCGCTGCGGTCGATGTCGGCGGCGCTGCCCTGCCAGACCAGACGGCCGTCGTGCAGCATCGCGATCCTGTCCGCGATCTTGCGCGCACTCGCCATGTCATGGGTGATCGAGATGGTGGTGATGCCGAGACGGCGGCTCACCTGGACGATGAGATCATTGATGACATCGGCCATGATCGGATCGAGACCGGTTGTCGGCTCGTCGAGAAAGACGATGTCGGGCCGGGTCGAGATGGCGCGGGCCAGGGCGACCCGCTTCATCATGCCCCCTGACAGTTCGGCGGGAAGGAGGTCGGCGACATCCTCTCCGAGCCCAACCAGACCAAGGGTTTCGCAGGCGGAGTCCCGTGCCTCCCGGCGGGTCATGGCGCCGGTGTGGATTTGCCGGAAGGCGACATTCTCCCATACCGCAAGACTGTCGAACAGCGCCCCGCCCTGGAACAGCATGCCGAACCGCGCCATGAGACCGGTATCCGCGGGCCGGATGGCCATCCCGTCGATCATGATCTCTCCTGCATCGGGCTTCATGAGACCGAGGATACACTTGAGGGTGACGGACTTGCCGGATCCGGAACCGCCGATGATGACGAATGCCTCGCCTTGTGAGACGTCGAAACTGACGCCATCCAGCACACGCCGGGCCGGGAAGCTCTTCCGGAGGTCGCGAACGCGAATCATGGGCTGGTTCATCGCGAAAAGAAGATCTCCGTGACAACGTAGTTGAAGGTCAGGATGAGGATGGATCCCGACACCACGGCAAGGGTCGTCGCCTGTCCCACGCCCTGGGCTCCCCGCCTCGAGTGCCAGCCGTGATAGCACCCGGTGAGAGCCACGAGAAAACCGAACACGGCGGCCTTGACGAGACCCGAGATCACGTCGATCGGTTCGAGGATATCGATGGTGTTGGCGAGATAGACCGACGGGTTGAAACCCAGCTTGTGGATCGACACGAGATAGCCTCCCATGACACCGATGATGTCGGCCACCAGAACGAGCACGGGCAGAGTCAGTGTCGCGGCGATCAGGCGCGGTGCGACGAGATAGCGGCGAGGAGACGCCTGGAGTGTCATCAGGGCATCGATCTGCTCGGTGACACGCATGGTGCCGATCTCGGCCGCCATCGCTGCGCCAACCCGTCCGGCGACCATGAGACCGGCCAGCACCGGGCCGAGTTCACGGGTGACCGACAGCACGACAATACCGGCGATGGCGCCTTCAGCCTCGAAACGCGAGAAACCGGTGTAGCTCTGCAGCGCCAGAACCATACCGGTGAAGATTGCCGTCAGGCCGACCACGGGAAGCGAATAATAGCCGATGTCTATGATCTGGCGGCCGATGTTGCGGAACTGCCAGGGTGGCGTGACGCAGCTGGCCAGACCGAGGGCGGCAAAGAGGACGAGTCGCCCGGTTCCGGCAAGAAAGGCGAGGAACGTCGCGCCGATGGAGGCCAGCGGATTCATCCGGCCTGCCTCCGGCGGCCATGACCCGCAGGCGATGACACTGTGGTCATCCGCACGTCCCGCCGAGCCATTGGCGTGCGTAGCGGGCGCCAAGCGATGTCAGCAACTCGTAGCCGATGGTGCCGGCTCTCCCGGCGAGATCGTCCAGCATGGTGCGCCCCCTGATCAGGTCGACCCAGGTTCCCACATGGGCTCTCGCCTCCGGCAATCCGCCTATGTCCAGTGTCATCAGGTCCATGGAAATGTGGCCGACCACCGGGACGGCACGGTCACCGATGAAGGCATGCGCCAGGTTGCCGAGCGCCCGCGGGTAGCCGTCCGCATAGCCGACCGGCAGGGTGGCAAGGCGCGTGGCACGTTTTGTTGTGTAGGTTCCGCTGTAACCGACACGCGTGCCGGCCGGCACCTCGCGCACCTGGATGATACGGGCCTTCAGCCGGATGACGGGTTCCATGGGATTGGCTCCGGAGGGTGTCGGGTTGCCCCCGTAGACAGCATAGCCCGGTCGCACGAGATCGTGGTGCCAGGCCTCTCCGAGAAAGATCCCCGATGAATTGGCAAGGCTGGCGCTGGCTCCCGGAAAGGAGCGCATGGCATGCCGGAACAGCTTCAGCTGGCGGTGATTTTCGGCCTCTTCGGGCTCGCTGGCACACGAGAGGTGGCTCATCACGAAGTGAAGATCGAGCGGCGCCAGGAGTTCGGGCGAGGCGGCCAGTCTCGCTGTTTCCGCCGGTGGCAGCCCCAGCCGCGCCATGCCCGTGTCGATGTGAAGGACGGCGCCCAGGCGCCGTTCCAGACGCCGTGCGGCGTCTGCCCATCGGACGACCTGTCCGAGATCGTTGAGAACCGGGACCAGGTTGTGGGCCGCAAGGTCGCCGGTTGCGGCAATGAGGCCGTTGAGCACGTAGACCCTTGCCGCGTCGTCAAGAACGGTTCTGAGTGCCGCAGCACCATCCGGATTGGCAACAAAGAATCGCCGGCATCCGGCGTGTGCCAGGGACTGCGCCACCCGCGTCGCACCCAGACCGTAGGCGTCTGCCTTGACGACTCCGGCACACTCGGCTGGCCTGACCATCCCGGCGAGGGCCTGCCAGTTGCGTGTGAGGGCATCGAGATCGATGACAAGTCGGGAGGCCGAAACGTCAATAGGGTCCGTCATGGGAGGCGTAGCGACTCTCCAGATCCATGAACCTGGTGGTCGAGGAATCGAAATGCAGCTTTGCCTCCCCGGTCGGTCCGTGCCGGTTCTTGGCGACGATGATCTCCGACACGCCGCGCAGAGTCTCCATTTCTCCCTCCCATCGTTCGAGGCGACGGCGGTAACCCGGATCGTCCTCGTCCTCGTCGTCCTTGGGCTGCGGCTTCCTGCGTTCGTGGTAGTACTCAGGACGGAACAGGAACATGACAATGTCGGCATCCTGTTCGATGGATCCCGATTCGCGCAGATCCGACAGCAGCGGCCGCTTGTCCTCGCGCTGCTCGACGGCGCGGGAGAGTTGCGAACAGGCAATCACCGGAACATCAAGTTCCTTGGCCAGGGCCTTGAGGCCCTGGGTGATCTCGGACACTTCCTGCACCCGGTTTCTTTCACCACCCGGGCGGTGCGCCGAGACGACCAGTTGCAGGTAGTCGACGATGAGCAGGGAGAGACCGCCCGACTGGCGCTTGAGGCGGCGGGCGCGGCCACGAAGCTGGGCGATGCTGATGGCCGGTGTGTCGTCAATATGCAACGGCAGGGCCGAAAGGCGGTGAGCCGTGGTCACCAGATCCTCGAAATCGGACTGCTTGATGAGACCGTTGCGGATCAACTGCGAGGGGATGCCGGTTTCTTCGGCAAGCATCCGCGCCACCAGCTGTTCGGCGGACATTTCGAGGGAGAAGATGCCGACCCGGCCGGGTGGACCGTCGCTGGAGCCGGCCTCCTCGAGATTGCGGCCGGCGACCTGAAGGGCGAGCGTGGTGGCAAGCGACGTCTTTCCCATGCCCGGGCGGGCAGCAAGAACCAGAAGATCGGTCCGCGACAGGCCGCCGATCTGGTCGTCGAGGTTCTTCAGCCCCGTGGACTGTCCCGCCAGTCCGCTGCTGTCGCGGAACGTGGCCTCCATCATCTCCAGGGTCGGGACCGTGACGTCGCGGAAGGACCGGAAGGCCCGCTTCACCGCGCCGTGTTCGGCAAGGTCGAAGAGTGACTTCTCGGCCTCCTCGATCTGCGCCATCGCATCATGGTCGATGGTGAACTCGTAGGCATCGCTCACCATGGTCTCGCCGATGTCGACAAGCTGCCGGCGAAGATGGTGTTCCTGGATCTGGCGGGCAAAGTCGTCGGCGTTGATGATCATGGCCGCCGATGCGGCGAGTTTGGCGAGATAGCCGGTGCCGCCGACGCCGGAAAGAGCCTCGTCTTCGGCAAAGAAGACGCCGAGGGTGATGGGGGTGGCGATCTGACCCTTGTCGACGACGTGGCGAATCGCCTCGTAGATCCTCCGGTGCACCGGAATGAAGAAGGACTCGGGCTGCAGGATGCGCTCGATGTCGTCGAGGATGTCGTTTTTCACCAGGAGGGCGCCGAGCAGGGACTGCTCCGCCTGCTCGTTGTAGGGCAGTGGACGATACCCGGCCTCACCGTGGGGCATGAGATCACCGAGACCGGTCTGTGTCATTGCGCGCGGGGAAGTTTCATCCGTCACAGTATGGCACGAAACCACTCCCGGAGTGGATCCGTCCGGGGGAAAAAAGCCGGGGATTGTCTGTGGGAATCAGAGGCCCCGGGGCGACCGGTTCAACCGTGCGCGCGTTCCCAGTCGACCATGTAGTCGCGAATCTCCGGAGTAGCGAGGCGTTCCCTGGTGAGTTGCAGCTGGAAGACCATGTGCTCGCTGTGGCGGAAGGACGATTCGCTCCCCAGGAGATAGAACTCCCACATGCGGCAGAATCGTTCATCGTACCGGTCGCGGACCCTGTCCCGGTTTTCGGCGAATCTCCGGTACCAGTGTCTCAGGGTTTCCGCATAGTGAGTCTTGAGGATCTCGATGTCGGTGGCAATCAACCCGGCGCGTTCCAGGGGCACCAGCACCTCGGAGAGGGATGGTGTGTAACCTCCAGGGAAGATGTACTTGCGGATCCAGGGGTTGGTGTTGCTCGGTTCGCCTGTCCAGCCAATCGAGTGCAGCAGCATGACTCCGTTGTGTCGCAACAGGCTGCGGACCTTTCTGAAGAACTCCGGGTAGTGGCGTGACCCAACGTGTTCGAACATTCCGACGGAAACGATGCGATCGAAGGTTTCGTCGATCTCGCGGTAGTCCTTCAGCCGGAACCTGACCCGGTCCTCGAGGCCGTGTTCGCGCACCCGCCTGGTGGACACCGCGTGCTGCTCCCTTGACAGGGTCACACCGGTGACGTCGACATTGGCAGCCTGCGCCAGGTAGAGGCCCATGCCGCCCCAGCCCGAACCGATGTCGAGTACCTTCATGCCGGGTTCCAGGAGAAGCTTGGCGGCAATGTGCCGCTTCTTGTCCGCCTGGGCCTGGTCCAGCGTGCTGTTGGGGGTGGTGAAGTAGGCGCAGGAATACTGCCGGTCCGCATCGAGAAAGAGATCGAACAGTTCATCCGAGAGGTCGTAGTGATGGGCGACGTTGCTCCGGGCCCTGCCGACGGGGTTGTACTGCTGCATCGGCCCAAGCAGGTGACGGCGCAGCCAGGCGGCGAAGCGGCCCATGGAATCCTGTCGCCCGAGATTGCGGTAGTTGCGGCCGATCACCTCCCAGAAATCGACGATTGTCCCGTCCTCGATGGTGAGTGTGCCGTCCATGTAGGCCTCACCGACCGCCAGGCTGGGGTTGAGGGCAATCTTGCGCACCAGTCCCGGATCGTGGAACCGCACGGCAACGGACGGCGTCTCGCCGACAGTGCCGAAGTCATGAACACGGTTCCGGGCATCGATGATCCGCAGATGGCCGGTCGACACGAACCGCCTGAGAAGCCCGGAGATAAGCATGCCTCCTCTCCCGATCGTTGGTCCGACAAGGGTGTAAGCGTATCGTCACTCCTGGAGTGACGTGTCGTCAACATCCTCTCCGGTGATCTCATCCACCGCCTCTTCTTGCGTCGTCTCCTCGTCGATGTCCTCCTCTTCATCGTCGGCGCGGTGGAACGCGCGGCCGGTGGCCTCCTGGATCATGGCTTCGTCCGCCGTGCGCGCCACATTGGCGACAACCGTCGTCGGCACCTCTGGATGGAGGAGGGTGGTGACCTCGAAGAGACCCAGGGTCTTGATGGGGCGGTCGAGCACGACCATGCGGCGGTCGACCGGAAAGCCCATGGATGCAAGTCCGTCGGCGATGTCACGCGCCTTGACGGAACCGTAGAGCTGCAGGTTGTCGGCTGCCTGGCGGATGAGGGTGACGTGGACGCCATCCATCCTCTCCTTGAGGGAGCCCGCCGTGCTGCGCCGCTTGTGGTTGCTTTCCTCGCGTTCGGCCCGTTCGGCTTCAAAGCGGGCGATGTTGTCCCGAGTCGCCCGCAGCGCCTTGCCCCGGGGCAGCAGAAAGTTGCGCGCATAGCCGGGACGCACCGCGACCACGTCACCCATGTTTCCGAGCTTGTCGATGCGTTCAAGGAGAACGATGTCCATTGTGGGTCTCCATACTCAGGCGTCGTCGGCGACGCCAAACCGTTCACGAAATCCCGCCCAGCAATCGGCAAACCCTACGGCCGCGAAGGCCAGGGCGCCAAATGGCTGGAAAACGAGCACGACCACGTACGCTGCCATGAGAATCAGGGGTTGCATCCCCATGCCACGGGTGAGGGCGTGCAGAACCGCCAGACCCTGTAGCAGAAATCCCGTGCCCAGGACCAGAACAATCCCGGTTGCAAGGTAAACCACAAAGGCTGCCAGTCCGCCAGTCGATCCGTACAGCGTGTCGACACCCAGCGCCACCGCAGCGGCGACGAGGGCGGTGACGGAGGGCCACACGGGAAGACGCAGCTGCCAGAACACGGGCGAGGGACGCATCGGAGTGGCGAAGCTGACCAGCAATCCCTGGGCCAGTGCCCCCATGACCGCATGACTGACCATGATTGCGCCCACCAGGGTGCCCGGTACCAGAGAATCCCAGAAACCGACAAGATCGGCCAACGCCTGGCGCGACTCCTCGTCCGAATCCTCGAACCAGCTTGCAACCTCGTAGAGATTGCTGCGCACCGTGCCTGCGAGCCCGGCCTCGGTCAGCGTGAGAACGATGGCGACGAGGGTGATCTCGATGAGACCGACAACAAGGAACACTCTTGCCAGAGCGGATGCCGGGAGCCAGCGCGGGGTCTCGTCGGTCCCCGTCACGGGCTGGATGGCAAGATGCGTCAGAATGAACGCGGGAACGACGAATCCCAGGCTGTAGACGCTGGTCATCACCGGATCGAAGAACATCAGCAGGCACGCGACGGCGAGGACGCCGGCAAATCCCGATGCAAGGGACCCCCAGCCCAGACCCGCCACGTAGATCGGCAGGGGCGAGGCGATGACCAGGAACAGACCCCAGAACGACGATGCCATGCCGAAGCCGAAGAGCAGCGCGCTGACGAAGGCCGCCACCAACGCCACCAGGGGAACGAACGGGTTGAGAGGGGTTGCCCTGTCCTTCACGGGCGAGGACGGCGCCTACTGTGCGACGTAGGGCAACAGCGCGAGATAGCGGGCGCGCTTGATCGCCTTTGCGAGTTCGCGCTGTTTCTTGGCCGAGACGGCGGTAATGCGTGAGGGAACGATCTTTCCGCGCTCGGAGATGTATCTCTGCAGCAGCTTCACGTCCTTGTAGTCGATCGCCGGCGCATTGGGTCCGGAAAAGGGACAGGACTTGCGACGACGCCAGTAGGGTCTGCGTGCCGGAGCGGCCATCACGATTCTCCATCCTTCGCTTCAGCGTCCGGGGCCTCTGCGGATGGCGGCTTCGCCTCACCGGTATTGCGCCGGATTGAACGGTCGTCCCGGCTCGACTTGTTGCGCATCATCGGCGAGACCTCGGAATCGAGGCGGTCGACGCGCACCGACATGAAGCGCAGCACGTCCTCGTTGAAACGCAGGTTGCGCTCGAGCTCGCCGAGTGTCTCGACCGAAGCGTCGACATTCATGAAAACATAGTGGCCCTTGCGGTTCTTCTTGATGCGGTATGCCAGAGACTTCAATCCCCAGATTTCTGTCTTGGGGACATCGCCGCCACCCTCCTGGACGAGGGTTTCCATCTTGCCGGCAAGAGCCTCGACCTGTTGCGGAGAGGAGTCCGGGCGGACGACAAAGACACTCTCGTAGAACGGCATCGAACTTTCAGCTCACATCGTTGATCCGGAACATCAGACTCGCGTCGGGCATGGTGCGGGCACGACGGCCTGCCACCGACAGGCTCGGCGCCCGGTCGGAAGGGTGGCGCACTATAGGGGCTGCACGGGGGGATGCAAGCGATTTTACCACCCGAAAGTTGCCGGGGTCTTGACAACCGGCAGGTGGCATTCATTGAGTGCCCGTCAGACAACCACGGCAGGTTTCGATTGTCATGACGCGCATGTTCGTGTTTCCGGGACAGGGGAGCCAGCGCCCCGGCATGGGGGCGGCGCTCGCCGATGCCTTTGCGGTGTCGCGTGAAGTGTTCGAGGAAGTCGATGACGCCCTCGGCCGCCACCTTTCGCGCCTGATGCGCGAGGGCGATGCCGACGACCTGACACTCACCAGCAATGCCCAGCCGGCCCTCATGGCGGTTTCCGTGGCCGTGCTGCGGGTCATCGTATCCGAGAGCGGCCAATCGGTGCCGGCCCTGTGCCGGCTGGCCGCCGGCCATTCCCTTGGCGAATACTCCGCTCTTGTGGCCTCCGGGGTGCTGGGTCTTGCCGATACGGCACGTCTGCTCGACTTGCGCGGCCGGGCAATGCAGGAGGCGGTGCCAGTCGGTGAAGGCGCCATGGCGGCAGTGGTCGGACTTGGGATCGACGACGTCGCCGGTATCGCTGCCGAGGCGTCACACGCCGGTGTCTGTGTCGTCGGCAACGACAACGCGCCGTCGCAGGTCGTGATCTCGGGAAAGAAAGAGGCGGTCGAGGTGGCATCGGACCTGGCGTCGCAGCGCGGCGCCGGTCGTGTCGTGCCTCTCCCGGTGAGCGCGCCCTTTCACTCGCCGCTCATGGAGCCCGCTGCCCGGCGCATGGAAGAGGCCCTGGCGGAGGTGACGTTCGCCGTTCCGGCTGTTCCCGTGGTGAGCAACGTGACTGCAAGGCCGGAAACGGCGCCGGCAGACATGCGCCGGCTCCTGGTTGACCAGATAACGGCGCGGGTGCGCTGGCGTGAGAGCATGAGCGACCTTGCTGACCATGGTGTGTCGTCGGTGGCCGAACTCGGCGCCGGCAGGACGTTGTGCGGACTGATGCGCAGGATCGACCGGGACATCACGGCTGTTCCGGTGGAGACCCCGCGTGATGTCGAAGCATTCCTCAACGCCCTTTGACGATTGGCGCCAGACGGATAGCCTGCTGCAATGGCGCGGGCTTCCGGCGCGAACATAGAGAATTGGGGACGACGCCATGCATGACGATCTGACCGGACGGACGGCACTCGTCACCGGAGCCTCGGGCGGTATCGGTGCCGCCATCGCGAGGCGGCTGTACGCCCGGGGCGCGGCGGTCGTGCTCTCCGGACGCCGCCGAGAGGTCCTCGATTCTCTGGCCGCGGACCTTGGCCAGGCGACGGTTGTCGTTGCCGAACTGGGCACCGCAGAGGCGGCGAGGACCCTCGCCAAGGCCGCCGGGGACATCGACATCATTGTCAACAATGCCGGTGTCGTCGACGATTCCCTCGCCCTTCGCCTCGGCGAGGACCAGTGGCAACGGGTCATCGACCTCAACCTCTCGTCAGCCTTTCACATCATTCAGCCCCTGCTGCGCGGCATGATCAGGAGGCGACACGGCCGCATCATCAACATCACATCGGTGGTGGGCCATACCGGCAATCCGGGGCAGGCCAACTACGCGGCAGCCAAGGCCGGCCTTGCGGGGATGACGAGGTCCCTGGCACTGGAGGTGGCGCAGCGCGGTATCACTGTGAACTGTGTGGCGCCCGGCTTCATTGATACGGCAATGACAGACCAATTGCCGGAGTCGCTTCGCGATTCCATTCTTGGCCGGATACCGGCGGGCCGCCTTGGAACGGCCGACGACGTTGCGGCAGCCGTGGCCTGGCTTGCCGGTGACGACGCCGCCTATGTCACGGGACAGACGATCCACGTGAATGGCGGCATGGTGATGCCGTGAGCCGTCTGTTGATCATTCCCCCGCCGCGGCGGTGTCTTGACCTATCGCCTTGTGCCGGGTTTATGGTAGAGACAGGCGTTCCGCGGAGAGCATCCGTCGAGGCGGCACAAGGAACATGACTCAAGAGACCCATTCAGGACCGGAGGCGGCTCAGCCATGAGCGATACAGCTGAACGTGTACGATCAATCGTCATAGAACATCTTGGAGTCGATGAATCCAAGGTTGTCGATGGTGCCAGTTTTATCGACGACCTCGGGGCCGACAGCCTCGATACGGTCGAACTCGTGATGGCATTCGAGGATGCCTTCAGTATCGCCATACCCGATGATGCCGGCGAGAAGATCGTCACGGTCAAGGATGCGATCGACTACATTGAACAGAACATCTGAGGCAGTGACCGGTATTCCTGCCTCCCGCCCGCCATGGTGACAGCTGCAGACCGGTCCCGCCGGGTCGTGGTGACCGGACTCGGCATGGTGACACCGCTCGGAGCGAGCGTTGTCCACAACTGGTCGCAGATTGTCTCGGGCGTCTCGGGCATACGCCGGGTCGAGAACTTTCCCGTTGACGATCTGCCGGCGAAGATTGCCGGGCAGCCGCCGCGAGGCAGCGGCGACGATGCGTTCGACGCAGCACGCTACGTGGAGCCGAAGGAGCAGCGTCGCATGGATGATTTCATCATCTATGCCATCGCGGCAGCGCAGCAGGCGGTCGAGGACGCCGACTGGATCATCGATGACGAGGAGGAGCAACGGCGCACCGGCGTCCTGATCGGCTCCGGCATCGGCGGACTGAAGACCATCCAGGATGGGTCCCTGATTCTGCGGGACAAGGGACCGCGCCGGATCAGCCCCTTCTTCATCCCGTCGGCTCTCATCAACCTTGCCTCGGGCCATGTATCCATCCGTTTCGGCTTCCGTGGCCCCAACCACTCGGTGGTGACGGCCTGTTCCACCGGCGCCCATGCCATCGGCGATGCCGCCCGCCTGATCGCGTGCGGCAATGCGGACGTCATGGTGGCCGGTGGCGCCGAGGCTGCGGTGTGCCAGCTGGGAATCGCCGGGTTTGCGGCATCGCGGGCGCTCTCCACGAGTTACAACGACGAACCGGAACGCGCTTCACGACCCTGGGACAAGGGCAGGGACGGATTCGTCATGGGCGAGGGGGCGGGCGTCGTCGTTCTCGAGGAATATGCACACGCGCGGCGCCGCGGAGCCAGGATCCATGCGGAGATCCTGGGTTACGGCCTGTCAGGGGACGCCCATCACATCACCGCGCCGCCGCCTGATGGAGATGGCGGATACCGGTCGATGAAGGCCGCCATCGAGGATGCCGGGCTGGTTCCTGAGGACATCGACTACATCAATGCCCACGGAACCTCGACACCGATGGGGGATGAAATCGAGATAGGCGCCGTCAAGCGCCTCTTCGGCGATGCCGTCTCGAACATCAGCATGTCCTCGACGAAGTCGTCGATCGGACATCTGCTTGGCGCCGCAGGCAGCGTTGAGGCGATCTACACCATCCTCGCGGTCCAGAACAACCTGGTCCCCCCGACTCTCAATCTCGAGAATCCCGAGGACGTCTGCCAGGGAATTGATCTCGTTCCCCACGAAGCGAGGGAGCGTCCGGTCCGCCGGGCATTGTCGAACTCGTTCGGCTTTGGCGGCACCAACGCCACGCTGATCTTCGGCAAGTGCCACTGAGACTCCGCGGTGGGCGGGAAAGCGGGGATTGTCGCCAGTCTCCTCGGTGCCGTCGCCATTGTCCTGGCCATCACATTCCTGTGGTTCCAGGCCGCGCTTGACAGGCACGGCCCCCTGGAGGCTCCGGCCACCCTGATCATCCTTGAAGGAACCGGCGCGGCGGAGATCGCTGAGAAACTCCACGCCGGAAACATCATCGCCAGCACCACCCTCTTCCGGTTGCACACGCTGCTGCGCGGCGATGCCCATCTTCTGAAGGCTGGCGAGTATGCCTTCGAGCCCGGTGAGCCTCTCGCAAGCGTCATCGCGAGGCTGGTCGGCGGCGATACCGTGGTCCACACCCTTACCCTTCCCGAGGGACTGAGCAGTGCCGCGGCGCTCGCCATCATCGAAGCCCACCCTGCCCTGGAGGGAACGGTGGCCGCCATGCCCCGCGAGGGCTCCCTGTTGCCGGAAACCTATCACTTCGCGCGTGGCACAAAGCGTCAGGAACTCGTTGCGCTCATGATGCAGTCCATGGAAACCGCTGTCGCCGAACTGTGGGCCGGACGGGCGGGGGAATTGCCTCTGACCTCACCGGCCGAAGCGGTGATCCTTGCCTCGATCGTCGAGAAGGAGACGGGCAGGGCGGACGAACGCCGGCATGTTGCCGGCGTCCTCGTCAACCGACTGAAGCGCGGCATGCGCCTGCAGTCGGATCCGACGGTGATCTATGCCCTGACCAGGGGGATCGAACCGCTTGGCCGCGACCTGCTGCGCTCGGACTGGCAGTTCGATGATCCCTACAACACCTACCGTCACAAGGGATTGCCTCCCGGGCCCATCGCCAACCCGGGACGCGAAGCCATCGCTGCAGCCCTCGACCCCCTCGACACTCCGGATCTCTACTTTGTTGCGGATGGTTCAGGTGGCCACGCCTTCGCCGCCACTCTCGAGGAACACAACCGCAATGTTGTTCGCTGGCGCCGCCATCGTTCCGGTCACTGACCGACGCCTCATCCCGGACGATGATCCTCCGGAACCGCAGGCTTGGACGGCATGCGGGAAAGCAGCCGGTCCACGATCGCAGGCGGCAGGACCGCAAGCATCTGGACGAGCCAGAACGTCTGCCATGGAAAGGCAATGCGCCCGCGGTCGCGCTCCAGTCCCTTGCTGATGAGGCGTGCGGCGCGCCCCGCGTCCATGAGAAACGGCATGGTGTAGGGATTGTCCCGACTCATCGGGGTGTCCACGAATCCGGGACAGATGACCGACAGGCGAACGCCACGGTGCCGCAGCCAGATTCGCTGGCCCTCGCCCCACAGGCGCAGGGCGGCCTTGCTGGCGCAGTAGGCCGGCGCGCCCGGAAAACCCTTGAAGCTGGCGAGAGACGACATCACCGCGATCTGTCCCTGACCCCGATTCACCATCATCTGCATCGCCGGCAGGACCGTGTTGAACACGCCATCCACGTTGACGCGAAAGAGGTGTCTTACCTGGTCCGCGGATTCGCCGGCGTCGCCGGAACCGGCAGAGACGCCGGCGTTGGCGATCACCAGATCAAGGGTGCGGGTGCCGTCGCAGCCCGCCACCCAGTCCGCCATGGCTTCCCGATCGGTCACATCGACCGTTTCCGCGATGCAGCAGGCGCCGGCACCACGACAGGCGTCCGCAATCGCTTCGAGGCGCGATCCATCGCGCCCGCCGAGAAAGAGCGTGGTATCCGGGGCGGCATAGACCCGGGCAAGGGCGGCTCCGATGCCGCTGGATGCGCCGGTCACGAGGATGGAGGACGGAGGTCGGGTCATGGCTTCGCGGCGAGAGTGACACAGGTGAAGCGCCCATGATATCACCCGTCACCCTTGCGCAGTCGGAGGCGGGTCGTGGCGTTTCAGGGCATGACGGGTATCGCCAGTGTGGCCGGTCGCGCCTGGACATGGACCGCACGCAGTGTCAACGGCAAGGGACTCGATGTCCGCTGCCGGGTTCCAGGCGGCCTTGAGTGGCTGGAACCCGTGGCCCGGGAACGGGCCGGCCGGCTGATGACGCGGGGCAGTATCTCGCTTTCCCTGGTGCTGGAGCCCGACGAAGTTATGGGTGTGGTGGTGAACCACACCGTTCTCGATGACCTTGTTCAAGCCGTGGAGAAACGTGCGGGCCCACCTTCGGCGGCAGCGCTCGCCGGACTGCTGGCGGTCCCGGGGGTTGTCACCGTTGGCGCAAAGACGGATACCGCCGCCATGGCCGATGAGCTGACCTCAGATCTCGAGGCGGTTCTCGATCGCCTGGTCGCATCCCGCCTCGGGGAGGGCGCCAGTCTGGCTGGAATCATCGGTGGCCTGCTGGACGACGTCGACAACCTCGTTTCACTGGCGCATGACGAAGCCTGCGGCGAGCCCGAACGCATCCGCCGTGCCCTTGACGAAAGGGTGCGTGAACTTGTCGACGATCCCGCGATGGATGAAGCGAGACTCGCCCAGGAAGTCGCCTTCCTCGTGTCGCGTGCCGATGTTCGAGAGGAAGTCGACCGCCTGACGGTCCATGCCTCGGCGGTGCGCGACCTGCTCGGACAGGCGAGTCCCGGGCGCCAGCTGGGATTTTTCTGTCAGGAATTGCTGCGCGAGGCCAACACGCTCTCATCCAAGTCACAGTCCGCGCCTTTGACCAACACCGCCATCAGCCTCAAGGTGGCCATCGACCGCTTGCGCGAGCAGGCCCAGAACGTGGAATAGGCTGAGATGCTCGCGATTCCCTGCCTGAAAGCCGCCGCCGGCCACCCGCACGGGCGGACACGGGGTGGAGAGTAGTCCGGTGCCGGAGGACGCCCGCCGGGGCTTCATGCTGGTGCTGTCCGCTCCGTCGGCCGCCGGCAAGTCGACGCTGGTGCGCCGGTTGGCGGACGAGGACGGCGACATCACGTTTTCGGTCTCGGTTACCACACGGGCTCCCCGGCCGGGAGAAGAGGCCGGCCGCGACCTTCACTTTGTCGATCACGGGCGCTTCCGGGAGATGATCGACCAGGACGAACTCCTCGAACACGCCACGGTCTTCGGCAATTCCTACGGAACCCCGAGGAAACCGGTCGAGATGGTCCTGGACCGGGGCCGAGACGTGGTGTCGGATATCGATTGCCAGGGTGCGGCCCAGCTTCGCCGGTCCCTCGGGGACGATGTCGTCCTGGTTTTCGTGCTGCCTCCTTCGGCAGCGGAACTCAAGCGCAGGCTCGCCGCGCGGGGTACCGGAACGCCGCAGGACATGGAGCGCCGCATGCGTGATGCCGTGGGCGAACTCGCGAGCTGGGAGACCTTCGACTATGTCATCGTCAACCACGATGTCGACGACAGCCTTGCCGTACTGAAGTCCATCCTGGCCGCCGAACGCCACCGGCGCGATCGTCTCACGTCGCTCCCCGAAACAGTGGCGACCATGCGCCGGGAACTTTCCGGCGCTTGAGGAACCACGGGCACCGGGTCGTGTCAGCGCAGCGCCGGAATGGTGTCGGGTCGCACCACGCCCGAGAGACCGGCAAGGGCGTCGGGCACCAGGGCGAGAACGTGCAGCCGTTCCCGGTCACGCGTCTCGGCCAGCGTGATGTCCCGTGGCAGCGCGGGCTCGAACCCGTAGCGTCCGTAGAGATCGGCGTCGCCGATGAGAACCACGATACGGTGCCCGAGGGCCCGCGCCCGTTCCAGGGTGGTGTTGATCAGCACCCGGCTGATGCCGCGGCCCCTGTGGTCGGGATCGACGGCGACGGGACCCATCTGGATCGCCCGGGTTCCTGCTCCGATCAGCACCGGCCAGCACCGGATGGTGGCGACGACGCAGCCTCCTTCAAGCGCCACCAGGCTCAGTTCCGCGATCTTGCGGGAACCCTGACGCAGCCGCGCCGCCGGACTGTCGACAAGCCGGTGGCCCAGCGACAAGCGGGCGATCGTCTCGACAGCGAGCCTGTCGCGGGGTCGTTCTTCGATGATCTCAACCAAGGGGAAAGACCGGAAATCAGGCAGGAACAGGAACCTGCAATAGCACCGATCGTGATGGCGGGAAACGGTGCACATGACACGAGCCGCATTGGATGATGATGGTCGTTTCCCTGTATTGGACACCACTGAGGGTACCGCCATGGTGACCGCAGGATGTCTTGCTGCACGCAAGTGAGGCCGCATATGCGGGCATCTGCGACCGCGAAGTTCCACCGTTCCGGCATCTTGACGGGGGCTACCGGACCTGCGTTCCTGAATCACCCATGACGGGAGAGTGATATGCAGGACCATGTCAGGGTTGTCATCATCGGTGGCGGGGTGGTCGGCTGTTCCATTCTCTTCCATCTCGCCAGGCACGGGTGGAAGGAGACCCTGCTGCTGGAGAGAAACGAGCTCACATCGGGGTCGTCCTGGCATGCCGCGGGACAGATACACACCATCTCCTCGGATCCCAACATCTCGAGGCTGCAGGGATACACGATCAATCTCTACGCCGAACTCGAGGAACTGTCCGGCCAGTCCGTCGGGCTTCACAACACCGGCGGCTTCTATCTCGCCTCCAACGACGCCTGGCACGACTATCTCAAGCGGGAGCGATCCAAGGCGCGGTACATGGGTCTGGACCAGGAGTTCATCAGCGTCGAGGAAGCGGCCAGACGTCATCCTCTGATCGATCCCTCCCGCTACATCGCAGCCCTGTGGGATCCGCTCGATGGCGACATTGACCCGTCCGGCGTGACTCATGCCTACGCGCGGGCGGCCCGCGTCCTTGGCGCGGACTTCCGCACACACACCCCCGTTGTGGAAACCAGACAGCGCGCCGATGGCACATGGGACGTGGTGACCCAGACAGGCGCCGTTCACGCTGAACACGTGGTCAATGCTGCCGGCCTGTGGGCGCGCGAGGTGGGACGGATGGCCGGCATCCACCTGCCGGTCCAGCCCATGGAGCACCACTACCTCATCACCGAGGACATCCCGGAGATCGTCGAACGGGAGGAACGTCTGCCCGCCGGGATCGACTACGAGGGCAACATGTACTTCCGTCAGGAGCGGAACGGCATGTTGCTCGGCACCTACGAACCCCATGCCACACCCTGGTCCGTTGGCGGAACCCCGGCGGATTTCGGCCACGAACTCCTGCAACCGCAGCTCGACCACATTGCCGACAGGCTGGAACTCGGGTTCGAGCGCATTCCCGCGCTTCGCGAAGCCGGTATCAAGAACATCATCAACGGTCCCTTTACGTTCGGTCCCGATGGCAATCCGATGATCGGTCCTGTTCCGGGCATGAGAAACTACTGGGTGGCCGTTGGCGTGATGGCCGGATTCTGCCAGGCGGGAGGCGTGGGCCTGTGCATGGCCGAGTGGATGATCTCGGGAGAACCCGCGATCGATGTCTGGGCCATGGATATCGCCCGCTTCGGCGACTTCGCGACACCGGACTGGGGAACCACCAAGAGCGCCGAGAACTACGAACGCCGGTTCGTCATGACCTTTCCCAACGAGACACTGCCCAAGGGGCGCCGCCAGATGACGACGGCGCTCTACGACAGGCTCACCATGAGGGGCGCCGTCTGGGACCAGGCGTTCGGCCTGGAGCATGCGCTGTGGTTTGCCGATGGTCCCGATGATGCATTCGAGGACCCCACCTTCCGGCGTTCGAGGGCCCATCACTACGTCGCCAGGGAAGTCGATGCGGTGCGCACGAAGGTGGGGGCCATCGAGATCGCCAACTTTGCCAAGCACGAGTTTCATGGTCCCGGTGCCAGATCCATGCTCGACCGTCTGCTCGCCGGGCGTGTGCCAGGCACGGGTCGACTGACCCTGACGCCGATGCTGACAGCGAAGGGCCGGCTCGGCGGCGACCTTACGGTTGCCTGTCTGACGGAAGACCGGTTTGTCGTCATCGGGTCAGGCGTGATGCAGAACGCCCATCGCCGCTGGTTCGAGGCGGCGCTTCCAAAATCCGGCGTCACCTATCGCAATCTCTCGGCGGACCTTCACGGCATCGCGTTGTCGGGGCCCTCGTCGAGAGACCTGCTGGCGGCGCTCACCCGTGACGATGTGACAGCCGGGGCGCTCAGGTTCCGCGATTCCCGTGAAATGGTCGTGGGCGGCGTACCCGTACTTCTCAACCGCATCTCGTTTTCCGGCGAACTCGGCTACGAGATCTACACACCGCCGCCCTACCTGCTGCGGCTTGCCGAAGAGGTCGAGCGGGCGGGAGCCGATCATGACTTGCGCTGGTATGGCGCCCGGGCCCTGATGAGCCTGCGCCTCGAGAAGTCATGGGGTGTGTGGGGTCTCGATTACCGGCCCGATTTCACGGCTGCCGAGAGTGGCCTCGACGTCTTCATCGACTGGACGAAGGACTTCGTCGGCAAGGAGGCGGCGTTGAGAATGAGGGAAGAAGGCCCCTCCAGGAAGCTCGTCACGATGAAAGTCGAGACCGGTGACATCGACGTCTCGGCGGACGAGGCCATCCTGAAGGATGGCGAGGCCGTCGGATACGTGTCGTCCGGGGGATTTGCCCATAACTCGGACGTGTCAGTGGCCATGGGCTACGTGCCGACGGAACTCGCCGCAGGCGATACGGCTGTGGAGATCGAGATCAACGGCGAGCGTTACCCGGCACGGGTCCTCGGACAGTGCCTGTGGGATGCCAACGGCGGCCGCATGCGATCCTGATCAGGAGAAGACGGCAACGGGAAGACCGAGGCTGTCGTAGCCGGGTTCGACGCCAAGCTCCCGGGGCATCGGGGGCGAAGAGCCGGCCGTCGGCCACCCGGGGCGGAGGTGGTCGAGTCGTCGCTGTGAAGGTCTGACGTGCTCAACCCGAGGGTGGCGAGACTGCGAAGTGCGCACAGGCTGCCGTGCAAAGCTCGCCACCCCAGGTGTCCTCGCAGACAACCTCGATTCCGTGTGCCACGAGGAAATCGCGTGTCCGGCGGGCCCTGACTTTCCGAGAACCGCGTCAAGGGAGCACGAGCGGTTGCCGGAACCATTCTCCAGAACGGAGCCGTCGTGCAGCCTACCGCCGTTCGTACTGTGCATTGCCGAACAGGATGTTGCGCTCCTCATCCGTCATTTCCGCCGAGCGCTGCTGGTCGCTCAGCACCGCACATCCGCGAGCGACCGCAGGGCGCTCCTCCAGGCGTTGCTGCCAACGAACCACGTTCGGATAGTCTGCCGGATCGACCCCCTGGCGTTCGATGGAGCGTGTCCAGGGGTAGGTCGCCATGTCGGCAATGGAGTAGTCTCCCGCCATGTAGTCGGCTTCGCCCAGCCTCTTGTCGAGCACACCATAAAGACGCCCGGTTTCGTTCGTGTAGCGATCGATGGCATAGGCGATTGGTTCAGGCGCGTAGTTGCGGAAGTGGTGGCACTGACCGAACATTGGCCCGATGCCGCCCATCTGGAACATCAGCCATTGCATGACGAGAGTGCGGCCGCGGGTATCATCGGGCATGAAGCGGCCGGTCTTCCCGGCGAGATAGATGAGGATGGCACCCGATTCGAAGATGCTGATCGCCTCGCCATCGGGCCCGTCGTGGTCGACGATGGCCGGCATCCTGTTGTTGGGGCTGATGGCAAGGAATGCGGGATCGAACTGATCGCCGCGGCCGATGTCCACCGGGATGACGCGGTAGGCCAACCCAGTCTCCTCCAGCATGATGTGGACCTTGTGTCCGTTGGGTGTTGGCCATGTGTAAAGGTCGATCATCTCTTCTTCCAGGTGTCGAGCTTGCGCACCACAAGCCTTGCGATGGCCAGGGACGCTGTCAATCCCGGCGATTCGATTCCGAAGAGATTGACGAGTCCGCCTGTTCCGTGTTCTGCGGGGCCGTCGATCCGGAAATCCGAGTCCCCCGAAGTCCTCAGCTTGGGACGGATGCCGCTGTAATCGGGAGCCAGGGCATCATCGGGAAGGCCGGGCCAGTAGCGGCGCACCGAATCACGGAAGGCGTGTGCACGGGCCGGGTCGACGTCGTAGGCGATATCGCGCACCCATTCCACATCGGGCCCGAACCGGCAGCGGCCGGCAAGATCGAGGGTGGCGTGGACGCCCAGGCCACCGGCGACCGGCGTTGGATAGACAAGACGGGAGAAGGGGGAGGGGCCGGACAACGTGAAGTAACTTCCCTTGGCGAGATGGAGTGCGGGAACATGAAGGGGATCGAGGCCTGCCGTCACCGATGCGAGGTGCTGTGCCCCGAGACCGGCGGCATTCACCAGTTCGCGAGCCTCCAGGATCATGGTCTCCCTGCCGCCGACCGTGAGAATCATGACTTTGTCTTGCGCGACAACGCTGCGGACATGCGAGCCCAGGGCCAGCCACGCACCGGCTGCCTCTGCCTCTCCCAGCAAGGACAGCATCAGGCCGTGACTGTCGATGATGCCGGTCGATGGCGAGTAAAGTGCGCCGCACGTCTCCAGTTCGGGTTCCAGGGCGGCCACATCCGCTGCCTTCAGGATCGCGAGGTCGTCAACGCCGTTGGCGGCGGCCCGTCGCTTGAGGCTCGAGAGGACGTCACGATCATCGTCACTGACGGCAACGATCAGCTTGCCGCAGGTGCGGAATTCGACAGTGCGCGATTGGCAGTAATCATAGAGAAGGGTCTTGCCGGCGACGCACAGGCGGGCTTTCAGGCTTCCCGGCGGATAATAGATTCCGGCGTGGATGACTTCACTGTTGCGCGACGAGATTCCGGTTCCCATGGCATCGGCTGCGTCAAGCACCATGACCTCGCGCCCGCTGTTGGCCAGCGCGCGAGCCACCGCAAGACCGATGACACCGGCGCCGACGACGACCGTTTCAAGGCTCTCCACGCGGTTTCAGCCTCCCATCCGCCTCCGGACCGGCCGACGGTCACCAGTGATTTGCCGCTTGCCGGTCCATGACCGGTCCCTGGTGTTGAGTGTCGGCGCCGCGGGTGCGACAACGTGACCGGCAGGATGGCCATGCACGCCCCGTCGTGGCAAGCACATCCCCGTTATCCAGATCTCGGCGGCCACAGATTCATGCGACAACTCGTCTATGTCTTTGCCGTCATCGTTCAGGGTTCCGCGTGGGGCGCCCAGTTCGTGATGCTGAAACTCGCCGCCGAGGGCGACTATGACGAGTTGACGGTGCTGTTCATCGCCATGTTTCTCGTCAGCGCCTGCTACTTCGTGATTCTCCTGGTGCGTCGGTCCTCGTTTCGCCAGACGCCGAAGTCCATTGAATTCTTCGCCATCACCGGGCTGCTCGGCTATGCCCTGCCATTGACGGCCACGCTCTATGCCGCACCCCACCTGCCGGCGGGCGTCATCACGCTCATTGTCTGTTTCACGCCCATGATCTCGATCGTCGTGGCGCTTCTCGCCCGGACGGAACGGGTGTCGCGAACCAGGCTGGTGGCGATGGCGCTGGGCATGGCCGCCGCTGTCATGGTGCTGGCGCCACAGCTTTCCCTGCCGGGATTGGGAGTCCTGGAGTGGATGCTGCTCGTCGGTCTCGTGCCGCTTTGCTACGGCATCGAATCGATCTATGTCGACAGGCACTGGCCGGAGGGTTTCGATATCTGGCAGGTCGGATTTGGCGAGGCCGCCGCCGCCATGATTCTCGTGGCGCCACTGGTCATCGTGTTCGGCGAACCGTTGCCGGATCTCGCATGGTCGACGGCCGAGACCGGTATCGTTCTCTTTACCCTGATCGGTCTTGTCGAGATCGTCATCTATTTCTGGATCATCAGCAGGACCGGCGGGGTGCTGGTCAATTTCAGCGTGTTCGCCGCCCTGTTCGCCGGCATCGCCTGGGGCATGATCATCTTTGGTGAACGCCACGACGTGGCGGTCTGGGGTGCCGCCGCCGTGTTGCTGGCTGCCATGGCGCTGCTGGCTCTCGAGGCCATGAGAACGGATCAGGGGCACCGCTAGACGCGACAGCTCTTCTCAGCGCACAAGACTGCGGGCGATAACGACGTTCTGGACCTCTGTGGCGCCGTCGAGCCAATGGGCCATCCGGGCACAGGCAAGATGGCGCGTCAGGGAATGACCGTCATCTCCACGGAATCCCCGGGCGCCCATGACCTGCATGCAGTCGCTGATCGCTTTCCATGCCATGCGTGTGGCGAACTTCTTGGCATGGGCACAAGCCACCTGGACATCCTCGCCGCTCTCGAAGGCAGCGGTGGCGTCGTGGGTCAGCAATCGCGCCGCCCTGAGATCCGTTGCCACATCGGCCAGCATCCACTGCACCCCCTGAAAGTCACCGATCGTGCGACCGAAGGCGTCTCTGGAGGCCACCCTATCGAGTGCCTGGTCGAGCGCGGCCCCCGCCATGCCACAGCACATCGCGGCCACTCCGGCCCGGGCGGCATTGATGCCCCGCATCGCGGTCCGGAAGGCATCGCCGGGGGCGAGGATCATCGCCGCGTGATCCACCCGTGCCGATGAAAAGCTGAAACCGCACACCCCGGCGGAATGGCCGCCGAGAAGTACGTAGGGATCGGTTCTCGCGATACCCGGGGTGTCGGCATCGACGAGGAAACCGGCGATGCCGCGCCACCCCTGGGATGGATCGGTCTGCAGGTAGACCAGCAGGACACCCGCGGCCACGCCATTGGTGACCCATGCCTTCTCTCCGTTCAGCACCCAGTCATCGCCATCAGGACGGGCCGATGCGGTGATTGCGGCGGCATCGCTGCCGGCACCGGGTTCGGTGAGGAGGAAGGCGCCGATCCGCCTCGCATGAAGGAGGTCGTCGAGATGGCGTGCAATGAGTTCCTCGCTCCCTGACCGGGCAAGGCTGGCCGTCATGTTGGCGTGGACCTTGAGAGCGAAGGCATGGCCAAAGTCCTCGGCAGCGATTCGCGAAACGATGTCGCAGGCTTCGCCGAGAGCCAGTCCGAGACCCCCTGACTCCCGTGGCGTCAGCATGCCGGCCAGTCCCGATCCGCCTGCCTCGCGCATCGCATCGAGGGGATAGTGCCTGTCTCTTTCCCAGGCGGCGGCGCCTCTGGCGACGAGAGCGCAGTGGGCCTCGAGCGCGGAACCGGTCATCCAATGCACCTCCTGGCTGGTGGCGGACTTGTGCAGCAATCCTCCGCGACCCTCAAGCCCGGAGGTTGACGCCTTCTCCATGACCGACGATGGCTGCACACTCCCGCGGGCAGCCTGAAGGTCGCCACCAGCGACTGACGCCGTCACCGCGGGCGTTACGGGCTTGAAACCCGGACTCCAGGCCCTTCCTGCACGCCTGCGCGACACGATCATCCGGGGACTGTCGCGAATGCGGTTGACAGATTGGGGTGCGGTCGTCCCGGAGGCCAATCAGGGGAACGAACCGGCACACAGGGAAGGGACGTGACACCATCGCGCATGATGGTTCGCAACGAGCTGGCTTGACATGACCACCGGCAGCGTCGGTGCTGCCCCATTGGCGACATCGACAGGGGGTTACAACAAACTGTGACACGGCCTGTTCGGGAAAATCGACCTCGATGCGGCGCTGGAAACCGTCGGGCGAAGAGGGAGTCCACAAGATGCTGCCAGTCACGGGTGACACCGGGGCGCCACGGCATGATCGGCGCTGACATGGCGCGCAGGGAGGAGACACCGTCTGCATGGCACATTGCGATGCCATCGCCTACAGTTCGGTTGTCAATATCTCGCCTCGTGAACTGCCGCAGTTGTCCGGACCGTGACGCCCCGCCCATGTGACATGACTTCACTTGTCGCCGATGTCGGCGGCACCAACACTCGGGTGGCGCTCGCCGAGGGACCGGTCGTTCTTCCCGGTTCGATTCGCAGGTACCGAAATGCCGATCATTGTGACTTCACGTCGCTGCTCGGGCATTACCTGGCAACTGCGGGCAGGGTTGCGTGCGGCATGGCCTGTGTCGCCGTTGCCGGTCCGGTCCGGGACGGCGTCGCCGAACTCACCAATGTCGATTGGCGCATTGACACCGCAGGGATTGCCCGAGCCACTGGAACCGGATCCGTTGCGCTGCTGAACGACTTGCAGGCCAAGGGCCACGCTCTGGGTCATATCGCGCCTTCGCATCTGCGCGAGATCATGCCGCAGTCCGGAGCCGGAAGCAGTGCCGCGCAACTCGTGATCGGCGTCGGCACTGGCTTCAACGCTGCGGTGGTTCATCACCTTGCTTCGGGACGCTACGTGGCTCCGGCCGAAGCCGGTCACGTCAACCTGCCCGTCGGCAACGACGCAGACCTGCGCCTATCACAGTTCATCGAGACGAGATACGGATTTGCCGGTGTCGAGGACGTCTTGTCGGGGCGCGGGATCGAGAACATTCACGCCTGGTTGGGACATCCGGAGGACATGCCTTCGAAGATGTGCGCCACAGACATCGTGCAGGCTCTCGCCAGCTGCGACCCGCGTGCCGTAGCGACATTGCGCGTCTTCGCCCGCCTGCTCGGAGTGTTCGCCGGCAATCTCGCACTCACGACGCTGCCATTTGGCGGCATATACCTCGCGGGCGGAGTGTCTCGCGCCATTGCTCCCTGTCTGAGAGATCTCGGCTTTGTCGAGGCATTCCGTGACAAGGGTCGTTTCAGTGGCTTCATGAAGAGTTTTGGCGTCTCGGTGATCGAAGACGACTATGTGGCGCTGACCGGGTGCGCAAGCCATCTTGCCGACGGATGCTGACTATCCGTCAGTCGCCGTGCGTTCCCGGACCGACGCCGGGGTGTTTTCCATGATGGTGTAACAATACTCCGCAACATCTGTGCAAATGGGACTTCTCCCAAGTCGGACATGTGCAAAGCGCGGGATCAGTCATCAAGCCGAATGCAGGATTTCCACAAGTCCTGAACGTGCTGCAATCGTCCTCGACGCCGTTTGGCGACAGCGGTCGCCAAGTGACGTCGAAACCGGGAATCCTATCTCTCGAATGCCACCGCCCGGACCTCCTCGATCCGTTCGTCCTCGGTGAAGCGCCAGATGCCGATATGGCCGCGACGCAGATCACCGTTCTCGTCCCAGTCCACACTGCCCGACGCACCTTCGTAGTCGATCTCCCCACCGTCGGCGAGAATGCGAAGCCCTTCGGCGACACCCCTCGGGCCGGCGAACACGACGGTGCCCGGCGAACCGCCCACCGCACGCAGCCGGTTGCGGATTGCGGTGCCGTCCGTCCGGCCCGCAGCCTGGGCAGCAAGCGCCAGAGCGACCGTGGCGTCATAGGCTTCCTTGACGTAGGAGAGCACCGGCAGGGCGCCGTATTCGGCGAGATAGGCCGCCTCCCATGCGGCGGACGCAGCGCTGGCCGGCGCCGACGCGGGCCCGGTGCCGAACATGTCGCCGAGGCGGTCTCCGCCCAGCGAGCGGACCAGGCTTGGCCGTTTGGCCGCGTCGCCGAAGACGAAGTTGTCGTAAAGACCGTGGTCGATCGCCTCGCGGACCATGGCGAGCGCCGCCGACTCGAACGCGATCACGACCAGGGCCTGCGCGTCTGCGCTCGCGGACTCGCGCAAGGCGGAAAGGAAGCTGGTCTGATCGCGGTCCACCGGGACGTCCTTGATGGCACCGTCCCAGGCCGCTTCGAAAGCGCCGGCAAGGCCTCGCCCCCAAGCGTCGTCGACAAACAGCAGGCCGACATTGTCGAAGCCTTGCTCACGCGCGACGCGGGCGAGGACGGGCCCTTGGGAAATGTCGGAAAGCGCGGTTCGAAACAGGAAATCGCTGTCGGCGACTCCAGTCAGTTCCGGCGACGTGGCCGAGAAGCTGATCGTGGGGATACCGGCCGGGCCGATCATCCGTGCCGCGATCGGCAGCGCACTGGCGCTGGCATTGGGGCCGACGATGGCATGCACGCCCTCGACCTCGACGAGATGCCGTGCCGCTGCGACCGCCTTCTCCGGGTTCGCCGTGGCGTCGCCGACCGCGGCGGCCACGGGCAAGCCGAACACGCCGCCGCCTGCGTTGACATGCTTGATCGCGAGTTCGAACGCCCTCTGCCGGTCTCTCCAGACCTCGGCTGAACCGCTGCTCAGGTCCATCAGCAATCCGATCTTGAGCGCGGTGACCTCGTCCGCGTTGGCAGCATTCGGTGCCGCAACTGCACCGGTCAGCACCATGCCCGTCGCGGCAAGCATCATCCCGATCGCACGCGCCCGGAGACATGCGTCGTCGTAAAGCCCGCGTATCATCGAAATCGTCCTCCATCGCAACGCGCGACTGCGGGAACCGGATCGCCATGGGCCTCCGATAGCCCGCGCCCAACACAGTATACCCGCGGGCGGCCCTTCGCCGACACGGGCGATCACCATGCGCCGGATGGGTACAAGGGATGCGCCCCGTGGATGGTGTGTCAGTCACCGGCGCACAGGCACGAAGTCATCCTTCACAGGTGCATTGAGGATTGTCGCATGGCCTACGGCGACATCCGGTGGGTGCGCCAGGCATGCCATTGAACCCCGGATCGAAGTGGCAACGGAACTCGGCGATGCGAGCCTTCAGACCAGCACATGATGGACGCATGACGGCAGACAGCCCGGGACCGGCATTGGAGATGCGGTCATGGACAACAGTGGCGAATCGTGGGAACAACGCACTGTAACAATCAGTTGCATGGCGTCCCCAAGAGGTCGCCAGTATTTTGCACCACCCTATAAGGTGCATCGGAATCATGCCCTCATGATACCGATGCGGCAGGCGGGGGGGAATGTTGCCCGGAAAATCCCGCCGATGGCACGCCTGGGCGAGGGGCTGGCAATGCCGCCAGAAACACCCCGCCGATGCCACGCCTGGTCGAGCGCGCTCAACGTCAACGGGAGCGCCATACGACCACGAATTCTCAAAGGAAAACGGCCTCCGCGCAGCAACGCGAAGGCCGTTCAAACTCAGTTGACATACCCGGCCCTCGGAGAAGAAGGCCGCGGCAAGATCGTTCGTGCCGCAATAATGCCCCCGAGGGTGGTTGTCGTCAACCCCTTCCTGCGAAATTCCATCAGGGCGTCTCCCCCATTCGCGGGGACAGACATGACGAATCAGAGTTCCTTGCCGGGTTTGCGGACCATCACCCCGGCCGCCATCGCGAGCCGCCGCCTGGCGGCGCAATTCGAAGGCCTGCCGGCCGGGATGGACAGGGGCGAGCTGGTGCACGTGATCAAGAATGGAGGGCCGCGGTGCGGGTACTCCCCGACCGAGGTCCGGCGGCTTGTCTACCTGGTCCGGCACACCGGGGACGACGACTGGCGGGACGGTGACGGGTTGCCGGTCGTGTGGAAGAGCGTGGCGGCGATGGCGGCGGATCTCGGGGTCCAGCGCGGTCAGATCAACGCGGTCGAACGCAGCCTCGTCGAAAAGGGCGCCATCGCCCACAGGGACTCCGGGTCCCGCCGACGATGGGGCTCGAGGGATCCCGGGACGGGCCGGGTGACGCAAGCCTGGGGCGTCGACCTGCGGCCGCTCGCCGTCGCCTGCGCGGAGTTCGCCGACGCGGCGAGGGCCGCGGCGACCGATGAGCGGATGAAGCAGGCGGCGCGCGCGGAATCGCTCTCGCTGCGCTGCGAGATCAGGCAGCTGACGGCAGCGCTCGGACGGGAGTGCGAGTTGGACGAACGCCCGCTCCCGGGCACGGCGGCGCTGGCGGTGCTCGTCGACGGGCGCGACCGGCTCCTGGCGATGCGGGACGCGCTGGTCGCCGAACTCCAGGATCCCGGCGGCGGCGGGGCAGTGGATGACGTCGGCCCGGATGCGCATTTGCGCAATTGCGCCACGGTGCCCGCCCACAGCGACGATGGTTGCCGCGGGTGCGGGGCGGCCGACGGGGCGGAGGATGGATCGGGTGGAGGGTACGGTTTTGCGGACGCCGAGGGTACGGAAAACCGTACCCGCATACCAATACACGTTGAATCGTTACCTGAAAATGGTAATCGCCCACCCCGATCGGGCGGCGCCGCGGACCCGGCCGGCGAGGCCTGCATCGCCGGGCCGCCTGACCCGGCTGGCGATAACGGGCCTGGACGAAACCAACACGGCCATGGCCGCAGCGGCGACGGCCAGCGCCTGAAGCCGGATCCCGCGGCGGTCCGGGAGACGGCAGGTTGCGGCGAGTCCAGGGAGTCCTGCGAGCCCGGCGCCCTCCGAGACGCCGAAGCGGGCGCTTCCCGGACCGGAAGCCCAGCGGCGGGGCGGCCCGGGGCGGTCCCCCCCCCATATCACCGCCCCTCCCCGGACGGGAAGCCCGGCGGCGGAGCGGCCCGTGCCGTGCCCCGCCGAATATCAGCGCCTCTCCCGGTTCTGCGCCGTCTGGGCCGACGGGCGCCTGCTCGTCCTCAGTGGGCGGACGGGCGACCGGGAACTGCGTCGGGCGCTGGGCCGGATGAAGGCGCGCAGAGCGATCCCGCGCGTCCTGCAGGAGACGGTCGTTCATTCCCCGGAGCGAATCTCACGGGCGTGGCAGGGTCAGGACGCCGGACCCGGGGCAACCGGCGTCAGGGCGCCCGGTTCGGATCTCATCGATCCCGAAGGGGATTTTGGAGTCCGGCACCTGCAGCCGGGCCGGGTGGCGGCGGTGGCGAGCCCCGCCTTCCGGCGTATCGTCGGCGACGACCCCGGATGGAGGGAACTCGGGTGGGCCGTCCAGCAACAACGCCTGGCGCTGGGCATCCGCGACACGGCCTGGCGCCGGGCGGTCGACGTGCTGGGCATCAGGGCGGCGGCGGTGCTGGTCGCCGTCATCGACGGCCGCTGCCAGGACAAGGCGAGTTTCGTCTGGAACCCCAGCGGGTTCGTGGCGGGCTGCGTCAAACGAGCCGAAACGGGTGACCTCCACCTCCACCGATCGGTCTGGGGTCTCGAGCGGACGCGCCAGTGGAGGGAAGCGCGGTGGGCCTACGCGGCCCCTCGCCTGGCAGCCGTGGTGGCCGAAGAGCGGCCGCGGCGCGGGACGCGCAGCAAGGCCGGGTCCACCTCGGCCAGACCGACATGGTAGGCCGCATGGGCCGCAATGACCGGTCTGACCTTGAGGCCCTGACGGCCCGGTCCCTGGTAGGACACGTGGATGCTCTCGACGAGGCTCTCGATGAGTTCGGTCTCCTCCTTCGCGGCGATGCCGGTGCGGATCCGCGCCACTGCTGTGGCAGCGCGAGCCTGGAGGGCCGCGGCAATGCTTCGGGATCCGAGGATTGGCAGCGTGCCCGCGGTCACGATGCGCAGCCGCTGGAGGTTGTCCTGCAGCGCGGCGATGTCGCAGTCGCAGGTGGCGAGATGGTCCCTGACGCGGCCCATGCCGACGATCTCCGCGATTTCGGCGGCGAGGCCGTCGGTTGCGGCCCCGGCCCGCTCCCCGGGCTTGCGGCGGGGAGGCCGGCGGTTGCGGCCCGGGCGCGCTCGACGAAGTCGGTTGCGGTGTCGATCGCGCGATGCGCGGAACGGGAGCGTGCGGCGGTGGGGAGCAGACCCCGGAATGCGGCGTGGGCGGCAGTGGTGCAGCGGGTCGACGTGAAGTAGTCCAGCGTCGCCTCGATGATCAGCTCGCGGCGGAAGAGGTGGCGCTGGTCGCAGGCGCGGTGCTCCTTCCAGTTGCGGCAGACCATGTAGCCAGTGTGGGCGGTCGTCACGCGCCCGCCGCAACTGGCGCACCAGGTGCGCCCGCTCGTCAGGTAGCGGGGCGGGCTGTTGGTCCCTGGTGGAGACCCGGCCTTCCGCCGCCGGCGAGGTGGCGGGCGCGACTGGTCGCCGTCTATGCGCTGCTGGACGCGGTCGAACTGCTCTTCGCTGATGATGGCGAGTTCGGGCGCCGCGGTCACGAGCCACTTGGACTGGGGCTGGAGGCGGGGGATGGGGTGGACTGGTGCTGCGTTGATGGGGGGGAGTGGGGGCGCGGGGGTCGGGAGCCACTTGGACTGGGGCTGGAGGCGGTGGATGCGCTGGCCGGTGACGGGGTGACGGACGGTGCGGAAGCGGCCGAAGACGACGCGGCCGACGTACATGGGGAGGCGCAGGAGGCCGCGACCGCGCGGCCGGTCGCCGAGGATCGTGGTGGCGGTCCACCTCCCTCCCCTGGACGACGGGATGCCGTCGCGGTTGAGGTCGGCCGCAATCTTGCGGATGGCCTTGCCGCATTCGGCTTCGGCGAAGATGCGGCGGACCACGCTGGCCTCCTTCGGATCGATGCGCCGCAGCCCAGTCTCCAGGGTGCCTTCGGGCCGCACGATCTCGTATCCGTAGATGCGTCCTCCAGGAATGCGGCCGGTGCGGACGGCGGCAAACTGACCGCGGCGCACCTTGTCGGAAAGGTCCGTGAGGAACAGCGAGTTCATCGTCCCCTTGAGGCCGATGTGCAGAGCGCCAATCGCGCCCTCGGTGACGGAGACCAGTGCGACGTCATGGAAACTGAGGTGCTTGTGGATCGTCGCCACGTCAGCTTGGTCGCGCGAGATTCGCGAAAGATCCTCGATCAGGACCGCCTCGAAGTCGCCGTCGGCTGCGTTGGCCAGCATGTCCTGGACCGCCGCGCGGGTGCGGAGCACGGCGCCGGTGACCGCCTCGTCGGCGTATTCCGCCACCACCGTCGCGTCGCCGGCCGTGGCGACAGCCCGCAGGCGATGGATCTGGGCCGGAACCGATCGGTCTTGGCCGGCGGTGGAATGGCGGGCGTAGAGGGCGACGCGCTTGCCCGTAATGTCGAACACACTGAAACCCCGGATCTGCGTGATGACGCGGCCGAAGTCGGCCACGGCGCCGGTCGCCCCCTCAGCACCTGGCGCAGGCCCCTTATAGCGGTTCGCGGGCCGGCGGGCGAGACCGCGGCCACGCGGCCGCGACGCGACCACGTTGCGCTCTTGCGCAATTGCACACCTGCGCAACCCGCCGCACCAGCAGAAAGGAGCCACCCATGATCGTCTCGTTCCTGAACCAGAAGGGCGGCGTCGGCAAGACGACGCTCGCCGTCCACACGGCCGCGGGCCTGGCGCTCGAAGGCCTCGACGTCATTCTCGTCGATGCCGATCCACAGGGCTCGGCCCTGGACTGGCTGGCGGCGCGCCGGAAGCCGCCGCTCTTTTCCGTGGTCGGTATGCCGCGGCCGGTGCTCCATAGGCAGGTGCCGCGGCTCGCCGCCGGCGTGGACGCGGTGGTGATCGACGGACCGCCGTCGCTCGCCAACATCGCCCGCTCGGCGATGGTGGCGTCAGATCTGGTGGTTATCCCGGTACAGCCCTCGCCCTACGACGTCTGGGCCGCTGGCGATCTCGTCGAGCTCGTCGCGGAGGCGAGGATCGACCGCGATCAACTCGATGCCCGCTTCGTCGTCAGCCGGCGAATCGCCAACACGGTGATCGGCCGTGACGTGACCGAGGCGCTGGGCGAGTGGCCGGTACCGGTCCTCGAGACCCACATCACGCAGCGCGTCGCCTTTGCCGAGAGCGCCGCCACGGGATTGGCGGTGATGGAGTCCGCGCCCGGCTCGGCGGCGGCGGCCGAGGCCCGCTCGCTCGCGACCGAGGTCATGGCGCTCGTCACCAATATCCGGAGGGCGGCGGCATGACGCGCAAGATCGTCAGCATCGACCCGCGGCCGCGGCGCTCGCAGCGGGACCGGGAAGCGCGGGCCTCCGAACAGTGGGTGAAGGGCGACGGCGGGCGGATGAAGCGGTTCACGGTCGAGCTCACGCCCGACCAGCACCGCCGGCTGCGGATAGCGGCGGCGCGGGACGACCGGCGCATGGCCGACATCGTGCGCGAGCTGATCGAGGAGGCCTGCCCGGATTGACGGGTAGTCGAGCAATTGCGCAACGCAGGAAGGGAGAATGGCAATGATCAACTGGGAGGACCACGGACACCGGGACGGAGCGGTGGGCCTGTCCGGCCTTGCGATGAGCGGCCGCCGCTACCAGGTCTCGGGCCCCGAGACAGGCGTGGAGGCGGTGGCATGGGGCGCCCTCGTCTCTGAGCCGGGTGAATTGCCGGATGGAGCGTTCCTGGAGATTGCGAGGGGCGTTACCCGCGACGAGGCCGTTGAGGCGTGTCTCTGCCACGAGGGGAGACTGTGCGTGGAGGAGGCGCGGAGTATCGCCAGGGATGCGCTGGCGTTTCGCGGGCGCATGCCCTTGTCTGACGGCGAAGGTGCCTGGCGAGCCGAGGCGCGATCTCTGATCGGGAGGGTGACGGAGATCGATCTCGATGTGCCTGGCGTCAGGGCCGCCGTCGAGGAGGAGGTGTCTCTGGCGGCGGCCCGGCCGGCGGACGTCCTCACCGCCGAGGCCTTCATCGAACGGGTCCGAAAGGATGCGCGGGGGCTGCAACTGATCGAGTGGCGAGAGATCGAGGAGATCTGGCCCGAACACTTGACCTACGCGTACGGCGAGGGGCCGCCCGGCGCAGGCGGGGTGCGGCGTGAGTATCACGTCTCCGCAAGCGACGAGACGGGGGCCACATGGGGCGGTGGCAGGTATCCGGATGGCCCGGGCGGTCCGGACCTGGCGCAGGGGGTTTCGCGCGAAGAGGCAATGACCGCGTGCGAACGCTACGAGGCGAACCTGTGGGTGCAGGAGGCGCGGAGTTTCGCCAGGGAAGCGCTGGCATTTCGCGGCCGCTGGCCTTCCTCCGACGATCACGCTCAGTGGCGGGAAGCGGCGAAGTCGCTGCTCGCGCGGGCGGGGCGTCTCGATCTCGATGTGCCCGGCATCAGGGCCGCCATCGAGGCGGAGGTGGCATTGGCGGCGGCCAGGCCTGAGGACGTCCTCACCGCCGAGGCCTTCGTCGGGCGCGTCCAGACGAAAACGCACCGGCGCCTGGCGATGGCGGACCTGGCGGAGGCGCGCATGCAGCGGCGGGCACTGGGACAGGGGTTCCGGGCATAGGGCCCGCAAGGCCGGCGACATCGGACAGGAGAGAACGGATGACCACGCAACTCCGTTGGATCACGACTCCACCGGACGCTCCTTGTCCTGGCAGCGGCCGACTATGCGGCGGGAAAGCGGACGAACGAGAGGACGGACATCGTGACCGTGCGAGGATGAACGGACGGGCGTCGCGAAGACATGCCTGGAGTGACGGGTGGAGAAGCGATGCGCAATTGCGCAATTGCGCAGTTGCGCAAGTGGGCAACGCAGTAAGGGAGAATGAGGAATGGCGAAGGGCCGGCAACCGACGACCAGCCTGGCGCCGATCGCGCGGCAGGTGTGGCGGCAGACGAGAACGCGGCGGCGCGGGCGGTGCTCCTCGACTGCGCAGGAAGCGGGCAACGTGCTGGCGCTGATCAACCGGGAGGACCGCGCGAGAGGTGACGGTGAACTCAAGATCGAGACGGGGTGGCGGCATGGCAATGAGGATGAGTGAGCGGATCGACCGGGCGCTGAAGTCGGGAGATCCGGGTGTCTTCTTCGACGCGGCGGGTGGTCTGCCGGCGGGCGTGGGCAAGGACGACCTGCTCGGCGCGATCATGGCGGTAGGGCGTGATTGCGGGCTCTCTGCCGATGAAGTCGACGTGCTCTCCTTCCTGGTGGCGGTGACCCAGACCCGCGAATGGCGGGGAACGAAGGCATGGCCGCGGGTGCAGGCGAGGGCGGTGGACATTGCCGGGTACTACCAGATGGATGCGCGGCGGGTCGTGGAGGCCGAGCGCAGTCTCGCCGGCAAGGGGTGGATCGGCATGGCCGCGGGTGCGAACGGCGGAGCGGGCGGCGGTGCGGGTTCTCCCCTGGTGGGGAGTGAGACGGACGAGCTCTGCCTGCGGCCGCTGCTGGACCGCTGAGAGACCATCTGCTGCATGGTCGTGGCGGGCATGGCGGCGAGGCGGGTGGTGAACTATCTGCGCGCTGCGATCGAGTGGCGGGCGGATGGTCTTGGACGGGAGAGTACCCAGGGCGAGGTGGAAGAGTCAGGCCTCTACGCGACATTGGCGGAGCTGGCCGTCGAGTGCGACCGGCTCCTGCTGTCACTGGAAGTCCTGATCGCCGTACCCCTGGAGTTCGACGACGACACGCAACCGGAGGACTGAACGATGAGCGATGACGCGAAGAAGGTGACGGCGGAAGACCGAAGGGCCTGGAAGACATGGCGATGCCCGCCGGGATGGTGGCGGGCGGCGCGGGCTTCAGCCGCCATCGTCGCGTCGTGCGCCCTGGTGGCTGCGTGCGGTGGCGGCGGCGGGAATGTCCCGACGGACGTCGGTGAATCGTCGCCCATGGACGAACCGCTGCGGCCGACCGTCCGGGTGATCGACGCGGACACGGTCGACATCGACGGGACGCGCTGGCGGCTGCACGGCATCGATGCGCCGGAGACGGACCAGACCTGCCGCGCCTGGGGACGGACCTGGGCGTGCGGGCAAGCGGCCACGGAAGCGCTCGAGTCGCGGGCCGCGGGCATGAGTTGCGCGGGCAGCGAAACCGACGTCTACGGGCGCACGATCGGGGTGTGCTCGTCGGGCGGCGAGGATCTGAATGCCTGGCTCGTGGACCAGGGTTGGGCCCTGGCCTACCGGCGGTACGCCGAGGACTATGTGGGCCAGGAGGAAGAGGCCCGGACGGAGAGGCGTGGGATCCATCTCGGGGAGTTTGTCGAACCGTGGAACTGGCGGCGAGGCGGGCGGCTCGAGGGAGAGGACACCTTCATCTCGATCGCTTCCGGCGAACTGGACGTCGGCGCACTCGCCGACCGGATGCTCCGCGGCGATGATGCGCACGTGTACGGCCGCTGGCTGGACGACAGCGTGTTCGCGGTGGTGAATGACACGGTGACCGTCTCCTTCGGCGCTTCGCCCGGCACGACGCCCACCAGGATCGGTGGCGGTGTCTGGCAGGGGGCCATCGTCGCTATCGACACCCGGACCGGGGAGCGCATCTCGGGCGAGGCCGTGATCGATATCGACGACTTCGAGATCCCCGCTGTCGATATCGCGTTCAGCGCCATCAAGGACGTGCATGGAGACGCCAGGGACGATCTCGGCTGGGAGAACATCCCGGTGGACGAGGGCGCGTTCCAGGCGAGGGGTGCTGCTGGCTCGATCGAGGGGCGTTTCTATGGGAGCGACCACGGTGACGTGGGAGGAATCTTCGAGCGCGACAACCTCTTGGGCGCTTTCGGCGGATCGCGGTGAGGGAAGCAGTGATGGGCTTGGATGACCTCAGCGCAGCGCCGGAATGGTGTCGGGTCGCACCACGCCCGAGAGACCGGCAAGGGCGTCGGGCACCAGGGCGAGAACGTGCAGCCGTTCCCGGTCACGCGTCTCGGCCAGCGTGATGTCCCGTGGCAGCGCGGGCTCTCCGGGGTCGAGGTTGACGTCCTCGTATTTCTGGTGGCGCTGTCTCGCGAGACCGATTGGCGTGGCGCGGGTGCGAGGCCGGTGGTGCGGGTGTGCGCTGAGGACATCGCAGTGTACTTCCAGGTTGATGTCCGACGAAGCCACGAGGCCGAAAGCGGCCTCGGCGACAAGGCCTGGATCGACCTCGGTCCGGACGAGAATCGCGGACCCGCCTGCAGGCGGGGTTCTATCCGGGCGAGGACGGTGGCGCGTGACGTCGACTTGCGGCGGCTTCTCTCCCACTGGAAGGTTCCGTGCAGCCTGGCCGTAGCGAATCTGACGGTCGGATGGGCGACGGGGACTCTGCGGCACGGGATCGCGTGGCGGAGGAGCTGGCGGGGAGAGCGGCTGGGCGTGGGGACTGGCGAGGGGGGATGGGGCGCCCCGGAGCTGGGGCGGGGGGGGGCGACTCAAGGCCACCTTGCCAGGGGCGGCGAGCGGGAGCCGCCCCTGCCCCGGCGGGGGGTGCCCTGGGACTGGCGCTGGGGTGCGTCATCAAGGGCAACATTGCCAGCGACGGCGAGCGGATCTACCACGTTCCGGGTGGTGGGTTCCACGAGCGGACCAGCATCGACGCCGCGCGTGGCGAGCGGTGATTCTGCTCCGAGGCCGAGGCCAGGGAGACGGGATGGCGGCGCTCGAAGCGGCAGCCGTTCCGATGGTGCAGGTGGCGCGCGGCGGGCGGAGCGGGTTTCACTCGCCCGTCGTCGATGATCGCGACGACGTCCTGCAACTGATGCAAGCGAGGTTCGGCGAAGGGGCCCCGATCTCGAACGGATGGCGGTCGGTGTGGAGCCGGATCCCGGCCGCCGACATCGCCCAGGCCCACCGGGCCCTCCTGGCGTGCGCCGGGACATGATCCAGGTGGAAAGGACGGCGATGACGAAACCGACTCTCCACCTCGCCAACGACTACGGGTTCTCGCGGTCCCTCACCGCCGGGCCTCTCCATGACCGCGTCACCGCGCTTGAGGATCTCGGCGCCGTAGTGCGGGAACCTTTCGCCGCGGCCGATGGGACCGAGCCCGATTCACCGCAGTGGGCGTGGCGCATCGGCCGGGCCGACGTCAACGCGGTGCCCCAGGCCGATGGCGTCTTCGCCGTCGTCAACGGCCGTTCTCCGGACGAGGGCGTGATGGTCGAGGTTGGCCTCGCGATCGCCTGGCGCAAGCCGGTGAGCTTCTTCCGCGGCGACGTCCGGCGCTGTTCTGACAGCGAGGGCTATCCGCTCAATCTGATGCTGTTCGCCGGGTACGGCGCCGAGGACTGGCGGCATTGCTGGTACGAGAGCCTTGAAGATCCGGGCGATCCCGATCGCGCACTGGTGCGCTGGCTCGCCGGCGATGCCGTCCGCCTTGTCGCTTTGGAGCCGGGTGTTGCCACGGCGGGCGATGGTTGACGCTTGCGATGACGGCCAGGTCTCCTCGCCCGTACGAAGGAAGCACTGTAGTCTGGCGCCAGCGGTTTGCAGTGGCACGCTGCCGCCGGATGGCACGGGATAGTGAGGGAGCACCAAGACATGACGGATGTGGACGGACGGGACGACGGCAAGGCGGCCGCCGCCGAAGGCAGCGAGGCCCCGGCCATGACCGAAGAGGAGGAGAACGCCTGGCTTGCCGGCCTCGGGTTCTCGATCAGCAGCGGCGTGGAGGACGGAGAGGAGGGCGAGCGGTGGTTCCTCTGCGACGCCGCGAACGGCGTTCCCATAGGGTACGGCTTTCCTTCGCGCGCGGACGCCGTCGCGGCTGCCCGGATCAGCGAGGGTTGGGTCACCGAGGCGAAGGAGTTCCTAGCGGAGCAGTCTGGCGACGGAGGAGGCGAGGCCTCAACCTGACACTCAGACGAGGGAGCGTTCCGCTCCGGCGTCGCCCGCCGCCGGCTCAGCCGGCGCTGGCGGCTGAGTCGCATTCGTTGCCTGCCTGCTGGATTTCTTCTTCGGCGGCGCATCGTCACCGGCGGCGATCCTAGCGATGGCCGCGGCCGACACAATGATCCCGTGCGTCTTGAGGCTGTCGCGGATCTGCTCGGGCGTGACGCCGCGGCGACTGGCCGCGATGATCTGCGGCTTTAAAAGCTCCAGCACGCCATCGAGTGTGATCGACAGCGGCTTGATCGCGGCAATGTCCGCCTCGATCGCCGGCAGATCGAGGTGTGCTTCAACGAAGGTGCGTGGCATCGCGCGTCCTGTCTCCCTGTCTGACGGCCTCATCTTGCCGGGCCGGACGGCGGCGTCAACGTCCTCTGGCCGCACGGCTACCGGGATGGCCGGCAGCCCACTGTCACTCCGCGTTCCGTTTCGGTCGATGGTCCCCGGCAAACGCCGGACGCCGGCACTGGCGACGAAACCTCCCATACTGCTGAGCGGCACGCGAACGGGGAACGGGTTGACACGACCGGATGCTGGAGTCAATGTCATTACTGGAACGCAAAATGATTTCACACCTGTTCACTAAAAGTGAGACATATTACACTACGTGATGATCTGACCTCGATGACTGTCGCCACAGTTACCCCGCAAATCCTGGAAAGGCCGCGAAACATGCTCACAATCAACGGCTTGCTCTCCGCGCCGCGAACGCGGGCCTGACACGGGAGCGGTTCGTGGTCGCAACCGTCAACGGAATGGCCGCCGACACCTACTACCTGTCGGCCCAGAAGACGTGGCGTCGCGAATCGGAAGGCGGAGACGGAAGACCGATGGAGCTTCCCGGCCTCTCGTCCTCTGGCGATGAATCGGGCGGAGCGATACCGGGCCTCGCCGCGACGACCGATGGCGGAACCGGCGGCGCGCAGTACTACCAGGGCGGCGAGGAACCTGACGGGGTATGGTGGAACCCGAACGGCATGTTCGACCTTGAGGATGGCGGCGCGGTCGGGGCTCGGGAGTTCCGCCGCCTCTACGCCGGCTTCGATCCGGACAGCGGCGATCGCCTCACTCGCAACGCCGGCGACGAGAGGCGTTCGCCCGGCCTTGACATGACCTTCTCGGCGGACAAGACCGTTTCCGCCCTGTGGGCGATCGCTGACGAAGAGACCCGGGCCGGGATCGAGGCGGCGCACAACGAGGCGGCCAGGAAGGCGCTCGACATGATCGTCGCCGAGCACTGCTCGTGGACGCGGACCAGGTCCGGCGGCGGCGACATCGTCTTCGAGAAGGCGGATATCTGTGGCGCCATGTTCCAGCACGGGACGTCCCGCGACGGAGACCCGCAACTTCACACGCACTGCCTCGTCTTCAACGTTACCCAGGCTGCTGACGGTGTCTTCCGGTCGCACTACCGCCCGCCTGTCTTCCGCTGGAAGAAGGCGGCGGGTGCGGTCTACCGGAACGCGCTGGCGCGCGAACTGCAGGACCGCCTCGGGGTGACGATTGAGCGCTACGGGCGTGACGAGGCCTTCACCCGCATCGCCGGAGTGCCGGACGAACTGGTGGCGGAGTGGTCGAAGCGCCGGCGGACCATCGCCGACATGGCGGAGTCCCTGGGCTTCGAGACCGGCGCCAACGCCGCGGCGGCGGCCGGCATCAACAAGGCGACGCGCAAGGCGAAGCTCGACGAACAGGGCGGCGACCTGCGCCATGCCGCGTGGGATCTCGAAGCGTCTGCGCACATCGAGGACCTGGCGGCATTCGTCGAGGATCTCCTCGATCAGGACATGTTGATCGACGGTGAGGACCTCGCGGCGGCGATCGATCGCGTGGTCAAGATCCCCGACGACATCACCCAGCACGAGGCGGTGTTCCGCCTGCCGGACGTCATCGAGCGGGCGATGAACGCCACCGCGGGCGTCTTCTCGCCCGGTGTGACGATGGCGACGGTCGAGCAGGTGCTGGACAACGACGAGGTCGTCGAGCTCGACATGCCTCCACCCTCGCTCGAGGTGGAGGCGGGCATGGCCCACACCCGCGTCTTCTCGACGGCCAGCCTGATCCGCAAGGAGCGGGAACTGGGCGCGATGGCGGCGGCGGTGGCGGGCGACGGCAGCCTTGCCATCGATGCCGCCGCGATCGAGACGAAGATCGGCACATTGCGCCGCGACGGCTATCCCATCTCCGACGAGCAGGCCGCGGCGATCCGCTACGGCGCCGGAGCGGGGAGCGGCAAGCTGGCGATCATCGAGGGCGCGGCGGGCGCCGGAAAGACGACGACGCTCAGGCCGATCACCGACCTTCTCCAGGAGCAGGGATGCACGGTGATCGCCACCGCGGTCGCCTGGCGGACCGCGGTGGCGCTCGGAACGGACTGCGGGGTCGCCCCCTTCTCCGTCGATCGCCTGTTGCGCCGGGCGGCGAAGGGCGAGGTCCATCTCGACGACAGGACCGTCATCGTCGTCGACGAAGCCGGGATGCTCTCGGTGCCCCAGGCCTGGCAGCTCCTGCGGCTCGCCAGGGAACACGGCTGCAAGGTGATCGCGGCCGGCGACACCCACCAGCACCAGCCGATCGGCGCCGGACCGGGTCTCAGACTGATGCGCGAGGCATCGCATGGCGTGCGGGTCGACGAGATCCGCCGGCAGAAGGCGGATGCCGAGGACGTCCTTGTCCAGGCCCACGGCCAGGACCCGCAGGACGCGCGCTACGCGGTCGGCATGATGAGCGCCGAGCAGAAGCAGAGGGTCCTCGACGAGTACGAGGCGATGCCAATCAAGCCCGAGGTCAAGGCATGGCAGATTCTGGTCTCGGAGGCCTTCCGCGACGGACGGGCGGCCGACGCGATCGCGCTGCTTGCCGAACGCGACCGGTTCGTTCTCGGCCGGGACCTGATCACGACGCTGGACGAGCTGGTGAACGACTGGGAGCGCTGGCGCCTCGAGAACCCCGAGGGCGTCGCCACCGTCATCGCCCGCACCCACGACGAGGTGCAGGTGCTGTCCCATCTCATGCGGGAGCGGGTGCTGGCGCGCGTGGCGGGGTCGGACAAGCGGGTCGTGGTGCGGGCATGCGGCGCCCGGGCCCGAGACCGCGAGAAGGATCTCGAGATCGCCCGGGGCGATCTCCTGCGGATCGGGGCGCTGGTTTGGGAGAAACGCCTCTTCAACGGCACGGTGGTCGAGGTGCAGGACATCGCCGTGCACGGCCAGGGCACGGAAGGGGAGCGGGTCGAGATCCGGGCGAGAAGCGAATACGGCGACGACGTCTCCTTCTTCGTCGACGAGCTCGTCGACTACCACGGCAAGGTGCGGCTCGATCACGGCTATGCGATGACGATCGCCTCCTCCCAGGGCCGCACGGTCGATGCCGCCTTCGTGCTGGCCGACGACCGGGCGCCCAGGCCGACCATCTATCCGGCGGTGACGCGGCACCGGGAGCACATGCGGCTCTACGTCAACCGCGCTCCGCTGGCAGAAGCGGTGCGCGAGAAGCGCTCGGAGGACCTCGTCGGCTCGCCGGTGACCGACCACGAGATCGCCGCCCATCTCGCCTCGCGCTGGTCGCGCGAGGGCGCCAAGGAGGCTGCGACCGACTACTTGGCGGCCGGTCGGCGCCACCATGCCGGCGGCAAGGGTGCCGCCGCGTGGGCGGCGGCCAACGACAACGAGGGCGGAGGCCTGCGGCGGGTGGCGCGGGCGATCCGCCATGCATCGGACCGCTGGCGGTACGGGGCGCGGGTGTCGGCGGTGGCAGGCGAGATCCGGGAGCTCGAGGGCGAGTACCGCGACCTGGTCGAGCGTCACGCGGCGGCAGCCGGCGGGGCGGCGGTGCCGGTCGAGGAGTTCGCGGAGATCGCGCGCTCCCAGGGCGCCGTGGTGCGGCGCATGGCGGCGTTCGCCGGAACGGGCCACCGGTGGCGGGCGCTCTGGCGCGAGGCCGGCGACATGGACGTCGCGGAGGTGGAGGCGTTCCGCCACCGACACGAGGATCTCTCGGCGTGGGTCGACGGAACCCGGCGGCGCATGGCGGCGGCCGCACGGCGCGATGTGGAAAGCGCGTCCCGGGATTCGGGAAGTGAACCCAGGGACGGAGAATCCGCTTCCCGGAAATCTGAAAGAGGAGAGGCATCAATGGAATCGCGAGCGGACGTGGCGCGCGCTCTCCTGGTGGAGAGCTGTGTCGCCCAGGGACAGGACCGGTACCGGTGGATCGCGGAAGGGCAGGACATGCTCGACGATCTCCACGCCCGTGCCATCGAGGCGCTCGGGCACTGGCCTGCGGGCGATGATGAAGGACGGGCGGTCGTGGCGGCCTACGTCGACGACTATGCGGCGGCGATGCGGGCGTGGACGGCCGGGCGCGAGGTGGTCGAGGCCGTCGGGCGTCTCGGTTCGAACGGGGACGCGGCGGGCGAGGCGCTGGCGGCGATCGACACGATCGAGGCCGGGCGCGGGCGCGTCTGGCACGAGGAGACGCTGCGGATCGTCGGCAGCAGCCTGCTCCGCCAGCAGCTCCTGGACTCCCCCGCGCCCTGGCTGGAGGGAGCGAGGGAAAAGGTGCAGGCTGCGCTCGCTGCGGGCGCCGCGACGACGGAGCGCCTGACGGACGACGATCATGCGGACAACTCCGCACACGCAGGCGACGACGCACCGACGTACGTGGAGATCGTCGAGCGGGACGGAGACACGCGGGCGGGCGATGTGGTGCCCCGGCCTGCTCCCCGGCCAGCGGCGGTGCGGCCGGAGCGGCGTCGGGAACTCCCGGGCGTCCGGGAGGTGCGCAACCGGCTCGCCGAGCGTGCCGAGGAGGTCTGCCGGACCTACCTCCCGGGCGGCCGGCGCCAGGGCGGCTACTGGAAGGTCGGTGGGGTCCACGGCGAGGCGGGCGAGTCGATGTTTGTCCTCCTCGGCGGACCGAACGCGGGGCACTGGGAAGACAAGGCGACCGGAGAGAGGGGCGACCTGGTCGATCTGATCAGGGCGGTGCGGGGTTTGCCCGACATCGCTGCTGCACTCCCGGAGGCGAGCGCCTTCCTCGGCGTCGACAACGTTGCCGCCATGCCGACGCAGCTGCGTGGCGGCGGTGACAGTGCCAGCAGGTCGGATGACAGGCAGAGACGGGCCCAGGCGGTGAAGAACTGGGGCCGGTGCCGCCCCTTGCGTTCGGGCGAGCGGTCGGCGGCGGCGGTCTATCTCCTCAAGCGCGGGATCGATCCGTACAAGGCCCCCGGCCTGCGCTGGTCTCCGAACCTTTCGACCCGGGACGGCGGCAAATTCGTGAAATGGCCGGCCGTGGTTGCGAAGATCGAAACCTGGCAAGGCGAGTTCCGCGGCATCCAGCGGGTGTTCCTGACGCGCCGCGGGGACAAGGCGCCGCTGTCGGGTGGGGCGAAGAAGCATCAGGGCAGCCTCGATGACGGCGGTGTGTGGTTCGGCAACCGGCAGGCGCGGCGGATCGTGATGACGGAGGGCGTCGAGGATGCGCTCGCCGCGATCACCGCGTTGCCGGCGGACGCCCTGGAGAACCTGGCCGTGGTGGCGAGCGTGGGTGCCGACCGCATGGCGCAGGTCGCGCTTCCGCCCACCGCAACCGAGGTGGTGGTGTTGCAGGACCCGGGCGAGACGGCGGCGCGGAACTTCCGCTCTCTGCAGGCCCGGTGCAAGCAGGCAGGGATCGCGGTGCGCGCCATCCTCCAGGATGTGGACGTCAACGACGCCCTCCAGACCGACCGGGCGGCCCTGGCGCGCCTGCTGGCTCCGCTGGCCGACACCGGCGCGGCGTTGGCGAGCGAGCGCGTCGAGGGCGGGGACGGACTCGGCATCGATGATCTGATGGGGCGCGTCAGGGTCTGGCGTGCTGCGGCCGCGAGCGGCGGGTGGGCTGCGGCGGACATTCGCGCCATGGGCGCCGATGTCGAGGATGGGCGAGCGATGCTGGCGCAGGGCGGAACAGTTCTCGACGCTGGAGTGCGGGAGGCACTGGCAGACTTCGTCCGCGACGGCGCGGCTGCGGCCGACGCCATGCGCCTCGCTTCGGGCGTCGTGGCCGGGATGGACGATCTCTGGCGCCAGCGGGCGGAAATTCTGGCGAACGTCGCGGGCGCGGACAATCCGGCGGTGGCGGCGCTCGTCGCGGCCGGGTCGGCCGACATGGATCGCTGGACCGAACGTGCGGGGCGCGCTCTCGACGTGATGAGCGCCCTGCAGGCAAGCCAGAGAACGGCGTGGGACGCCGCCGTCCTGGCGTTGCTCGCCGAAAAGGTGCCGCAGGACGCGATGACGACACCAACGGCGAATGCGCGGTACTATCTGATCTCGTCGGTGCAGCGGCTGAAGAAGGCCGTCAAGAGCGACGACGCGCTGCGCCGGTCCGCGACCGGCGAGGTGCTCGCTGAATCGATGGGCATGAAGCGTGGCGGTCCGGGCTACCGTCTCGGCCCGACGTAGCGCGCGGCGTTGGCCCAAGGGAGGTGATGGATGATCGTGAGCCATGAACCGTTGATGGATCTCGAGGTGGCGGTCGGAGCGAAGGTCGAGATCTCGGATGAGCACAATGCACCGGAGGCGTGGGGTGAAGTTACGCGCCTGCTGCCGGGCGGGCAGGTGGCGGTCCACTGGTTCGACGACGAAAGGACGTTCATCTCCGACGCCTCTGAGATATCCGACCTCCTGGTCGATGACTGGGCGCCGGAAACCTACGCCCTGATCCGCACGCGGGCGGCGGAGGGTCCCATCGAGCACTACGACGCGTCCGACGGGCGGCGGGTCGTTGTCGGATCGAAACTCGAGTGGTGGAGTGACGGCGCACCGTGGGCCTGGGGCGAGGTGGAGTGGCTGCGCGCGGATCGGGAGATTGCAGTGCTGCAGACCGATTGGGACGACCCGGACAGGGATTCGGTGTTCCATTGCGATGTGGATGACGTTGAGGGCGCTGTCTACGTTGACGACTGGTCGGCAGAAGTCCTTGAGCTGATGCGGCATCGCAAGGTGGTCAATGATGGCCGGGCGTAGGATCGAGGCCGAGGTCACGGACACCATCCTGGCGCAGCTGCGCCAGGGCATCCGCCCGTGGCAGAGCCCTTGGGAAAAGGGCGACAACAAGAAACTCGAGGGTGCGGGAATTCCGCTGCGCCACAATGGCGAACCCTACAGCGGCATCAACGTCGTCGTCCTGTGGGCTGCCGCCGCGGCAAGGGGATACGCGGCGCCGACATGGATGACTTTCAACCAGGCCAGGCGGCATGGCGGTGCGGTGCGCAGGGGCGAGAAGGGTCAGATGGTCGTCTATGCGGACACCTTCACAAAGACGGCGCGGGATCCGGTGACGGGTGAAGAGGAGAAGAAGACGATCGGCTTCTACAAGCGCTTCCGGGTCTTCAACGTCGAGCAGATCGACGGGCTCGACGCGCGCTTTCACCGCACCTATGCCGAGATCCATCCGATCAACCCCGAGGGTCGCGATGCGCGCCTCGACGGCTTCTTTGCCGATCTTGGCATCGACATCCGCCATGGCGGGGACGAGGCCTACTACGTGCTTGCCGAGGACTACATCCAGATGCCGCCCTTTGAGGTCTTTCATGACGCGGAGGCCTACTACACGACGCTGGCCCACGAATCGGTGCACTGGACACGCCATGCCGGCCGCCTTGACCGCAAATTCCGGGGAAGCTACCAGGTGCCTTATGCGAAGGAGGAGCTGGTCGCCGAAATCGGCTCGGCCTTCCTCTCCGCGCAGCTCGGAATCGCGCCCCGGGTGCGCGACGACCATGCCGACTACATCGGTGCCTGGCTGCGGGTTCTCGAGGACGACAGCAAGGCGATCTTCCGCGCGGCCAGCCATGCGTCGAAGGCGGTCAACTGGCTCGTGTCGCGGGCTCGGGTCCAAACCAGGCAGCTCGACCTGGCCGAGACCGCAACCACGGCGGATGTCGCCGTCGGCGCCGCGCCCGCAGTGACGCCGGCGACGGTTTCATGGCCGGACCGCGGCGTGCCCCTGGGCGCGGTGCAGGGCTCTCTCTTCCGCGGCCGGCCGGAGAATGTTGCGCGACTGCTGGTGGTGCAGGGTGCCCGGCGGTTCGCCAGGGAAGCGCTGGCGTTTCGCGGGCGCATGCCTTCCGCCGGCGACGGTGGCGCGTGGCGGGTCGATGCGCAGTCCCTGATCAGGAGGGCGGCGGACGTCGACCTGGCGGCGCCCGGCGTCAGGGCCGCCATCGAGGCGGAGGTGGCGCTGGCGGCGGCGCGGCCGGCAGAGGTCCTCACTGCCGAAGTCTTCCTCGAGCGCGTCCAGAAGGATACGCAGAGGCGCCTCGCGATGGCGGACCTGGCGGAGACGCACACGCATCAGCAGGCGCAGGGGCAGGGGTTCCGGGCTTGAGGCCCCATCAACCGGTGTTGCGGAACCTTTGACATGGCGAACCGGAAGCGGCGGGCGAAGCGCCGTGCGGCCGAACAGCGCATTGCCCGCGAGAGGAGACGCGACGCTGATCGCGAGACGGCGGTTCGGCGGCAGCGCACGGCCGCTGCCACCGCCGCGCGCCAGGCGGCGGCGAGGGCCCGGATCGAGCGTCATGACGCGGCGATGGTGCCTCTCATCCGCGAACTGCGCGAGGCGCGTGCCACGTGGTCCGAGATCGCGACGTGGCTCGACGAGGCGGCCATCAGTCCGCCCGGGCGAACGCGAGACACCCGGGGCTGGTCCGCGACCGCCGTGTGGCGGATCGCGAAGCGTGCCGGACTGACCGGCCAGCTGCCGCGCGAGAGGGAGGCCGAGGAGGCGCCGGTCGCGCTCACGGGCGGCCGCCTGAAGCTGGCGGACGGCCGGGTCGTGCGGCCGACCGGGCCGCGGCGCGGGGTCGTTGCGCACGACGAGCTGGTGCTGCCCACGATCCGGATGTTGCGGGGCCGCGGATTGAGCTGGCGCAAGATCGCCGATCACCTCGAGGCGCAGGGCGTGATTTCGCCGGGGCAACGCGATGCGCACATCCGTGCCAGGGGCTGGACCGCGACCGGCGCGTGGCGCATCGGACGGCGTCACGGCGTCACTTGATCCAGGCGCCCAGGGGATCCCTCCTTCTCTTTGTGTGCCGCCTTCATGACGGCGTCAAGGACGACGGCCTGCACCTCGTCTTGGAAGAAGGTCTCGGCTTCGCCATCGGCCTCGCTCCGAGCCGGGTGCCGGCTTGTGGTCTCTTCCGCAGTCAAGCTTTCGGAATTCACGGTCCCGGGGTGCCCGATCATTACCCGCGCGTCCCGTTTACGGCCGGCCCGTGCGGACGTCAGTTCAGGGACTCCTGTTTTGCAAGGGGCCGGGGGCTGCTAGAATGCCACCACATCCTCGATGAAGGAGTTCGATGCCATGCGGTTCCCGGTTGCCCTGCTCGGTGCCGCCGCGATGCTGACCGCCGGCGCCTGCTCGAACAGCGACGATCCCGTTGCCGGGTCCGATGAGGGCCCGATCGAGTTCACGAGAAACTCGGAGTTCTCCGGCCCGCGCCTACGGGTGTTTCTCGACCTGCCCGACGGCACGCCCGTCTCGGTCAACGTTGCGGACGACGCCGTGGCGACGCGCCCCGGAAGCACCGTGATCCCCGGCCACCAGGCGCGGGACTGGACGTTCGTCAAGGACGACGAGATCGGCACCTCGGTCGTCTACGCCCTGGTGAGCTGGGACCCTGAAAACCCGGCCGACTATCTGATGGCCGGATGGTGGGCGCAGTTCCCCGACCAGCATCTCCCGCAGCTGACGTTCGCGGGCTCGCAACAATACGCCATCGTGGACGGCCCGGAGAACGATCCCGCGTCGCCGCCCGAACTGCCGCTGTCGGGTCAGGCGACCTATGCCGGGCAGGCCGGCGGGCTCTACTCCTATGCGCTGGGCAGCGACTGGGGCGACGCCGCGGGCAGCCGTGTCCTCGAGGAGTGGGAGGGGCGGATCGCGCTGACCGCGGATTTCGCCGCGGGCACCGTGGGCGGCTGCATCGGATGCGAGGGTGATCTGGTCACCCGCCGGGCGCATTTCGGCATCTTCCTGGGCGATGAGCTGCGGGACGCCCAGGCGATCGCCACCGGCTACGAGTTGCTTCTCGTCGAGGCCCCGATCGGCCCGGATGGCACGATTGCACACCCGGCCGTGACGGTCCGCCACCCGGAGAGAGACGTCACGGAGGT
>MPMV01000096.1 GCA_002238685.1 bacterium EF100-94H03 bin56
ACTCCAGGAGGTGCGCATCATCGACGGCGTCGACGTCATCGCACGGCACCCGCGCAGCTTCGACAAGGCGGCCCGTATCGAGAACCCCGAACACATCGAGGATCTGGTCAGGCACAAACGCCACGCCAGCCTGCTGCGCGGACAAAGCCGGCTGCTCCAGGCCGCGCCCAACAGCAAACGTCTGCTCGCCGAGACCGCCCGGCGCGGCGGTCCCCTGGGCACCACCGTCGCCGCCCTGCTGCGACTGCTCGATACCTACGGCGCCGCAGAACTCAAGGCGGCCATCGACGAAGCCATGGCCCGCGGCGTCCCCCATGCCAACGCCGTGCGCCTCAGTCTCACCCGCCGCCGCGAGCAGCGCGACCAGTCCCCGCCCATCCCCGTCGACCTGCCCGACAACCCAAAAGTGCACACCCAGGGTGCCCGATCAATACCGGCGCGCCCCCTTTACGGCCAGCCCGTGCGGACGTCAGGTCAGGGCTTCCTGTTTTGCAAGGATCTGGGGGCTGCTAGAATGCCGCCGCATCAAGGATGACGGAGGCGAGCGTCATGCGGTTCCCGGTTGCCCTTCTCGGTGTCGTCGCGATGCTGACGGCCGGGGGCTGCACGAACAGCGACGATCCCGTTGCCGGGTCCGATGAGGGCTCGATCAAGTTCACGAGAAACTCGGAGTTCTCCGGTCCGCGCCTGCGGGTGTTTCTCGACCTGCCCGACGGCACGCCCGTCTCGGTCAACGTTGCGGACGACGCTGTGGCGACGCGCCCCGGAAGCACCGTGATCCCCGGCCACCAAGCGCGGGACTGGACGTTCGTCAAGGACGACGAGATCGGCACCTCTGTCGTCTACGCGCTGGTGAGCTGGGACCCTGAAAACCCGGACGACTATCTGATGGCCGGATGGTGGGCGCAGTTCCCCGACCAGCATCTCCCGCAGCTGACGTTCGCGGGCTCGCAGCAATACGCCATCGTGGACGGCCCGGAGAACGATCCCGCATCCCCGCCCGAACTGCCGCTGTCGGGTCAGGCGACCTATGCCGGGCAGGCCGGCGGGCTCTACTCCTATGCGCTGGGCAGCGGTTGGGGCGACGCCGCGGGCAGCCGTGTCCTCGAGGAGTGGGAGGGGCGCATCGCGCTGACCGCGGATTTCGCCGCGGGCACCGTGGGCGGCTGCATCGGATGCGAGGGCGATCTGGTCACCCGCCGGGCGCATTTCGGCATCTTCCTCGGCGACGAAGTGCGGGACGCCCAGGCGATCGCCACCGGCTACGAGTTGCTTCTCGTCGAGGCCCCGATCGGCCCGGATGGCACGATTGCACACCCGGCCGTGACGGTCCGCCACCCGGAGAGAGACGTCACGGAGGTGGCGGGCCATTGGGGCGGCAGCCTGTCGAACATTCAAGACGAGGACGGAAATCCGCGTCTGGCGGCCGGGTTCGTCGGCGCGTCCTTCGCGGAGAGCGATGGCAGTGCCGGACGGTTCAGCGGCGTCTTCGTCGCTCCGAGCGAGCAGTTCGGTTCGACGGGTCGGTAAGCGATGGGCAGGCATTCTTCATGGGGCGTCCTGGTGAGACCACCCTGGAAGGAAGCGGCGCAGGGGTTCGCAGGGGTTCCCCCACTCTTGTCAGGCTCCGGATCGGGCTCGTTGCCCGGTGGTGCGCATCGACGTGGCCGCAAGCGTACAAACCGGCGGCCGGACATCTTCTCCATTGCCCGAATGTCCCGGAAAATGGCATCAATGTCGTAGTTGAAGCGGGCGGCGTGATCGCCCCGCGCGGCCCTGAATTCGTCGATGATCGGATCAGTCGGTCGTTTCGACATCTGTCACCTCCCCGTGGCCGCACCAGCCGCCTGCCGCAAGAAACGGATCGTGTTTCAGTGCGTGTCGGCGGGGATCGCGTCCGTCTTCAAATGTCCGGCAGACCCGGTTGATCACGCGCCGGGTGCCGGTTCGTTGCGGTGGGTGATGCAGCTCTCGATGAAGTCCATCTTGCTCTCAAGGCGGGAGAGCCGCTGTTCAACGTCCTGCAGTTGCCTGTCGAGCGCATGTATCTGCTCGTCGAGTTTGTGCATGTCCGCCCGCAGCCTCACACCCGGCACGGTCAAGCCAGCAGTCATCACAGACAAGTCCGGCCCTGGGTCATCAAGCGGGGCGCCCGAACCGCCAGACCTCCTCAACGATACGGCGCTCACGAAGAACTCCCCATCGGGGAGACCTTCCGTTCGCCTGACTTCTGAGCATGTCACACAGCAAAGAGTCAATCCATGATGTCCTGCATCAGGGCCACGCCAACCATGGTCACATGGACCAGTGCGGTCCCTTGCGGTTGAGGATGCGCCGCCTCTCCCACAGTTCCTCAGCCTGCTCGTGCACCTTGATCGCGCGCTCCTTTTCGTCATGCCACTGGGCCCGGTAGCAGCCGCGCCCGGAGAGTTCACGGCGCTCTATCTCCTGATGGTGGACATTCGCACGTCCGTTGACGCGCTGCACCTCTACGGTGAAGAGATCCTCGGCGAAGGTCTTGCCAGCGAGAATACGGCCAGCGAGAATGCGGACAAGGACTCCTTCACAACCAGGTCCCTTTCATCGAACAGCGACATCTCCACGTCGCCGGCCTCCATCAGTGAACGGATGGCCGGTCCCCTGAGAGCACTGATCCAGTCCAGACCCGCAGGCTTCACCTCCTCGCGGATCCGCGCTTGGGTCAGCATCCCCCGGTCTCCCACCAGAACCACCTTCGAGAGGGAGAACCGCCGGCGCACCGTGGCGATCTGCGAGGCCAGCGTCGCCGGGTCCGCCGTGTTGCCGGGGAAGACCTCCACCGATACCGGACATCCGTCCCGGTCACACAACAGGCCGAACTCGATCTGCAGCTTGCCCTTCTTTCCATCCCGGGAATGACCGCGTTTGGCCAAAGGACACGCTCTCCCCTCCATCCACACCGAAGTCAGGTCACAGAGGACCAGGCAGCCCTCATCGAGATGCCGCTTGGCCAGACCCCGCTCGATCCTCTCCTGGCGCTCCAGGAGCCAGTCCATGGCGCCATAGAGATCGTCCTCGTCGAGCTCTGCATCGAGGATCTCCCCAAGGGTGCTCACCGCCGTGGCCTCGACCAGTCGTCGTGCCGTGGCCAGCTTCGAGGCGGGCTCCAGGATGCGGGCCACGATCATGGCCAGCACCTGGTTCCTTCTCGATGACGGCCTGGGGTCGATCAGCTTCTCCAGGCCGAGCTTCTTCAGTGTTCCCAGCACCGCGGCGACATGACCGTGGGGAAGGCATCGTCGCGGCGCTGCACCGCGGTTCCTCCCTTGAGCAGGATGCGGAATCCCTCGATGAGAGCGGGTGACCAGCTGGAGAGGTTGGCGAGGGTGCGCTTCTTGACCTTGCCGCCTTCGCGATAGGACTCGCGAAGCAGGATGGCGGGCGGAGAGGAGCGGTTGGGGACGGATTCGATGTACATGGCTACTCAATATAGTGATGCATCGCTCTACTGTTGTGTCCCGGAGATAACTGAACAAAGTCGCTCGATTTTGGCGAGGATTGATTGTGCGGTTGCGACCCAGACGAAGGGACGAGCTTTCGCATTGTAGTTCTCCACGTAGGCATTGATCTTGTTGACCAGTTCCTTGACGTTGGAGAATGACCCGCGTCGGATGGCCTGTTGGGTGATGAGGCCGAACCAGCGTTCGACCTGGTTGATCCAGGAGG
>MPMV01000097.1 GCA_002238685.1 bacterium EF100-94H03 bin56
CGCCGCCGCGGCCGGTTGACAGGCCCCTTCTGCCTCATACTTGGTGCCAAGAACACCTGCGGCGGCTACTTCCTCCGCCACCACAGTCTCTCTCACGTCCCGGAGATGTGCCTGAAATCGATCTCCGACGCCGCAACCTTGTCGCGCGTCGTAGCGGTGCTCCCGCTGCTACGCCCGGAGGAGTATCCCAGAACTTCGACTTCTCACACGGTCTGGGCCGTTTTCCCGACGCCCTAACGATGAACTCGCGCACCGCCTTCGACCGCTGTTGCCTAGCGGAAGACCCACAGCACCCCGACGCCAAGTTCGAAGCACCGATTAGTGGCGGGCATCCTGCTGCAATCCTGCTCTTGCGACTACTGCGAGGCCGCCAGTTTCGAGTAGCACGTCGAGAGCAGTATCGGCGAGGTTCCGGTGTCCTGGGTGCGATCGCACCTCCGGCTGCGGCCGGACATCTTCGAGCGGACGCGGCATGGTCGGTACCAGCTCAGATCAGAGGATGCAGGCGTCCTCTGTTTCTTCATCGCAGGAATTGTTGGACTCCTGGCCGTGCGGACCGGATGCTTGTAGCCGCTCACACCCCTCCGGCGCTTCTGTTGCTTCGTCATCCCAGTCGTCCCGACAAGGGCGCCCACCGACTGAAGGGATCAAACCATGCCCGGACTTATCGGACATCTGCGTTCCCTCGATCGGAAGGAGCGTTTCGCAGTGCTGCGGGACGCACTCGGGTTCCATCCCGAGAGCCCCAGACTCGACGATGATTTCCGCAAGAGGCTTGGGGAGTGCATCCGTGTCGACGTACCCGCGTGGACTTTCCTTGCCATCGACTATCATCTGGACTGGATTCAAATCGCGTTCCTCCTCGACACAAATCCAGACCTGAAGCACGGCGATCCTTTTCTTAAACCCGAGCGCGGTGACATCAACAAGGATCAGGAAGACATAGACCTTCTGATCGCTTTCGAGGGCAAAGAGGGCAGTCAGGCAGTGACCCATCTGGTGTTGATCGAAGCCAAGGCCTACCTGCCCTGGTCCAATGAGCAACTGCGCTCGAAGGCCAGACGCCTGAAGGAGATCTTCGGCGCGGACGGCGGACGCCACGACGCCGTGAAACCTCATTTCGTGATGATGACGGAACGACTGTCAGGAAAGATCGACCCGTGCTCGTGGCCGGACTGGATGAAGATCTGCGGTGACATCCCCTGGCTCCAGTACAGCCTCCCGTCCCGCACCAAGGTCACACGCTGTACCGACAGCGGAACGAACTGCAAGAACGGCACCCACCTGCGGCTCGACCTGGTGCCATAAGGCAGGCATAGCACCGCCAGCGAAGAGTCGACCTTCTCGGAAGGCCGTTGAGTGTCTGTTGGGTTGGCGCTGCCACGATTGCCGCTCTTGATGACAAGGCGCGGCGTCATCATCATCGCATGCTCAATGCCTCACTGAGGAAATCGCAGTGCTCTCTGACTCGGACCAGACCGGCGGGCGATGCGATGTTTCGGAACCCCGCATCGCTGCTACGGTCGCCATCCTCGGAGCACCTGGCGAAGTTTGACAGTCTCATGAACACAAGCGCATTGAATGTAGAACAGGTTGTACGCGCGGTGCGGCGGCGCATCGGTGATATCCATCGTCCATTGCCGGAGGAGTTTCGACCGGCCCATCTGTCGGTTGCACTCATCGACGCGGTGTTCAACCCAACGATTGACTATTGCAGAAACGTGGTGCCCATCGTCAATCGGTACTGCTCGCGTTTCGGGCTGCGCCGCACGACGATGCCGTGTGAGTGGGAGACGGCGCCCGGGACGCAGGAGACACTTGGCGATCTCATCGGTCACTACGACGAACTTGGAGCGGCGCACCTGCGCATGGAGGTGTTTCGGTCGTGTCACCGGTCACCCGGGACGTCTGTCTACAAGGCGGACAACGTCCTGAACTGCGCACGAGCGCTGTACGCGATCGGGGTCAATGTCTTGCAGGACGTTCCGACGAAGTGCTCCGAAGAAATCTGGCGCACACTGTGCGCGGCGAGGGGGATTGGCCCGAGCACCGCACACATGCTGTTGATGTACGCCGGCAAGGACGACTGCGTGAAGGGGGACAGGCATGTATGCGACTTTGTCTGCGAGGCCCTCGGCGTGAACAGGGTTTCGCCGCGCCTGGCGGAGAGCCTTGTCGCGGGTGCCGCTCGACAGCTCGGCGTCGCTCCGCGTGCGCTTGATGCGCAGATCTGAACTTTCGGCGCGAAGGCCGAGTGGCTTCGGCTGCATCGGGAAGCGGCATCTGCGGGAGCGGCGACCGAGAGGATCACCGACAACGGAATCAACAGTGCTGAATTGGTCGGCTCAGTCCTCGACCCCAATCTCAGACGGAAGGTAATAGGAAGCAACCGCCGGCGACAACGGTTGGTCACGCATCGCCGGAGGAGCAGACACTCGAAAAGCTTCAGCGTCACCGTGCGCGTTGACCGCCCACCCGGCGATTTGCAGGCGATTGAATCTCTCCCGCCACATGGGCATGCCGTGCTCGTCTTGACGGTCGTGTGCCGGATCATGACCAAGAATTTCCCGAGCCTTGTTCCACGCGGCATCTGCGGCGACCATGACATCGTCCTCCCGATAGGGGTATCGAGCGGGCTCTCCGCGCAGCTTTTGAGAGCCACAATAGGATGCTCGGCGCGGCCAATCAATGCAGGGCGGTTCCCCACTCAGCGAGCGGACGCGGGGAACTTCTGCCCGCAGGAACGGGACCGCGCAGAGCGGGCTTCGGCTTACGGCATAGCGGAACTCTCCCCTGGGCTGGGTGTCGTGTCCGGCTTGGGCCGGACACGCGGCGCGGGACACCCGCCCGCCCCCTTCCGGCCAGGACCGCATGAATGCGGTTCGATACCCGGCCGGCGAGCACGGCCGCAGGCACGTCCAACAAGTGAACCATTCCTAGACTCATCTGTCGGCACTTGCCGGCTGCAACTGTGTATGTCTCAGCGCCGCCGACGTTGAACGAGGACGAGGGCCGCACTCACCGCGAAAAGCACCAGGCCGATGACGGGGTGCCAGGCCGTCAGGCCCATCATCATGCCAGGGCGCCAGGAGCAGCCTTGCCGCGATGACAGCGACGAGGAGCGTGGCCGCCACCCGCCTTCCGGTCCGGATCAGCGCCGGCCACGTCGGGATTGCGTCCGCCCGGGTCGCGGAAATTCGGCACGACATGGACAACATCGCCGCCGTCCGTCCTGGGCCGGATGGGGCGTCCTCCACCCAGGGCCTCGCGAAAGAAGGATACGGAAGTCGAATTCAGGCTCTGAACTGTCGAATCGAGCCAAGTACAGGTTCTCTCTCACCGACGATTTTCGCCGCGGCGCGGTGGCCGGCGCGGATGACAGGCGGTCGGGGTGTTTCGGGAGACGGGATTGTCATGTTGCTGCTCGTCAGTTCCCTTCACCCGTCGGCTTGTCATGTCCCGGTCGTGCCGTCCTTTCATCGCGACAACAGAACACCTTGGCGCACGGAGGCCTGACTATGGACGCCCACGCGATCACGCATGACGAACCGGACCTGGAGGCCTTCTTGCCCAGCGGCGAACCGACGCCCTTTC
>MPMV01000004.1 GCA_002238685.1 bacterium EF100-94H03 bin56
GGGGTTAACGGATCGATCAGAAAACTCCCCCGGAGCGCCTGTTGCAAGGCCTTCGGGGGAGACCCGGCACACCCGGGAACACACAACCCTCCCTCATAAACCGTGCTCGGTGGAACCGGATTCACCATCAAACTGCGTGGCGGCTAACAATCGTGTGCGGGGATTGTCGACTTCTGGTACCACTCGCCCCTATGCGCGGTGCCGGCGCAGCGTTCCGCACGGACGGGGAATTGCTAAGCATGTCGCCCTGGTCCGCCCCGCCGTTGACGCGATCATCGTATTCGTCGCTCCATGGCTGAGCGCGCACAACCGCTCGCGCCTCATCGGACAGGGGGTTCCGTTCGTCGTGCCCGGCAAGCAGCTCTACATCCCTGCCCTCGCGATGGACTTGCGCGAACGCTTCCGCACGCCGAAGCCGCGCCGCGCAGTCGGCCTCTCGCCTGCGGCTCAAGCGGTATTGTTCCATCGCCTCCTGCGGCTCGACGAGACCGCGACCACCCCTTCTCTCGTGGCAACGCAGTTGCACTACTCGGCGATGTCGATCAGCCGCGCGTTCGACGAACTGGTTGGTGCCGGGCTTGCCCATACCGAAAGACACGGCAGGGAGCGGCATATCCGTTTCCAGGCCGAAGGGAGGCAACTGTTCGACACCTCGCACGACCTGTTGCGCAGCCCGGTGCGCACCGAAAAGTTCATTCGAAACATTCACGCCGCGCCGCAGCTGAAACATGCGGGCGAGAGCGCGCTCTCCGAGCTGACCAACCTGTCCTCGCCGCCGCTACCCGCTTTCGCGGTAGCGGCCATCGACTGGAAGACTGTTGCCCAGACCTGCGAACTCGTCGAAACAAACCGGGATCAAGCTTCCCATATCGTGGAAACCTGGTCATATGATCCCGCTGCCTTGTCCACTGCGCGCACAGTGGATCCGCTGTCGCTCTACGCGCAATTTCACGATCACCGCGATGAGCGCGTTTCCATGGCGGCGGAACGACTGTTGGACGGAATGCCGTGGTAACCGGAATCGACAAGTTTCGCGAACACTTCGCGGCCCGCGAGGGTCAGTACGCCATCATTGGTGGCACCGCTTGCGATCTGCTGTTCGACGCAGCGGGTCTCGATTTCAGGGCGACCAGGGACATCGACATGGTGCTCTGCGTCGAGGTAGTGGACGCCAAATTCGGAAGGACCTTCCAGGCATTCCTGGACGCAGGCGGATATCAGGCCCACGAACGGAGCGACGGGCGAACGGAATTCTACCGCCTCCATCGTCCGACCGACCCGTGCTTCCCCTTCATGATCGAGCTCTTTGCACGCCGGCCGATCGACTTCGATCTGCCCGATGACGCGATCTACACGCGAATGCCGGTAGACCAGGACACAGTCAGCCTTTCCGCAATCCTGCTGGACGACGCCTATTTCGACGCGCTCCAGGCTGCTACGCGCCAGGTTGACGGCGTCACGATCGTCGACGAGACCCTGCTCAGACCGTTCAAGGCCCGTGCAGTTCTCGACCTCACCGCTCGGTCCAAGGAAGGCGCGAACGTCAACCGAAAGGACATCAGGAAGCACCGCAACGATGTCTTTCGGCTGGCGCAGCTTCTGCCTCAGAATGCACGGGTCGAACTGCCGGAACCCGTCCGCCAGGACCTTCGCGCTTTCGTCGACCTGGGCTCACGCAGACCAAACTCTCGATCCCAGGGCATTTGACGTTCCCTTCACCCGGGACGAGGCAACCGATCTTCTGCGCACCGTGTACGGGCTGACATAGAAGGACAGAAAGCGCGAGGGCGCCAAGTCCTCTGACCGACAGCATGCCCACAGCTTCCACCACTTCGATGACGCCGGAAGGCCTGTCCATCGTCATCCAGGACCTCAGGCAGTTCTCCACACGCTCGGACAAACTTGTGCATCGCTCCGGCGCGTTGTGCGCACTGTAAGACACATGCCGATCGGTCTGTCTCGGCCTCAAGGAGCGGCACCTTCAACGGGCGCCTTCCGTCAGAGTCAGCCCCAACGTGCTGAGCCAGGCTCTTCACAACTTCTTCCGGTGGAACGGCGCATCTTGATTCGGAGATCGGGCGCCCGACGGCCCAGGAACGGCCGCATCGCTGCACCGTACGTTCCTGCGCCAATCCGTCCGCCGCACCTATCTCGTTCCGCTTGACCGGCTCTCCCTTGAGGATCGTGCCTCCGGCAACAGACACGACGACGCCCACGTCAGCTACGGCCCCAACGAATCGTACGCCTCGACGGCGACGGCCTCGCCCGATACGTCCCTGTCGACGCACCCGCAAGGTTCGGATCCCGCTACCAGTTCCGCGGTCCTCGACCGCACCCTTGGCAAGGGCATCCATGATCGTCTGAGGCGCCGCCTTGCCACTCTTGAATCGTGCAAGGGTTCGGTCGGACAGATCGGCGATCTGTAAGCATCCGGTAAAGGCCGTACACTGTGCGACAGGATCTCGATGGCGTGCGGCCGTGAGTCGGCAATCACCGGGGCCAGCTGAACGAGGTGATTGCACGTCCTTGGTTTGACGGCGACCGGCGCCATATGTCTGACATCCCGGCAATCCGATCAGGCAGTGCTGCCCGATCAAGCCGTACCCACTAGGCAGCGTGAATTTGCGATGACCAAGCAACGCCAACCTCGTCTTCCAGTGCCCGTCCTCGGCCGAATACTGCTCTACGTCCGCGACATCGACACCGTTGCCGAATTCTACGCACGCCATTTCGGTTTCCGAGTTCACAGAGAAGAGGGCGATCGCGTCGTCGAATTGGAGAGTTTCACCGACGCCGGAGCCAACATCATGCTTCATCCCTTGGGGCGTGGGCGCAGAGGTGGCCAGACGGTCGCCAAGCTGATTTTCGATGTACCCGATGTCGAAGCATTTTGCACCCAGGCTGCCGAGCACGGGCTCCCGTTCGGCGCTGTCCATAGGGCCGACGGATACGTCTTCGCCAATACCAAAGACCCGGCGGGCAATGCCATTTCCATATCGAGCCGAGCCTACCGATACGCCGACTTCTCAAGAACCTCCGACTAACAACGTCGGTTGCCGCTGCGATCGACCGACATACCTACGGGCAAGATCGCTGACTATGCAACGAGGGCGTCTGCGGGCCAGACATCGGGCGAAGGCTCATGGACGAAGCCGTTGCCTGGGCCCGGACGACAGGCGCAATCCGCATTCAACTGGGGGTCTATTCCCGCAACGAGGATGCACGGGCTTTCTACCGTCGCCTCGGCTACGGAGAACTCCTCCATACGCTCTATCTCGACATTTCGTTATGACACCGGTCCTCGCTCCCCGAGCCGCCGCCTCGCCATCGAGGCCGCCCCGCCTCTCGCAGGCGGCGCGCTCTTCAATCTGCTCGGACGCGACACGTTCTAGTAATCATTCAAATCACTAAGCAATGATGTCTTTTGACTTCTCTCCATCCATGAGGATTGAACTGCATTTTGCATAAATTTCTTGATTTCATTATCCGAAAAACCGCCGGACGCTTGTGCCGAGGCAAGCGCAGACGATAACCAACCACTCCCCAGTTGGACAGGGTCGTCCGAGTTCAACGAGATGAGCACTCCCATATCCAGCATTCCCCGAATACATTCCATTGTCTTATCCGGACAAGATTCCCCTGCCGAATAGAATGTGGGGCATGCTGCCACGCCGATACCTCTTTCGAGAATGTCCTGGGACAACGATTCATCAAAGTATGCATCCAACCCATGATCCAGACGTTCGACTCTCAACAGATTAAGGCAATCTCGAATATGATTCAGTGAATTTGGTTGGTGTACATCGCAATGTGAAGTCAGATGATATCCTTGCGCGCGCGCCAGATCAAACAATGGCAAGAATTTGCGAGGGAAATTGGAGACTTCAAAGTTGTCCAAACCGACAGCTACAATATCCTCACGGTACTTCTCTGCATTGGACAATGTTTCAACAGCCGACTCGAGCGAGAAATCTCTTTGTAGATTCATGATCCATTGAGATCTGACATGAAAACGCTCAAGAGCATCATCCCTGGCTTGACATAACGCCTCGATGCAACCCTCAAATGGAACGCCTTGTCGTACAGCCTGCTGAGGATCGAACATGATCTCCGCGTACTGAATGTTCTCTTGCTTGGCACGAGAGTAAAATGACATTGCTATTTCATAATAGTCTGTGTCTCTCCTGAGAGCGCCGCGAGATGCGTCAAGGCATTCCAGGAAACTTCTCAAGCTTTCAGTGTCACTTGTTTTGTTCGAGTTCTGCAACGCAAGAATGTCGTCAGGTGTTTCATACGGGAGTTTGATGCCATTTCTGTCTGCAATATCGAACAACAGTTGGCCTTCGATTGTTCCCTCAATATGAATATGTAGCTCGATCTTGGGCATGCCCAATACATAGTCGGATATGGTCATTTTGCTCCTATCTGCTGATAGTCGAATCAATTCATATTGTTAAAGGACTTGAGTTGACTTGGAATGGAACTTCACTTCCGCGCCATTTGAGACAGTGCCTTCAGTGTTCGATCCAGACATTCTCAAGGTTCATTTCTCGCGCCTGGTGCATTTCGATTCCATCTGGTAACACTCTCACCAATTTTGCAGCAAACGCCTCGGTTACCTCACAAGCACGACCCACAAATCTGTGGTAGTAGGCCAAGCGGTTCATCTGATCGGCAGCAGCGGAGGCAAGGCGCGGCGGATTGAAGCCCAGAGAAGCCGACCACAATCCGGTGACAGCATCAACAAACCTATTGCCCGACAATCTACTACCGCGCATCCATCTCCCCTGACAATCTGAACGGTGGGGAGATTTGCGCGGCAACGGGATCGGTAAACGGCCAAAGTTGCCACATCTATTTTCCTGGCAAGAGACGAAAACAACATGCTAGGATAGATATGTCTGGTCAACCGCCTGTCGCTTCATCGGCCTTTTCCGGTTCGTCGTCAGAGTCGGGGTGCGACCTCGCCGACACTCATGGCCCGTGCGTGCTGCGCCGTCAGATCGGTAGTCTGCACCCTCAGCTGCGTGACCTCGCGGAAGTCGGGGACGAACGTCTCGGCACTGACGACTTCGCCGGCCGCCGGTTGAGCCAGCGCCGCCCTGACCTTGTGACTCGGGAAGTGCCCGAGACACACATCGAGATCTGTGCGGAAGGCGTCCCACGACGGAAGGAGAGCTATGGATCCAGTGGCTGCGCCCCGTCCAGGAATTGAGAGGGGTCGAGTCGAACCAACACATGCAAGTCGCCCTCCAGGGAACTCACGAAATAGTGTTCATGCCCAAAGTGGAGGTTTCCAAAAACAGCGCCATCGTCCTGAACACCCCAGGTGAGGGAGTTCGTCACATTCATCGTGTCGGAACCGGACAGGAAAAATCCCGACGGTGAATTCCTCTCGACGTAGAACTCGTTGAGTTCCATCCGCCGACCGGACGGCGATACCACAACGACGGGAGACTCGTTCAGCACCAAATCAGTGCTCTCGCCCTCCTGCAGCACGCCCGGCGTCAGCGAGGATACGACGTCACTGTTCACTCTGATCAGGTCAACCGTCATTGTTGTAGGTCGATCGAGAATGGTCTCGATTGTCTTCTCAATGTCCAGACGACCCTGCAGACCCGCACTCTCCACACTCGTGAATTCAAACAGTTGATTCTTCTGGGAAGCATGGACTTGAAAAAATGGCGAGATCAAGACAACGCAGACAACCGATACCAGCAGGCCCTTCATTCTAGCCATTTCTTCTCCGAACGGCCACTCGAACAATGCCATCGCTGCGTGTGCATGGAGGCCGTGGCCCGTTGCTTGTCATCGAACCCATCCAACCCCTTCCCTTGAAGGTTCCCTACCAAAGTATCCACGCGCTGGAGCGCTATCCCGTCAGGTTGGACCATAGCCGGCGGCGACGAGGTCGTTGCGGCATTTCTGGGGCAGGAAGGTTCCGAGGAGCCAGACGATGGCTTTCGGCAGGCCTTCCACGGTGTACCCGGCGGCCTTGCTCAAGGACGCCGTGAGCTTTGCGAAGGTCATCTCGATCGGGTTGAGATCGGGGCTCGAGGGCGGGAGGAAGAGGAGTTCAGCGCCGGCCGATGGGCCGCGCCTCAGGGATCAGGCGCGGCCGTGACGCACTACGGCCCTGAGGCGATCGGTGACCACTTCCTTGAGGGAGGGTTCAGTCCTCACGCAGCCCGGTGGACGGGATGCTGTGCCACGGTTCTGGCTGCTTTCTGAAACATCGAATGCGGCACAGCGCCAGGTGCGCGACCACTTCCCTGGCGACCAGGCGGTACGGATGGTCGTTGCCCCAAGCCCGCCGGCGCGGCCACAAGCCGGCGGCCTTGCTCAGGGCAAGCTCAATGTCGAAAACGAGATCGTTACTCGAGACGGGGCGAAGGTCGTCGTCCATGACGTCATCATGAAGGTAGAACACAACCAGAACAAGTGCGCGTTCAGGCACCAGGATCAGGCAATGCCATGACGCCTCGCAATCCGCCACACAGCGGGAGCGAGCCAGAGTATTGAAGGCCAGTGCCAGTGTGGAGAAGTACGATACAGAGCAAGGGGCGTTCCGCTCACACTGTTCGCTTGTCACTGTACGGAGTGCCAGCGGCAATCCTCCAGTGCATTTGGAATGGCATTGTGAATTGCAGACCCGGAGGCTTCTTCCATCTTGCGTGTACGTGAAAACAACGTCGGAATAGCGAACCTCCAATGTTGACCGGCGGTTTGATGGCTCGGTCTTGAACCCTGGAAATTGCCGTTCTGTCCGCACTCGGATACGCTTCCCGAATGCGAACCGACTTTCCAACTCCGTGTAATCTGGTGACCCCTAGGGGAATCGAACCCCTGTCTCAACCGTGAAAGGGTTGTGTCCTAACCTCTAGACGAAGGGGTCGTCCGGAGCAGATGTTCAGATAACGGCCCGCCTCGACAAATTCAAGCGGCGCGTGAACGTCAGGTGGCGATGGCGGCATCCTCGATGACCAGTTGCGGGCGTTGTCTGCCACGCCATGTGTTGATGGTCAGATGTCCGGCAAGGTGAAAGGCGCCGGTGTCGCTGGTCAACAGGGCCTTGCCCAATGGACCATCCGCGACACGGAATGCGATGGCATCGAGCCGCGCACCGCCAGCATCTTTCGCCGTCACCCGGACATGGTGTTCACCGACCCGCTGCGCCCAGCTGACCCGTGCATCCTTGATGGCGAAACGCGGCTGAACATTGCCGGTGCCGAAGGGACCGGCGCGCTCGATTGAACGGATCAGGTCCTCGTTGACGGCAGCAACGCTGAGAACGCCATCGATGCCGAGTTCGGGCACGTCCGGCAACGATGCTACCTCCTGGGCCAGATGATCATCGAGAAAGGCCTCGAGGTCGGCGATCCTGTCTTCCTCGACCGCCAGGCCTGCCGCCGCGGGATGGCCGCCTCCCCTGACAAGAATACCCTCCTCCACCGCGCGCGCCACCGCGGCGCCAATGTTCACGCCCCTGACTGAACGACACGAGCCCGCACCTGGCGAGTCGGCGGTGGAAATGACCACGGCAGGCCGGGAAAATCGGTCCACCAGCCTGCTCGCCACGATGCCGATGACACCGGGATGCCAATCCTTCCCCGACACAACGTAGCAGTGGCGTGGCGCCTGGGCCTCGGCCTGGTTCAAGGCGGCCTCGAGCACGTCTTTCTCGATGCGCCGGCGCTCGACATTGCAGTCGTCCAGCCTGACGGCAATGCCTGCCACCTCTTCCTCGTCCTGCGAGGTCAGCAGGCGCACACCCAGTGCCGGATCGCCAACCCTGCCGCCGGCATTGATGCGTGGCCCGAACACGAACACCGCGTGGTGGGCTGTCGGGTCTTCTGCCAGACGTGCGGAACGGCCAAGGGCCGACAGCCCCTCATTGGCGCCACGGCCCAGAACCTTCAGTCCCTGACGCACCAGCGCCCTGTTCAGTCCGGTGAGGGGAACGCTGTCGCAGAGCGTGCCCAATGCCACCAGATCGAGCCACTGCATGAGATCGGGCTCGGGGCCGTCCCCGAACCGGCCCCGCTGACGCAGTTCCCTGTTGATCGCGACAACGGTCATGAAAGTCACGCCAACGGCCGCCAGGTAACCCAGTCCGCTGCTGCAGTCGGGCCTGTTCGGATTGACCAATGCCGTGGCATGGGGCAACTCGCCTGCCACCTGATGATGATCAAGCACGATGACGTCGATCCCCGCCTGGTGCGCGAGACGCAGGGGCTCATGCGCCGTGATGCCGCAATCCACGGTCACCACCGGACCTGCACCTCTCTCCTTCAGGGAAGCAAGGGCATTGATACTCGGTCCGTATCCCTCCTTCCTGCGATCGGGAATATGGACCACCGTCTTCGTGCCAATGCAAGCGAGGTAACGCACGAGAAGGGCTGTCGACGTGGCGCCATCGACATCGTAGTCGCCGAAGACACCAATCGTCTCATCCGCTTCGACAGCATCCGCGATGCGCCGGACAGCGCCGTCCATGTCGACCATTCCGAGAGGATCGGGCATCAGGTGCTTCACGCGGGGTTCGAGAAATCCGTCGACGTCATCGGCCTCGACACCCCTGGCTGTCAGAAGGCGGGCCAGGATTTCCGGCAGATCGAGACGCTGTGCCAGCGTCATGACGGCGTGATCGTCACCAAGACGGTTGTTCCAGTACAGTCCGGTGCATGACTGAGTCACGCCGAGAACCGCTCCGCCCACCTTTCAGGCACCCCCTTCGTGTAGCGCACGGTCCGCGGTGATGACGCGCACGGCGCTTGGACTCATGACAAGGGACTGGGTGATGAACCTGGCATCCTCCTCCCGGACACCTCTCAGCAACCAGCCATCGGTCACACCGGTTGCACAGAACACCACGTCACCTGATGCCAGTTCCCCGATTGAGAAGATGCGATCCGGATCCGTGATACCCATGGCGCGGGCCCGACTGCGTTCACCGTGATCGCGAAAGGCCAGGCGACCCTGAAAATGGCCTCCCACACAACGAAGGGCGGCGGCGGCCAGCACACCCTCCGGAGCGCCGCCAATTCCCATGTAGATGTCGATTCCGGTCTCCGGCCTGGTCGTGGCAATCACGCCTGCGACATCGCCGTCCTGGATGAGCCGGACGCGCGCACCCGTCTTCCGCACCTCCCGGATCAGGTCATCATGGCGCGGACGGTTGAGGATCAGCGCGACAAGATCATCGATCTTGCGACCGCTCGCCTCGGCGAGGCGCTGCATGTTCTCGCCCGGAGACCGATCGAGTCCTACAACGCCTTCCGGCAGATCCGCTCCGACCGCGATCTTCTCCATGTAGGTATCCGGGGCATGGAGGAGTCCTCCAGCACCCGAAAACGCCAGGACAGCCAGCGAATTGGCTCCTCCCGTCGCACAGAGCGTCGTTCCCTCAAGCGGATCAAGAGCGATGTCGATGCGCGCACCTTTTCCCGTACCGACCTCCTCGCCGATGTAGAGCATCGGCGCTTCGTCGCGCTCTCCCTCGCCAATCACCACCCGGCCCTGCATGTCGATGCGGTTGAGAGCGCGCCGCATGGCATCGACAGCCGCCTGGTCTGCGGTCTTCTCATCACCGCGTCCAACATGCCGGGAAGCTGCGATGGCAGCCGCCTCGCAGACCCGAGTCGCGTCAAGGACAAGGTGTTCAATGCACGTCACGGATGTCGTTCCCGACTCGGCCGGGTCATGCGTCATACCCGTTCGATGCGGATGGTGACCGGTGGCTCGGTCACAGTGTCGAGGGCGGCAATGCGTTCACAGGCCCGGCGCATCGACGCCTCCTCTGCCTCATGGGTCGTCATCACGACCGGTACTGTCTCGCCGGGGTCCCGTCCTCGCTGCAGAAGGCTACCCAGGGAGATCTGCTCATCGCGCAGTATCGCGGAAACGTCCGCCATGACACCGGGTTGGTCGATCACCATCAGACGTACGTAGTACTCGCCCTGTCGCTGGTCGATTGCCACCGTTGGACGATGGACCAGTTCGGGACCAGGGACGGCAAACATGGCGTGACGGACACCCCGGGCAATGTCGGCAAGATCGGCGACCACGGCCGTCGCCGTCGGGCCCGCCCCCGCCCCCGCCCCGATGAGTGTTGTCACCGGGGCCGCATCGCCCTCGATGACGACGGCATTGAAAACACCATCGATATGCGCGATCGCACCATCTTCCGGAACCATTGTGGGATGCACCCTTTGTTCCACGCCACCGGTGCCGGCCTGAGCGATGGCGAGCAACTTGATGCGATAGCCGAACTCGCGGGCGAAGGCGATATCCATGGGTGTCACACCGCGTATCCCCTCGACATGAACTCCCGCAAAATCCACCGGTCGACGGAACGCAAGGGCAGCAAGGATCGCAAGTTTGTGTGCCGCATCGCCGCCGCCGATGTCGAGGGTGGGATCAAGCTCGGCATAGCCCAGGCGTTGTGCCTCGCCGAGGACGTCTTCGAAAGCCGCGCCGTGTTCGCGCATGGCGGTGAGAATGTAGTTCGACGTGCCGTTGAGGATACCGTGGACTCGACGGACCCGGTTCGCCGCCAGTCCCTCGCGGAGCGTCTTGATCACCGGGATGCCACCAGCGACTGCCGCCTCGTAGCCGACATGGATGCCAGCATGGTCGGCGGCTGTTGCAAGTTCCGTTCCGTGAATGGCAAGGAGCGCCTTGTTGGCCGTGACAAAGTGCTTGCCGGCGGCGATGGAACGCCTGGCAAGATCGAGAGCCACGCCGTCCTCGCCACCGATGAGTTCGACGACAACATCGATCTCGGGATCATCCGCGAGACTCCGCGCGTCATCGAACCAGCGGCAGTCGCCAAGCTCGATCCCCCGGTCGCGGCTGCGGTCCCTCGCCGACACTCCGGCGATCCCGATCTTGCGGCCGCACCCGGCCTCGATGAGATCGGCGTTGCGCCGGAGGAGCCCGATCACCCCCGAGCCAACCGTTCCCAGCCCGGCAATTCCGATTCCGAGAGTCGCCATCAGTTCCCGGCTTCCGGGTAGGGCCACGATTCCAGTTCTTCCTCGACCGCTTCCCTGACCTCGAGAAGTTCGTCAACGGTGTCGTCAAACTCCTCCAGGGTCGCAACATCGGGAGGAGTCCCCGGAACGGAAGCCAGACGGGGCCAGGAATCGTCGCTACAGCCCGACAGCATCGACAGTGCGACGGCAAGCACCAGGACCACACGTCCCGGCAACATCACGCTTGAGGTGGCCTGATGAGCCATTGTATATCCTGATCTCGCACGGTTGCCGATCGCGCCAGGGTAACCTATCGCGTCCGGGGCAGTCGCTCAACCGGCGTGGCCCCCCCGAAGACGGAACTGCAGACGATGACCGAGACTGACTTCCACGCCCGCGACTGGCAGGCTGTCGCCGAACGCAGCAGCCGGCTGGTTCAGGAATTCCTGTCCCATCAGGACAACTCCATGGAGGACATCAGGCGCATGAACGAGGTGTTCATGGACGCCTTCACGCGCCTGATGAAGGACCCGGAGAAACTTGTCGAGGCCCAGACCAGCCTGTGGCGCGACTACATGAGCCTGTGGCAGACAACAACCCGGAGAATGATGGGAGAGGAGGTCGAGCCGGTCATCGAGCCGGAGGCCGGCGACAAGCGATTCCGCGATGACTCCTGGTCCGGTGACGCCGTGTTTGATCACATCAAGCAATCCTACCTGCTGTGCTCCAGCTGGCTGCAATCCCTGATGGGCTCTGTCGACGGGCTCGACGCTCGGGACAGACGGAAACTCGACTTCTACACACGGCTCTTCATCGATGGCGTGTCACCGACCAACTTTGCCGCGACCAATCCGGAAGTGTTGAGGGCCACGGCCGAAAGCAAGGGCGAAAACCTCGTCAAGGGCCTTGCCAACCTTCTCGAGGATCTCGAGAGGGGCAAGGGCCGACTCGCCATCCGCACGGTCGACGAGGACGCCTTCGAGGTTGGCGGCAACATCGCCGTGACACCGGGAAAGGTCGTCTTCCGGAATGATCTCATGGAGCTCATCCAGTATGCGCCGACAACCGAAAAGGTCCGCCGGCGACCCCTGCTGATCATCCCGCCATGGATCAACAAGTACTACATCCTGGACCTCAGTCCGCGGAACTCGTTCGTGCGCTGGATGGTCGACCAGGGGCACACGGTCTTCGTCATCTCATGGATCAATCCCGATGCCTCGCTCGGCAACAAGACCTTCGAGGACTACATGATCGAGGGACCCGTGGCCGCACTCGATGCCGTCGGCGAGGCCACCGGAGAAGACAAGGTCAACACCCTGGGATACTGCATAGGCGGAACGCTGCTCGCCTGCACACTGGCTCACCTGGCGGCGAAGGGTGACCGGCGCGCGGCCTCTGCCACCTTTCTGACGACACTGGTGGATTTCGAGGATGTCGGCAACGTCGAGATCTTCATTGACGATGACCAGATCAGCAGTCTCGAGAGCGCCATGAACGAGCGCGGCTTTCTTGACGGCTCGGAAATGGCTGCCGTGTTCTCCACCCTGCGCGCCAACGATCTCATCTGGTCCTTCGTCATCAACAACTATCTGCTTGGAAAGGACCCATTCCCCTTCGACATTCTCTACTGGAACAGCGATTCGACCCGGCTTCCCGCCGCCATGCACAGCTACTACCTGCGGCGCATGTACCTTGAGAACCAGCTCATCCAGCCTGGCGCACTGGAGCTCGGCGGCACACCGATCGACCTCTCGGCCATCGAGACGCCGGCCTATCTGTTGTCAACGCAGGACGACCACATTGCGCCCTGGACGTCGACCTACCGCGCCACCGGCCACTTCAAGGGCAAGACCGTCTTCACGTTGGCGAAGTCCGGACATGTCGCGGGCGTCGTCAATCCGCCGGCGAAGAAAAAGTACGGATACTGGACCAACAGCACGACACCTGCAGACCCTCAATCCTGGCTCGACAGCGCGCAGAACCACGAAGGTTCCTGGTGGCCCCACTGGCAGACATGGCTCGCAAGGAGAAGCGGCAGCATGGTCGAAGCCCGAGAGCCCGGTACTGGCAAACTCCCTGCCCTCGCCGATGCCCCCGGCCCCTACGTCAAGGTTGACCTCCGCCAACAGACCTGAGCACCTTCCGCCCGGACAGCCAGGGATACCGTCAAGAACCGGGAAGTGTGGCGCTTGCAGACATCCGCACACGAACGAGGCCGCAAACATCCTGTCGAACCGTAACGGGTTCCACTGCATGAACGGTCCGGCGGCACCTCACAAGAGCGCAAGCCAATATCAGCGCGGGTTTCTCCTCCTGGTCATCGGTTGCGCCAAACCTTTGACTGGAGTGCCGGTCGCCCGCAGGCTGTTCCGGAACGCGTCCCATCCGGGGACTATCGGTTACACAAAATGCCCCGAGCGAGCTCCGAGCCGATCAGTAGAGATGCAATTTTGTCCCGCCTGAGGCTGATGGGCGCGACCATGCTGGTTATTTTCGCGACCAGCGTCCTGTTCGGCGCGACCCTGCAGGCCGGCTTTTCCTGGTACAACGCCTATGGCTCGATCGGCACCGCCGCCGTCATCGGGTTGCCGATCTTCTCCTTTGAACTGTTCTACGTGACCAGTCCGCTCGGCGCTGCTTTCCGGCGCTGGCCCTTTGCCCGTTTCATCGCCGTCCGGCTTGCGGTCTGGTGCGCGTGGATCTTCATCGCGACGCAGCTTTCGCGCCACTGGTTCTGGAGCACCGGAGGGAAAGTGCTTGCGGACGCCGACTTCTGGTGGATCGCCTTGTTCTCCTTCGCGGTCGGCTTCACGGTCGTGTCGTGCCTGACCCTGAATCGACTGATCGGGCCCGGTGTATTCCGCAATTTCCTTCTGGGTCGTTATCACACGCCGCGGGAAGAGGAGCGCGCCCTCCTTTTCCTCGATCTGGTCGGCTCCACCGCAATTGCCGAGCGCATCGGGGCCACCCGGTTTCTCGAGCTGGTGAACCGGTTCGTCTACGATGTCGGCGCGGCACTGGAGGGCAGCGGCGGCACGATCTACCAGTATGTCGGCGACGAGGCGATCGTCACCTGGCGCCTCGACAAGACCCGGGATCTCTCGGATGCGGTGGAGGTCGTCTTCCGCCTGCGCGCACGCATTGCGGCGCGGGGCGACGAATACCGGAGCCGTTTCGGCGTGATGCCCGCCTTTCGGGCCGCCTTGCATGCCGGTCCGGTCGTGGCCGGCGAAATCGGCGACAGCAAGCTGGAGATCGTACTGCTCGGTGACACAGTCAACACCACAGCGCGGATCGAACAATCGTGCCGGGATTTCGACCGGGATTTTCTCGCCTCGGCCGAAGCGCTGTCCCTCGCCTCCTTGCCCGCCGGCACCCGGAGCGAGGCCATGCCAGCGGTAGCGCTGAAGGGCAAGTCGCAGCAGGTCGAACTTTACGCCATCACCCGGACCTGTACCAACGGCTGAGACTGGAGACTCAAGGAAGGAGATCGAACGAGACCTCTTTCGCGGGATGGTGACGCCTGGTACGACAATGGCAACGCGGGTCTCGACCGTGGCGCTCTGGATCGTATTGCCAGAGCAAGAACCGAACCGGCCCGTGACGGGCAACGGGTCGTTGCGGCGCTATCGTTCAGATTCCGGGGTTCGTTGCCGGGCCCGGAAGGGCGTCGGGTGGACGGGCGCAACTTGACAAACTTCGAATCCGGTTTGATGACCGGTTCAGCGCTTGTCTCCGTCGCATCATGGAGATGGCAGCATTTAGACCAACGATACAGTACGTTATGATAAACGCACGCAATTCTCACCGGATTGAGTGCAGGGATCAGGGGAAGACGGCGACTTGCGGGAGGCCCCGGGTCTCGTCCTGACCGGTCATGACGTTCATGTTCTGGAGTGCCTGTCCCGATGCGCCCTTGACCAGATTGTCGAGGGCCGACACGAGGATGGCCCGTCCGGGAACGCGATCCGCAAAGATCCCGATGAGACACAGGTTCGAACCCCTCACCTCATGTGTCGACGGGGCCTTTCCTTCCTCGGTCAGCCGGACGAAGGGTTCGTCCCGGTAACGCCGGGCCAGGGCGGCGCGCAGATCCTGATGCACGACCCCCGGCTTCAACGACACATAGATTGTCGCCAGGATGCCCCGGTTCATGGGAACGAGGTGCGGCGTGAACGTGCAGGTCACCGGCTGGCCTGCGGCCCGCGACAGTTCCTGGTCGATCTCGGGGGCATGCCGGTGACGGGCAATCCCGTAGGCCCGCAAACCTTCCGATACCTCTGTATGAAGACTGGATTGCCGCGCTTCCCTTCCAGCGCCGCTGACGCCGGACTTGGCGTCGATCACGATCGTCGACGTGTCGATCAGCCCCTCTTCAAGACAGGGAACGAGCGGCAGTTCCGAGGTCGTGGTGTAGCAGCCGGGGTTGGCGACAACCCGTGCCGCAGTGATCTCGTCGCGCCTGATTTCGGTCAGTCCGTAGACGGCATCACGCTGCAGCCCGGGAGCCACGTGTTCCCTGCCGTACCACTCAGCATAGACATCTGGATCTGAGAACCGGTAATCGGCGGAGAGGTCAACCACCTTCAGATGTCCGGGAAGGCTGGCGATGGCGGCCTGCGCCGTGCCATGCGGAAGGCAGCTGAAGACGGCATCGGCCGTCGACCAGTCGACGTCGTCAACCGTCACGAGGTCCGGCAGCATGAGGCCGCCTAGATGGGGATGGACGTCACCCAGCGGCGAACCGGCGCGCCTCGCTGCGGTCACGGCCACCACCTCGATGCCACCGTGTGCGGCCACGAGTCGCAGGAGTTCCGCACCGGTATAGCCGCTGGCGCCAAGCACCACGACCTTGAGCTTGCTGTTCACCGTCATCGTTGGCCATCTCCCGGGAGTACTTCACCCACCGGGACGGAACCCCTATTCGGGGGCAGGAGGCTCGACGCCGAACCAGCCGGCAATATCGACACCCAGCAGCAGCAGAACGATGAGGAGGCCCATGACGAATGTTCCCGCCAGGAGGGCACGCTCGGTTCTGACGAGGCCGTCTTCTTCGCGAACCAGATCAACCAGCATACGCATGACACGGCTCCCCATCACTGACCGAAGTCCTCACGAGACGCGCCCATGATACTCACGCCCGCACCGATCACAACCGAAGGATGGCATCTTCGGCTTGCCGTGCCGCCTCGATCAGCCAGTCGCGAAAGGCGCTGACGTTCGGTTTGCGGGCACTGCCCCTGGGATAGACGAGCCAGTAGGACAAGTCCTCGTCGGTCAGATCACCAAAGGGCATGACTAGACGGCCGTCGTCGACATCGCCCTGCACGACAATCCGGCTGCCGAGGGCCACACCGAGTCCCGCAGCAGCCGCCTCGAGGGCAAGGTCGCTGCTTTCGAATTTCAGTCCTCCCGTGCCGTCGACACCCTCGACATGAAGCGCAGCAAGCCAATAGCGCCAGTCTTCATCATCCTGTTCGTGCAACAACGTGTGATGGCGCAGATCGGCTGGCCCCACCAGTGGATGCTGTCCGCTGAGGAGATCGGGACTGCACACCGCAACGTAGCGGTCCTCGAACAGCTTGACCGCGTCGAGGCCCGGCCAGGACCCGGTGCCGTAGCGAATGCCGCAATCGATGTCCTCGCGGAAGAAGTCGACCATGCGGTCCGTGGTCACCATGCGGACCTCGACATCGGGGTGAAGCCGGTGAAACTCCCGCAACCGCGGAATGAACCACCTGACGGCGAAAGTCGCCAGCATGGTGACCGACAGCGGGCCATGGGTGTCCTGACTGATGATGAGGTTCGTGCCATCGGCAATGATGTCGAAGGCCTGACGCAGGAACGGAAGGTACATGCCGCCCGTATCCGTGAGCTGCAGACCACGTCCATGGCGCTCGAAGAGACGTGTGTTCAGACGCTCCTCGAGTTTCCTCACCTGATGACTGATGGCGGCCTGGGTCACGCTGAGTTCCCCCGCCGCGCGGGTGAAGGAGAGGTGGCGACCGGCAGCCTCGAAGGCCCTCAGGGCATTGAGCGGCGGTAGTCGGCGTGATGACATATGCATCTCCCTCATGCCTGAGGTGATCAATCATCGCTGGTTAAGCGCCATGGGGAATTCCCAGGCTACAAGCCGGAACAGAGCATGGTTCCGAAACGTTTGCGACAAGGAGAATTTCCATGCTCTTCAAAAGAACCGTTCGTGACGAAATTCGCCGTGACACGATCCGGACCCGGCGTCAGGCTCTCTCCTCGTTCGCCAGCCGGATCAATGTGCTCAAACTGCTCACTCCTCCGTGGTGATGCACAGGCGGAAGCGCTCTCCAAGTCCATGACGCTCGAAGAGACGTGTGTTCAGTCGCTCTTCGAGTTTCCTCACCTGATGACTGATGGCGGCCTGGGTCACGCTGAGTTCCCCCGCCGCGCGGGTGAAAGAGAGGTGGCGACCGGCAGCCTCGAAGGCCCTCAGGGCATTGAGCGGCGGGAGACGGCGCGATGGCATATGAATTTCTCTCATGGCTGGGGTGATCAATCGTCGCTGGTCAAGTGCCATGGAAAACCCCAGATTACAAGCAGGACCAGAGCATGGTTCCCAAACATTCCAGACAAGGAGAATCGCCATGCTTATCAGAAAAATCACTCATGATACCTCCCGCCGTGACACGATCCGTATCCGGCGTCAGGCTTCCCCCTCACTCGCCAGCCGGATCAATGCGCTCAAGCCGCTCATTCCGCTGGCATGATGGACAGACGGGAACATCACCCGGGCGGGAGTGGCGTGACTGAAGCACAGTTGGTGCCTGTCACTCTGCTCCCGTCCGGACCGTCCTTGCGCGGCAGGGAAATCGTGCGACACAATCACGGCGGTCAGCGGGCGTACCGGAATCTTGGACTTCCACACGTTGCCTCACACCGAACGATTCAGTCACCTCCTCACGACAAGGGGCGTGCTCGTCGCTGACGGCGCCACCGCAACCAATCTCTTCTCCGCCGGCCTCGAGTCGGGAAGTTCACCCGAACTCCTGAACGTCGACAATCCGGATGGCGTCATGGCCAATCACGAGGCCATGGTCGCTGCCGGCGCCGACATCATCCTCACCAACAGCTTCGGAGGAACCGCCAACCGGCTGAAGTTGCACGGCGCCGCAGACCGGGTCAGCGAGCTCAACCGGGAAGCGGCAAGGCTGGCCCGGGCGGTGGCCGACCGGGCGGAGCGCGACATCCTGGTCGCAGGATCCGCGGGCCCGACCGGCGACCTCATGCAACCCGTTGGCGACCTCGCACACGAGGATGCGGTTCAGGCCTTCCGCGAACAGGCCCTGGGGCTCGCTTCGGGCGGCGCCGACGTGATCTGGATCGAGACGATGTCCTCCATCGAGGAAACCGAGGCTGCCATCGAGGGCGCGGCCCCGGCGGGCGTGCCCGTTGTCTGCACCATGACGTTCGACACCAACGGGCGGACGATGATGGGAGTCACTCCCGAACAGGCAGCGGATCATTTTGCGAAAGCACCACTGGCGGCGTTCGGCGCCAATTGCGGCAATGGTCTTGGCGAACTCATTGCCGCGGTCGCCGCCATGAACACCTCGATGACCTGCCGCCTTCCCCTTGTCGCCAAGGCCAACTGCGGCATTCCGGAGTACGTGGACGGTGCGATCCGCTATTCCGGGACTCCGGAAATCATGGCAATCTACGCCCGTCTGGCACGGGACGCCGGTGCCTCGATTGTCGGTGGTTGCTGCGGTTCGGCGCCCGACCACATCGCTGCCATCCGTGACTCGCTCCGGGACTACAGCCCGGGACCGGCGCCGGAACTTGCGGACATCGAGGCGGTACTCGGTCTTGCCCGTGTGGGACCGGCACACGGCAGGCGGCCGATGAGGGGGCCCCGCCACACCGCGGGCGGCGAATTCGCCGGTCCCGCAGGCGCCGGTAATGTCTCCGGGGACCGCGGCAAATTGCGCTTGCGCCGCGCGTGACCGGCGGTATTGTGCATCGCACAATAGCCGGCCCGGGAGCTGCCCTTCATGTCCCCTCCCCCTTCCGCGATAGCCCTCTCGGATATCCATATCGGACAGACAGAACACTACGAGCGGACGGTCACCGAAGCGGATATCGAACGATTCGCGGACGTGTCAGGTGATGACAACCCGGTTCACTTTGACGATGAATGGGCCGCGGCAACCATGTTCAAGGGACGCATCACCCATGGCATGCTGTCGGCGAGCTACATCTCCGCCGTGATCGGGACCAGGCTTCCCGGACCCGGAACGATCTATATGGGACAGACTCTCAGGTTCCGCGCTCCTGTGAGGATCGGCGATACGGTGTGCGCGACGGTGACCGTGCGCGCCATTGACGAAGAGAAACGCCGCCTTACGCTCGATACCGTATGTACCGTGGGCGAAACGACCGTGATCGACGGTGAAGCGCTCGTCATGGTGCCCGGCCTCGAGGAGTGAACCCCGAGCCGGCATGAGGGGTTCATGCGGATTTTTCGTCATCCTGGACCGCTTCCTTGCGAATTCGCCCGCCCGGTCATCGCGCTGGGCAACTTCGATGGTGTCCACCTGGGCCACAACAGCGTGATCGAGAGGGCTGTCGACCTTGCCCGCTATGCCGGCCGGCCGGCGGGTGTTCTCACGTTCGAGCCGCATCCCCGCAGCTTCTTTCACGGAGCCGGGGCACCCTTCCGCCTCACGACCTTCCGCCAGAAATGCCGGGTCCTGGCCGACACCGGCGTCGACCTCATGGTCAACCTCGTCTTCGGGCCGAAGATGGCGGCGCTGACGGCCCAGGATTTCGTCATCGAAATCCTGGTCAACGGACTGGAAATCCACCACGTCCTGACCGGCCCCGGTTTCGTGTTCGGCAAGAATCGTCACGGCAATGCCCACATTCTTTCCCGCATGGCCGAGCGGGAGGGATTCGGCTACACCGAGGCGCCCGAACTCGCTCTTGGCAGGAAGGGAGTGTCCTCGACCGACATCCGGGTCTTCGTGCGCCGGGGACAGGTCGAACAGGCGGCCGACCGTCTCGGACGGCTGTGGGAATTCGAGGAGAGGGTGCGCACCGGCGACAGGCGGGGACGCAAAATGGGATTCCCGACCGCCAACCTGCCGCTTCACGGTGTCCTTCATCCGGCCCCGGGTATCTATGCGGTGCGGGCCGGGCTTGGTCATGGCGCCTCGGCAACATGGCATGACGGCGCCGCCTACATCGGCACCCGTCCAACATTCCAGGGCACGACGATGGTTCTGGAGGTCCACCTCTTCGACTTCTCGGGCGACCTCTACGGCCAGCGCATGAGGGTCGCGTTCGCGGCGCGCGTACGCAAGGACATGACCTTTGACAACGCCGATGACCTGGCCCGCAAGATCGCCGAGGACTGCGATCGGGCGCGAGCCATCCTCGCCACATGATCCTCACGCACCGTTCACTGCCGACCGGTACGGCGGTGCCGGTATCGACAATGGGCCATGGCGGTGATAGAGGGGGGCCGAATTCGATGAAACGCGGGACAGGCTGCGGCTGACGGGTCCGGTCCTCGTGCAGATGACCTTCGTGACGTCCCGCACCTCCTCCCGCTTGTCTGGATCCCGACGGATACCACCTGAATGACTGCCGACTACAGGCAGACGCTGTTTCTGCCAAAGACCGCCTTTCCCATGCGCGCCGGGTTGCCGAAACGCGAGCCGGAGATCCTGGACCGCTGGGAAGAAATCGACCTCTTCGCGACACTGCGCGAGGACGCACGCGGTCGAAAGCCCTTCATCCTTCATGACGGGCCACCCTATGCCAACGGCCACCTGCATATCGGCCATGCCCTCAACAAGATCCTGAAGGATGTGATCAACCGCTCGCAGCAGATGCTAGGCCGGGATGCGAACTATGTTCCCGGTTGGGACTGTCACGGCCTGCCGATCGAATGGAAGATCGAGGAGGAGTACCGGGCAACGGACCGCAACAAGGACGATGTCGACATCGTCGAGTTCCGCCGCGAATGCCGTGAGTTCGCCGACAAGTGGATCGACGTCCAGCGCCGCGAGTTCAAGCGCTTGGGCGTGATCGGCAACTGGGACGATCCCTATACGACGATGAGCTATGCCGCCGAGGCACAGATCGTCCGCGAACTTGGCAAGTTCGTCATGTCGGGACAGCTCTACCGCGGCTCGAAACCGGTCATGTGGTCCTGTGTCGAAAGGACGGCGTTGGCAGAAGCAGAGGTCGAGTACCACGACCACACGTCGCCGATGATCGATGTCGCCTTTCCCGTCGCAAGTTCTCCGCTGGAGGACCTGCAGGGCGCCGCTGTTGTCATCTGGACCACGACACCCTGGACGCTGCCAGGCAACCGGGCCATCGCCTATGGCGACTCCCTCGACTACGCCATCATCGAGGTCGAGAGCACCAGTGACGCATCCGGCGCGGTTGCCGGACAGAAGATTGTCGTTCTCGATGCCCTTGTGGCCGCCACCCTGGAACGCTGCTCGATCACCGATCACAGGGTCATCGGCCGCGTGACCGGGGCCATGCTTGCCGGCACCGTCACCTGTCATCCGCTGCACGGCCACGGATATGACTTCGATGTCCCGCTACTGGCAGGCCATCACGTGACCACCGACCAGGGCTCGGGCTTCGTCCACATTGCCCCCGGCCATGGTGCCGACGACTGGATTCTCGGCACCGCCAACGGCATCGAGGTTCCCGACACCATCGGCGAGGACGGCGCCTTTCTCGACCACGTTCCGCTGTTTGCCGGGGCGCGTGTGCTGACGGACGATGGCCGCCAGGGAGACGCCAACGGTCGCGTTATCCGTGAACTGGCCCGGTCAGGTGCGTTGCTCGGCGCCGGCAAGCTCGTCCACAGCTACCCCCATTCCTGGCGTTCGAAGGCACCGCTCATCTTCCGCAATACGACCCAGTGGTTCATTTCCATGGAAGCCGCAGGGCTGCGCGCCAAGGCCCTGGAGGCCATCGACGCGACCCGATGGGTTCCTCCATCGGGGCGCGACAGAATCCGTGGCATGATCGAGACACGTCCCGACTGGGTGCTCTCCCGGCAGCGTGCATGGGGGGTCCCGATCACGGTGTTCGTCAACCGCAGGAGCGGTGAGCTTCTGCGCGATCAGGCGGTGATCGACCGCATCGCCGACGCGGTCGAGGCGGAAGGCGCCGACGCCTGGTTCACCGGCGATCCGCAGGTCTTTCTCGGCAACGACCACGACGCCGGGGACTACGAGCAGGTGACCGACATCCTTGACGTGTGGTTCGATTCAGGCTCGACGCACAGTTTCGTTCTCGAGGCGCGCGAGGACCTGACCTGGCCGGCATCGCTCTATCTGGAAGGGTCCGACCAGCATCGGGGCTGGTTTCACTCATCCCTGCTCGAGTCGTCCGGGACACGCAACCGGGCACCCTATGACGCCGTCCTCACCCACGGCTTTGTCATGGACGGCAACGGTCGCAAGATGTCGAAGTCGCTGGGCAACGTCATCTCTCCCCAGGAGGTGATCGACGGATTCGGCGCCGACATTCTGAGAATCTGGGTGGTGTCGGCCGACTACAGCGAGGATCTGCGCATTTCGCGGGAGATCCTCGACTACCAGGCTCACAGCTACCGCCGTCTGCGGAATACCTTTCGATTTCTGCTCGGGAACCTTGACGCGTTCCGGGAAGAGGAACGTCTTGATGTGGCCGCCATGCCGGAACTCGAGCGTTGGGTCCTTCACCGCCTCCAGGAGATCGACGGTATCGTCCGCAAGTCCTGCGACGACTTCGACTTCCACACGATGTTCGTCGTTCTGCACGGTTTCTGCGCAACGGACCTCTCCGCCTTCTACTTCGACATCCGCAAGGACGCGCTCTACTGCGACACCGCCGATTCGCCTCGCCGGCGCGCCTGCCGGACGGTGCTTGACACCCTGTTCTCCTGCCTCACGGCATGGCTGGCGCCCATCCTGTGCTTCACCGCCGAGGAGGCGTGGCTGCAGCGGTTCCCGGGGGAACGGGCGAGCGTCCATCGCCGGCCGTTTCCGGATGTGCCGCAGGAATGGCGCAATGACGACCTGGCGGCGCGCTGGGAGTCCGTGCGACGGGTTCGCCGGGTGGTGACCGGCGCCATGGAGGTCGAACGCCGCGACAAGCGTATCGGTTCAAGTCTCCAGGCCCACCCGGTCATTCACGTTTCACCCGATGATCTGGCCATCGTCGACAGTCTGGACATGGCAGAAATCGCCATCGCATCCAGAGTCACGCTACAGGAGGGTGGCGGACCCGCCGACGCATTCCGCCTCGAGGATGTTGCCGATGTCGCCGTAGAGGTCGCACTGGCGACGGGCCGACGTTGCGAGCGCTGCTGGAAGGTCCTGGACGAGGTGGGAAGCGATTCGGCTCATCCGGACCTGTGCGGACGGTGTTCCAGTGCCGTGACCGGGAGTGGCGGCTGTTGATGAGATGGTCCCCGGGAGCTGCGCTGGGCCTTGCCATGCTCTTCGTGGTTCTCATCGCCGATCAGGTGAGCAAGGCCCTCATCATCGACTTCATGGCACAACGCGGGTTTCACCCCCTCGACGTCACCCCACATGTCCGGCTCGTGATGGTATGGAACCGGGGTATCAGCTTCGGCATGCTCTCGCAGGATAGTGGACTCCTGCGCTGGGGTCTGAGCGCCCTCGCCTTCGCCGTTGCCACAGGCCTGATGGTCTGGGTGGCACGCCAGAACGATCGCTGGGCGATCATGGGCGGCGGCCTCGTCGCAGGAGGTGCGGTCGGCAACGCGGTCGACCGCATCGTCCACGGAGCGGTCGCCGACTTCATCGATCTTCATGCCGGCGGATGGAGCTGGCCCGCCTTCAACATCGCCGATTCAGCCATCACGGTCGGCGTTGGCATTCTTGTCCTCAATGCCTTGTTGCGCCCGGATCGCGGACGTAGGATGTCGCCATGATCGAGCGTCTTTGTGTGGTTGTGGCCGGTGCCCTCATGATCGCCGGGTGCGGAGATGTGCGGGAGTCCCTCGGGCTCATTCACAACCCGCCTGACGAGTTCATGGTGGTCTCCCACGAGCCCCTGCAGATTCCAGAGACCCTGGACTCCCTGCCGGAACCGAACAGCGGAACGTCACGGCCCCAGGAGACACTGCCGCAGGATGCCGCAGAGGAACTCCTTGGCGGAGCCACCGAGTCCACAGGCGCCACCGTCGCCGAACGTCACCTCATGGCAGCCGCGGGTACATCGGCCGCCGAACCTGGAATCCGGTCGCTCGTCAATGCCGAACACCGGGCCATCCTCGATGCCGTCACCTGGCTGGACCACCTCAACATCTTTCGCCCGCCTGCAGACCGCACGGAGGTGCTCATCGATCCAGAAAAGGAATCACGGCGCATCCAGGCGGTGGCCGCCCTTGGCATGCCGATCAATTCCGGGGAGTTCACGGAATCAATTCTCGAGGAACAGGAAAAAGCTCTCCTCGAGGGCATCTTCTGAGCGATGCGGACGCCTGCCATGATCCTCGCGGCTGTCACCCTGGTGTCAGCCGCATGCGACAGGGAAGAGGTCCTGGCGGGGAAGGTCGACCGCACGGTAAACGTCTCCACCGTACCGCAGATCGTTTCCCTGATCGTGCCTCCACCCTACCCCTTGCGTCCTGGACTGGGGCCGCGCGAGGAATCGGCTTCGCTCGTCGAACGCCAGGAGGAAACCGGCACCGATCTCGAGGCCCTGAAGACGACGGCCGGAGAGCTCGAGCTTCTCCGGCAGGCCGGCGCCGGAACCGGCGATCCGGGCATCCGCACGACGATCACCCGCGAAAACAGCGTGCTGTCGGATGATCCCGAATTCGTTGATGCCCTGCTCTTCAGCGAGTACCCGACAACACCACCCGTTCCGGAGATCATCGAGGAAGATGCCGCCGAAGATGAGACCGGCTCAGAGGATGACGACGGCGGATTCTGGGACTGGTTCTAGGCCGCCCCTTCGCTGAGGGCGCGGATGTGTCCACAACCCGCCGGTTGTGGCGGGGAGGACGCAAGGGCACCCTGTCCGGGACACTGGGCATGGTCGGCCAACCCGGCTTCGGGACACAATGCGATGAGCGTGATCAGGCGGCTGCATGAAACAACGGTCAACCGCATCGCTGCAGGTGAGGTGATCGAGAGACCGTCTTCTGTCGTCAAGGAACTGATCGAGAATGCCATCGATGCCGGTGCCACACGGATCGACATCGAAGTCAACGGCGGCGGCAGGGAGTCGATCGTGGTGGCGGATGATGGCGCCGGCATGGATGCCGGCGACCTCTCTCTCTCGGTGGAACGCCACGCCACCTCCAAGCTGCCAGGCGATGATCTGACAGATATAGAAACCCTGGGATTCCGTGGCGAAGCCTTGCCGTCGATCGGCGCTGTCTCGAGGATGCGCATCGTCACGCGCCGGCATGTGGAGGCGAACGGCCTCATGATTGCCGTCGAGGGAGGCAGAGTTGGTGCCCCTGGCCCTGCCGCGCGCAATCCGGGAACGACCGTCGATGTCCGGGATCTTTTCTTCGCAACTCCGGCGCGGTTGAAGTTCCTCAAGTCCGAGCGATCGGAGAATGCCGCCGTCTCCGATGTGGTGAAGCGTCTTGCGATGGTGCGTCACGACATTGCGATGACACTGACATTCAACGCCAGGAAGAGTCTCGTCGCCCGCAGCGAGTCGGGCGACGGAATGGAAGGCCGGCTGGCTCGCCTCGCCACCGTGCTGGGCAACGACTTCCGGCAGAACGCGGTGCCCGTCGACAGCGAACGTGACAGCATCCGCATCACCGGCTTCGCCGGCCTTCCCACATTCAACCGGGCCAATACCCAAGGCCAGTTCCTGTTCGTCAACGGGCGCCCGGTTCGCGACCGCCTCCTTCTGGGTGCCGTCAAGGGCGCCTACCAGGGCGTTCTGGCGCCCCAGCGCTATCCTGTGGTGGCGCTTTTCATCGACATCCCGGCCGCGGCCGTGGATGTCAATGTCCATCCGGCCAAGGCCGAGGTGCGGTTCCGCGACAGTCAGCAGGTGCGCGGCCTTGTGGTGTCCGCCATCCATCGCGCCATCGAACTGCATGGACACCGTACGTCGACGACCGTTTCGCGCGACGCCCTTGCGGCCATGCGTCCGGGCGACACTCCGTTCCCGGGACGCCTCTTCGACCATGCCCAGGCAGCCTGGACACCGACTTCGGATTTGCGCGGGCTGTCCGGCGGCAGCCTTTCACGGTCCGGAGCACGGCCCGAGGGCGACAGTGCTTTCCACACCCAACCGTCACCATCAGTCGTTTCCGCTCCGGAAGACACCGAACCGGGTCCACTCGGCATCGCCCGCGCCCAGTTCCACGATACCTACGTCATTGCCCAGACCGGGGACGGCATCGTCATCGTTGATCAACATGCGGCACACGAACGCCTCGTTCTCGAACGCATGAAGGCCGAGATGGCGCAGGAAGGCGTGACACGCCAGGTGCTGTTGTTGCCCGAAGTGGTGGAACTCGAAGAGGCCGCGGCCAGCCGCCTTGCGGAACGAGGCGATGAACTCAGGCAGTTGGGACTCGTCCTCGAGCAGTTCGGACCCGGTGCCGTAGTGGTCCGTGAAGTTCCCGCCATCCTCGCCGACGCCGACATCCGTGGCCTGGTCACCGACCTCGCCGATGAACTGGCCGAATCCGACCAGGCCACAGCGCTCTCTGCACGCATCGAGCACGTGTGCAGCACCATGGCCTGCCACGGCAGCGTGCGCGCCGGCCGCAAGCTAAGGGAGGCCGAGATGAATGCGTTGCTGCGCGACATGGAAACGACCCCCAATTCCGGGCAGTGCAACCACGGCCGGCCAACATTCATCGAACTCAAGCTCGCCGACATCGAACGCCTGTTCGGCCGCCGCTGAACCAGCCGACCGGTGCCGGCACCGTTCCTGCAGCCAGAACCCTGCCACAAGCCCGGCTTCTCCGGGGCGCTGACCTGGTCTACGACGCACCGGCAAGGCACAGGAAAACCAGGCGAGCACGGCCCAGAGTCCGTTCATCGACAGGCGTGAAACCGTCCGGGACGTGAAGGGACGCGACCTTCGGCTGTTCGACGACGGCAAGGGCGCCGGGATTGAGCCAGCCGCTCGCCCGCAGGTTCTCCAATGCCGTCCCTGCAAGATCCGAGCGCCAGGGCGGGTCGAGATAGGCGAGATCAACAGGATGAGGGATGGCCGGCAATCGCCTTGTCGCATCGCAGCGCACGAGCATGGTGTGGCGATCCTCGCCGAGTGCGATGATGTTCCTCGAAGCCGCGTCGAGGGCGGCCGGCGCATTGTCGACAAGCACGGCGTGGCTTGCCCCCCGGGAGAGCGCCTCCAGGGCAATCGCCCCGGTGCCACAGAAGATGTCGGCCACCCGCGCGCCGTCGAGCCCGCGCCACGCACCGCTGGACACCAGGATGTTGAAGAGCGTCTCTCTCACCCTGTCGGCGGTGGGGCGGACACCGGTGCCCTCGGGAGCGATCAGGCGGCGGTGTCTATGACGGCCGGCGACGATGCGCATCGAGCCTCGGTCTCCAGTCCCCGGGGAGTTGCTCTCTCAGCACCTTGACGGGCACCTCCTCGACGGCCCCTCTGGCGAGCTTGCCAAGCTGGAACGGGCCGTAGGAGGTTCTTATGAGGCGGCTGACGGTGAGACCGAGTGATCCCAGGACGCGGCGAACCTCCCGGTTGCGACCCTCTCGAAGGGTCATCGTGAGCCAGGCATTGGCGCCAGTCCGGCCATCGAGGCGCGCGGTGATGGAACCGTAGCGGACACCATCGATCGTCACCCCCCTTTCCAGCGTTTCGAGTGCATCATTCGCCAGGGGTCCATAGACACGCACACGGTATCGCCGGGCCCAGCCGGTCCGTGGCAATTCCATCCAGCGGGCGAGATCCCCGTCATTTGTGACGAGCAGAAGGCCTTCCGAAGCGATATCGAGCCTGCCGACGCTCATCAGGTGGGGAGGCGAGTCCCCGAAGAGGTCAAAGACGGTCCTGCGTCCCTTTTCATCCTGCCTCGTCACCACCAGACCCTGTGGCTTGTTGAGGCGCCACAGACGCAGATGCGGTCGTTCCGGAATGCGCTGGCCGTCGATGGTCACGACGTCGTCCGCCGTCACCGTCACACCGGGCGAGGCGAGCACATGGCCGTTGACCGCCACCCTTCCCTCGCCGATCAGCCGTTCCGCTTCGCGGCGCGAAGCGACACCGGCATGGGCGATGCGTCTGGATACGCGTTCGGCCATCACCGGCGGCAAGCTTCCACGAAGGCCCTGAAGAGATGCCGGTCGCCCGTTGAAATGGCGTATTCGGGGTGCCACTGGACACCCAGACAGAAGCGGTAGCCCGCATGCTCGATACCCTCGATGACGCCGTCGCGCGCCACCGCGTTGACCGTCACGCCATCGCCCACGGCGTCCGCCGCCTGGTGATGGGCGCTGTTGACCGGGAGCTCCGCGACGCCAACGATATCATGCAGGAGGGTGCTTTCTCTCACGGTCACGGTATGTCCGGCACGGGTACGCGGCCCCTTCTGTTCGTGGGCGAGACAGTCCGGAACGGAGTCCGGAATGTGCTGGATCAGGGTTCCGCCCAGCACCACGTTGAGCAGTTGCTGTCCGCCGCATATCCCGAAGACGGGACGGTCACGTTGCAGGGCGTCTTCGGTGACGGCCCATTCGAACCGGGTACGTCTGTCCTTGGTGGTCACCGACTCATGGCGCATGGCCGCACCGAACAGCATCGGATCGATATCAAAGGCGCCTCCCGTCACCACGACCCCGTCGAGAGCCTCGACATAGGCCTCTGCAAGACCGGTCTCGTGGCCGATGGCAACCGGCAGTCCGCCCGCATCGACAATGGCGGACATGTAGTTCTGCCGGATGGCGTACCACGGCATGTTCGAATAGTGACCGGGCTCCTCGCAATCAAGCGTCAGGCCGATCAGGGGGCGTCCTGGCATGGTGTCCAAATCATCGCGCCTGGGCACTTCACTGTGGCGGTTCCCGTGGCTGCGTGCAAGAAGGAAGGCCGTGGAACGGACGGCAACATACATGGAAGTCGCGCTCGCCGAGGCCGAGGCCGCCGCCAGGCGGGGTGAGCCTCCGGTGGGCGCCGTCGTCGTGCTGGACGGGGAGATTGTCGCGGCAGCCGGCAACCGTACGCGCGAGGACGCCGACCCCACCGCCCATGCGGAAATCATCGTCCTGCGGCAGGCCTGCCGGACACTGGGCCTCCACCGTCTCGACGGCGCCGATCTCCATGTCACCCTGGAACCCTGTCCCATGTGCGCCGGCGCCATCGCCGAAGCCCGCATCCGGCGTCTCTACTACGGAGCCGAGGACCCCAAGGGAGGCGCTGTCGACAACGGCGTGCGTCTCTTCGATCAACCGACCTGCCACCACCGGCCCGAGGTCTATGGCGGCATCCTCGAAACCCGCTGCAGCGAACTCCTCAAGACCTTCTTTGCCGCCAGAAGATCATGAGACCGCACCGCAACGCCCGCTGACCAGGAGTGTTGCGGTGCGGTCGTCAAGGAACGTGTGTCGCTGACCTCGCTAGAGGCCGGCGATGATGTCTTCCCAGGTCTCCAGCATCAGCTCATCGATCTCCGGATTGAGCGGAACCCAGAAACTCGTGCCCTCCATCAACCTCACGGGGTCGTCGTAGCCCAGTGCCACGAGTGTTTCGCGATCCACCAGATCGAACGACTTCGCGTTGCCATGACCGTAGCCATAGGACTCGATGAGGAACTTTCCGGTCTCCGGAGTGAGCCAGGCATTGATGAAATCGTAAGCCATCCCCTCGTCGTTCTCGGCTGCGGAAAGATGAACGAGGCCGCAGGCCCAGCCGAAGGCGCCTTCCTTCGGTGCGGCAAAGGCCACCGGAATGCCCTGGTTGAGGAGATTGACGAGGGCCTCGTTCCAGGCATAGGCGACAACGCACTCGCCCGACGCCATGGCCTGCTCCATGTCGGTCTGGCTGTCCCAGTAGAACCTGACGAGACCACGCTGCTGGCGCGCCAGTTCGGCCGATTCCGCGATCTGCTCGGGCGTCGGGTTCATCGGATCGTAGCCCAGCATCTTGAGAGCGATCGAGAGGCTCGCAGAGTCATTCCGGCCGCAGATGCGACCGCTGTAGCGCTCATCGAACATCATGCCCCAGGACTCCTCGCCCTCGACGATGTCGGTCCGGTAGATCACCGAAGACAGTCCGAAATCGGTGATGGCCATGTAGACATCGCCATCGATCACCGCACCGTTCATGGTGTGCAGTGCCGGGAACATGTCGTCCCAGGCGTCGATGCGGGAGACGTCGAGCGGCTTGATCACCCCAGCGTCATGCCAGCGGGGAACACCGTCCACACAGGGATGAGCAAGATCGGCAACGAAGCCGGCCCGGATCTTCTGCAGACCATCCTCCGCCGAGGCGAAGATCGACCAGTCCGGAGAACTCCCGTGCTTGTCGACAAAGGACTGGTGCAGCTCCGCCACCTCGTAGGCCGACCACGTGAAGTAGTGGATCATGTCGCCCTCGGCCGCCCTCGCAGGCGAAACCAGTGACGAGGCGACCGGCGCCAGCCCCGCCGCTGCTGCGACAGCCATGAAGTCACGGCGGTCAATTTCGCGGTTGAGCATCTTCCTGTGCAGCTGCTCGACTCGCGGCTTTCTCAACACATGCATCGTCAAGTCACTCCTTGATGTTGTCCTGCAGATGAACCGGTTCTAGAGTCCGGCAACGACATCCTCCCATATCTCGCACATGAGCTGGCTGATCTCCGGCGCTAGAGGCCGGCAATGATGTCTTCCCAGGTCTCCAGCATCAGTTCGTCGATCGCCGGATCCATGGGAACCCAGAAAGCGGTCCCGCTCATCAGTCGCTCGGGATCGTCATAGCCCAGAGCAACGAGAGTCTCCCGGTCCACGAGATCGAACGACTTGATGTTGCCGTGACCATAGCCGTAAGCCTCAATGAGGAACTTGCCGGTCTCCGGCGCCAGCCACGCGTTGATCAAGTCGTAGGCCATCTGCTCGTCGTTCTGGGCCGCGGAAAGGTACACGAGGCCACAGGCCCAGCCAAAGGCGCCTTCCTTCGGCGCCGCAAAGGCAACCGGAATCCCCTGGTCGAGGAGATTGACGAGAGCCTCGTTCCAGGCATAGGCCACGACGCACTCGCCGGAGGCGATGGCCTGTTCCATGTCGGTCTGGCTGTCCCAATAGAACCTGACGAGTTCACGCTGCTTGCGCGCCATGTCAGCGGCTTCCATGACCTGTTCAGGCGTGGGATTCATCGGGTCATAACCCAGAATCTTGAGCGGAACGAAGATGCTGGCCGTGGTGTTCCTGGCGCAGACGCGGCCCGCGTACTTCTCATCGTACATGTACATCCAGGACTCCTCGCCCTCGACGATATCGGTGCGATAGATCATCGATGACAGCCCGAAGTCCGTGATCGCCATGTAGACGTCGCCATCGATCGTCGCACCGTTCATGGTGTGGAGCGCTGGGAACATGTCGTCCCAGTGATCGATGCGCGAGATATCCAGCGGCTGGATTACCCCGGCGTCATGCCAGCGCGGTACATTGTCGACACAGGGATGGGCAAGATCGGCAACGAAGCCGGCGCGGATCTTCTGCAGTCCGTCCTCCGCCGAGGCGAAGATCGACCAGTCCGGGGACCGACCGTACTTGTCGAAGAAGGGCTGGTGAAGTTCCACCGGTTCGTAACCCGACCAGGTGAAGTAGTGGATCATGTCGCCCTCAGCCGCCCTCGCAGGCGAAACCAGTGACGAGGCGACCGGCGCCAGCCCCGCCGCTGCTGCGACAGCCATGAAGTCACGGCGGTCAATTTCGCGGTTGAGCATCTTCCTGTGCAGATGCTCGACACGCGGTTTTCTCAACACATGCATCGTCAGGTCACTCCTTGTTGTTGTCCTGCAGATGAACCGGTTCTAGAGACCGGCAACGACATCCTCCCATATCTCGTACATGAGCTGGGTGATTTCAGGATCGACCGGAATCCAGAAATTGGTACCCTCCATCAGGCCCACGGGGTCGTCATAGCCCAGCGCAATGAGGGTCTCGCGATCCACCAGATCGAACGACTTGATGTTGCCGTGACCATAGCCATAGGTCTCGATGAGGTACTTGCCGGTCTCCGGCGCCAGCCACGCGTCGATGAAATCGTAGGCCATCTGTTCGTCATTCTGGGCCGCCGCAAGGTACACGAGACCGCAGGCCCAGCCGAAGGCGCCCTCCTTGGGCGTCGCGAATGCGACCGGAATACCCTGGTCGAGGAGATTGACCAGCGCCTCGTTCCAGGCATAGGCAATGACGCACTCGCCGGTGGCCACCGCCTGTTCCATGTCCGTCTGGCTCTCCCAGTAGAAACGGGCCAGCGGGCGTTGCTTGCGGCCCATCTCGGCGGCTTCCCTGACCTGATCGGCCGTCGGGTTCATGGGATCGTAACCCAGAAGCTTGAGTGCGATGGAGAGGTTCGCCGTACCGGCATTGGGACAGATTCGACCGGCATATCGCTCGTCGAACAGCATGTTCCAGGTTTCTTCACCCTCGTAGATATCGGTGCGGTAGATGACTGACGACAGCCCGAAGTCCGTAATCACCATGTAGACGTCGCCGTTGATCGTCGCTCCGTTCATGGTGTGGAGTGCGGGGAACATGTCATCCCAGTGACTGATGCGCGAGGTATCCAGCGGCTGCAGGACACCCGCATCGTGCCAGCGCGGCACGCTGTCGACGCAGGGATGCGCAAGATCGGCAGCGAAGCCGGCCCGAATCTTCTGCAGGCCATCCTCCGACGAGGCGAAGAGCGACCAGTCCGGCGATTGGCCGTACTTGTCGACAAAGGGCTGGTGCAGTTCCGGCACCTCGTAGGCCGACCATGTGAAGTAGTGGATCATGTCGCCCTCGGCCGCCGTCACAGGCGAAACCAGTGACGGGGCAACCGGCGCCAGACCCGCCGCCGCGGCGGCAGCCAGGAAATCGCGGCGCCCGATTTCGCGGTTGAGCATTTTCCTGTGCAACTGCTCGACACGTGGTTTTCTCATGACATGCATCGTTCAATCCCTCCTCAGTTCATCACAAGGGTCAAGAATGCGCCCCTTCAACACCGTCTGCAAGCGATCCGCGCGCCTTGCGTGCGGGGTCCTTGAACGAAAGGGCGATGCTTGTTACGCACCATCCTGTCAGTTCGCTGACCGTGAGGTATCATGACCGTCCACAACACGTGAAGGAGACAAGGCGATGAGAGCGCTTGTGACAGCCGGTGCGGCACTGGTTCTTTGTGCCGCGTCGGTGACCGCGTCGGCCGATGGCCTCAAAGTGGGCATGATCACGACCCTGTCGGGTGGTGGCTCGGCTCTCGGAGTGGATGTACGCGACGGATTCATGCTGGCTCTTGACCAGTCGGGGCGCACCGACATTGACGTCGTGATCGAGGACGACCAGCGCAAGCCCGAGATCGCGGTCCAGATCGCCGACAAGATGGTGCAGTCCGACAACGTCGATGTGCTGACCGGCATCATCTGGTCGAACCTCGCCATTGCCGTGGTGCCCTCGGTGGTGCGCCAGGGAAAGTTCTATCTCTCGCCCAATGCCGGACCCTCGAAACTCGCGGGTGAGGGCTGTCACGAGAACTACTTCAATGTCGCCTGGCAGAACGACAACCTGCATGAGGCCGCCGGCGGCCATGCCAACGACGCCGGTTTCGCGAAGTCCTTCATCCTGGCTCCGAACTATCCTGCCGGACACGATGCACTGACCGGCTACAAGAGGTTCTTCACCGGCGAGATCGCGGCCGAGGTCTACACCGAACTCGGCCAGACCGACTATGCCGCGGAAATCGCGCAGATCCGCGCATCGGATGCCGACAGCGTCTTCTTTTTCCTTCCCGGCGGCATGGGGATCTCGTTCATGAAGCAGTACGCCGGATCGGGCGTCGACCTTCCGGTGGTTGGTCCCGCGTTTTCTTTCGACCAGGGCATCCTCAATGCCGTGGGCGAGGCCGCACTGGGTGTGAGGAACACGTCGCAGTGGTCGAAAGATCTCGACAATGCCGCCAACCAGGCATTCGTAGCCAGCTTCCAGGAAGCCTACGGTCGCCTGCCGTCGCTCTATGCCTCACAGGGGTTCGATACCGCCAATCTTCTGATCAGCGCTCTCGACAAGGCCGATGTCAGCGACGCCGACGCCTTCCGCGAGGCACTCCGGGCCGCCGACTTCACCTCCGTGAGGGGCGACTTCATGTTCGGTCCCAACCATCACCCGGTGCAGGACATCTACGTGCGCGAGGTGGTCATGGAGGACGGTGTCCTCACCAACCGTATTGTTTCGCTCGCCCTCGAGGATCACGCGGACGCCTACGCCGGCGAGTGTTCGATGTAACGCTTCCTGCCCTTCCGGCCGGCGCCCAGGCGGGCCTGCCGGAAGGGCAGCACACATGATGCCGGCAACACTGATCGCCGAGCAGGTTCTCAACGGCCTGCAGTTCGGCGTCATGCTGTTCCTCATGTCCGCAGGCCTCACCCTGGTCTTCGGCGTCATGGGGCTCATCAATCTGGCCCACGGTTCCCTCTACATGGTCGGAGCCTTCGCCTGTGCAGCGGTGGTGGCGGCCACCGGTTCCTCCTACTGGGTCGGCCCCTTCCCCTCTCCGGGGGTGGTGGCGCCCCCCGGTTCGTTCTGGCTTGGTCTCGCGGCGAGCCTCGCCGCCGCAGCCGCCGCCGGCGCCCTTGTCGAGGTGACCCTCATGCGGCGCCTCTACCAGAGAGGACACCTCGATCAGGTCCTGGTCACCTTCGCGCTCATCCTCGTCTTTTCGGAAGGCATCCGCTGGATCTTCGGCGCCTTTCCCCTCTACCTCGACATTCCTCCATCGCTGGGCGGGACCGTTCCCCTGCCCGGCGGGCTCGATTACCCCCTCTACCGTCTCGTCATCATCGCCGCCGGCCTGGCGGTCGCTGCCGGGCTCTTTCAGCTTGTCTCCCGGACCCGTCTTGGCATGCGCATCCGGGCCGGCGAGTCCGATCGCGAAATGATCGCCGCCATCGGTGTCAATATCCGCGCACTCTATACCGCCGTCTTTGCCCTGGGTGCCGCCCTTGCCGGGTTTGCAGGTGCGGTCATCGGATCCATTACTTCCGTGGAGGTCGGCATGGGCGAGCCTGTCCTGATTCTCGCCTTCGTGGTGATCGTCATCGGCGGTATCGGCTCCATCAAGGGCGCTCTCGTCGGCGCCATCCTGGTGGGCGTGACGGATACCATGGGCCGCCTCCTGCTCCCCGCACTCTTCGCCACCTTTCTCGAGCCGGCCGATGCTGCCGCCACAGGCGCCTCACTGGCCTCCATGCTCATCTACCTGCTGATGGCGCTGATCCTGTTCTTCAGGCCTGGCGGCCTCTTCGGCAAGGTCGCCTGACGCCCCCATGACCGCGAGGATCGCTTCCACGGCCGTCGTTCTCCTGCTTCTCGCCGTGCCGCTTGCCGGCACGGTCCTGGATGAGCCGTGGCTCATCACCCTGGCAACCCGTGTCGCCATCCTCGGAATGGCGGGCGTGGGGCTCAACCTGGTGCTGGGCTATGGCGGCATGGTGTCCCTGGGGCACGCGGCCTACTTCGGAGTCGGCGGCTATGTGGCGGGCATTCTCGCTCACCACGCACTGGAAGGTCACCCCGTCCTGGCGTGGCCAATCGCGCTTGGCGGCACCGATTCCATGATTGTCATCTGGCTCGTCGCCATCGTCTGCGGAGCATTGCTCGCCCTTCTCATCGGCTGTCTCTCACTCAGAACAACCGGCGTCTACTTTATCATGATCACCCTGGCATTCGCCCAGATGATCTACTACTTCACGGTCTCGTGGCCGGCCTATGGCGGCGAGGACGGGTTGCCGATCTACCTGCGCAACAGCCTCGTTGGCCTCGACACCATGGATCCGATGACGTTCTTCCTGATTGTCTTCGCCGCCCTTGTCGTCGTCATCTTTCTGGTCTCCAGGGTCGTGCGATCCAGATTCGGCCTGGCGCTCACTGCGGTCAGACAGAACGAGGCCCGGGTGCGCAGCGTGGGCATCGGTGGTTTTCGCATACGTCTGGTCGCCTTCGTCATGTCGGGCGCCATCACGGCGCTTGCCGGCGCGCTCTTCGTCGATCTCAATCGCTTCGTCAGTCCGTCCATGCTGAGCTGGCACACCTCCGGAGAGATCATGGTCTTCGTCATCCTCGGCGGCGTGGCCCGCCTGTGGGGGCCCATTGCCGGCGCGGCACTCTATGTCTTCCTCGAACAGGTCCTCGGCTCCATGACTGACCACTGGCAATTCTGGGTCGGGCTGTTGCTCATCGCCGTGGTACTCCACGCCCGTGGCGGCATCATGGGGTTCACATCCGGCAGACGCTCCGATGACGGTTGAACCCGGAGGAGCGCCCGTCGTGCTCGACGTCGTCGGCCTGACCAGGAGTTTCGGCGCCGTCAGGGCCAACGACGACGTCTCTCTCGATCTCGTGAGCGGAGAGATCCACGCGCTGATCGGCCCCAACGGAGCCGGCAAGTCCACCTTCATCAGTCAGGTGGCCGGCGACCTCGCCCCGGACAGCGGGTCCATCCACTTCAGGGGCCGTGACATCGGCCAGATGAGAGCCGCGGAAAGAGCACGCCTCGGGATGGCCCGCACCTTTCAGATCTCGTCCCTCATCGGAGGATTCACGGTTCTGGAGAACGTCATGCTCGCCCACCTGGGACGCCTGGGAGAGAGCATGCGGTTCTTCGCTCCCGTCGCCCGGGACAGGAAACTGCGGAAACTGGCACGAGAGTGCCTCGAGCAGGTCGGCCTCGACTCCCGGCATCGCAAGCGGGTTTCGGAAATCAGCCATGGTGAACGACGGCTTCTCGAGATCGCCATCGCCCTTGCCCTGGAGCCCGCCGCCTTCCTTCTCGATGAGCCCATGGCCGGCCTGGACCAGGAAGGATCGCACATGCTGATCGGCCTTCTCGATTCCCTGCGGCAGACCGCGCCCGTACTCCTCGTCGAACATGACATGGATGCCGTCTTTGCCCTCGCCGACAGAATCTCGGTTCTCGTTGACGGCCGCCTCATTGCCACCGGAAAACCCGATGCAATCCGGTCCGACGACACGGTGCGTGCCGCCTACCTGGGAGTTGAACAACCGTGACGCGGCTCCTTGCCATCGAGAGTCTGGAAGCCTGGTACGGACCGGCCCAGGCGCTCTTCGGTGTCGATCTTGACGTCGCCCCCGGAGAGGTGGTGGCCCTCATGGGACGCAATGGCATGGGCAAGACGACGACCATCAGGGCCCTGTGCGGTCTCATGAGACCATGCCGGGGTGCTGTCCGCCTTGAGGACCAGGATGTTCTCGGTGCCCAGCCCCACCACATTGCCCGCTCCGGCGTCGGGCTGGTTCCCGAGGGACGCCGGTGTTTTGCGAATCTGACGGTCTACGAGAACCTCGTGGTGGCAGCCCGGCGGGGTGCGTGGGACATCCCGCGCATCCTGGAACTGTTCCCGACCCTGGAGCCGCATCTTTCCCGGGAGGCGTCAACACTCTCCGGCGGCGAACAGCAGATGCTGGCGATCGGCCGGGCTCTCATGACCAATCCGAAACTCCTCGTCATGGATGAAGCGACCGAAGGCCTGGCCCCCACCGTGCGCCGTGACATCTGGCGGGCCATCGCCATCCTCAAGGCCACGGGCCAGTCGATCCTTCTCGTCGACAAGGTTCTCGGTGACCTCCTCGCCAATGCGACCCGTTGCGTCATTCTCGAAAAGGGCCGCACCGCCTGGCGCGGCAGTCCGGCTGAACTCGACGAGGCCACACTCCACCGATACCTCGGAGTCTGACGCGCCCCATTCCGGATTGGACGGCCCGTATCAACCCCTTCGTGCACCGGTACGCCGAGGCTCCGGTTCGTTTGGCGCTCATCGCTCCTTGACATAAGGCACCCCCAGGGCCTTGGGCGGGATCGCGCGGCCGATGAAACCGGCAAGTAGCACCACGGTCAGAACGTAGGGCAGCGCCTGCACGAACTGCACCGGAACCTCGCCGACACCGGGAAGGTCGACCCCTTGCAGCCGGATTGCCGTGGCGTCGAGAAAACCGAAGAGCAGACAGGCGAGCATGGCCGGATACGGACGCCACTTGCCGAAGATCAGGGCGGCGAGCGCAATGTAGCCCTTGCCCGCCGTCATGTCGTTGATGAAGCTCGCGCTCTGGGCGAGCGACAGGTAGGTTCCGGCCATACCGCATGCGACTCCGGTGCACAGCAATGCCCGATAGCGCAGTGCGATGATCGAGATTCCCGCCGTTTCCACCGACTGCGGATTCTCGCCCGCGGCCCGCAGGCGCAGCCCGAAGCGGGTCCGGTAAAGCACCCAGGCCACGGTCGGCACCGCCAGGAAAGCGAGATAGACCATCAGGTTGTGGCCGCTCAGGAGCTCGCTGTAGAGCGTGCCCACTCCCGGCACGTCCCGCAACGGCGCCGCGCCTGGCCATTCGAGTGGCAGGAAGCGCGCTTCGCCCGGCAGTTGGGGGGTGCGCCCACCCTGGGCGAACCAGGCGATGCCGAGCACCGCGGTCACGCCGGAGACGAGGATGTTGAGCGCCAGACCGGACACCACCTGGTTGCCACGGTGGGTGATGCAGGCGTAGCCATGGACCAGGGCGAGTAGCACGGAGGCGCCGATGCCCGCCGCCAGCCCCGCCCACGGCGACCCCGTGAACGTCGCCGCGGTGGCGGCGGCGAAGGCCGCTCCCAGCATCTTTCCCTCAAGTCCGATGTCGATGATGCCCGAACGCTCGGAGAACAGACCCGCCAGGGCAGCCAGAATGAGCGGCGCGGAAAGGCGCAGCGTCGAATCGAGCACCAGCGCCAGCAGGGTGAGGAGTTCCACGTCAGCCACCGCTGCTGCGCAGCAGCACCGCACGCACGGCGGGGACAAACATGAACTCCAGCGCCCCGGCGAACAGGATCACAAGCCCCTGAATCACCACCACCATGTCGCGGGTGATCCCGGGGATTTCGAACGAGAGCTCCGCCCCGCCCTGGTACAGCGCACCAAACAGGAGCGAAGCAAGCACGATGCCCACCGGATGACCTCGGCCCATCAGTGCCACCGCGATGCCGGCAAAGCCGTATCCGGCGGTGAACTCCAGCACCAGTCGATGCTGCACCCCCATCAGCTCGTTCAGGCTCATGCAGCCAGCCAGAGCACCGGAGACCACCATCGCGACGATGATCTGACGGGGCGGCGAGATGCCGCCGTAGAGGGCTGCCGGCGGACTGGCGCCCGCGGTCCTCAGGCGATAGCCGGCCCGGGTGTGCCACATGAACACCCACACAACCGCACAGCACAACAGCGCCCAGAGGAACGACAGGTTCAGCGGAGAGGCCGCAATGTCGATGCCCATCGCACCCAGCGCCTCGTGCATCAGCGGGAGTCTCGCGTGCAGGGCGAAGTCCCTGCTTTCCGGCTCCATGGAGCCGGGCCGGGACATGACGTTGACCAGCAGGTAGGCCATCACCGCAGCAGCGATGAAATTGAACATGATGGTGGTGATGACGATGTGGCTGCCCCGGTACGCCTGCAGCCACGCCGGCACGAAGGCCCAGGCCGCGCCGAACAGCGCAGCCCCCACGACTGCAGCGGGCACGATCAGGGCGAAGGGCAGAAAATCCAGGTACAGGCACACCAGCGCCATGCCGAGTCCGCCGATGTAGGCCTGGCCCTCACCTCCGATGTTGAACAGGCCGCAGTGAAAGGCCACGGCCACCGCCAGCCCGGTGAAGATGAAGTTGGTGGCGTAGAACAGGGTGTAGCCGATTGCCTCCTGGAAGCCGAAGGCTCCCCACACGAGCATTCGTACCGCCTCCCACGGGTTCTCGCCGATCAGCAACACGATCAGGCCGGAAATCGCGAAGGCGGCCAGCAGGTTGAGCGCCGGCAGCAACCCCAGGACGGCCCAGCGGGGCAGCCCGGCCGCCGGTCCCGTGGCCACGATGCTCACGGAGCGCTGCGCTCCCGACCCGCAGCGCCGGCCATGAGCAGTCCCAGCTCTCGCTCCGTAGCCCGGCCGGCCGGAAACTCGCCGGCAATGGTGCCGCCGAACATGACCAGAATACGGTCCGAGAGCCCCATGATCTCGTCAAGTTCGGCGGAGATCAGCAGAACCGCCCTGCCCGCATCGCGCATGGCCACCAGCCGACGATGGATGAACTCGATGGCGCCAATGTCGACACCACGAGTTGGCTGCCCTACCAGCAACACCAGCGGATCACGCTCGATTTCCCGAGCCAGCACCAGTTTCTGCTGGTTGCCACCGGAAAACGCCGCGGTGATCCGGCGAGGATCGGCGGGGCGGACGTCGAAGGCGTCCATCTTGCCCGCGGTGTCGCGCGAGACCGCGGCCCAGTCGAACAGCGCGGCCCGGCGATAGCGTGGATCGTCGTGATGGCCGAGGATGGCGGATTCCCGGGCTTGGAACGGCATGACCAGGCCCATGCGCCGACGATCCTCGGGAACGTGGGCGAGCCCGAGGCGGCGCCGGAGACGGCCGCCGGCTCCCACCGGCTTGCCGGCAACCAGAATTCGTCCCCCGACGACCGGCCGGAGCCCGGCCAGCGCCTCCATCAGCTCGCTCTGACCGTTGCCCGCCACGCCGGCAATGCCGACGATCTCCCCCGCCCGCACCGAAAAGGAGACGTTGCGTACACTTGACAGGCCTCGGTCGTCGCGGACCCGCAGATTCTCGACCGACAGCAGATCGCGTCCCGGCTTTACCGCCTCTTTCTCGACCTGCGACAGCACACGGCGCCCGACCATCAGCTCGGCGATCTCGGCGACGGTGGTGGTGGCGGTGTCGCGATGGGCCACCATCCGGCCTTGGCGCATGACCGAAATCCTGTCGGTCACCGCCATGATCTCGCGCAGCTTGTGGGTGATCAGGACTATCGTCTTTCCCTGCCCCTTGAGCCGGCGCAGGATACGGAACAGGTGGTCCGCCTCCTGCGGAGCGAGCGTGCCAGTCGGTTCGTCCAGGACGAGTATCTCGGCGCCCCGATAGAGGGCCTTCAGTATCTCCACCCGTTGCTGCAGGCCTACCGGCAGATCACCGACCAGGGCGTCCGGAGGCACCTCCAGCGCATACTCGCTCGCCAGTTCCGCCAGTTCCCCGCGAGCCCGGTGTGTACCCGGCGCAAGCAGCCGACCGCCCTCGGCCCCCAGGATGACGTTCTCGACCACCGTGAAGGTGTCCACCAGCATGAAGTGCTGGTGGACCATGCCGATGCCGGCAGCGATTGCGTCTTCGCTGCCCCGAATGGCCACCGGCCTTCCGGCGATGCGAATCTCGCCCCTGTCAGCCCTGTGGAAGCCGTACAGGATGCTCATCAGTGTGGACTTGCCGGCGCCGTTCTCGCCGACGATTCCGTGAATGGTGCCGGGAGCAACCGACAGGCTCACGTCCCGGTTGGCGTGAACGGCACCGAACCACTTGTTGATGCGGAGCAACTCGACAGCCGGCGCGCCGGCTGTCGGCGTCGTGTTCCGCCGTTTCTCCGAGGAGGACACCGCGTCTATCTTGCGGGGCAGTCGCCCTCGGTCACGTAGTCGTGGACCTTGATCTCACCGGAGACGATCTGCCTTGCGGCCTCATCGGCGGCGGCCTTCATGGCCGGAGTCACCAGAGCCTCGTTGTGCGCGTCGAGTGACCATCCGACACCGTTCTCCTTCAGTCCCAGGATGCGCACGCCGGAACGCCATTCATCCCGTCGCGCGGAGTCGAAGACATCGTAGGCCGCCACGTCCACGCGCTTCAGCATGGAGGTGAGTATGTGCCCGGGGTGAAGGTGGTTCTGGTTGGAATCCACGCCGATGGCGAGCCGGCCTGCGTCCGCCGCCGCCTGGAGCACCCCGAGCCCCGTACTGCCGGCGGCGTGGTAGACGACGCTGGCGCCGCGGTCGAACTGGGACTTGGCGAGCTCGCCACCCTTTACCGGGTCATTCCAGGCCGCGCCGGTCGTGCCGGTCATGTTCTGGAAAACCCGGATACCGGGCCTGGCGTGACGAGCGCCCAGCACGTAGCCGCAGGCGAACCGGCGAATCAGCGGCACGTCCATTCCGCCGACAAAGCCGATGCTGTCACCATCCGCCGCCATCGCGGCCAGGACGCCGACGACGAACGAGCCCTCGTGCTCCTTGAACACGATGGACTGCACGTTGGGCTGATCGACCACTGCATCGATGATCGCAAATCGGGTGTCGGGGAAGCCGGGCGCCACCTTGTCCAGGGCCGACGCGTACTGAAAGCCCACGGCAAGGATGGGATCCAAGCCGCGGCGGGCGAAACTGCGCAGCGCCTGCACCCGCTGGGAATCGGTCTGCACCTCGAACTCGCGGAAGTCGATTCCGGTGTCGGCCGTGAACTTCGCAGCGCCGTCGTAGACCCCCTCGTTGAAGGACTTGTCGAACTTGCCGCCGAGGTCGTAGACAACAGCGGGCGCAATTTCGCCCGCTGTGGCGAAACTCGAGGCGAACAGGGCCGCGAACACGGCGAGGCACAGGCGTTTCATGCGCGTGGCTCCCTTGTTTGGATTCGAACGCATACGTTCGGGGAATCATACCCGGAAGTACCGCAAGTGCATTGAAAAACGCAGGGCCGCCAAACGGTTTCCAGGCAAGTACACGACGGCAGCGGCGGAACCCTCCAACACCTGGTCCCGCTCCGGCCATCGACTTCTGCCGCGTGCCGCGCCGTGGAGTACCGGTGCTGCCGATGATAGGGAAGAAGGCTACGATGCGGTTGCCGAACACGACCGGCACGAAGAAGTTCCGTGACAGCTCGGAGGGGAGGCAGCTGTTCGCCAGCGCGCACATGTCGCCGATGTCGATCGAGACCATCGTGTCCGGCGACAGGCCGCCCTGACTCGTGCTCCATGTGAGCCCGATGCGGTTGCACTTGTCGTGGCACGTCTCAGTCCCGAGAATGGACCGATGTCGGATGCGAGCCGATCGGACCACGGTGCCACCTCCTCCGGGGGCGATCCCCTCGCCCGGCTTCGCGCCCAGATTCTGATGCGCTGGAGCGCGTTTCCGGAGGCACAAAGCGGCGAACTCGATACGCTGCTCACTGATGCGCTGGAACGTGCGGCGACGGCCGAACCGGAAGTGCTGACGGTGATGGACCCGACGAGCCGCCCCCAGCGGCTGAGGCTCGCCACCGTGGTGGAGGCTGCGGACCTCGACAGCTTCTACCACAACGAATGGGCCGAGCTCGCGATCTCCCACGACGGCAGGCTCTTCCTCGTCTACCGCAGGCGCGACGGCGGCGACTACGCGGTCACGTGGTCGCAGGCGACCACGGTTCCCGTTCCGATCATGCGGGGGCTGCCCGACGTGCTCGCCACCGCAATGCTCGAGAGCGATGGCACGGGGAACTGACGGGATGCGCCCCTTTCTCCTGCGGTATCTTGCGGACCGCTTCGCATCGTCGATGGCAGAGACCACCGGAGCGACGACACGAGCGCTCTGCGAAGCGCGCGCCGGGCTCGCCGCGCGGATCGCGGGTTGCCTCCTCCTGATTGCGGCGTGCGCCGCGTACGCGGAGGATCCGATTTCCACCACCACGGATCACGGCGTCGTCGGCTACATGGAGATCGACGACGCCATCGACCGATTCTCCGACCGTTACCTCGCCCGCGCCATCGAGCAAGCCAAGGCCGAGGACATCGACACCCTGCTCGTGCGCATCGACACCGACGGCGGAACGGTCCACCACGCACGCTCCATGTTCAAGCGCATCCTCGACCTGGAGGCGGAGGGAATCCGGACCGTCGCCTTCATCGATTTTCGCGCGATCTCCGCCGGTGCGCTGATCGCCTACGCCCACGAGGATGTGTACCTCAGCGAGACCGCATCAATCGGCGACATCGGTGTCGTGTTCCAGTCCCCGGAGGGGGAGATCAAGTACGCCCCGGAGAAGTTCGAGACCGTTGTGAGGACCCTGCTGACCCAGGCAGCGGAGCAGCGCGGCTGGAACCGCGGAATGCTGCTCAAGATGACCGCGCACAAGCAGTCGCTCTACCGGATTACCCCACCGGGTGGATCGGTGGAGTACGTCATCGAGGACGATCTCCCGGAGTTCCTCGCCGCTCACCCCGACGTCGACCGCGACGATCCGACGCAGTTCATCGTCTACCGAGGCCCGGATCGCCTGCTCACGCTGACTGGCCGCGAGGCGGTGCAGTTCGGCATGGCGAGCGGCAACGTCGCCGATCTCGACGCGATGCACGAACGGCTCGGCGTCAACGGGGACGATGTCGTGGATCTCTCGCCGCGGGGAACCGAACGCCTGGCCTGGGCGCTGTCGCGGTTCGCGCCAATCCTGGCGGGGCTCGCGGTGCTCTTCCTGCTGTTGGAGCTGCAGACCCCCGGGGTCGGCCTTTGGTTGGCACTCGCCGCCCTGCTCGGGGCGGGGTTCCTTCTCGCCCAGTACTCCCTCGACCTCATCGAGCACATCGAACTGCTGCTGATCGTGATCGGAATCGGACTCATCGCCGCCGAAATGTACACGATGGCAGGAGGCGGGCTGCTCGCGGCGTTCGGTGGAGCGGCAGGGCTCACCGGTCTCGTGCTCGCGTTCCTGCCGAACGAGCTGACGTTCGACTTCGACGACCCGATCTTCGTCGATGCACTCATCGACGCCGCGTTCGGCGGTGCGACTGCGGTGGGCATCGTGGTGGTCGGCACCGTGGTCGCCATTCGATTCATTCCGCGCATCACCGCGCTGCACCGGCAACTCGCGGCAAGGGAAGAGGTGACCGCGACCAGCGCGGGCGAGATCGAGGCCCGCACCGGCGAGCTGCTGGGCAAGCGCGGCGAGGCGGCCGAGGCACTTCACCCGGGCGGAATGGTACGGCTCGGCGCGGAGTCGATTCGTGCGCGGGCCGAGCACGGCGCCTACGTCCCGGCAGGGGCGGCGGTGGAGGTGGTGTCGGTCGAGTTCGGCGAGGTGGTCGTGCGATCGGTTGCCGGGGCCGGCGGCAGCGGGGAGATCGACAGTGGATAGCGCCGCCCTTTCGGCAATGGTCGAAGTCGACTGGCAGGTCCTCGCGCTCTCGCTCGGGCTGCTCGTCCTCGCCATCGCATTGCTGGTCCTCGAGATCTTCGTGGTGTCGTTCGGGGTACTGCTCGTCGCCTCGATCGCATCGGCCGTTGCCGCGATCCACTATGCGTTCGCCGCCGCCAACGTGGTCGGCTGGGCCATGACGGTGGCCGTCCCCGTCCTTGCGGTGGTGCTCGGGCGCTGGGGCCTCGCGCGCATCCGTACATCGCGCCGGCTGGTGCCGAAGAGCGAGATCACGGCCGAAGCGGGCTATCATCACCACGCCGAGCAGGTCGGTGTGCACCCAGGCGCAGAAGGCGTTATGGTGACCAGGGCGCGGCCTTCGGGGCGGGCGCGTTTCGCCGGCGGGGAGTGCGACGTGCAGGTGCAGAGCGGCATCCTGGGGCGCGGCGAGAAGGTGGTGGTGCTGCACATCGACGGTCCCATCGTGTTCGTCGCACCGGCGGCGGACAGAGAATCACACGACGTCATGTCGTGACCTGAGGAGGCAAGACACAATGTCTTTCGATTTGAATCTCATATTCGTGATCGTCATCGCCCTCATCGCGATCGTGTTCTTCGCGTTCATCTGGAGCGCATTCTGGCTGTGGTGGCAATCGATTCTCTCCAACGCGCCGGTGAGCCTCCTCCAGATCATCTTCATGCGCTTCCGCAAGGTGAAACCGTCGGTCATCGTGACGGTGCGGATTACCGCGAAGAAAGCGGGAATCAACATTTCCGGTGACGAGCTCGAAGCCCATTACCTCGCCGGCGGCAACGTCGCGCGCGTGGTGCAGGCACTCATCTCCGCGCACAAGGCCAACATCACGCTCGACTACGATCGCGCCTGCGCGATCGATCTGGCCGGGCGCGACGTGCAGGAAGCGGTCGGCACTTCGGTCAACCCCAAGGTCATCGACGTGCCCTCGGGGCAGATGGCGCGAAACACCATCGACGGCATCGCCGGCGACGGCATCCAGCTCAAGGTCAAGGCGCGGGTCACGGTGCGCACCAACCTCGACCGCCTGGTCGGCGGCGCGACAGAAGAGACCATCGTGGCCCGGGTCGGCGAAGGAATCGTCACCACCATCGGCTCGTCAGAGAGCCACATGTCGGTGCTGGAGAACCCCGACCGCATCTCCAAGGTGGTGCTGGAACGCGGCCTCGATTCCGGCACCGCGTTCGAAATCCTCTCGATCGACATCGCGGACATTGATGTTGGTGACAACATCGGGGCACGCCTGAAGATCGACCAGGCGGAGGCCGAGAAACAGGTGGCCCAGGCCCAGGCCGAGCGTCAGCGCGCACTCGCCGTCGCGAGGGAGCAGGAGATGGTCGCGCTGGTGCAGGAGAACCGCGCCAAGGTGGTCCTCGCCGAGGCCGAGGTGCCCAAGGCGATGGCCGACGCGTTCAGGGCCGGCAACCTCGGAGTGATGGACTACTACGGCATGCAGAACGTCATCTCGGACACCCGGATGCGAACGAGCATCGCTGGCGGCGGTGACGACGCCGCGCCGACGCAGGAGGGATGACTCGTGGAGGCATTCGGTCATCGGACTGCGAATCGCCGTCCGCACGGGCGTATCTTGGGCCGGGGAGCTTGAGGCATGCCGGGTCTGAGAGCGTTGTTCCGTAAGATCGCCCAAGCCATAGAGGAAGAGGCCGCCCGGCAGCGCGGCGAAGACCCGAGGGCCCATCCGGGGTACGGCACCCACGATGACAGGGAACAGCCGGAACCGGATCCGGTGTGGGAGCCCGAAAGGGAATCCGCGCGCGTTTCGCCGTGGGCGCGGGAACGGAAGACGGTGCAGGGCCCCTGGAGCCGCGAGAGGCCGGGAAGTCCGGCGCCACCGAGCGCAACGCGGCGGCGTGCGCCCGAGACGCGTGGTGCGCAGACAGCCGACCGCCCTCCCCGGGGCGCGACCGGATCGCGTACGACCCTGCCCTACGCCCTCGCGTCCCCCACCCACGCACTCTTGGAGCGCCTGCGCGGGCGCCTGGGCACCCCGGATGCACTGCGCGAGGCGTTCGTGGTCAAGGAGATCCTGGACCGGCCACTGGCGCGGCGGCGCGTGAGGTAACCGGGCTTCACAAACGCAAGTGCGCGGGGGACGATCGGAGGGCTGAAGCACTTGGCAGGTGCCGGTCGGCCGACCGAGTTGCCGCTTCGGGTCTGCGGCGTGTCGGGCCGCGCTCGGGACCCGGGGCCGCGCAGGCACCACGCTCGCTGCATGTCCTCGACGCGACGAAATCCTTGATCCGGCACGCTACTCGTTCTCGGCCACGACCCGACGGCCCTCAGCCACTGCCGCGACCAAGGACGGGATCGAGGTCGGCCTCGTCCTGGAGCGCTCGCCCGGCGGCATCGTCGGGGTTGAGATCGAGGCTGCCGCAACTTGCTCCCCTCCGGGAATTCAGGGGGCTGCGGGGTCTCAGGGACGTCCTCGGCGACTGATCTGTCTGCGGCATCGTCCTTCACGATGGCGAACACATCCAACACGCCGGTCAAGGCTCTTCGCAGCCTTGGCGCCGCGCGACCGCCCGTGTTGGCGCCTTGCCCACACAAGAGATTCTGCTCGATCCTCCCGGCGCCGGAAAGCGTCGGCTTCAGCGCACCGGGGGCGATGGATCGGTCAAGCCATTCGGTCGAGAAATGCGCGCGGCGACCATATCTCGACCGGCCCGTATCGCGGCTCCGTGAAGTCCCGCGTGTTGCCGGTGATCAGGATCGTACCGCCGGCCGCAGCGGTTGCCAGATAGACCTCGTCGTCGGGGTCGCGCACGCCGAATACGACATCCACCGGTTCGACCGTGACGGCCAGCCGCTCGATCTCCCCGATGACGAGTCTCAAGGTGTGGCGGTGCGGGGCCTGATCGGGGCGTCCGGCGACTGTTTCGTATTCCGAGAGGATGGCCGCAGACAGGATGATCTCGTGATGCCGCACGACCCTGTCGATGACCTTGCGGCACGCACCATCGACCCGCGCCGCCGCCACCACGACATTGCAGTCCAGCACGACCTTCATGTATCGCGGGCGTGGCGCTCACGACGCGAGGCGGTTATCTCCGCGACCGTGTCCTTCATGATCTCGTCCTCGGTGAGCCCGCTATCCCCGGACGAAGGCCGGGCCGCCGCAAGCGTCGCGGCAATCCGGTCGGCCGCTGCGTTCCGGTCAACCACGACCTTGGGCCTCAACAGGATTCCGTCGCCGAGGAGAGTCGCCTCCATGAGGTCGCCTTCGCAAAGATCGATGTCCTTGCGCAGTCGGGCCGGAATGGTGACCTGAAACTTCGGCTTCACGGTGACAAGCGGCATGATATTCCCGCGAAGTGGTTGTTGGAATGTCGTATAATCGTACCACCGAATCGCAGTAATGGCAACTCTCCCACCGGCGTCCCACCGGAGGCGCTGCTCGCGATTCTGTTGGCGACGAACTTGGTGGGATCGTCGGCAAGATGGCCGTAGCGGACGATGCTGTGGACCTTGTTGTGCCCGGGCGGGTTGTGGATCATTGGCAGGCCTTCGCCAACCAGCTAGCCACCGCTGGCACAGTTGTGCCGCAAGTCACTGATGCGCAGATCCTTGATGTCGAGGCGCTTCAGGACGCAATGCTACCGACCGTGCAACTTTCCTACCTGTCGTCTGTCCTCCGACCAACGCGGCGGTCAGCACCATTGCTCCTGCAGTATCATTCCCATGGAAGCCGCGCTGCCGGCCGCCACCGTCTGCCGCAGGGCGAAGACTGCGTTTCGGAGCCTGTTGATCGGGATACCGGCATGTCCTGGCATTCGGCGGGACGCCGGGAGAGGCGCAACGCCACCCCGAGGTGGAGCATCACCTGGTGGTGCTCGTAGGAAATGATCGAGCCGCGGGAGTGGCGGCTCGTGGCCTCGCCGATGATGATGCCGCCTGTTCGTCTGATCAGGAAGATGGCGTCGGGAGCGCCGGAGAGGCCGTCGACGACCATCGGTCTCGAACTACGGTGTCGGCCGGGATCGCTTGCGACGACGCGGACTGTCGCGGGTTCGAGGTTCCAACACCGCGCCAGCCGCGCCGAGTATCGCCGTCGATTCATGGCGATGAGAATCGCCGCAATGGCGAGAACCACCGGGGACTGCAGTTCCGGGATCACGAGACGACGAATGCGATGAAGAGACCGTGAGTCGCGAGCAGCAGGTACATCCCCACCCGCGGTCCTGTCGTCCAGGTCACGTCCCGCTTGCGCTGAAACGGCGTCCGGCCTGCGCTGGTCGTGCGGGCCGCCTGGCCGGTGACTGTATGACGGCCGCCCTACAGTTCGCCGCTCTCAACGAGTTCGCGGCAGATCTCCCTCGACGCGTGCGACGCTCACACCGTGGCGTGTGTCGCGATCGCGTGGCCTTCACGGATGGCCATGCCCCCGAAGCGCTGTTCGCGGGATACCCATAATGCTGAGGAATCGTCGTTGAGAGAAGAGCCACATCGAGGGGGCCGGTCCATGCGTGATGTCCGGGCCGGCAACCTCGGAGTGATGGACTACTACGGCATGCAGAACGTCATCTCGGACACCCGGATGCGAACGAGCATCGCAGGCAGCGGCGACGACGCCGCGCCGACGCAGGAAGGATGACGCGTGGAGGCAATCGATCATCGTGGGGCGGCGAGTCACCGACTGTACGGGCGCATCGTAGATCGGAGAGATTGAGGCATGACGGGTCTGAGAGCGCTGTTCCGTAAGGTCGCCCAAGCCATAGAGGAAGAGGCCGCCCGGCAGCGCGGCGACGACCCGAGAGCCCATCCCGGGTACGGCACCTACGGCGACAGGGAGCAACCGGAGCCGGATCCGGTGTGGGAGCCGGAGAGGGATTCCGCGCGCGTTTCGCCGTGGGCGCGGGAACGGAAGACGGTGCAGGACCCCTGGAGCCGCGAGACGCCGGGAAGTCCGGCGCCACCGAGCGCAACGCGGCGGCGTGCGCCCGAGACGCGTGGTGCGCGGGCAGCCGACCGCCCTCCCTGGGGTACGACCGGGTCACGAACCGCCCTGCCCTACGCCCATGAGTCACCCACCCACGCACTCTTGGAGCGCCTGCGCGGGCGCCTGGGCGCCCCGGATGCACTGCGCGAGGCGTTCGTGGTCAAGGAGATCCTGGACCGGCCACTGGCGCGGCGGCGCGTGAGGTAACCGGGTTTCACAAACGCAAGTGCGCGGGGGACGATCGGAGGGCGTCGAGCACGCCGGATCATCGCCATATCGCAGTCCCGGGCCGTGTCTTCGAATGCCACGGCAGCGGCGCACACCGCGCGGCTTCCGGGGCGGCAGGATACGCAGCCGTCCACCCCGGCGCACGTGCAGCAGGGCCGCGCAGGCGCCACACCGGCTGCATGTCCTCAACGCGACGAATTCGTTGAACCGGGGCGCCCACGACCTGCGACGGTCAGCCACTCCGGCGCCGAGGACGGGATCGAGGTCAACCTCGCCCTCTGGAGAGCTCGCCTGGCGACATCGCCCTTCTCCATGGCGAACGCATCCGGCAGGCCGGCTGCTCAGGGAAGCCTGAAGGAATTTCGGAATTCTTCGCGACGTCCCGTGAATGCCGGGGTGCCGGTCAGTCGTGCAGCAAGACGAGGTCAGTGTCGTGGACGTGGAGTGTCACTGTGTCGCCCTTGCCGGAATTCTGACGGGGAGGCAGGAGAAGCCGCAGGCCGACGTCTGCCTATGTCTCGAGCGTGGCACAACGAATCATGTGGCGCGGGTGTCCGGCAAAGTCGTCGCACGGCAGATGCAGCGTGAACCGGTTGTCCCAGACGACAAGCTGACCGGGCTTCCAGCGAATACGGCACGTAAACTCGAGCCGTGTCATGTGCCGCTCCAGGTACTCGATCAGGGGCTTGCTCTCCTCGGGCGTCATTCCCTCAAAGCGGGTGACAAACATGGTGTTGATGTAGAGGCCTTCGTGACCCGTTCGGGGATGACGCCGCACCACGGGGTGAACCGCCGTGAGGCCCTTGCGCTCCGGCGCACCGGGTCCATCGTAGCTGTGCACGGCGTTGAGCGTGCGCAAGAGGTCTCGCATGGCCGGACTCAGCGCAGCAAATGAGGCAATGGTGCTGGCAAAGCCCGTATCGCCGCCAACCGGGGGGACGATCCTGGCATGAAGGAAACTCAAGTAACCGCTCGGCTTCTGGAAGGTCACATCGGCATGCCAGCCGCCGCCGCCGAACACGTGCGCAGAGCTCGCATCCCGGCGCAATTCCAACACCTCGGGCAGGCCCTCCGCGAAGACGACACCCTCATCGGGATGGTGCATATGGGCCGGCCCGAATCCCGTCGCGAGATCGCGCAGCGCGACGGGTGACAGGTCGAGATCCTCGGCGACAAGAACGAGATGTCGGGCCATGGCGTCGAGGAAACGTTCACGCTGGCCGCCGTTCATCGGTCGCTGCAGATCAAACCCGTGCACGACTGCCCCAAGATGCGGCGTGATCGGTTCGCACCTCGTCCCGTCGTGCACATCGTTGCGTTGCATTCCGGCCATGAAGCCTCAGTGAATCGAGACGGTCATACCATCACAGGCGGGCGCCGTGCGGCAAGGCCAGGGCCTCGCGACGCCTGCGCTCCCTGGCGGTTCAGTCATCGTCTTTACCAATGGACATGCCGGACGATTCCGCAACGGATCCTCCCGCGCCTGCAACACATGGCAGGAGGGGATCGATGGCGACAGCACCACCCGTACAACACGACCCGCTCAACCGCGCTTCGGCTGCAACGGCAGCGGGCCCACGCTCGTCACCCGTGTCCGGCAAGATCGCCGGCTGTGTGTCCACCGTGGCCTGCGGGACGGGGCGCCTCGATCAGTCAGGCCCGTTGTGCTGCAGTCAGGGTGGACGCGGCGAGTTTCAGGAAGTTGTCGATCAGAACGCCGCCGTCATGCTCGTCGTCGTAGGCAGCGATCCGTTCGGGGTGTGACGCGCCGTAGGTGCACACCCATGTCGCCTTGCGGGACTCAGGATGAAACTGCGTGCTGTACCAGTGGCCGCCATGGTCGATGGCAAGACCTTCGCTTTCGCTGTCGACGGCCAGCACCCGCGCGCGCTGTGCCGGCGACGGTTCGACATCGAGGTAGTTGGCAAAGTGAAATCGCGCTGTCGGCCCGAGTCCCGCAAACAGTGCGTGCGATCTGCCACTCTCCGTAAGGCATATGTCGCTGGTACCCGCGAGGGTGCCCGAGCGCCGGCCGACGAGCCTGCCGTCGGCAAGGCGCGTGGAAAGGAGCTGGTGGCCGCCGCAGACCGCGAGCAGGGGTCGCGCCGTGTCGCGATAGGCGGCGAGCCAGTCCTTCAGTCTGCCGAGCCATTCGCGATCCTCGTCGATGACATGCATCGTTCCCCCGAGAATGACGCAGTCCACCAGCCCGGCGTCGGGAATCGCATCTCCGCGGCAGATGTCGACGGCTGTCATAGAGAAGCCCGACCGTTCGGCGGCATCACCGTGCCAGGTCACAATCCAGTCCCTTTCGAGGCCCGAGGAACAGATGCTGCGATAGTTCACGGGATCGAACTGATCACGCTCACCGAACATCGAAATGAACAACAGGTTCCACGCCATCGACCCGTCCACGGAGTTCTGCGCCCGACGTCCCAACGCTATCCGCAAGCACCCTCCCGCGGCAACGGACTTTACAGCGATCGTCGCCACTGCGTAGGCTCCGTGCCTTGCGGGCGAAGGGGAGGTGAGGCCGGGTGAACGGGAACCTCGATACCGTCGTCGACATTCTATCCCGCCTGGTCGCCTGCCCGAGCGTTTCCGGAAGGCCCAACCACGACATCGTCGGTGTCGTCAGGGACATTCTGGAGACCCGGGGAATCCCCTGTTCGCTGAGTGTCGATGCGTCGGGCGAACGGGCCAACGTCTTCGCCACCGTGGGGCCATCGAGGGATGGCGGTGTCGTGCTGTGCGGTCACATGGACGTGGTTCCCGTCGACGGTCAACACTGGCAGACCGACCCCTTCCGGATGACCCGGATCGGCGATCGCCTTCACGGTCGCGGCACGGTCGACATGAAGGGTTTCCTTGCCTGTGTCCTGGCATCGGTCCCGGTCTGGCAGACGATGGATCTCTCGCGGCCCATCCACATCGCCTTCACCTATGACGAGGAGATCGGCGGCTTCGGCATGCCCGTGCTGTTGCGGGACATGGCGAAGCGGGACTTCCGCCCCGGCATCGTCATCGTCGGCGAACCGACCGGCATGAAGATCGTTTCGGGTCACAAGGGGGCCATCGAGCTCCATACCGTCGTCACCGGCCTCGAGGCCCATTCGTGCAATCCCTTCCACGGCGTCAACGCAATCGCCTACGCCATGCGCCTCGTCAACCGCATCGAGGAGCACGCCCGCAGGAACTCCGCCAATCCTGTCGCGGGATCGCCTTACGATCCCCCGTTTCCAACGCTCAATGTCGGCAGGATCAACGGCGGAACGGCGCGCAACATCACGTCCGGATGGTGCGAATTCGACTGGGAAATCCGCATGCTTCCCGGAGACGACGGGATGGATGTCGTCGACGACATACGCCGCTACTGCGAACAGCAACTCGTTCCGGAAATGCGCCTTCGACACCCCGAAGCCGATATCGTGACCACCATCGAAGCCCGTGTTCCAGGACTTGACGACCGCCACGCTGGCGACGCGGTCGACTTCGTCCGGAGTCTGACCGGCCTCAACACCGAGGATGTCGTCTCCTTCGGCACGGATGCCGGGTACTTCAGCGAAGAGGCGTATTCGACCATCGTCTTCGGACCAGGCAGCATCGACCGCGCCCACAAGCCGGACGAGTACATCGAACTCGGCGAACTGGCCGAAGGGCTCGAGTTTCTCGGCAAGGTGGGGCGCCAGCTGGCGGTCTCCTTGTGACAGGGGCAACCCCGTGCTACAGCGCAGCGCGTATCAATAAACTATTCGGAGGTCATACGTCATGAAATTCATCAAGTTGTCGTGGGCGGCGATCATCACCGGCCTCATCCTGACACCCTGGACAACAGAGGTCCGTGCGGATGCGCACACACTCCTCGAAAAGGCGATGGCCGGCGAAACCGTGCGCATCGGCTTCGCCAACGAGGTCCCGTGGGCCTATCCCGGCGAGGACAACGAGCCGCTGGGATTCGTCAACGCGATCGCAACCGGCATCCTGACCGAGATGGGAATCACCAATATCGAACCGGTGGTGACCGATTGGGGCGGGCTGATTCCCGGGCTCAACGCCAATCGCTTCGATATCATCACCGGCGGCATGTACATCCTCACCAGCCGCTGTGAAAACGTGACGTTTTCCGAACCGATCGGCGTGTTCGGCGATGCCTTCATCGTCGCCGCAGGCAATCCGAAGGGAATCCAGACCTACGACGATATTCGCGACATGGGAGCAGTCCTCGTCACCGGAGCGGGCTACAACATCGTTGAAGTCGCCAAGAGACTGGGGATCGAGGACTCCAACATCATGCAGGTTCCCGGCCCCACGGAGATCCTCGCCGCGGTCCGTGCCGGCCGTGCCGACGCCGGCGGTGTGACGTTCTTCACGGCGCGCTCCCTTGCCGCGGAGAGCGAAGGCGAGATCGACATCACCGATCCCTCTCTCCTTCCGGAATGGACCTTCAACTGGGTCGGCATAGCGTTCCGTCATGAGGACACCGATTTCGTCGCCGCATTCAACGATGCGCTGGCATCCTGGATCGGTTCGGACGCGATGATGGCCGCCGTGGCCGAGTACGACTACACGGCCTCCCAGCTGCCCGGCGAGGGCAGTACGGAGTATGCCTGCGCCAACCGCTGACGGTGCGACTACAAGGTGTTTGATTCAGGGTCTCCCGGCCGTTGCCCCGGCGGGGGGACCCTGTTTCCTGAGGCCGGCAGGCACTCCTGATGGAGCGCTACCTCGATTTTCTTGTGGAGTACGGTCCTCGTTTCGTTGATGGAACCATCGTCACTGTCCAGCAGACCGTGCTCGCCGCCCTGCTGGCGGTGGCCATCGCCCTCGTGATGGGGCTGATGAAGCTCTCGAAGCTGTTCCTCGTCCGCTCCGTTGCCACCACCTATATCGAGATATTCCGGGGCACATCCCTCCTCATCCAGCTGTTCTGGATCTTCTTCGTGCTGCCCCTGTTTGGCATCACCCTGGAGAAATTCACCGCTGGTTTCATCGCCGTGGGCATGAATCTCGGCGCCTACGGAGCCGAAGTCGTCCGCGGCGCCATCATTTCGGTTCCACGAGGGCAGTACGAAGTCGCCATCGCGCTCAATCTCTCCCCCTACAAGCGCATGACGAGAATCATCCTGCCGCAGGCGCTGATCGCCATGCTGCCGCCCTGGGGCAACCTCTTCATCGAGCTTCTCAAGGGAACGGCGCTGGTGGCGCTCATCTCCGTCACCGACCTCATGTTCGAGGCGCGCCAGATCAACGGCACGACCTTCCTGTCCGCCGAAGCCTTCGGCACGGCCCTCATCATCTACTACCTCCTGGCGCGGCTGCTGATATCGCCGTCGATGCTGGCCCTCGAGAGAGTCATGGCGCGCAAGATGGGCCGGACTCCCGGAGGATAGGCCATGTTCGACTGGAAATGGGACTTCACCTTCGAGATCCTGCCGCGTCTCCTGCTGGCCACCACCAACACCCTGCTCGCCGCCGGGATCGGCTATACCATCGCCCTTGTGGTCGGCCTGGCCTTTGCACTGGGACAGCGCACGTCCATCACCCTTCTCACGGTTGCCGTACGCGAGTGCGTCGAGTTCATCCGCTCCACGCCGCTGGTCCTGCAGATCTTCTTCGTCTTCTACGTCGGACCGCAGGTGGGCGTGACGCTCGCTCCCTGGACCGCCGGCATGATCGCCATCGGCCTGCACTACGCCTCGTACCTATCGGAAGTCTACAGGGCGGGTCTCGACAGCGTTCCGAAGGGACAATGGGAAGCCTGCAAGGCTCTCAATCTGTCGATGGGCAGGAGCTACTTCAGGATCATCATTCCCCAGGCGCTGCCGCCTGCAATCCCGGGCATGGGGAACTATCTTGTCGGTATCTTCAAGGATACGCCCATGCTTTCGGTGATCGGAGTCGCCGAGCTCCTTCACACCGCCAATGCCGTCGGTTCCGAAACCTACCGCTTTCTCGAACCCTATACCCTGGTCGGCATCCTCTTCCTTGCCATTTCCCTACCGGCGGCCTTCGGTCTAAGAAGGTTCGAGACATGGGCGCGACGCGCCCTTGGCGTCGATTGACGGGGCCCCGGGACAAACGAAGCCATGGACAACGACACCCACCCCATTCGACTCAGGGAAACCGATCCACCCGCGGTGCGATTCTCCCAGGTGTCCAAGCATTACGGCGACCTCACCGTGCTCGATTCACTCGATCTCGACATCGCAGCCAACGAGATCGTCTCGATCATCGGACCGTCTGGCTCGGGAAAAACCACGGTCCTGCGTGTCCTGATGACTCTCGAACCCATCGACGACGGCGTCATCTATCTCTATGGCCAGCCGCTCACCCACATGGAAAGGGGCGGAATCCTTGTCCAATCCAGCGACGCCCATCTCAGGAAGATGCGATCGGACATCGGCATGGTGTTCCAGCACTTCAACCTCTTTCCTCACATGACCGTGATAGAGAACTGCATGGAAGCCCCCGTACAGGCGCTGGGTCTCAGCAAGGATGAGGCGCGGGAACGCTCCATGGATCTCCTGACCATGGTGGGCATTGCCGACAAGGCGGGCCAGCATCCGTCGCGCCTCTCCGGCGGCCAGCAGCAACGCGTCGCCATCGCCCGGGCGCTCGCCATGCGACCGAAGGTCATGCTCTTCGATGAAGTCACCTCGGCACTCGACCCGGAGGTGATCGGCGAGGTTCTGAACGTCATTCGCCAGCTCGCCGGAGAACATGACCTGACCATGATCATCGTGACGCACCAGATGGGATTTGCCCGCGAGATATCGGATCGCGTCTGCTTCTTCTACGAAGGCAGGATTGCCGAACAGGGACCGCCGGACCAGTTGATCGGCAACCCGCAGAACGAGCGCACGAGGATGTTCCTCAGCGCCGTGCTCGACGCGGATTGAGGAGCCCATGCCCGCCTCGCCACTGACGACCAGGGAGCAGCGTGACTCTCTTGAGAAGGACGGCGTCGTCTGCCTTCGCGGGGCCTTCGACCCTCGCTGGCTGGCTGTAGCGAGCGACGCCATCGACCAGGGCCTGGCGAACCCCGGCCCGATGTTCGTCGACTATTCGGCGGATACGAATCCCGGCACGTACTGCACGGACTTCTGGATCTGGCAGCAGGTGCCGGCGATGCGCGATTTCATCTTCGAATCGCCGGCCGCCCGGATCGCCGGCGAACTCATGGACGTCCCTTCCGTCATGCTCGTGACCGACAACTGGCTCGTGCGCAAGGCCGGCGCCGTCAACCGTGCACCCTGGCATCACGATGCGCCGTATTTTGATCTCGACGGCACGTGGTGCGTGCTGTGGATGGCGCTGGAGCCGGTTGCCCGGGGTGAGGGCGTTACGGTTCTCAAGGGCTCCCATACCTGGAACAGGCACTTCATGCCGGAGAGTTTCGCGGGTACCGGACCGAAAGCCGATCCCCACGGCATCTACGAGAGGACCCCCGACTTCTCACGTCTGAGTGAATACGGCGACCGGGTTGACTACACGCTCCAACCGGGAGACTGCCTCGTCTTCGATTCGCACACGGTCCATGGCGCACCGGACGCCACTCCGCCGCAGCGCACCATCAGGCGGCTCACCATGCGCTTCGCCGACGGCGATGCCGTCTACCGACGGCGGGGGCCATGGACCCGCGACATGACGGATTTCCTGGAAGCGGAGCATGGACTCATCGAGGGTGGTCCCTACCGTTGCGACCTCCTGCCGATCCTCTGGGAACGGTGCCATGGCTGACGACGCTGCCCACCGCTACAGGCGGGACGGCTTCGCCTTTCCCTTCGATGCGGTCTCCAGGGTGAGGGCCCGCGAGGCGGCTACGCGCATCGAGAGGCTCACGGAGGAACCGCCGGCGGGTCTGCAGCATCCCTGGCGCATCAAGATGCACCTGCTCTGCGACTGGATCTTCGACCTCGCGACAGATGACGCCGTGCTCGACCGCGTCGAATCGGTCATCGGACCGGACATCCTTCTTCAGGCGGTTGATCTCTTCTGCAAGCCGCCCGGGGGACGACAGCACATCAACTGGCATCAGGACGCCAACTACTGGAATCTTGAGCCCTTCGAGATCTGCACGGCGTGGATCGCCCTCACCGACGCCCGTCCGGAGAATGGATGCATGCGGTTCATGGCGGGCACCCACGCACGCGACAAGCTCCGCCACCGGGAGACTCTTTCGGAAAGGAGCGCCCTCACCCGAGGTCAGGAAATCGCCCTCGACATGGATGAATCGCGCGCCGTCCCGGTCATCCTCGACGCTGGAGAGATGTCGCTCCACCACTGTCTTCTGGCCCATGCGTCCGGCATCAACCGCACCGGATCGCCACGCATCGCCCTCGCGGTCCGCTTCCTGCCCGCTCATGTGCGCCAGACCGCCGGACCGGGACTTTCCGCCATCCCGGTGCGCGGCAATGACACCGGACGGCATTTCATCCGCGACACGCCGCCTGACGGCAGTTTCACGGCGCGCGCGATCGCTGCGCATGCGAGGGCCATGACTCCCCACGCGGCGTCGGGATACGCCACAGCCTAGAGGAGCCCGATGACAACGGCCGCCTTCGATGAATCAGAGTACGCACAGCGCCGTGCCAGGGTTCGTCAACGCATGGACGAGACCGGGTTCGATCTTCTGATCTGCCAGGATCCGGCCAACATGCACTGGCTGACCGGCTTTGACGGATGGTCGTTCTATACGCCGCAGGCTGTGCTGTTCCATCGCGACGACCAGTTTCCGGTGTGGTTCGGCCGCGCCCAGGACGCCCTTTCCGCCGCCATGACGACGGATCTTCCCGACGACAACATCGTGGCATTCTCCGAACCCCTGGTTCACCACCCGGATCGCCATCCCTTCGACGAGTTGTGCGAACTGATCAGGCAGCGCGGCTGGAGTTCCGCGAGCATTGGCGTCGAACTGGACGCCCACTACTACACGGCAAGGGCCCATCGGCACCTCGTCGACGGACTGGGCGGCGCCCGGATTGCCGACAACCGCGAACTGGTGAACTGGGCGCGGCTGGTCAAATCGCCCGCGGAACTGTCGTACATGCGCGAGGCCGGCAGACTCGCGACAAGGGTCATGGAAAGGGCTCTGGAGCGCCTTCGCCCGGGGTCACCGCAAAAGGACATCATCGCGGAGGTCTATCACACGCAGATCAGCGGCCTCGACGACAGGCACGGTGACTACACCAGCATTTGCCCGCTGATTCAGGTCGGGAATGGTACTGCGACGCCACACCTCACCTGGACGTCCGACGCCCTGCCTGATGAGGGGCTTGTGGTCATGGAACTGGCCGCGGCCCGTCGCCATTACCACGCGCCAATCACCCGGACGGCGCATATCGGCACGCCGCCGCGTGACGTCGCCATGCTCGCGGAGACGATCCTGGAGGGGCGCGCCGCGGAGCCGGTGGGGGAGGGCGGCGCCGCGGCGCTGCAGGCGGCCCGTCCCGGCGTGACGTGCGCCGAAGTGGAAGCCGTGTGGCAGGGCGTGCTCAACCGTCACGGCTACCGCAAGGAGAGCCGCGTGGGCTATTCCATCGGTCTCGGCTTTCCGCCCGACTGGGGAGAACGGACCGCCAGCCTGCGCCCCGGCGAAAACACCGTCCTCGAGGCCGGCATGTGTTTCCACTTCCAGTCAGGCATGTGGCTGGAGCGCTATGGTGCCGCAATCTCCGAATCCTTCGTCGTCACCGCCGACGGAGGCGAGCGACTTTGCAACGTAGAACGCGCACTCCACGTCATCACCTGACAGGCAGCGATCCACGGGAGGCCGCCATGACCGCTCACCAGCCCTTTCCGCGCCAGGAACTCGATCGGCGCCTTGACAAGCTCCGCGACGCGATTGCGGACCGCGATCTGGACGGCCTTCTCGTCGCCAGTCCGGAGAACATCTACTACCTCACCGGTCTCGATCACTGGGGATTCTTCGCGACGCACATCCTCGTCGTGCCGCGCGACGGCGAACTCCGCCTCGTGGCCCGGGCGATGGAGCAGATTACGGTCACGAACCAGGTCGCCAATGCCGTGTTCCATGGCCACGCCGATGGCGAAGAGCCGGCGGACCATGTGCTCGAGGCGATGACCCTGCTCGGAATTCGCGATGGCCGGGTCGCGCTCGAGGAGCGATCCCTGTTTCTCACGCCGTACACGGCAAGCCGCATCAAGGCGGGGGCGCCGGCGGCTGCATGGAGCGATGGCTCGGGCCTCGTCGATACCCTGCGGATGGTGAAGTCACCGCTCGAAGTCACCTATACGCGCCGCGCCGCGGAGGCGGCGGACGCCGGGACGCTGGCGGCAATCGATGCCATCCGCCATGGCGCAAGCGATCATGAGGTCGCGGGCGAATGCCAGCGCGCCCTGTGCCTGGCGGGCAGCGAGTATCCCGGTTTCGGGCCGTTCATCAGGCCGACCTCGAGACTTGGCGAGGAGCACACGACGTGGCGAGGCGAGACGTTCCGCAACGGCGAAGCCGTGTTCCTGGAGATCGGTGCGGCCTGCCGCAAGTACCAGGCGCCCATGGGCCGTCTGGTCTACGTCGGAAGCGCCCCTGCCGGCGTCGAACGCTCCGTCGGGATGGCCATCGACGCCATGGAGGCGATCGCTGCAGCGATCGTCCCGGGCGCGCGGGCCCGGGACGCCTATGCGGCGTGGAGGGATGTCGCAAGGAGCCACGGGCTCAAGGGCTACGAGCGGCATCACTGCGGCTACCTGACGGGGATCGGTTTTCCACCGAGCTGGACCGGAGGCTCCATGGTCACGAGTCTCGCACCCGATTCGGACCTGGAAATGAAGCAGGGAATGTCGTTTCACCTTCATTCCTGGTTCACCGACACGGACTGTGTCGACTACTTCATCTCCAACGCCGCCATCCTCACGGAAATGGGGTGCGAGATCCTCACCACGCGCTCACCCCAGACTCTCATCGTGCGCGCGTGAACACGACGTGATGTGTGCTCCGGATTCACAGGCCAACACAACTTCCGGTGCATGGTCTTGACGGGGAGGGTCGCCTTGTCCCGGCACCCGGTCGTCCACCCGCCGAACCACCGCCCGTCAATCATGTGAGGTCAGGCGCCCCGGAACGTCTCACACCGTCCGGTGCTTGACATCACCTTTTCGGCGCCGAAGTCGGTGTCGCTGGCGGCCCTGTTGCCGACCGAGCGCCATGCCGGTGGCGACCGCGGTGTGGTGCATGCCCATGACGAGGCGGTGCGCGACGCTGGACTGGATCGAGGGGAACCTCCTGGAGACCCGTGGCTGGGACCCTGCGACACAAAAGCGTCCGCGAATCAAGGCGCCCACATGGTCGCGGCGACCTTCCGCCATGTCGCGGGCCGCAATCTCGATCTCCAGCTCCAAACCCACGCCGTGATTGCCAAAATGACGCGCAACCCACAGGGGCGCTGGCGCAGTATCGAGGCCACTCTCCTGCACCGCCACGCTCAGACAGTTCGGCGCATACAACCGCAACGAACTGTCGTGCAGGTTGATGGAACGGGGCTATGACGTCGAGCCCGCCATGGCGGGACGGATACAGAGTCTCGAGACCGCGGGCTACCACAAGAAGCTGAGGGGCGCGTTCTCGACGCGCAGGAGAGAGATCCTGACCTACATGGCCGAGAGGGGCTGGGACCACAGCCAGGCCTCGGCGCAGATGGCGACGCTGGCGACGCGCCGCCGCAAGGACGAACCGCTGCGGGCGATGCTGGAGACGGTCTGGGCGGAGCGAGCAGGGGACCTCGGCCTCGCAGCGGTTCGTCCTCTCCGGGCCTTGCCGACCGGTGCGGGCGGCTGAGGACCTGTCAGCCCTGGAGTTCGTTGCCCGCGCGACGGAACGCCTCGAAGAGCGGCAATCGGTGTTTGCGGCGCACGACCTCGAAACCCTGGCGCTGGCGCATTCGCCGGGACGCCATACGCTTAGCGCGATCAGGCAGGCTGTGAAGCATCTGGTGAGCGATGGACACCTTGTCCCGGCCACGTTGCGGCGCGCCGACCGGACCCTGAAGGCGGAGCCCTCGGTGATCACTATGATGAAAGCCGGCCTCGGTCATGCCCCCGAAGCGCTGTTCGTGGGTTGCCCATAAGGCCAGGAATCGTCGTTGGGAGAAGAGCCACATCGAGGGGGGCCGGTCCATGCATGATGTCCAGGCCGGATTACCCTTCCATCGCGGCAATCCGGTCGATGCTGTCCAGATGCGTCTTCCTGGCCGGCGCGTCGAGGAATGAGCCTTCGATGGAATTCCGGGCCAGCGTCACCAGGTCCGCCGCCTCCAGTCCGAGCGCCTCGGCCACCGCCACGCAATTGTCCAGCAGATAGCCGCCGAAATAGGCCGGGTCGTCCGAGTTGACCGTCACCTTGAGACCCGCGTCGAGCATGCGTTTCAGCGGGTGTTGCTTCAGGTTCGCGACCCCGCCCAGCCGCAAGTTGGAGAGCGGGCACACTGTGAGGGTCATGCCCCGTTGGGCAAGACGGCGGACCAGCGCCGGGTCCTCCAGCGCGCGGTTGCCGTGGTCGATCCGATCCACCCGCAATCGGTCCACTGCGTCGGCGACGTAGGATGCCGGGCCCTCCTCGCCGGCATGGGCGACGAGCCTGAGACCGGCCTCCCGCGCCGCGGCGAAGAGGCGCTCGAACCTGGCGGGCGGATTGTCCTTCTCCGTGGAGTCGAGGCCGAGGCCGGCGATCCGCTCGTCGGCGATATAGGGCTCGGCCTCGCGATAAGTGGCAAAGCCCTCGTCTTCGGTGAGATGGCGCAGGACGCACATGATGAGTAGCGAGGTGATGCCGAACCGCTCGTGTCCCTCGGCGAGCCCAGCCAGGATGCCGTCCGCCACGGTCGTGAATGGGATGCCGCGCGCTGTGTGGCCTTGGGGATCGAAGAACACTTCCACGTGAACCGCCCCGTCGGCGGCCACGCGCTCCAGATAGGCCAGGGTGAGCTCGTGGAAATCCTCTTCGGCGCGAAGAACGTCCATGCCCCGATAGTAGATGTCCAGGAAGTCCTGCAGCCGGGTGAAACGGTAAGCGGCCCGAATCTCCTCGACCGAGCGGAACGGAATCTCGACCTTGTTCCTCGCGGCCAACCGAATCATCAGTTCCGGCTCAAGCGTTCCCTCCAGATGTAGGTGCAGCTCGGCCTTGGGTAGCGCCCGGAAATACGAACTCAAGTCCATTCCGGTCTCCGTTGCACCCCTTGCTCACATAAACCAGCGGCCCGAACAAATCGAGTGGAAACCGGCGGAGTCCCAACAGAAAGCGTGCTCGCTCGCACTGGCTGGGATGTCCGGAAAACGTGCGTTTGTCAGACCTTGCCAAGGCGGGTCGAACCCGGCCGGCCCGCGGCACTCGATGATCGCACGATCGCCGTGACCGGTGCCCTGCTTCGCAATCCATCCATCCCGATTCGTGAGGTAGCGTGCCGTGTCGGCGTTTCACGTACAACGCTCTACAGCCATTTTCCCTGCGTTCGGCACAGCGTCCTGATGGACGACGACCAGCACCGCATTGAACCTGTGGCCTGACGGGTTGGCCGCGGTCAAAGCAGACGGAGAGGCGGAGATCTTGTGGGTGCCGCGACGTGTGAGTGGTGGAATCACCGCGAAGGTGCAGTGCGAATCCACCTGGTTCCTGTTCGCCCTACTCACCAACAAACAACGCGCGTCTGACCGCCTCCGGCTCCTTCTGGATCACGCGCAGCAGCGCTTCCGCAGGCCCAAGGCGTCCGGGCGCCGACAGTCCAACAGCCGTGGTGACGGCGTGCTCACGCCTGGCGTGCGATCCCCTTGTTGCCGATGTCACGGCGGCAGAACCCGTCCGCCCAGTCGATCCTGTCGACGATTCTGTAGGCACGATCGCGGGCCTCGGCGAGGGAAGCGCCGCAGGCCGTCACTCCCAGCACGCGTCCGCCGGCCGACACCCAGCCGCCATTCTTTCGCGCCGTGCCGGCGTGAAGGATCACGCCATCGTCGCCTGCCGCTTCGTCGAGGCGGCGGATGGGGGTGGCCCCGGGATAGGTTCCCGGATAGCCCCTTGTCGCCATTACCACGGTCAGCGCCGAATCCTCGCGCCATCCGAGACTGACGCCATCGAGTGTGCCGTCACGAGTGGACAGCAGGGCCGGTACGAGATCCGACTCGAGGCGGGCCAGGAGAACCTGGCATTCCGGATCGCCGAAGCGGACGTTGTATTCGAGGAGTCGGGGACCATCGGAGGTGATCATCAACCCGGCATAGAGGACGCCGCGAAACGGAGTGCCGCACCGCGCCATGGCGGCGATGGTCGGACGGATAATGTCATCGAGGATTCGCGCCTCGATCTCGGGGGTCACCAACGGTGCCGGCGAATAGCATCCCATGCCTCCGGTATTGGGACCGGTATCCCCGTCTCCGACCCGCTTGTGATCCTGGGCCGTGGCCAGCGGCAGGACCGACGTGCCGTCCACCAGCACGTGATAGCTCGCCTCTTCACCATCGAGGAATTCCTCGATGACCACGGAAGATCCGGCGCTGCCGAACACGCGTTCTGCCAGCGCCTCGTCGACAGCGCGGAGAGCCTCGGCCTCGGTGGAAGCGACCGTCACACCCTTGCCGCCGGTCAGCCCGTCCGCCTTGACGACGATGGGCGCGCCGGTCGTGGCAATCCAGGCCCTCGCCTCGTCGGCATCATCGAACCGTCGCCAGCGGGCCGTGGGCACGCCGGCATCGTCCGCAATCTCCTTCATCCACGACTTTGACGCCTCCAGCCGGGAGGCGGCGGCATCGGGTCCGATGCAGGCAATGGCCGCACCCTCCATGGCATCGACAATTCCGGCGACCAGAGCGGCTTCAGGACCGGGCACGACCAGATGGATGGCGTTCGAAAGGGCCCAGGCGACGAGACCGGCGACATCGTCAGCCCGGATGTCGATCAGCCGTGCATCATTCGCGATACCGGCGTTGCCGGGGGCACAGAAAAGTTCCGTGACAAGAGGCGACGCGGCGACGGCCTTCACCAGCGCATGTTCCCGGCCACCACCGCCAACGACAAGAACTCTCATGGAAGAACCGGATCCCTCGCGGAAGAGCGCCTCCCGGTGGCTTTCGCCATGTGAGTTCTCCCCTGTGGCTGGTCCACCGGCACCAGTCTTGTATCATGGCACCGGCATGGATACATCCGGCAACATCCCCGAATTCGGCGTCACCGAGATTTCGCAACGGGTACGCTCGACGGTCGAGGCGGCCTTTGAGCGTGTCCGTATCCGCGGCGAAATCGGCCGGGTCACGAGGGCGGCATCGGGACACGTCTACCTTTCCATGAAGGAAGACAAGGCGGTGCTCGACTGCGTCTGCTGGTCGCGAACGGCAAACCGCCTGGCCCATCGGCCCGAACAGGGTCTGGAAATGGTGGCCACAGGTAAGCTGACCACCTATCCCGGCCGTTCCAGCTACCAGCTGATCATCGAGAGTCTCGAACCTGCCGGGCTCGGCGCCCTGATGGTGCTTCTCGAGAAGCGACGCAAGCAACTCGAAGCGGAGGGACTCTTCGATCCCGCGGCCAAGCAGCCACTGCCGTCGCTGCCCGACGTCATCGGTGTCGTGACATCACCGACGGGTGCGGTGATCCGTGACATCCTGCACCGTCTGCGCGAACGCTTCCCCCGCCATGTCCTGGTGTGGCCGGTGCCGGTCCAGGGGGATGCCGCCGCAGCCGAGATCACCGCCGCCATCGAAGGTTTCAACGCCATCGGCAGCAACGATCGGGTGCCGCGTCCCGATCTCATCATCGTCGCCCGCGGCGGTGGCAGTTTCGAGGACCTCATGCCCTTCAATGACGAGGGCGTGGTGCGCGCCACCGCCGCCAGTGTCATTCCGCTGATATCGGCCGTGGGACACGAAACGGACACGACCCTGATCGATCATGCAGCGGACTTGAGAGCACCCACGCCAACAGCAGCAGCGGAGATTGCCGTACCGGTGCGGGCCGAACTCATGGCGCGCGTGATCGAGACTGACGGAAGGTTGGTGCGGGCAACGACGGAGTTGCACCACCGCCTTGCCAGCCACCTGGCAGGTCTCGCCCGTGGGTTGCCGAGACCCGGTCGCATTCTTGAACAAAGGAGCCAGGACCTCGACCACGTCGTCTCGGGTCTTGACCGGGTGATGTCACTGAGGCTCGCCGGTCTTGGCCGCGCTCTTGACGAACGCATCCTTGCGATGCCGGAACCGGGCGCCTGGATCGCGGAAAGGCGGGCCCGGCTCGCCGGAGTTGCCGCGGGCATCAATACTAAACTCCTTGCTGGACGCGTGGCCCGCACCGGGGATCGGCTCACCCATCTGGCCGGCAACCTCGATCGGGCCGTTGGCGAACGGCTGGCGACACCGGACCACACCATCACCCGGCTCAACAAGCTCCTGGAAAGTCTCAGCTACCGTTCGGTTCTCGAACGCGGGTATGCGGTGGTGCGATCAGGCGGAACGCCCGTGACACGGGCGGCAGGAGTCGGTGAAGGCGACCGTCTTGCCATCGAGTTCGCCGACGCCGCTGTCGATGCCGTGGTGGGAGATGGAGACAAGGCCCCCCGCCGCAAGTCGCGCTCAGGACGCAGCGACACAGCGCAATTCGAACTCTTCTGAGCCGAAGTCGATCAAGCGAAGGCTGCCGGAGAGTTCTCGGCAGTTCAGCGGCAGAGGCAACCCAGCACTCCAATCGCACCCATCGTCGATACCCCGCCGGACCTAGGGCCAGACGGAAGGCGGCAACCTATCGTCCGCCTCGTCATTGCCGTGCCCATGGTCGATGCGCTACCACCTTACCGCCACAAGCCGCATGCCGGCATGACTGCGGCGGCGTGGATCAATGGCGGGACGGCTTCGGCGCCCACGGTGGCGTGCCGTGGGGGACTGCCACATCGAAGCAGCGGCTCGCGTGCCGGGCACAACGGAGGAAGCAATCATGGTACACACCGCGCTCGTTACCGGCGGCAACCGGGGCATCGGACTCGAGATCTGCCGCCAGCTTGCGTGCGAGGGGCATGCGATCGTGCTCGGCTCCCGCGATCCAGTTTCCGGCGAGGAAGCCGCAGCCGGCCTGCGGGGGGCCGGTCATGACGTTCGCGTCGTGACGCTCGACGTCTCCGATGACGAGTCGGTCCGGGCGTGCGCGGACGAACTCGCCGGTGCCGGCGTCGAGATTGATGTGCTCGTCAACAATGCCGGCGTGATTGCGGAGGGCAACCTTCTTTCGGGAAATTCCGCGCCGATGAAGGAAGCGATCGCCGTCAATTTTCTTGGCCCGTACCGCACCGCGCGCGCCTTCATGCCCGGCATGGCCCGGCGAGAATGGGGCAGGGTGATCAACGTCTCGTCCGGCTGGGGATCGTTCGCCTCCGGGCTCGAAGGTCCGGCGGCCTACGCCATTTCCAAGGCCGCGCTCAACGCCCTCACCGTGCGCCTTGCGCGTGAAGCCGGACCGGGGGTCCTGGTCAACTGCATGTGCCCGGGCTGGGTTCGCACCCGCATGGGCGGCGCAACTGCGACGCGTTCGGTTGCGCAGGGTGCCGACACCGCGCTCTTCCTTGCGACCCTGCCCGACGACGGGCCGACCGGCGGATTCTTCCGCGACCGGACGCCCGAACCATGGTAGCTCTGGCGGACAATCGATGCAGCGGGTCAGCTTCGCACACATGGAAGACAGCACCCCTGAAGACCATCGGTTTCAGTGGAAAATGTGGCTTCTGAGCTGTGTGATCCCGCTCAAATTACGCCCTTTTTGCACAGGTTTTCCCGTTCCATTGTCGAAGGCACCAGCGCGTTTCCAGCGCCGTGTCATCAGTACGCCGACACGGCGCTCGATTCTCGAACTCAGACAGGATCGAAGTGGATTCGAGGCCACGTTCCCGTCGCCCGTTCCGCCACGTAAAGCGTCCGCGCAACGCCGTCGCGCCCACTCCGGCACCCCTCCCGCATCCGTCCGGTCAGACGGCGCACATGCGGTCCAGCCCGACTGCCGCGATCAGTTTGCAGATCCGCATCTTCGGACACATGAGCGGGATGCCGGTGTGACTTGCGCGCCAATCCGGACAACAGCTGGTCGGCGGCGGAGGGTTTCGACGGGGAGGACCCGACGGGAACTCTCGCCGGACAACGATGACCCTTCAGCAGGTCCTGCAGGTTGCCGGGGTGCGCTGCCGTCGTCAGACGGTCTCCCGGTCACCGGCGCTCTCGCGCATGGCATCCCGGTAGGGGTGCGCCACGTAGGTTCCGAGAATCCGCACCTCGAGTGCAAAGAACCCCAGTTCCTCCAGGGCGAGACGCATCGGGCGTTCATCGGGATGACCTTCGGCATCGACATGGAACTGGGCGGCGCTGAAGGTTCCGTCGGTCATGTAGCTCTCGATCTTCGTCAGATTGACGCCGTTGGTGGCAAAGCCGCCCAGTGCCTTGTAGAGCGCCGCGGGAACACTGCGCACGCGGAAGATCATGCTGGTGATGAGGAAGTCACGGCCCGGGTCAGGGAGGGGAGCAGGCCGCGACAGGATGAGGAACCGGGTGTGATTGTGGTCCGCGTCCTCGAGGTCCCGCTCCAGGATGTCGAGGCCGTAGATGCGGGCTGCCAGGTCCGAGGCGATGGCGCCATGGGCCGGATCGCCCTTGCCGGCAACGTCATGGGCGGCGCCGGCGGTGTCTGCATGGGATGCCGGTTCGACTCCAAGACGCCGCAAGGCCTTGCGGCACTGACTGAGCGCCTGGATATGGGAGTGAACGACCGCAAGGTCCTCGACCCCGGCGCCGGGCACTCCCAGAAGGCTGTGGTTCACCTTGTGGAAATGCTCTCCGACGATCTGCAGGGACGAGAGCGGCATCAGGTGGTGGACATCAGCGACCCGGCCGGCGACGGAGTTCTCGATCGGCAGCATGGCCAGGCGCGCATCGCCGCCTTCCACCGCCTGGAAGACATCCTCGAAGGAGGCGCACGACAGGGATTTCATGGATGGAAAGGCCTCCAGGCAGGCAAGGTGCGAATAGGCACCTGGCTTGCCCTGGAAGGCGATGGTGTTGTCGCTGGCGGTCATGGCATGGATTGGGGACGGGCAACGCCCTCTAGCGGAAGAAGGAACGTGCCTGCTCAAGGTCCCGGGGAGTATCGACACCGACCGGAACACTGTCAACGCGGCCCACGGCGATGCTCATGCCGGCCTCGAGGGCGCGCATCTGTTCCAGGCGTTCGCGCCGTTCCAGGGCGCTGGCCGGCAAGGTGACGAAGAGTTCGAGCGCCTCCCGGCGGTAGGCATAGATGCCGACATGGTGCCACAGGGGACCCTCGCCCCAGGGCGCGCGCGCTCTGGTGAAACACAACGCCCTCCCCGTCTCTTCGCCATCACTCCAGGCCACCACCACCTTGACGACGTTGGGGTCACGGGCCTCGCTCTCGTCCATCGTGGGTGCGGCGAGGGTGGCCACGTCGGCGCCGCTCCCGGTGAGCGTGGCGACGACACGGCCGAGATCGCGCGGCTGCAGGGTCGGCAGATCCCCCTGGAGATTGACCACCACGTCGATGTCGTCCGCCCGGTCGATGCGGGCCAGCGCCTGGTGCACGCGATCCGACCCCGACCGGAGATCGTGATCCGTCATGACAGCCTCTCCGCCCGCCTCCTCCACGGCATCGGCAATGACGCGGTCAGCGGCAGCAACGACGACACGCCCGACATCGGCTTCGATGGCGCGCCGCCATACCTGGACGATCATCGGTTCGCCACCGACAGGCGCCAGGGGTTTCCCCGGCAACCTGGTGGACGCCATGCGCGCCGGAATGACAGTGATCGTCGACAAGGGTCAGGCGGCAGTCGATGCCTGCCCCGGGCAGCGATCATGGACCTCGACGCGTAGCGGCGTGGAGCGCCCGCCGACAATGCGTTCCGACGAACAGGCCGTGAGGATGACGATGCAGTCGATTTCGGCTCCGAGCGTGACGCTGTCGCCGGCCGCGCTCAGGGTGTTGCCGATCACGAACCGTCCGTGTGCCCCGGGGGGCGTATTCTGGAACAGGTTGACCGGATCGGGTTGCAGGACATGCCCGATCCCCGCCTCGCGCGCCGCCTCGAAGTAGTTGTCACGGCAGTTCGGGTGATCCATCAGCCCCCTGCCCGCGTACCAATCCCGGTTGCACGAGGCATAGAGCATGTCGTGGCACCCCGGCGACGTGTCGGCGACGAACGTGAAGACCGGACGATCACGGTTGGTGAAGAAGCGCTGCCCCGTTTCGGGAAAGAGGTTGCCGTTGTGAAGCCGGGTGACCGATGGGCTCATGAATTCATCGTGATCGGCCTGGCTGACGGCAAAGAGATCACCGACCTGACATCCCTCGACATCGACGATGCGGACGTACTGGCCGCTCCTCACGGCAATCCAGCCGTTCGAGTAACCGGGAACATCCACCATGCGGATCCCAGTCATGGCCACTCCCCTCTCCGGTCCGAAATGCCGTCTTCCACCATGCGTGAGACTATTCGGGAGATGGCCTGACGACAATGAGGCCGTGGCAGGGCCGTTTGAGAAGGGACTTGAACACAGACGCGACTTGGCTAATCTCCGCCACGCCTCAACACGGGCACTGTTCCCTCAACCGGGACCACTCTTTTTCTGGGCCGGTGCGCATGGATGCTCTGGAGTTCAACAAGATTGCCGCCGGCCTTCTGGTCGGCCTTCTGCTTGCGTTTGGCATCGGCAAGCTGGCCAACACGCTCTACGGCCCGGCCGCGGAGCATGCAACGCCCGAGCACGCCGATGACATGATGGCTGGAGCCGAAACGGTGGACGAGACACCGGCTGTCGAGGTTCCGGTCGTCGTGGTGCCGATTGCCACGCTGCTGGCCAGTGCCGATCTGGCCAACGGCGAGAAGCAGTTCCGCAAGTGCAAGAGTTGCCACAGCGTCGAGGCAGGCGGCCGGGATGGTCAGGGTCCCAATCTCTACGGCGTGGTCGGCGCACCGCAGGGAGGCAGGGACACCTTCAACTATTCGGATGTCATCGCGGACCTGGGCGGAACCTGGACGTTCGAGGAACTGAGCCTCTACATCACCGACCCCAAGGGCTACGCACCTGGAAACAAGATGGTGTTCAAGGGCATCTCCGACGACGAGGACCGCGCCGACCTCATCGCCTGGCTCAACACCCAGAGCGATGCACCCCTCGCCCTGCCCGAAGCCTCAAGCGACGACACCTCGATGCTGCAGCCGGCGGATGCGGGCGATCAGCGTGTCGAAGCCGGAGTGAGAGATCCCGTTCTTGCCATGATCACCGGGGCCTTCACCGAGGACGGTGGGCGCGTCGGCCCCGATCTCTGGAACATGGTGGACCGCGCGACCGTGATCGCCTGGATGGGAACGCTTGCAGACGATCCCTCCCCCTTCGCCAGGATCGAGTGGTCAACCCGGGGAGAGGGTGTTCGTGACCGATGAATTCCAGTGGAAACACAAGGAACTAGACGGCCGCAAGATCGCCGCCGGGATCCACGAGGAGACACGCAGGGCCGTCGATGAACTGACGGAACGAGGCTGGGCGCCACGCCTTGTCTCCGTGGTGATCGGCGATGCCGCCGCCGTGGCCATCTACGTGCGCAACCAGAAGCGTACAGCCGAACGGCTCGGCATCGCCTTCGACGAACGCCATTTCGCGGAAGACATCAGCGAAGCGGAAATGCTGGCAGCCGTACAGGCGATGAACGCCGACCCCCGGGTTACCGGCATCATCGTGCAGCGCCCGGTACCACCGCAGATCAACATCAAGAGGCTGCAGAGCGCCATCCACCCGCTCAAGGACGTGGAGGGACTGCATCCGGCATCCGTCGGCAACATCGTCTACAATGAACTCGACCTCGGTCCCTGTACGGCGATGGCATCGGTCCACATTCTCAAGACAACGGGTCTCAATCTCCCCGGACTCGAGGTGGTGGTCATCGGCCACTCCGACATCGTTGGCAAACCGATCGCCTTCCTGCTCATGGCCGAGGGCGCCACGGTCACCGTGTGCCATCACCGGACACGCAATCTCGCCGTGCACAGCCGCCAGGCAGACGCCGTGTTCGTGGCCGTCGGCAGGCCGGGCCTTGTGACCGGCAACATGATCAAGCCCGGAGCCTGCGTCGTCGATATCGGCATCAACCGCGTGACAGATGCAGATGGCTGTGCCCGTATCGTCGGCGACTGCGATCTCGAAAGTTGCCGCGAGGTGGCAGGCTGGATCACGCCGGTGCCAGGAGGAGTCGGTCCGGTGACGGTTGCCATGCTCATGCACAACACAATCGCCGGTGCCCGGCGTCAGAGGGACTTCTACAACAATGCCTTCGCTGCCGATGCGTGGACCACCGGCCCGGCGACAGGCCCGGGAGGATGACGCATTCCGTGAAGGGGAGCACGCGTGACTGAAAAAACGACAGCCGAACTGCTGGCCCGGGTGCTGACCCCGAGTGATCACCTCTCGGTCTCGAGTGACGGTGTGCTGCACATCGAGCAAGCCAGCGTCACCGACCTTCTCCGGCGTTTCGGGTCCCCGCTTTTCGTTCTCTCGGACGCCACGTTGCGCTCCAACTACCGGCGGATTCGCGCGGCATTCGAGGCTGCCTGGCCGGGTCCGGTCAATGTCATGTACGCCATCAAGTGCAATCCCAACTTCGCCGTTCGGGCGGTGCTGCACCAGGAGGGCGCCGGCGGCGACTGTTTCGGTACCGGCGAGCTCGAGGCGACGTTTGCCGGCGGCGCCGATCCGTCGCTCATCGCTCTCAACGGTTCCAGCAAGACCATCGCCGCCCTCGCCAGGGCCGTGGAACTCGGTGTCTGCATCAATCTCGACGAGGAGGAGGAGGTCGAACGCCTGGCCGGGGTGGCGCGGGCGGCCGGGCTCCGGACACGGGTCAACATCAGGCTGAAGGTGATCCCGGAGTCCTTCGCCACATTCGAGAGTGATCTCGTGTCCTTCTCGGGCGATCTGAGGCCGGAGCTTTCCCGCTGGAAATGGGGTGTCACACCCCCTGTGGCCGCTCGCATGATCCGCCGGATCGCTGCCATCGATGAACTTGAACTCACCGGATACCATGCCCACCTTGGACGCATGACCGCTAATCTGCGTCACCGCGCCGACTTCGATGCCGAAGTCGGACGCCTGGCTGTTCTCCTTCACCAGGAGACGGGATTTGTGCCATCGGTGATCGACATCGGCGGCGGATGGGCTCGCAAGCGTGACCCCGAATCGAAGGATACGCGGCCCAACACCTACGATATCGAGGACTATGCCGAAGCGTCGGCCGGGGCACTCGCGGACGAACTCTCACGCGCCGGCCTGCCTATTCCCGCCCTGTGGCTGGAGCCGGGCCGCTACATCGCCGGCAATGCCGGTGTCCTGGTGTCGCGTGTGGGTTCCATCAAGCACGACAGCGGAATGACCTGGGTCAATGTCGATGCCAGCACCAACCTGATGCCGCTCATCGGTGCCGGCGAGGAAGGCACCCGCAACCTTGTCATCGCCGCCTCGTCTATGCACCGGCCGATGGAGTGGTGCGCCGATGTCGTCGGACCGATCTGCATTCCGTCTGTCCTCGGTGAGGACTGTTCCCTTCCTGCGTTGTCGCGAGACGATGCCGTCGCCATTCTTGATGCCGGCATGTACGCCGAGTCCGATTCCCACCAGCTGAACTGGGTGCCACGTCCGGCAACGGTGATGGTGCGGGGAAGCGAAGCAGCGGTGGTGCGCGAGCGCGAGACCCTCGACAGTCTCTTTGGCAACCAGCGCCTGCCCCACTGGTTGCGGAACACCAATGCGCCACCGTCGCCGTGGCGCAATCAGGCCATCAACAACGGTGCGTCGCCATGACGACGTCAACGATTGCCGGAACCGGAACACACCGCTACCAGCTGCACATCGACGGCATGACCTGCAGCGCCTGTTCGACCCGTCTGGAACGGATGCTGTCGGCGGCGTCGGGTATCGCCACCGCCGCCGTCAACCTGGCCACGGAGCGGGCCACCATCGATATCGATGACGGGACTTCCCTCGACTCGGTGGTCCAGGTGGTGCGACGGGCCGGATTTGATGCGAGGAAGGAAACACGGGCCTATCGCATCTCCGGAGCAGCCGACGAGGCCGCTGCCGGAATGATTCGGGAAGCCCTCGAAGGAACACCCGGTGTCGTGACCGCGACAGTCGACGGAGACCGCGCGCAGATCGAGGTGGAGCGCTACACCCTGGCCGTGAGCGACGAGATTCTCGAAGAGCGCGCCAGGGAGGCCGGGTGCGTCCTTTCTTCCAGCGACGCAGATCCGGTCGAGGACCGGCGCGACTTCCGGCAGTACCTGGCCATCAGCGCAGCCATCCTGCTTTCCGCACCGTTTGTCGTGCAGATGGCGGCACACCAGGTCCTGACAACCGGCTGGGCCATGCATGCTCTCGTCGAGGCCCTTCTCGCCACACCCCTGCAGTTCGTGATCGGCGCCCGGTTCTATCGCGGCGCCCTCAATGCCCTGCGTGGTGGCGGCGCGAACATGGAGGTGCTGGTGGTGACGGGAACCACGGCCGCCTACTTCTTCAGCTGGTACCAGTACGCGACGCTGGGCGATGCGGCGTCCGGCCAGCTCTACTTCGAGGCCTCGGCCATCATCATCACCCTGGTCCTCGTCGGCAAGCAGCTCGAATCAAGGGCGCGGCGCGGTGCGGCACAGGCCATCAGGGAACTTCTGGCACTCAGGCCGCGAACCGCCCTCGTCGAGGCAGAAGACGGCACGGTTCATGAAAAGCCCCTGCGGGAGGTCAGGGTGGGGGACAGTCTCGTCTGCCGCACCGGCATGCAGGTCCCTGCCGACGGCATCGTCACCGGTGGTGTGGCGGAGGTGGATGAATCGCTCGTGACCGGCGAAAGCATGCCCGTTTCCCGAGGCAAGGGCGATCCGGTGATCGCGGGATCCCTCAACATCGATGGCCTGTTGACCATCGAGGCCCGGGCCACCGGTGCCGATTCGACCCTGGCGCGGATGATTCGCCTGGTCGAGAACGCCCAGGCCGGCAAGCCGGCCGTTCAACGCCTGGCGGACAGGGTGTGCGGGATCTTCGTGCCCGTCGTGGTCGCCATTGCGGCCGTCGCTTTCCTGGGCTGGCTTGCTGCGGGTGCCGGTGTCGAAGTCGCCATCATCAATGCGGTATCGGTCCTCGTCATCGCCTGCCCGTGCGCTCTGGGACTGGCGACTCCGACCGCCATCATGACCGGATCCGGTGCGGCAACCAGGGCCGGCATTCTCATCAAGGATGTCGAGGCCCTCGAGCAGGCACACGGACTGACGCACATGGTGCTCGACAAGACCGGAACACTCACCTCCGGCACGCCGCGTCTGGGAACCGTCCGGCTGCTCGCCGAAGACCTCGATGAGAACACGGCCCTGGCGATCATGGCCTCCCTGCAGCAGGGAAGCGAGCACCCGCTCGCCGAAGCGTTTCGCGTGGCTGCCGAGGAACGCCGGCTGCCTCTGCAGGCGGTGCACGACTTTTCCAGCCGGGTTGCCCTGGGTGTCGAGGGCATCGTGGACGGCACCCTGTACCTTGCAGGGAATCGCCGCCTGTTCGACACGCTCGCCTTCGCCGCACCCGATCCTGTTGACACGGGAGACGACGGCGGAGTGTGGCTCGGCGCCCGCCGGGAGGACGGGGACGTCTGGCTGGCCCGGGTTGTTGTCGCCGATGCCGAGCGGCCCCGGGGGGGGGGGGGCGGGTGGGGTGTGCGTCGGCGCCCGCCGGGAGGACGGTGACGTCTGGCTGGCCCGGTTTGTCGTCGACGATGCCGAGCGGCCCGGTGCGGGCGAGGCCGTCGACGCCCTCAAACGACTGGGGATCACGCCGTTTCTTGCATCGGGCGACACCACGGCTGCCACCCGGCGCATTGCCGCCGCCACCGGAATCGACGAATTCCGCAGCCGCGTGCGTCCGGAAGACAAGGTGGCCCTGATTGACGAACTCATGGAGGACGGCAGGAAGGTCGGCATGGTGGGCGATGGCATCAACGATGCTCCGGCCCTCGCCCGGGCCACTGTCGGCATGGCCATGGGGTCCGGCACGGACGTCGCCATGGAGACGGCAGCCATCACGCTCATGCGTCCCGATCCCCGACTGGTGGCTGCCGCCATCGACATCTCGCGAAGGACCTGGCGCAAGATCAGGCAGAATCTCTTCTGGGCCTTCATCTACAATGTCATCGGCCTGCCCCTGGCGGCACTGGGACACTTGAGTCCGTCACTGGCCGCCCTCGCCATGGCGCTCTCGAGTGTGAGCGTCGTCGGCAATTCACTGATTCTGCGGGGCTGGCGCCCGAAACTGGAGGATATTCGCCATGACAATTCTTGAATTCGATGTCACCGGCATGGTCTGCCAGGGCTGTTCGAATGCCGTCAGGACGATGGTGCTGTCCCTGACCGGGGTCGAGTCCGCTGCGGTCGATCACGAGGCCGGCACGGCATCCATCACCGGCGATGCCACCATGACGGCCGCCGCCGTCCATGGCGCCATCCGCGACGGTGGTTTCGGCGTCAGGGCCTGTGGCAATCCGCGCTGTACCTGCGACGACTGCCACTGCGACCCTTGCGCCTGCTGACAGGATTTCCTTCAGGAACACCCCCGCAGGCCGCATTCGTAATGACATGCCAACGACGGTTGCCATCACCCCTGATGTAGGCCGGCTCTACTGCAGACGCGCCTGACCTGACACCCGATCTCGAGCACCACACCTGATGCGTGGCCGCTACGGATGGGCGCTGTCGGAGCAGTGATCGTGTTCGATCTCGACCGTCACGTGTTCGATGCCGAACCCATCGTGCAGCCGCTCCTTGATGCGACCGATCACTTCGTGCGGCGCTGCGGATTCCCGCACCCGTGCGTGAAGGGTCGCCATGGTGCGCGCCTGGGTGATCGACCAGAAGTGGACATGATGGATGTCGACGACATCGTCGATATGCCGGGCGAGATCATCCCTGATGTCCTGGCGGGAGAGATGGTCCGGGGACCCCTCCAGCAGGATGTGCGCGGAATCCTTCATCACGGGCCAGGCGTTTCTCAGGATGATGGCGACAATGACGAGGGAAAGGATCGGATCTGCCATCGTCCATCCCGTCGCCATGATGATCCCGGCCGCAGCGATGGCCGACAACGACCCGAGGAGATCGCCCATCACGTGGAGCCTGGCGCCACGCACGTTCAGATTGTCCCGGTTGGCCCTGGAAATGATGGCAAGGGCAAGAACGTTGACGACAAGGCCGATTGTGGCAATGACGAGCATCATCTCGCCCAGGATCGCTCCGGGAGAAATGATCCGCTGGATCGCCTCCGAAACAATCCAGACACACAGGAAGACCATCAGCATCGTGTTGCCGAAGGCGACCAGGATCTGCATGCGATCGACACCATAGGTCATCCGCGCCGTCGGCCTGCGCCTCGACAGGCGAAAGGCGTACCAGGCAAGGGTCAGACTGGCGAAATCCGAGAGCATGTGTCCGGCATCCGCCAGCAACGCCAGCGAACCCGACAGCAGGCCGCCGACAAATTCGGCGATCATGAAACTGCCGATCAGCAGCGCCACCAGCCCCAGTATGCGGCCGTTCTTCTCGACATCCGCAATACCGTGGGAATGGCCGTGGGATTGACCGTGGCTGTGCGTCGCTCCGGTCATGTCACCTCCGCTTCAACGTCCAGATGAGGGCATATCACCCGTCGGCAACCATGCCAACCGGAGATCCCATGTTGACAGGCAGTGCATTGTGGCGGCTGAATGACCCCTTCAACTTTCGCGATGCAATCACCAAAAACTTGGAAGAGGGGCACGCACCAATGATCATTCGACGTCCCGTTTCCGGCCGCGTTGCCATCCTGGGAGCCGCCGGACTCCTGTCTCTCGGACTGTTGCAGGGTCCCGGCCAGGCGGACGGGCACCTCCACCTTGTTGCCACGGACGCATTTCCGCCACAGGCAGGGTGGGCCATGGAAACCGACGACGCCTACATCCTTGCCCGTGCCGGATGCGTCGAATCGCTCACGCGGCGCACTGCGGATGGTGCCCTGGAACCGGCACTCGCGGAGTCCTGGACGCGGCACTCGCCCACCGAGTGGGATTTCACGATCCGCCAGGGCGTGACGTTCAGTGACGGAACACCCTTCGACGCCACCGTCGCCGCCGAGGCCCTCAACCGCATGCTGTCAGCAACGGCACCGCCAAGAGCCTTCGCGCCGAAGCGCATCGCGTCGGTCTCCGCCGTCGATGACATGACAGTGAGAATCGAATCCGTCAATCCAAGTGTTCTCACGCCAATGCGCGTGTCGTCCCCCAACACCGGATTCCTGGCGCCGGCGGCATTTGCCGGTGACGCCGTCGATCCCGTGGGTCACTGCATCGGTCCGTTCGACATCGTCGAACATGTTCCCCAGCAGGCCCTGATGCTCAAACGCCATGACGCCTACTGGGGCGGACCGGCACAGCTTGAAAGCGGCGAGATGCGGTTCATTCCGGAGGGTAGCGGACGGGCAACGCAACTGCGGACCGGCGAGGCGCACGTCTCGGCCCGACTGCCGGTCACCGAGGTTCTCGGACTGCAGTCGGAGGCGGATGTCGTGGTCCAGACCGTCGCCCAGGCGCGTACCAACAGTCTCTATCTCAACAACCAGAAGGCGCCGCTCGACAACATGGCCGTGCGTCAGGCCATCCAGAGCGCCATCGATTCGGCCGCCATCGCCCAGGCGATCTACGAGGGCTCGGCCCAGGCGGCTGTCGGCCCCTTCGGGCCCAACGATCCCTGGGCTCCCGAAGACGCCATGGCGGTGTCCCAGGACGTGGAACGCGCCCGGGCGCTCATCGCCGAATCCGGTGTCGACGCGGAATCCCTCAACCTCGTTCTCTATGCCTATGTGGAGCGCGCCGAACTTCCAGATCTCGCCGCGGTCATCCAGGCGCAGCTTGGCGCCATCGGCATCAACGTGGAACTGAAGGTGGCGAACTACGGCGCCCTTGAACCGGACCTGTTGAGCGGCGAGTTCGACATGCTGGTGCTGTCGCGGGGGTATCTTTCCGATGTGGCCGATCCCATCGGCTTTCTGACGGCGGACTACACCTGCGAAGGCGGCTACAACCTGTCACGCTTCTGCGATCCGGATATCGACGCCATGGTCGACCAGGCGAGCAGTGCGGAAAGCGAGGCGGAACGGTACGCGCTCTACAAGGATATCGCCCGCGAACTCCAGTCAAGAGCCGTCACCGTCTTCCTTGTCCATCAGCAGGGCAGCGACGGGCACCGCTCGAATGTTGCCAACTATGCCGTCCATCCCGACGGCCATTACCTCTTTACCAAAGATCTGGCGCTCAACTGACCAGCACCAGAATCCCGAGGAGCAGACCGACATGACGGGTGATCACCTGAATCCGAAGTTCATCACCTTCGATCTCTACGGAACATTGACCAATTTCCAGATGTCCGACGTCACCGCAGGGCTGATGTCGGGTCGTGTGGACGAAAGCGACATGGGCACGTTCCTGGACGACTTCGAAGCCTTTCGTGGTGACGAGGTGCTGGGCCCCTTCAAGCCCTATGCACAGGTGATCACCGAGTCCTTCCGGCGGACCTGCGATCTCTGGAACATGGCGTATGACAGTGAAACCGCCGACGCGATCGTGGATGCGATCCCCACGTGGGGGCCGCATCCCGACGTGCCGGAGGCCCTGGCACGGACGGCCGAGACCTATCCTCTCGTTATCCTCTCGAACGCCAACGAGCAGATCAGACACAACGTCGAGAAGCTCGGCGCCCCCATCCATGCCGTCTACACGGCGGAACAGGCACGGAGCTACAAGCCCCGCTTCGCGGCCTTCGAATACATGCTGGACCAACTCGGCTGCCAGCGGCACGAGATCCTGCACGTGTCGGCGAGCCTCTACTATGACCTGATGCCGTGTCACCACATGCGCATCGTCAACAAGGTCTATGTCAATCGCGGTTACGAGCCGTCCGTTCCCTTCTTCGGCTATCACGAAATCCCCGACATCACCCACCTTCCCGGCCTGTTGGGTCTGTGAACAGCCGTATCACCGGTGAAAGCCGGCATGAGGTACGGCATGCGCGGCTCTGCCGCTCGAGTACCGGAGACGCTACCCTTCAGACGTACGCGATCCGACAATGAAGCCAGCAGCCGGGCTGATGTCCTTGGCCGGCCTGGAAGGATCCGTTCGATCGTAATGGTTGTGCGGTGAGTGACAGGGCACGGGGCCGTGGTAGCATGAGGGTCGAATCTGCCGGCCAGGACCATGGAACGGTTTTTGCTCAAGCGAGCGATTGTCCTTGTCGTAACGCTGACACTTGTTTCCTTCCTCGCCTTCCTGGTTCCCTGGCTCGGTGACACGGACCCGGCGCGGGCCATCATCCGCTCGCGTGTGGCGGACCTGGCGCTTGACAGTGCCGCAGTCGAGGCGCTGCGCATCAGGCTCGGCCTCGACCAACCTCTCCTCCATCAGTTCTTCGCATGGCTCGGCCGTGTCTTTCAGGGAGATCTCGGCCTTTCCTTTACCAGCAGGCTTCCCGTGGCCGACCAGATCCTGCGGGCCATCGGCGTGTCGGCCACCCTCGCTCTCAGCGCCCTCTTGCTGGCACTGGCCATCGCCCTGCCCGTCGGCACACTGGCGGCCGTGCACCAGGGGCGCCGCTTCGACGGGATTGTCACCTTCATCGCCCAGGGGTTTGTCTCGATCCCGGAGTACTGGCTGGCGCCGGTGCTGGTGCTGCTGTTTGCCGTCGAACTCGGCTGGCTGCCTTCCGCCGGCTGGTCCGGCTTCGAAACGCTGATTCTTCCTGCCGCCGTGCTCTGCCTGCGCCCGCTTGCCTACTTCTCGCAGGTCATGCGGGCCTCGATGATCGACGTTCTCCACGCGAACTACATCCTGGCAGCCAGAAGCCGGGGCCTCGGTCTTGCCGGCGCCCTGGTCCGGCATGGCCTGAGAAACGGTATCCAGCCGGTTCTGACCGTCTTCGCCCTGTGGCTGGCCGGGCTGCTCGGCGGTTCGGTCGTCGTCGAAGTCATCTTCGCCATTCCCGGCATGGGCCGCCTCATCTATTCGGCGGTGATCAACAACGACATGCCGATGCTCCAGGGGAGCATCATCTGCATCGTCGGCCTCGCCATCATCATCAATACGGCGGCCGACGTGCTCTACGGCGTTCTCAATCCGACCGTCACCGTTTCAGGGGACGCGCGATGACCATGGTCACGCGGACTGTTCGCTGGATCATGCGCCAGCACTGGACATTCATTGCCGGTCTTCTCTCCGGCACCATCGTCGCCCTCTTGCTCATCACCGCGCCGGTCATGTCGTTGCATGACCCGGTGGCTCAGGATCTCTCCATGCGCCTCCAGGGGCCTGGCGGCGATCACTGGCTGGGCAACGACCAGCTCGGCCGCGATCTCTGGGCGCGACTGCTCTACGGGGGCCGGTTCTCCGTCGTGGTGGCCGCCCTCACACTCGTCCTGTCGGTCACGATCGGCACTCTCATCGGCGCCTGGTGCGGACGGGTCGGCGGCGCCATCGACGAGTTCGTGATGCGTGTCGTCGATGTTCTCATTTCCTTTCCCGAAATCATCGTCGCGCTCTTCCTGATCGCCATCATTGGTCCCGGGTTCGGCACTCTTGTCCTCGCCCTCACACTGGTCGGCTGGACGCCCTTTGCCCGCCTCGCCCGCGGCATCGCCCTGGACATTTCCGCCCGGGACTACATCGTGGCGGCCGAGGTGCTGGGATGCACGCGGACCTTCATTCTCCTGCGCCACGTCATCCCCAATGCGCTGCGTCCGATTTCCGCCATGACCTTCCTGCGCTTCGGGCACAAGCTGATCACCGTGGGAGCGCTCTCGTATCTGGGCCTGGGCATCCAGCCTCCCGATTCCGACTGGGGCGCCATGCTGGCCGACGCCAGGCAGTTTGCCGTCCGTCAGCCTCTGCTCGTGTTTGCGCCGGGCATCGCCATCATGGTCACGGCACTCAGCGTCACCCTCATGGGTCAGGGACTGGAGATCGATGCCGACCGGTCGCGCCGCCTTCGCACGGGCGAGTCATGATCTCCCCGGATGAAACACCCTGCCTGAAGGTCGAGAATCTCGACATATCGATCGGCGACACGATTGCCGTAGCAAGGGGGATCAACCTCGAGATCCGCCGGGGCGAGACGGTCGCTCTCGTCGGAGAATCAGGGTCAGGAAAGACCGTGACGGCGCTTTCTCTCATCGATCTCCTGCCGCCACCGCTCAGGGTGACGCGAGGCACGGTTTCGATCTGCGGCCAGAAGATCACCGACGCCACCCCTGACGTCCTCAATCGCATCAGGGGCAACCGTGTCGGCATGATCTTCCAGCAACCCTCGAGCATGCTGGATCCCAGCTGCAGGGTGGGCCGGCAGGTCGGCGAGGCCCTGCGCCTGCACAAGCGGGCATCGCGCGGCGAGGCCTTCGAACGCGCCATCGAACTCCTGCGGGAGGTCGGTATCCCGGAGGCCGGACGGCGCGCCCGTTCCTTTGCCCACCAGTTGTCGGGCGGCATGGCGCAGCGGGTCATGATCGCCGCAGCCCTTTCCGGTGATCCGGATCTCCTGATCGCCGATGAACCCACGACGGCGCTCGACGTCACGGTCCAGGCCCAGATCCTCGGACTTCTGGAGAGGGAAAGGAAACAAAGGACACTCTCCATTCTCCTCATCACCCACGACCTCTCCATCGTCTCGGCCATGGCTGACCGGGTCGTCGTGATGTACGCCGGAAGCATCGTCGAGGAAGGCCCTGTCGCAGCGATCATGCAGGCGCCGCAGCACCCCTACACGAAGGCCCTGATCGACTGTTCGCTGATGCGCAAGGCCGGAGGCGGTGATCTCGAGTCGATCCCGGGCACCATTCCGTCTCCCGCCCAGTCGATTCCCGGATGCCGCTTCCACCCGCGGTGTCCCCATGCTCTCGCACGTCGCGAGGGAAGTGTCTGTGCCAGCGACGAGCCAACGGCGACGCGAACAGCCGAAGGGCACCTGGTCCACTGCTGGGCGGCGGAACCATGAGCAGCGCCGCACGGCCCCTCGTCGAGGCCCGCAACCTCGTGAAACACTTCCCCCTCCGCGGGTCAGGCAGGCTGGCCGTGCGATCCGTTGACGGTGTGACTCTCACGATCGGACGGGCGGAGGTGCTGGGCCTGGTTGGTGAATCGGGATGCGGCAAGTCCACGCTCGCCCGCCTGCTCATCAACCAGATCCGGCCGGATCGCGGCGAGGTGATCATGGACGGTCGCGATCTCCTGGCGATGAGGCAGGGGGAACTCAGGCGGTTCCGCCGGACCGTCCAGCTCATCTTCCAGAATCCGCTGGCGGCGCTGGATCCCAGGATGAGGCTGATCGACTCCCTCATGGCCCCGCTTGCCGCGCACGACACCGGAACCCGGGAAGAATGCCTGGAGATGATCCACGCGATGCTGGGCGAGGTCGGAATTGATCCGGGACTCGTCGAACGGTACCCCGGGCAGTGTTCCGGAGGGCAGTTGCAGCGGATCGTCATCGCCAGGGCCCTCCTTCTGCGGCCACAGTTTGTCGTCTGCGATGAACCGACATCATCGCTGGATGCGTCGATTCGCGCCCAGATTCTCAATCTCCTCAACGATCTGCGCCGGCGATTCGATCTTTCCCTGCTGATGATTTCCCATGACCTTCGGGCCCTGCGCCACATCTGCGATCGTGTGGCGGTCATGTACCTGGGCCGCATCGTCGAGATGGCTCCCGTAGAGGAGATCTTCCAATCTCCACGCCATCCCTACACGAGAGCCCTCAACGCGGCCTCGTTGCTCGATGAAATCGGCCTCGACGCCGCCGGCCGCCTTGTCCAGGGGGAACCCCCGAGCCCCGTTCACCCGCCGCCCGGATGCCACTTCCATCCGCGCTGTCCCCTGGCTGACGAGACGTGCCGACGCCAAGTTCCCGCCCTCGAGAGAATCGCGGAGAACCACGAAGTCTCCTGTCACCACTGGCGAACGAGCACTTCATGACCGCAACACCTGTCGCGGCACATCGGTGATATGGCACCCTGACACCCGACACGCGACTGCGGATGGATGACATGCAGGGTTCGACCGATCCACGTGAAGATCTCTCCAGCCGGGTCTACCGGATCCTCAAGAACGAGATTCTGCTCGTCCGCCTCGCTCCGGGCGCCGAGATCCCGGAGACCATGCTGGTGGAGCGATATGGATTCTCCAAGGCGCCGCTGCGCAGTGCCCTGGCACGGCTGCGCCAGGAAAAACTGGTCATCACGCGCAAGCGCCTCGGCAACATCGTGGCGCCGATCTCCATCCAGGATGTCCACGAGGTGTTCCAGTTGCGACTGCTGCTCGAGGTCGAGGCCACCCGCCTTGCCGCCGGACATGTCGATGCGTCCATGCTCGCCCGGCTTGATGCCGAGGTGCGAGCCTGCCTTCCCGCCAGTGGAGGTGGGACCAGGACAGCCTACCGGGAAGCCAACTACGCCTTCCACGAACACGTCGTCCAGTCATCCAGGAATGGCCGGCTGGCGGAGTTCGTCATGTCCCTCATCGAGCATCACGAGCGCATCGTCCACTTCTGCCTCACCCTTGAGGACAGGGACATCGAGTTTCACCATCGCCACGACGAGCTGCTATCTGCCCTTCTCGATGGCGACGGCGAACGAGCGGCAGCGGCAGCCGAGCGGGCCATACGGGGCAGTCAGAAGAAGATCATCGAGACGCTGATGGGTAATCACGCCATGCCGCCACATGATGGCGGACCGCACGATCCCTGAAGACCTTGCCCTGCGGGGCGATGAACCATGTCCAGGTCTCCTCAGGTTCGCCCAGACGGATGCCATCCAGGAGGTCCACCACCACCTTGCGACCGTCACAGTGGTCCTCGTGGCGTTCGATGTCGGTAACGAGGCACACCCGGTCGCCGTGCCGGGCAAGCCAGTCGATGTGGTTCGAGATCAGATCCCGGGCAAATCCCTTCAGGCGATCGGGAGGGAAGGCCGGACAGTGTCCCAGAACGTATCGGCGCGGCATGACCGCGAGCTGGGATACGAGATTGACGGAAACCGCAAGGTCGAAGGGCGCATCGCCAATCGCCTGGGGACGACCTTCCGGCAAGGGCCCGCGGCAGCCGGATCGGGCAAACCGGTAGCAGTCCCTGACCACACCGGTGACGTCCAGGGCCACCAGTTCGACATTGGCAAGGTGGCGCACGGTCCGGCGGGTTTCCCGCCCATGATGGATATCCACCAGAACCACGCGCTGGAAGTTGCGGGCGAGCATTTCCACCGGGACATCCAGCAGGAGACCGGAGCCTGTCACGAGGACCGAATCACGTTGTCCGCAGCCAAGAGCGGCATGCTCGATCACCTGCCGGGTCCGTGCCAGGTGGGATTGCCATTCCTCACGGCACTCCTGCGCGCGCCGGGCAATTCCGGCAAGTTCCCTGAAGTAGCCCATGGGGCCCAGGTGCAACGGCGCCGGCGAAAGGAAGATCTCGACGATATCGCGCAGCATGACATCCTTGAAATGTCGACTGACATGTCATACTCAGGGTGCTCGAGGGGATCAAGGATGCGATGCCATGCTTCGCAAGTTCCTCATTCCGGCTTTCCTGGCCCTTGTCGCCAGCCCGCCGGTTCTGGCCAACCCGGATGTCTGGGTCACGACGAACTGGCACGTCCAGATGGCGGGTCACTCCGTCACCGGACTCACCCTCGACTGGACGTTTGATGCCTTCGCCTCCAGCTACCTCTTCACCACCTTCGATGCCGATGGCGACGGAACCGTCACGAACCAGGAAGCGCAGGCGAAAGAGGACGAGCTGTTCGCCCCCATTGCCGAACAGGACTGGTACCTCACCATTCTCGGCGACGGTGCACCGGTCTCCTGGCATTTGCAGCATGTCGAACCGGTGTTTGAACCGGATCACTTCGGTCTGAAGCTCACCGTCTCCTTCGACGGCCTCCAGGCGCCCTTCGCCGCGAGTCTTCACGACGATGTCCTGTTCTTCGACTTCTCGTTTGCCGGGGACGACTTTCTCACGGTCGAGGGGCCCGTCGATCCGGCATGCCGCTTCGTGGCAGGGCCTGGAGAGGGCGCATTGGAAGGGCACACCTCGACCATCACCCTGCGTTGCGGAGATCCGTCATGACAGACAGCCTGGCACGTATCCTGTGCATTCTCATCGTCGTTTCCTTTACCACCGCCGGTCCGGTGAAGGCCGAGGAGATATCGCTCCCTGCCGTCGAGATGGCGACGCAAGAGGGCGGTCTGTGGGACCGCTGGACGGATGCCATCGTCGCCTTCCAGCGTCGGGCCAACGCTGAAGTGGCCCGGCACATGAACGCCATTGACAGCGGCAAGAGCCTGGGCGCCCTCTTTCTCGGACTTGCCATTGCCTTCGTCTACGGGGTGTTCCACGCCTTCGGTCCGGGGCATGGTAAGTTCATCATCGTCTCCTACTTTCTGGGCCGCGATGCCCAGATCGGTCGCGGCGTCGTGATGGCGATCCAGGTGGCCATTGTCCATGTCATCGCGGCGATTGCCATTGTCTGGCTTGCGGACATCACCCTGCGAGCCGGTTTCGGGATTGGCCTGGCGGAGGTACCCGGCGTCAGGGCCGCGAGTTTCCTCATCATCGCCGCCATCGGTCTCTACATGCTCTACCAGGCCTTCCGCGCCGCCCTGGGCTACATTGATCCTTCAGAAGTTGGTCATGGTCACAGTCACGCCCAGGAGGGGCATGCCCAGGATCACGGACACGCGCACCACGAAGAACACGGACACAGCCACGCCCATAGTCACGGACACGGGCACAACGAGAATCACGGACATGCCCATGCACACGGTCATGGCCAAGCCAGTGAAGCATCGAAGGTGGAGAGCGGACTGATGGCGGTCGCGGCCGGGATCGTACCGTGTCCCGGCGCCGTTCTCATCATGCTCTATGCGGTCGCCAACGACATGATCTATCCGGGTTTTCTCCTTGTCGCCGCCATGTCACTCGGCATCGGGCTGACCATCTGCTCACTGGGCGTGGGCGCCATCCTCGCCCGTCAGACGGCACTGCGCCTCGTGGAAGGCGGTGGCACAGGCTCGTCCGGAGCGCTGGTGGTGCGTCATGGTTTCAACTTCGGTGGCGCCATCATTGTCACGCTCATTGGCCTGGTGTCCTTCGTGGCGTTCCTGGACGTTCCGCTTGGCTGACCCTGCGCCGGCTCTCCAGGTAGGCGGCCGATTGCATCTCGATCAGCCGTGATGCGGTCCTGCGGAAATCGAGAGAACCATCGCCTTGTGCATAGAGCCCTTCAGGCGGTGCGGCGGCGGAACACAACAACCCCACCCTTTCTTCATAGAGGATGTCGATCAGGATGATGAACCGCCGTGCCTCATTGCGCATGGCGGGGGTCATCACCGGAATGCCATCGATGATGACGGTATGGAAGGCGCCGGCGAGCGCCAGATAGTCAGGTGCTGCCAATGGACGGCCGCAGAGCTCGGTGAAGGAAAAGCGCGCGACATGGCGGGCCTGACGGGGGACGTGAAGCACCCTTCCCTGAAGGGGAATGTCAAGCGGAGCAATCTCGGCGCCACCTGCGAGATGGCGGAAGGCCTCGTCGAGACGCGCCGTCGCATTGCCGTCGTGTGACGCGATGTAGGTGCCGGTGCTGGCCAGAAATGCCAGGCGGTAGTCCCGCTCCGCATCGACCTCGATGATGTCGAGTTCCTTTTCGAGCGTGTCCATGAACGGACAGAAGAGCTGGCGATTGATGCCCCCCTGATAGAGATCACGGGGATGCTGGTTCGACGTCGCCACCATGACTGTGCCCAGATCGAGAAACTGCCGGAACAGCCGGCCAAGGATCATGGCATCGGCAATGTCGGTGACGTGGAACTCGTCCAGGCACAGGAGATCCGTTTCGTCCACCAGGGCCTTCGCAGCGAAACGGATGGTGTCATTGGCATCGCCGGAAGACCTGTGCCGCTCCTGGATGGTGCCGTGCACTTCGCGCATGAAGGCATGGAAATGGTGGCGCTGTCTCTTCCGGTTCCGGACATTCTCGAAGAAGAGGTCCATGAGCATGGACTTGCCGGTGCCGACCCCTCCGTGGAGCCATATGCCTCTGGTCGACGGGCGGGGCCGCCGTCCGAGAACGCGATCGAACAGACCTCTCCGCCCCGGTGAGCCAAGTTCTTGGGCAAGTTGATCGAGATGCCGTACGGCCCTTTCCTGGTGCACATCGCGCACAAGATCGCCGGATGCAACGAGGCGGTGATAGTGCTCTAACGTGCCCGATTCCATGGATCTGCTGCCGTCATCGGGGGTTGTCTAGACCGATTGCCCCGGCGATGCCATGGCATTCGGGGCTGTCGCCCGTGTAGACTCCGCTGACCATCCCTTTCTTGCGCGGTACCGTGACCCGAACCGGTCGTGCACCCGCGTCATTCACGACCGGAGTCATGGCCATGGCGAATCTCGACCTTTGCTACACCCCTGCCGTCACGCTTGCCCGACACATCGCCTCGCGCGAGATATCGCCGGTCGAGGTTGTCGCCAACAGCCTTGAGCGAATTGAGGAAGTCAATCCGAAGCTCAACTGTTTCTGCTTCACCTACCCGCAGGAGGCCCTGGAGAAAGCGAAGGCTGCGGAACGCGCAGTCATGGCGGGTATCCCTCTCGGTCCGCTTCACGGAGTGCCGATCGCCATCAAGGACTTCACGCCCACGGCGGGGAAGACCACGACGATGGGAAGCAGGGTCTATCATGACCATGTCCCCGACCAGGATGCCCGGGTGGTGAGCGATCTTCTAGGCGCCGGCGCCATCATGGTGGGAAAGACCACCACGCCCGAATTTGCCTATGACGGCTTTACCCACAGTCCGCTGTGGGGCGTGACTCGCAATCCCTGGAATCCGGATCGCACGCCCGGCGGTTCGTCCGGTGGCTCAGGCGCGGCGGTGGCGTCGGGTTGCGTGCCATTGGCCGAGGGTTCCGACATGGGAGGATCGGTGCGCATTCCGGCCGCCTTTTGCGGCATCGTCGGCCTCAAGCCGAGTCTGGGCCGGATTCCCATGACCATCCTCGCGTCGGTCTTCGACAACATCAGCCACTTCGGACCCCTGGCCCGGACCCTGGATGATGCGGCCCTGTTTCTCGATGTCTGCCAGGGGCCTGACGAGTACGACATCATGTCGAACCCGGTGCCCCTGGACATTCCCCACCCACTGCCAGGCGATGTCGAAGGCATGCGGATTGCCATGGATATCGACCTTGGTTTCTATCATGTCGACGATGAGGTAGCGGCCAACGTGGAGCGCTGTGCAGAGGCTCTCTCCAGTGCCGGTGCCATCGTGGAGGAAGTGGACCTGGGATGGCGAAGGGAGTGTGCCGATGCCTGGCTCGACTACTGGAACGTCTATCTCGCCGCATTCTTCGAGCAGCATCTCGACGCCAGGCGCGACGATCTCGACCCGAACATCGTCACCATGTTCGAGGCGGCCCGGAGGATGGATGCGATCAGTTTCAAGCGCCTGGAGTTCGTCAGGACCCGACAATGGCAGCGCCTGTGCGACGTCTTCGCCGATCACGACGCGCTGATCTGCCCGACGACACCGGCCGTGGCGCCACGTGCGACCGGGTCGGATGCAGAACAGCTCGGCGAGACACCGGACGGCAAGATGCTCTCGAACGACATGACTCTCGTCTTCAACAACGTTTCACAGTGCCCGGCACTCACGGTGCCCTCGGGCATGACCGCAGACGGTCTGGCGACGGCACTGCAGATCGTTGGGCGACGTTTCGAGGACCTTACCGTCCTCAAGCTCGGCGCCGCCATCGAGAAGCTCCGCCCCTGGGCGCACCTGCGTCCTCCGCTGTGAGGTCCGGGAACAGCTCTTGACGTCAACATCCCCGGGGGAAAGTCAGCCCGGCCAGGACAGGACCGCGCTTCGCATCCTCTTTGCCAGCCTTGTCTGTGTCGGGCTCGGGCAGTCCCTCCTCTTTTCGGTCCTGCCGCCGATTGCCCGGACCATGCAGCTCCAGGAGTGGCATGTCGGGCTGGTGTTCGCCATCTCCGGGGGCATGTGGGCGGCCATGAGCCCGTTCTGGGGACGCCGAAGCGATGTCGTCGGTCGCAAGCCCATCATCGCCCAGGGTGTGGGCACCTATGCCGTCTCCATGCTGCTCTTCATTCTCGCCATCCAGTCGGGACTCTCCGGCTGGTTGCCGGTCATGGTCGCCTTTCCCCTGATGATTGCTGCCCGCCTCATCAACGGTTTCTTCGGCTCGGGCTCGTTCCCGGCGGCACAGGCCTATATCGCCGACAGGACCAGTCGGTCGAGGAGAACCGGCGGCATCTCCATGCTCAATGCAGCCTTCACCACCGGAGTTGTTCTGGGACCCGGTCTGGGAGCACTCCTGGTTGGCCTTCACCTGCTGGCGCCGCTGGTGGCAGTCACCGTCATTGCTGCGTGCAGCTTTGTGGTGATCGCCCTCTATCTCCCGGAATCTCCTCCCGCTTCATCACGCAAGGCGATGCCGCGCATCTCGCTCCTTGACCGGCGCATCCTGCCCTTCGTCATCGGCAGTGTGATCATGAGCATCTGTCACGCGGCATCGATGCAGACCATTGCCTTCTACATGATGGACACCCTTCTCTTCGATCCGGAAGAGGCGGCACGCAAGGTGGGTTTCGGCCTGACAGTGGCGGCCATCGCCGCACTCGTCTTCCAGATTGTCATCGTGCCGCGCCTCAATCTGGGGCCGGGCTTCCTTCTGAAGATCGGAGGTCCGTTGGCCCTGGCGGGATTCGTCGTCATCCTCGTCGCCGACTCCTACCCGCTCATGGTCATCGCCATGATTCTCTTCGGTGTCGGCATGGCCATGCTGCGCCCCGGATTCGCCACGGCGGCATCACTCGCGGTCTCGCCCCGGGAACAGGGGACGGCGGCGGGCACACTGATCGGCACCGGAGCCGCCGGCCATGTGTTGAGCCCGCTGGTCGCCATGCCACTCTACATGGTCTGGACCCCAGGCCCCTTCGTCATGAATGCGCTTCTGATGGCCTTCCTGGTGGCTTTCGTCTCTGTCGAGCCCAGAATCCGCGCCGTCACACGGCGGACCTGAAGGAACCGGCAAGCACTCAGCCGTCGAGTTCCGGCAACGCCGGCAGTTCGCCGAACTCGATCCCCTCCTCGCGGAGTTCCCGGGACTCGACTGGCGTTGCCACACCGTGAATGTTGCGCTTTTCCGCATCACCATAGTGAATCTTGCGCGCCTCATCGGCGAAGCGCGGACCGACGTTCTCGAAGTTCTTCTCGACGTGCGCCTTCACCGCACGGGCCATCGCCATCACACGTCGGGTTTCTTCCTTCTGCTTGGCAAGCGCCACGGTCCTCGTGTCAGGCGGCTCCTGCGCCGCCGGAGAGCTGCCGGTGCGGGGAGCCACGGCAACGCTGGGTGTCATCAGGGCCTTCTCGACGGCGGTATCGCCACACATGGGACACGCGACATCCTTCGCCTTGACCTGGGCGTCAAAGGATGCGGAATCGGCAAACCAGCCCTCGAAGACATGGCCATTGCCGCACTGGATATCGAAGACGATCATGAGAGCACCCTGAACCGTCACGTCAAATGTAGGCGCAAATTCCGGCGGAACAAGGGATACTTGACCATGCTCCCCTTGAGAACCCTGACCAGGCACCCCGGCGATCACTTCGTCACCCCCGTCGACAACGACCCGATTGAGCCTCGTCGTTCCTTCCGCCAGGTCCCTCGATGACACCTCCACCCGCGCATTCCGTCACCTCCGGCGCCAGTGACTGGGTACGACGCTTCATCCCCCTTCTTCCCCCGGCCGGAGACGTGCTCGACCTCGCCGCCGGAGGCGGCCGCCACACGCAACTCCTGCTCGAACACGGCCATCGGGTGACCGCGCTCGACCGTGACACCGGACCGCTGGCCCGATTCGCCGATGATGAACGCGTCACAATTCTGGAATGCGATCTCGAGAGTGGTGACAGGTGGCCCCTTGCCGGCCGCACCTTCACCGGCATCGTCGTCACCAACTACCTGTGGCGTCCGGGATTGAAGGACATTGTCGCCAACACCGGCCCGGGCGGTCTTCTCATCTACGAAACATTCGCGGTCGGCAACGAGCGCTTCGGCCGGCCGCGCAATCCGGCATTCCTCCTCAAACCCGGAGAACTTCTCGAGGCTGTGGCCGGAAGCCTACGCGTGCTGGCGTATGAGGATCTCGTCGTCACCGATCCCCGACCGGCGGCTCTTCAGAGATTGTGTGCCCGCCGGGAAACCTGAGAGCGCAAAGGGCCTGTCGTGTTCAAGGGCCGGGATGGTGCCACGGACTCGCGCCACCTCTGAAAGATCGACATCGGCGATGCAGAACCCGACGTCCGTGCCGGCGTCGGCGAGAACCACGCCCCAGGGATCGATGATGAGAGAGTGACCACAGGTTCGCCGGTTTCCCGGATGGTGGCCGGTCTGGCAGGGAGCGAAGACGAAGGCGCCGCATTCGATGGCACGGGCCCGCAGCAACACCTCCCAGTGGGCATCTCCCGTCACCTTCGTGAAGGCCGACGGGACCGTCAGCATGACCGCGCCGGCCTTCGAGAGTTCGCGGTAGAGATGGGGGAAACGCACGTCGTAACAGACCGTCATGCCCAGCAGACCCCACGGTGTGGGAGCAAGGACCGCGGTGTCACCTGGATGAAACATGGCCGACTCCCGGTACCGCGATCCGTCGGGAAGATCGACATCGAACATGTGGATCTTCTCGTAGTCCGTGGTTTCGCCATCGGGACCAAAGAGGAAGGCGTGGTTGGCCAATGTGCCGTCATCACGAAGGGCTGCCACGGACCCTGCCTGGAGCCAGATTCCCCGTTGTCGGGCGATATCGGCGAAGGCGATGAGCGCTGGATGATCGGCGGGGCGCGAGGCGTTCTCCAGCCGTTCTTCTTCGCTCGCAGCCATGAGAGCGACATTTTCCGGCAGACCGATGAGGTCCGCTCCGGCATCGGCGGCCTGGTGCACCAGGGCTGATGCCGTCTCGATGTTGGCCTCCATGTCAAGCTGCGCATTGACCTGGACGCAGGCGATCTTCAGTTGCGTCATGCCCGGGCTCCCAATCTTGCTGCAAGTCCGCCGCTGCGTTCGAGCCGGACGAGATCGTCGTAACCTCCGATCGCCTCCCCGTCGATGAAGATCTGGGGCACGGTCCGCCGGCCACCGGCCATGCGGGCCATCGACGCGCGTCTGGCGGCATTCATCGTCACGTCGATTTCCTCGAACGCAACACCGTGCGAGCGCAACAGTTTCCGGGCGCCGGTACAGAAGGGACAGAACATGGTCGTGTAGACGACGACCTCGGCCATGGCGTTTCTCGTGAGCGTACCTCGCCAGGACAATAGCAGTCCCGCTCCAGGTTGTGCCACCCCGCCTCGCCCGTCACCATGGTTCCCATGAACGAGGGTCCCTTCGATCGCCGCGTTGTCCAGCGCCACCGAACCGCGGCCGCCATGACCAGGCAGGCGGATTTCCTCTTCTCCGACGTCGCCGACCGCCTCGCCGACCGCCTCGATGACATCACGCGACGCTTTCCCGTCGCTGTCGAACTCGGCGCCCGTCACGGTGCCTTCAGCCAGGCCCTTGCCGGCAAGGGCAAGACGGACTTTCTCGTCGAGGCAGACCATTCGTCCGCCTTCGCCCGTCACCTCGCTGTCGACGAGGAGCGCCTCCCCTTCGCTCCCTCCTCGCTCGACGCCGTCATCAGCAACCTCGCCCTTCACTGGGTCAATGATCTCGTCGGCACGCTGATCCAGGTCCGCATGGCACTCAAGCCCGACGGCCTCCTTCTCGCCGCGCTCCTCGGCGGCGAGACACTCGTGGAACTCAGGCATGCGCTGGCAGAGTCCGAGATCGCCATCACGGGCGGCCTTTCGCCACGCCTCTCACCGATGGTCGATGTCAGGGATGCCGGCGCTCTCCTGCAACGTGCAGGATTTGCTCTGCCCGTCGTCGACACAGACCGCATCACGGTGACCTACCCCGACGCCTTCGCCCTCATGCGCGATCTCAGGGCCATGGGAGAAAGCAATGCTCTCGCCGACCGTCCCCGCACCTTCTCCCGCAGGGACGTCTTCCTTCACGCCGCATCCCTCTACCATGACCGCCACGCCGACCAAGAGATGAGGATCCCCGCCACCTTCGACATCATCTACATGACAGCCTGGGCTCCCGACACCTCCCAGCAGCAGCCCCTCACACCAGGATCCGGCAACATCAGCCTCACCCGCGTCCTCCAGGATCCCTGACCACCTTGCCAGTACAGCAGGTCTCAGCGGGATCGTTGGCTTCAAGCCAAAGGAAATTTCAATTGGTCTATTTCTAATCACCGATTCTCTTTACATATTGCCCTCTTGTAAAGAAAATTCTATATCGTCTCCACTTACGCTACAAAAGCTTGGATCTTGAGAGCATGCCCAGAATCAGTGCCAAACGCCAGATCACGCTTCCGGTTCATCAGTGCCGCCTGGCCGGCATCGAACCGGGGGACGAATACCGCAGTTTTGTCTTTGACGGTTGCATCACGATCATTCGTCAAAAGCCCGGCAGTGCGTGGGGATGTCTCGCTCATCTTGAGGCGGACGAGACAATCTCCGATGAGCAGTCGCGCCAGGACGCGGTGACGGCGAAGCGTGCGAACACATTGTGATCGCAGCTGATACGAATGTTCTGCTGCGATATCTGCTTCGCGATGACGATACGCAGGCTGAACGGGCACGTGCGGTCTTTCAAGACGGCGATCGCGTTCTCCTCACTGATGTCGTGTTGGTGGAGTCCGTGTGGACGTTGCTTGGACGACGCTACCGAATGGCCAGGTCCGACGTCATCGTATTGATCGGCAGTCTGTTGCAGGAACCCAATATCCGCTTTGAAGACGAGGACGTAATCTTCAGCGCCTTACAGGCATTTCGCAAGACCGATGCGGACTTCGCCGACGCGCTGATCGTGTACAAGACACTGAAGGTTGCGTCGGGCGAACGCGAGGTGCCTGTCGTCTACACCTTTGACGCTGACGCCCTGCAGTTACCCCATACTGCCCAGCCCAGGGCCTTTCCGAAGAGCACATGAAACGGCTGCGCATGGTCCGCGACAATCGTCCCTTCCTTACAATCAAGTGGAGAGATCCTGACCAGGTGTTCGAACGAGTTCCAGCCAGTGCGGCACACACCCGGATTCTTTCCCGTTGTCACCGCAGGGATCATCCGGTGAAGCGCTCAACAATCTGACGAAGGCCAACCCGGCTATCCGGGTTTCAGAGCAAGGCGCACCGACCGCGCCAAGGTGATCAGGCCACGCGATGGCGGTACCTTCGTCTGCGAATCACGGCCCGGCGGATCAAACAGATGTTCCCGCCGGGACGCAGCAATGCCTAGACGGGCAGTCACCCGTCTGATCAGCAGAACGCGTGTAAGGAACGGCGGGGCGGTCCGTCAGCGTTACTACCCCGGAAGGTCGAACGGTGCCGGATCGAGGAAGCGCCGCACGACGTTTCCGGTGATCCTGGCCACGTTGTTGTCATAGTCATCGTGGCACAGTCCGTCGCACCAGGATATGGAGCCGCTTGAGAACACCGCGCCGCCGGCCGGAGTCTCGAAGAACACCATGTCCGCCCTGACCAGGGGAGACGTCTCGCCATTGATGTCGGAGGTCAGGTGGTAGAATTCCTCGGGCAGGGTGAGATAGCTGGCGGGAAGACGGGTGGCGCTGGCAACGACAAGCGCATGTTCGGGCGTGCCGAGATTCGTATCGGCCCGATCGAGTTCCGCCCCCGCGGCACCGCCCAGAGCGAAACCGAAATCGCCGATTCTCTCGTTCTCCCCGACGCCCTCGAAGATCCATGCGGCGCGCGGGTCGCCGCTCGCTGCGGTGCGCTCGTAGTAGGAGGCCGAGTCGAATCCGCAGGCGGTGTAACCCACGCCGAACAGTTGCTGCGGTGTACGGCCGTTGCGCCGCCACAGGCCGGAGAGCTCGCCGGTGAACGCCAGGTGGTACTCACCCGGCTCCGCGATCCAGTTCCGGCCTCCATCCTCGGCCCGGCGGGTTTCGATCAGGCCCGGATCCTCGGGATGATAGGCGATCTTCCAGTAGAAGCCGTTTCCGCCCAGGTACATGAACCGGCCGCCCTGCTCGAGGTAGGTGAGCAGCGCGTCCGACATGGACTGCGAGGTGTACTCCGGATGGCTGCCCGAGATGACACAGCGATAGGGTTCCAGCAGGGCTGAACCTTCCCGGTCCAGCGCCTCGTCGGTCAGGACATCGTACGCATGGCCGCTCCGCTCGAGCCAGTCGAGAATCAGCGTATCCGCGCCGAAGTTCCACACGGACGTCCCTGGCGCCATGTCCACGATGGGCCGGTGCCGGGATGCGTAGCAGACACCGCTGCCATCGCTGTGCAGATCGTAGGTCGAGGCGCCGAGTTCCGGATGCATCTGCAGGAACATCTGGTTCCTGGTGAGGGTGGCGAACCGGTTCATGGTCCGCTCCAGGAACCGCCGGCGCTGCACGTGGGTGCCGTCGTTGCCGTAGCACACATAGGTGGCTGACGGCATCAGAACCGCCAGTCGCGAACCCGGCTTTCCCCTGGCAGGGAGCACATGGAAGGTGGCGTAGGAGGTGTTGGCGCCCTGATGAAAGCACCCGCAATAGACGCCGCTCTTCCAGGCGCCCGGAATTGTCAGTGCAATGTCGTCATCCCAGCCGCAATCCACCACATCGTCCTCGTGAAGGTGGATGGCCCCGTAGTGAGCCGGATTGTCCGACCAACGATGCGCAGATCCGTCCCACCGGCTGCCCTTCATGGCCCTGGCCGGCAGGTTGACGGTGTGGCCGTTCCAGGCGTTGGGCGAGGTGTCCATGATCCTGGTACCGGACGGTTCGCGGGAGAAATCCCAGGACGCGACGAGCGAGCCCTCGTCGCCGAGCGCTGAAGAGAACAGCGCCGGTGCCTCCAGCTTCCCGTTGAAGTGCGCGGTCATGAATCCATCGGACGCCCTTGACGCGCCGATGAAGAAGTCCCGCGGGCCGAAGTCCGGCTGAATCCCGATCGTGCGTTCGATCCGGGCCTCGCGCAGGAGCAGGTGCCCCCTCTCCAGACAGCGATGCGACACGGCGAGTTTGCGACCCGCTGGATCAAAGCTCGCCGTTACTTCGTGCCAGGACTGGAGGGGCAGCGGCCTTGCCGTTGCGATGGTGACGACCTCGCCGGGGCCGGCGCCGACGGTCACGCTGGGGTGGCCCCTGTCGTCCAGACAGAGGACAAAGCCGGTCTCGCATTCCGCGTCCCAGGCATTGACCAGCGCCTGTGGCTTGCCGGTCTTCAGCGTCGGCTTCACGTTCATTTGAACGGAGAACGCCTTCAGCGACACCGGACTTGGGCGGTCGAACCCAATGTATGAGCCGATCGATGTTGTCTGATTGCGCCCCTCGTAGTCACCGTCCGCCGCCGTGGGTGCGGGTGTCAGGTGCAGGCCCGGTCCCTCGGGATGACCGACGGCCGAGCGAATCCTGGCAACATCGAAGCGGTAGTTCGATGCCAGCGTGCCCGTCGACACCTTGAAGTTGACGACCTCTCCGGGGCGCACGTCCCAGCGATCCGCATAGGCGAGCAGCCGTTCGTCAACCACCGGGTGCCGCGGACGGTCGGCCAGCGCCATATCCTCGCCCAGGGGCAACCGACGCCCGGTCAGCATCTCCCAACGGAGCTTGAACATGGCTTTCAGCGCATCTCCGTAGGTCTCGAAGCGCACACCCTCGTAGATGCGGACCGGGTCCCCGCGCCGATCGCTTGCCGTGCCGAGCCCGAATGCACCGTTCTGCGTTTCGACAATGACGTGCGGATCGTCGACCGTGTCGGCCCGCATGATGGTCAGCAGGCGCTGAAGATCCGGACTGTGCGGCCCTTCGGGGTTCTCGAAGAACTCCTCGCACGGAGCCAGATCGCACGGGTCGATGTTCAGCATTGTGACCTCCCGCTCGCAGTCCGACAGCTGCACGTTGCAGACGATACAAGAGGGAGGTATCCGGCGACAGTCGGGAAGTCGGGTCTGGTTCCAGGCTCAAGCGAGACGAAGCAGGGCAACCGCCGCCGCAAGCAGGACCATGGCGGCAATGCGGACCCGTCCCGGCCTTTCCCTGAGCACGAAGAGGCCGATCAGTGCTCCGAACAGGATGCTGCTTTCGCGCAAGGCCGCCACAACGGCAACCGGAGCATGCACCATGGCCCAGATGACGATGGCGTAGGCCAGCATGGAGAGCAGGCCACCGGTCAACGATTGCGCGATGCCTCGTCCTGGCGCCTGCAGGAAACGACCGCGGCGCAACCACAGAACCACGCCGATGGTGGGCCAGGCATCGAGAAAGAAGAGCCAGACCGCATAGGCGATCGGGTCGCCGGCGGCCCGACCGCCGAGCCCATCGGCGATTGTATAGGCGCAGATGGAGCATGCGGTCAGACCGGCATACAGAAGAGAACGGTCGTCGGTGGCTTCGAAAGTCGTGCGGCGCCAGGCAACGCCGAGGATCGCCAGCAGGATCAGGCCGATCGCGATAAGAGCAAGATCACCGAGTTCCTCCCGGAGAAAGACCAGTGATACGAACGTCACCATCAGCGGCGCTCCACCGCGGGCGATCGGATAGACCCGGCTGAAGTCGCCATGGCGATAGGCCATCGCCAGCAACAGATTGTAGATCGTGTGTATTGCCGTCGACACAAGCAGGTAGGGCCAGGCGGCGGCGACCGGGACTCCTGTAAACGGCACCGCGAGACCGGCTGCCACGCCGGAAGCGACCGACATCCACGCCATGCCGATCAGCGGATCGGATTGCGCCTTGACCGCGGCGTTCCAGGCCGCGTGCAACAGGGCCGCAAACAGCACCGCCAACAGGACATGCGTGGCAATCATGCCCGCGCCATGATGTCATCAGGTGTGAAGATGACGCTTGGCCACCGGTCGGAACGCGGGCCTTGCCATGGATGCGTGCTCTACAGCAGGTCGCAGAGCATGGCGATGAGGGGTGTGTCGGCCGGCGGCATGGGCCAGGAGGCCATGCGCCGGGGGCGGACCCAGGCGAGGTCGGAGTGTTCCCGGGGTGCGATCACGCCGTTCCACTGGCGGCAGACGTAGAGCGGCATCAGGAGATGAAAGTCGCGATAGGGGTGACTGGCGAAGGTGAAGGGCGCCAGGCAGGCCTCGCTGACATCGATGCCGAGTTCCTCGCGCAACTCCCGAATCAGGGCGTGTTCCGGAGTTTCGCTCGCATGCACCTTTCCCCCTGGAAACTCCCACAGACCCGCCATGGGTTTCCCTTCGGGGCGCCTGGCAAGGAGAACGCGGTTGTCGGTGTCCACCAGCGCACAGGCCACCACGAGCAGCAGGCGAGATGGTCGCGTCATCTGCGGACCTGTGACCAGAACACCTGGAAGATTCCGCACAGGACATCCCGCTCTCTCGCCGGCGCCGGCATCATGCGTTCACCAACCCGGCGCATGCCGATCCTGGCGAGCAGGCGTTCGGAGGCCTCGTTCTCCACCATGACATAGGCCTCGATCTTGTCGAGACGCAGGACTCGAAAGGCGAATTCGATCAGGGCCCGTGCCGCTTCACTGGCATAGCCGTTGCCCCAGCTCCAGGGGGCAAAGGCATAGCCCAGTTCGCCCGAACGATCCTTGTCACAGAGTGTGATGTCGATGACTCCGATCATCTCACCCCCATCAGCCACAGTGACCGCATAGACCCAGCCTCCTCCCGATTCCCTCTTGCTGGCGGCATCCTTCGCGAAGGCCTCGGCGCAACCCGCAGGATAGGGGTGAGGAATGTTCGCCGTGTACCGGGCCACCTCCCACAGCCGGCAGAAGCGCGTCACCTGGGGCGCGTGATGCAACGCCAGCGGTTCAAGAACCAGGCGTGAGGTGGTGATGGTGTCCGGTCTGATCGCCCGCGCCATGGTTCGTCACCCGGTTTGATCCGGGGCCCGGAGATCGACGGCCGTCCGGAATCCGATGGTGGCACAGCGGTCGAGACCGGGCCACATGAGCAGGTACTTGGCGGCAAACGCCGCATCGTGCACTCCTCCGTCCGCGTACCAGTCTGATGTCGCGCAGTGATGGTGACTGCCGCCCTTCACAACACAGAACCGTGTTCGTCCATCACTCATTTCAGGCTCGGTCCAGTTCCAGACACGCACCGGGTCGTCGCCCAGCAAACCGTCCTCAGCAGCCCGTTGCCACTCCGCTTCCGTGGGCAGACGCCGCCCGAGCCAGGATGCATAGGCGCGGGCATCGTCGGGATCAACCCGTGTGACCGGCTCATGGGGCCCAGCCCCGGGTTCGAGAAAGAACCCGGGAGCATCGGGAGAGTACCCTGTTTCCTCCGCGAAACGCCGGTAGGCCGCCACGGTGACGGAATACCTGTCAATGGCAAATGGCGACAGATCCTCCCTGAACTCCAGGGACACCATGGAATGGAGCCCGGGGAGAACCGGACCGGTGCTCTCACCGGCACGGGCACTCTCGTACATACCGCACTCACGCAGTCTGAAACGGGTGCGGCGCACATGGAGACCCCCGGTCACGCAGGCCACCCCGTCCGGCTCCTGTCCCGAAACCGGGGGTCCTGGCAGCGTTCGGGCCCTGGGGACGAGACGTGACTGCTCGTGTCGAGCATGGTCGAGTTGCCGGTGCCGGTTGGCCTGGCCTTCCAGGAAATCACTGTCCACCGCTTCCTCGACTACAGCACCGAGACCGGCCGCCGGGATGTCGATCGCGACCTGGTGATCCTTGATGGCGAGCTGGCGTCCAGCCACAGGGTCGCAGGCCGCCACGGTGCTGACGGGAAGACGAACGCCCGAAACCGGTTGGCGATTGCGATTGATCAGTGTCCACAACCGGATGCCGTCAAGTTCCCAGCTTGAGGCGAATACGCCCGGTGCCGGCATGCAGGCGAGCGGTGTCCACGTCCCTTCGCAGATGTGACGGGACCACCGGCGAAGTACCTGGCTCGCCAGATTCCATTGAACGGCATCCCGGTCTCGCCAGCCGTTCCAGGAACCGAAGACATTCTCCCACACCACCATGCCGACGCCGTTCATCCACGCCAGCTGGATTTCCGGCGTGTGGTCTGCCATCCAGCGGCGCACGACATGGATCATGTGGTGGCGATCCAGAATCCTGTTGGCGAACACACCTGGCGCCCAGGAATCATCCCATGATTCAGCCCAACCCATGCGATGGTCGGCAAGCCGTTCGGGCGGCACAGGGGCCTGGGACTGCAGGACGATGCCAGGCCTGGCATCCTCGAGCGCGGCGGAGAGATCACGTCCTGCAGACGACAGGGTGTCAAGGTAGAGGCCGTCCGCGTCGACTTGCGTCACAAAGTCGGCAAGGCAGGCTGCATCGTCGCGGCCTTCCCGGCGGGTCTCCATATCCCAGGGGTTGTAGGCGAGAAGGACACGGATGCCGCGGACGTGCAGGCGCGAGGTCACATCGGCGAGACCCTGCAGGCCGCCGGGCATGCAGCGCCAGAAGTCGAACTGGTTGCGCCGGTCGAAGCCAAGGTTGGGGTAGGCGTGCCAGAGGATGACGCCGTCAAGGGAGCCGAAGCGCGCCTCGAATGCATCGACGTAGTCCTCGACGAGCCACGTCCCGGATCTGCGATCGTGGAACCGTTCATCCCAGAGCAGGATCTTGTGTGCCGTGAAACAGCGACGCACCCACTCGTGGGCGGGTTTCGTCCCGGCGAGACTGCACGACCTGCGCCATGCCTCCAGGCGATCACGCCAGGCAGGCCAGTCGCCGGGCTCGTCGGGTGCGGGAATCAGGAAGCGTGACATGAGAACAGGGCCTCGCCGATGACATCGTCGCGTGGCGTCACCCCGAGGCCCGGGCCTGAAGGCGCGCGCATGACACCTCCGGAGACGTCCGGCAGCCCGGTGGCATTCGACACCGTCGTCCAGTTGTGGAAATCGACCGTGTGGAGCCGCATCGTTTCCGGCGTGGAGAGCGACATGTGAGCAATGGCCGCACTTGCGATATCGGCGCCGCCAACACACTCGACCGTCACCATGAGTCCGAGATCGACCGCGAGATCGCGGATCCGCCTGGCACGGGTGATGCCACCGAACCTCGATATCTTGATCGTGATGCCGTCCGCCATGCCGTCGCGGTGAATGCGCAGCAGGGCCTCCAGGCTGTCGGCGCTCTCGTCGAGAACCATGGGAATTGCCGCGTGACGCCTCACCACCAGATTCTCGTCGAGAGTCCGGCAAGGCTGTTCGAGGACATAGTCGATTCCTCGCGTCCTCTCGACGAAGCGCAGGGCATCGTAGCTGGTCCAGGCACCGTTGGCGTCGCAGAAGATGACGACGCTGCTGCCGAAGTCGTCGGCAACGGTCTGGAGACGGGTTGCGTCCAGGACCGGGTCGTCTCCCACCTTCACCTGGAGACGGCGATACCCCTCGGCCACATGTCGGCGGGCCGAGTCCAGCATGATCTCCGGCGAGGCCTGCGATACCGGACGGTAGAGGGCGACGGACCTGCCGTCACGCCCCCCGAGATGTTCGGCCAGGGGGAGTCCGGCCGCCCTCGCGGAGATGTCCCAAAGCGCGATATCGAGGGGTGACTTGACGTCCACCTGACCATGCATCGCCGCATCCATGGTTCGGGCGAGCTTGCCCGTTTCCCTTGGGTCGGCATCCAGCAACATGGGCGCAAGACGCTCCAGTCCGGCGCGTACGCCACCGGTGAAGGCCTCGGAGTAGAAGGCGCCAAGCGGTGCGATCTCTCCCCAGCCGGTGATCCCCTCATCCGTGTCAATTCTCACGATGGTCGCCGTCTGTCCGTACTCGGTATGATTGCGGCAGCGGTAGGCGCCTTCCCGAAAGGGGAGTTCCAGGCCATGAAGCGATATGCGGATGATCTTCATGAAACTCTCCTGCAGTCACGTGGCGAAGGGGATGACCACTGCGTCATGAGACCCTATCGTGAGGCTTGACGAAACGACATCCTGCCTGTGCAACACTGAAGGGAAGAGGTCATGGATGACGGCAACCAGCGGGTTGCACTTGTGACAGGCGCCAGTGCGGGCATCGGGCGGGCAGCCGCGCTCGGGCTGGCCGATGACGGTTTCGAGGTCGTGCTCGCCGGGCGCCGCAAGGACCGTCTTGACGGTGTGGTGGCAGAGCGCCCGCACCTCGAAGGGCGCCTTGTCGCGATCCAGTGTGACGTCACGCGACCCGAATCGGTCAGCGACCTCTTTGTCCGGCTCGAGCAGCGCTTCTCCCGCATCGATCTCCTGTTCAACAATGCCGGCATCGGTGCAAGGGCCGTGCCTCTCGAAGAACTGGAGATCGACGAGTGGCAGGCCGTCGTCAATACCAACCTGACGGGATCCTTCCTGATGGCACGCCAGGCGATGCGACTCATGAAGGCTCAGGATCCCAGGGGCGGGCGGATCATCAACAACGGCTCGGTGTCGGCCCACGTGCCGCGCCCGTACTCCGCTCCCTATACGGCGACCAAGCACGCCGTGACCGGCCTCACCCGCTCCATCTGCCTCGATGGCAGGTCCCATGACATCTGCTGCAGCCAGATCGACATCGGCAACGCCCTGACCGACATGACCGCAGGCGCGGGCGATGGCCTGGAACAGGCCGACGGGCGTATCGTGCCGGAGCCGGTGATGGATGTCGCCAATGTCGTCAACACCATTCTTGTGATCGCCAACATGCCGCTCGACGCCAACATTCCCTTCGTGACCGTGATGGCCAATGCCATGCCGTACATCGGCAGGGGGTGACGGTTGCGCGAGGCCGGGCGATCTCCCTATAATCGCGGCTCGCGGACCATCACAACCGCCCGGGGAAACGATCCATGGAACTGTTAGGCAGCGTGCTTGCCATCTGGATGTTCTGCGGCTTTCTGCTCGCCGCCATCCTGGCGATGCTGTGCCGCGGCTTTGGCAAGGCCACGGAAATGAACACCGAGTTCCTGGCCAACATGGGATTCTTCTGGTCGATCCTTCCCGTGGGCATCTTCGCGGCCAGCGGCTACTTTCCCTTCCTGGACCTCAGTGACCTGGCGCCATTTGCCTATGTTCTCGGCGTCATTCCGCTGGCCGTCATCATGACGCAGCGGACCACTCCCGATCACGCACCACCGATCTTCGGCCATGACAGGCAGGGCCGGGTGGCCGTGTTCGCCTGCACTCCACACGAGGTGCTCACCACCCTGCTCTATTCCCTCCTCGCCTTCATGGTGTGCACCATCTTCCTGTGGGACGAACTCTATCGCTGATGGTGACCGGAGACCTGACCGGCCAGGCCAGGTTTGTGAGCGGATGTTGACTTTGCGCGGGCCCGCACTATAACGCACCTCTGCCATGGCGGCAGGGCGAAGACTGGCGGAACCGACGATGTATGCAGTCATCCAGACCGGCGGCAAGCAGTACCGGGTGGAGCCCGAGGGCGTGCTCAGCGTGGAGCGCCTCGATGGCAACCCGGGCGATATCGTCGAGTTCACGAAAGTCCTGATGGTCGGTGGCGAGGATGCAATCGACACGAACGCCACCGGCGCCAGCGTGAAGGCCGAGATCCTGGAACACAAGCGTCTGGCCAAGATTCTCGTATTCAAGAAGAAGCGCCGGAAGAAGTACCGCCGGCGCGCCGGCCACCGCCAGCAACAGACCGTCGTCCGGGTGAGGGAGATCCTCGACAGTGCCACCGGCGACAACGCCTGATGAGAGAGGATTGATCCATGGCCCACAAGAAGGCAGGCGGCAGTTCGCGCAACGGGCGTGATTCCCCGGGACAGAGGCTCGGCGTCAAGAAGTTCGGCGGTGAGAACGTGATTCCCGGCAACATCATCATTCGCCAGCGCGGCACCAGGTTCCATCCGGGTTCCAATGTCGGGATGGGCAAGGACCACACGCTCTTCGCCAAGTCGACAGGCACCGTGCAGTTCCGCCGTGCCGGGCGCACCCGAACCTACATCGACGTCGTTCCACCGGCACTCGCCGCGGAGTAAGGCTTCGATGCCCGGCCGGGATTGCCGGCATGAAGTTCCTCGATGAAGCGAAAATCTGTCTGAAGAGCGGCGATGGCGGCAGGGGTGCCGTGAGCTTCCGCCGCGAGAAACACGTCGAGTTTGGTGGGCCTGACGGCGGTGATGGCGGACGCGGCGGCGATGTTGTCCTTGCCTGTGTCGAAGGCCTCAACACCCTGATCGATTTTCGCTACCGCCAGCACTTCCGGGCACGCACAGGTATGCCCGGTGGCGGCAACCAGCGCACCGGCGCCAGTGCCGGCGACATTGTCATCAATCTGCCACCGGGCACCGAGGTTCTTGCCGAGGACAGGAAGACGATCCTCGCGGACCTGACACGTCCCGGCGAACGGATGATCCTGCTCCCTGGCGGCATTGGCGGTCGTGGCAACGCCCGCTTCAAGTCGTCGACCAACCGCGCACCGCGGATTGCCGAGCCGGGGCGCCCCGGAGAGGAAATGTGGGTGTGGCTGCGTCTCAAGCTCATCGCCGACATCGGCATGGTTGGCCTTCCCAATGCCGGCAAGTCGACCCTGCTCTCGGTGGTCACACGGGCCCATCCGAAAATCGCCGACTATCCCTTCACCACGCTCCATCCCCATCTCGGCAAGGTCGAGCGGGACGAGGACGGCTTCGTTCTTGCAGATCTCCCCGGTCTCGTCGAGGGGGCGCACCAGGGGACGGGTCTCGGAGACCGCTTCCTCGGTCATGCGGAACGCTGTGCGGCCCTGCTTCACCTCGTGGACGGAACAACCGGCGATCCGGCCGCCGATTTCCTGACGGTGCGCCACGAGATCGAATCCTATGGCCATGACCTCGCGGCACGTACCGTGGTGCCGGTTCTCACCAAGATCGACGCCGTCCATGACCGCGACCGGCAGTACGCCCTGCGGCAGCTCTCCGGTTCCGCAGGCTGCAATGCCCATGCAATTTCGGCGGTCACCGGCGAGGGCGTGCCGGAACTCCTGCGGCTGCTGGCGGGACTCGTCCGGCAGCGCTGCAACGGCTGAGGACTGACGTTCCGTGCCCCGGCTGGACCAGGCCAGCAGGATCGTCATCAAGATCGGATCGTCACTGCTCGTGGACGAGCAGGACGGACGGATCCGGCGATCCTGGCTTCATTCCCTGGCCGACGACATCACCCTGATGCGCAACCGCGGCTGCGAGGTGGTGATTGTCACCTCCGGAGCTATCGCCATCGGCCGGCGCCATCTCGATCTCCCTCCGGGACGCTTGCGTCTCGATGACAGCCAGGCCGCCGCCGCTGCCGGTCAGGCACGGTTGGTACACGCCTACCAGGACGCTCTCAGCCGCCACGACACGGGCACCGCGCAGCTCCTCCTCACACTCGACGATACCGAGGATCGCCGTCGCTACATCAATGCGCTCAACACGCTCAACCGTCTCCTCAAGTACGGCGTGATCCCGGTCATCAACGAAAACGACACCATAGCCACCCACGAAATCCGGTTCGGCGACAACGACAGGCTGTCGGCCCGTGTCGCCATGATGGCAAGTGCCGATGCCCTTGTCCTGCTGTCGGATATCGACGGTCTCTACGAGAGGGACCCGAAAGACGATCCCGGGGCGCCCCTGGTGGAACAGGTTGACGCGATCACACCCCGCATCGAGGCCATGGCGGGCCGGATCCGGGCCGGCGACTCGTCGGGCGGCATGAAGACCAAGCTCATCGCCGCCGGAATAGCCATGACGGCGGGCTGCCACATGGTGATCTCCAACGGTCACATCCTGCATCCCCTGCGCGCCGTTCTCGAAGGCAGGCCCTGCACGTGGTTCATCGCCAGGGACAATCCGGCCGGCGCCCGCAAGCGCTGGATTGCCGGATCCCTCAAGCCCTCCGGCACCATCACGGTGGACGCCGGAGCCCACGCCGCCCTCAATCGCGGCCGCAGCCTGTTGCCGGCCGGCGTCACGGGTGTTGCCGGCGCCTTCCGCAAGGGTGATGCCGTCATCGTCGAGGACCCGAACGGGGTCGAGATCGCCCGCGGACTCATTGCCTACTCCCGGGACGACGCCGAGTCCATTGCCGGCCAGAAAAGCAGTGAAATCGAGCGTCTTCTGGGCTATCGAGGTCGCGAGGAACTGATCCACAGGGATGATCTGGTGCTGTCATGACCCGTACCGCCCGACGCGAGGACGCCCGTTCCGTCGCGGACTTGATGGAGGACCTTGGCCAGGCAGCCCGCCACGCTGCCGGTGTTCTGGCCCATGCGCCGGATTCGCACAAGCGCCGTGCCCTCAATCGTGCAGCCACCTGCCTGAGGGACGATCGCGACGACATTCTTGCCGCCAACATCATCGATCTCGAAAACGCCCGGACCGCGAACATGCCGGCACCGATGCTCGAGCGTCTCACCCTCGATCATTCCAGGGTCGAGTCCATGGCCGCCGCCCTCGACGCCATCGCGCTCCTGGTTGATCCGGTGGGGCGCGAACAGGCCCGCTGGAGCCGACCCAACGGCCTCGACGTCGCACGGGTTTCCGTTCCACTCGGCGTGATCGGAATCATCTATGAATCGCGCCCCAACGTCACGGCGGACGCGGGAGCGCTCTGTCTCAAGTCGGGAAATGCCGCCATCCTGCGCGGTGGCTCGGAGAGTGTCGCCACTTCTCACGTCATTGCCAGGTGCCTGCGAGAGGGGCTCGCGTCCGCCGACCTTCCCGAAGATGCCATCCAGATGGTGCCGGTTACCGATCGTGCGGCTGTGGGCGAAATGCTCACCATGACCCGCTGGATCGACATCATCGTGCCGCGCGGCGGCCCTTCGCTCGTGGAGCGCGTGCAGCGGGAGAGCCGCGTTCCCGTGCTCGCCCACCTCGTCGGTCTTTGCCATGTCTATGTGGATGCCGATGCTGATCTGGACATGGCCTGCGACATTGCCATCAATGCCAAGTTGCGTCGCACCAGCATCTGCGGCGCCGCGGAAACCCTGCTGCTCGACAGCTCTCTTGACGACGCCGGGAGAAGGACCGTCGTCCAGGCCCTCCTGGACCATGGGTGCGAGGTCCGCGGGGACCGTTCCACCGTGCCGCTCGATCCCAGAGTGAAGCCGGCTTCCGCCAATGACTGGTCGACGGAGTACCTCGACGCCGTGATTTCGGTCGCCTCCGTCAATGGGGTCGCGGGCGCCCTCGACCATATCAGGCGTCACGGTTCGGACCACACCGATGCCATCGTTACGGACAACGAGACCGTCGCCGAGTACTTTCTCGCCCGTACGCCCAGCGCCATCGCCATGTGGAATGCGTCGACTCAGTTTGCCGACGGTGGCGAGTTCGGCATGGGGGCGGAGATCGGCATCTCAACCAACAGGCTGCATGCACGGGGACCGGTGGGTGTCGAGCAGCTGACCACCATGAAGTACATCGTGCGCGGCAGCGGACAGACCCGGCCCTGACCCATCCGATACTCCATGCCGGCCGTGGCCGACGCATCGGCCTTCTCGGTGGTTCATTCAATCCCGCTCACGAGGGGCATCTCTTCGTCAGTCATGTCGCCCGCCGTCAGCTGGGCCTCGATGAGATCTGGTGGCTGGTGACGCCGCACAATCCCCTCAAGCCCGTCGACGGCATGCTGTCCTTTTCCGAACGGCTGCACAGGGCCCGGGCCTTTGCGAAAGGCGCAAGGATTTGGGTGACCGGACTCGAGGCCGGACTTGGAACACACTTCACGGTCGATACCATCGCCTGCCTCAAGCGCCGGGTTCCGCTCTGTCGGTTCGCCTGGCTCATGGGAGCTGACAACCTCGCCGGAATCCACCTGTGGAAACACTGGGAGCGACTCTTTGCCATGATCCCCATTGCAGTGTTCGACCGGGCTCCCTATTCTCTGACATGTCTGACGGGCAGGGCAGCCATACGCTACCGACGTTGCCGCATACAGGGACACCAGGCGAGATCCCTGGTTCTGAGGAAGCCACCGGTCTGGGCACTCATCGTCGGCCACAGACACGGCGCCTCGGCAACGGCCATCAGATCGGGCGACATGCGTTTCGCCTTCGCCGACCAAACCATCCGTGACATGAGCAAGGGGAGATTCATCCATTCCTCATGAAACCGCTTCCAGGGATGAGGACCTGGACCTCGTCGCCGTGACGACGAGGGTACTGGAAGATGGCAAGGCAGATGACGTTGTGGTCATCGACCTTGCCGGGAAAACCACGTTCGCCGACTGCATGATCGTGTGCGGCGGACAGACACGAAGACAGGTTACGGCCCTGGCCGACAGGGTCGCCACAGCCCTCAAGGGCCATGGACGACGTATCACCAGCATGGAAGGATACGATCCCGGCGACTGGATCCTGATCGATCTGGGTGACGTGATCGTCCACATTTTCCACAATGACCTGCGCAGTCTCTACAATCTGGAACGGATGTGGGCGATGCCCGCCTCGCTTCCCGTGGAAGCCACTGCCTGACGCCGCTGGTCGGCTCTGACGAGGGTCGAACCATGTCCGCGATCATCTCCCGGCCACTGGTCCTTTGCATCCTTGACGGCTGGGGTGTTGCCGGAACCGGTCCGGGCAATGCCATCAGCCAGGCGACAACGCCCACCTGGGCGACGATCGCCGGCTCCCGTGCCATGACGACTCTCGCGACCTCCGGTGAAGCCGTCGGGCTGCCCTGCGGCCAGATGGGCAACTCCGAAGTCGGTCATCTCACCATGGGTGCAGGCCGCATCATCGTGCAGAACCTGCCGCGTATTGACGCTGCCGTCCGGGATGGATCCCTGGCCGGCAATCCGGTTCTTGGAGACCTGGCCGGGGCACTCGGACGCAGCGCAGGTGTCTGTCATCTCGCCGGGCTCCTGTCGTCTGGCGGTGTCCACAGTCATCAGGACCATATGGCAGCACTCGCCAACATGCTCCATGACCACGGGATCGAAGTTGTCGTCCACGCCTTCCTCGACGGCCGCGACACCCCGCCATCCAGTGCCACATCCTTTCTCGAACGCTTTGCCGCCGCCGCACCCCACGCCCGGATCGTGACCCTGACGGGACGCTACTATGCCATGGACCGGGACCGGCGCTGGCCGCGGGTAAAACGGGCCTGGGCGGCCATGATCAAGGGAGACGGTGCGCGATTCGACACGATCGGCGAGGCCATGGCGAGCGCCCGGGCGGCGGCGCTGACCGACGAGTTCGTCACGCCTGCAGTCGTCGGCGCCTATGCCGGCATGTGCGATGGCGATGGCCTCATCATGGCGAATTTCCGTGCCGACAGGGCACGGCAGATCACGGGCGCCCTCATCGACCCTGCCTTTTCCGGTTTCGACCGGGACAGGAGACCGCAGCTTGCCGGATGTGCCAGCATGGTTCCCTATGCCGCCCATCTCGATCGACACATTCCGGCGCTGTTCCCGTCCCTGGAGACGAAGCGAAGTTTCGGCAGCCTGATTGCCGATGCCGGCATGCGCCAGCTGCGTATCGCCGAAACCGAAAAGTATGCCCATGTCACCTACTTCTTCAACGGCGGACGAGAGCATGTCTTTCCGGGGGAGGAACGCATTCTCGTTCCCTCGCCAGACGTGGCCACATACGATCTCAAACCCGAAATGGCGGCATTCGAGGTGACGCAACGGCTCGTGTCGGCTGTGCGCGACAACGCCTTCGACGTCATCATCTGCAACCTCGCCAACCCTGACATGGTCGGCCATACCGGGGTCCTTCCGGCAGCCGTCAAGGCGGTTGAAGCCGTCGATCAGTGTCTTGGCGTCATGGCGAGCGCCGTTGCCGACATGGGAGGCCGTCTTGTGGTCACCGCCGATCACGGCAACATCGAGACCATGCTGGATCCGGTGAACGGTGGTCCGCACACCGCCCACACGACCAATCCCGTGCCCCTTGCGCTGGTCAATGGCCCGCCTGACCAGAGACTTCACGAGGGGTCCCTGAAGGATCTCGCACCCACCCTGCTCCATCTCCTGGACCTTTCACAGCCCGACGAGATGTCCGGACAGTCGCTGCTCTCGATGCAGCCATGAACCGTTCGTTCCGGGCATTCCTGCTGGTCTTGGCGGGTCTTCTTGTTCACACACCTGTTCCGGGTGATGAAGCTCCAGGCGACCTCGAAACCCTGATATCAACAGGCGGTGACGCGCCGCCCCCGGAACCTTCGCTTTCGACGACCGACCTCGCATCCCTGCGCATGACGCTGCTGTCCGGTGAAGCCGAACGGCGACGCCTTGCCGACATCCTCGAGTCGACTCAGGGGGATCTCGACGACATCGATCGCCGCATCGATGCCGGACTGAAGGATCTCGAGCCCCATCGCGAGGCCTGGGGCACCCGTGTAGGCGTACTCCACCGGGTGTCCGGCATCCCGCCTGGCGTGATCATCGCGATGCCTGCTCCGTTGTCCTTTGTGCACCGTTCCTCAGTTGTCGCCCATGCGCTTGTGAGCGGCATCGAAAAACACATGAAGGAGATGACACGGCACCTGGAAGACTTGGGCGCGCTTGACACCACCCGGGAAAGGATGGAGTCGGCCCGACTCGATACGCGCGGGAGACTTCGTGCGATCAAGGCGGACATCGACACGGCAGCCGAACGTGTCCGGGAGATCCTGGCACCGTTGGCGGTCGAGCGGGAACCGTTGATCGAAACACCGGTGACACTGACGTCGTTTCTCGATCGCCTCGCGGCAGGGTCGATGGCACAGGCATCCATAGACAACATCCTGACGGCGGATATCCGCACGGCCCTGATGGTGACCGGCATCGAAGCCCGGAAGGGCGCCCTGCCCTACCCCGTACGCGGCGTGCCTGACGGGCGCCGCCGGCTCCATATCGCCACGGCGCCGGCCGAACCGGTCATCACGCCCTTTGATGGCGTCGTCCTCTATTCAGGTCCCTTTGCCGGACATGGCCCGCTTCTCGTCATCGATCACGGTGACAACTACCAGACGATTCTTCTGGGCTTTGACCACGGCGCCGTTGGAACCGGCGACTGGCTGGTGGCCGGACAACCCGTCGCGGTCATGGCAGCGGATGACACCGAAGAGCGAACCCTCTATGTAGAAATCCGCTACAAGGGGATTCCCGTGGACGCCCTGGACTGGCTGACTGCGGCCTTCATCGAAGAGAGCATTCAATGAAACGAACGATTTCCCTGGCGATCGTCCTTGGTCTATTCGTCCTGCAGGGTCCGGGACACGCAACGGCCGCCGGCGACGACACGTGGCGCGCCCTCGATCTCTTCGGCGACGTGTTCGAGCGTCTGCGCTCGGACTACGTCGAGGAGGTCTCCGATTCCGATCTGATCGAAGCCGCCATCGAGGGCATGCTTGGCTCTCTTGATCCCCATTCGAGCTACTACTCGCCCGATGCCTATGCGGAAGCCCAGGTCCAGACCACCGGGGAATTTGGCGGGCTGGGGATCGAGGTCACCATGGAAAACGGTTTCGTCAAGGTCGTTGCGCCGATCGACGACACGCCGGCGCAGCGCGCCGGCGTCAAGGCCGGCGACTTCGTGACCCATCTCGACGATGAGCCCCTGCTCGGTCTCACCCTCAACGAGGCGGTAGAGAGGCTGCGCGGCCCGCCCGATTCGGAGATCACCCTCACCATTGCCCGCGAGGGCGTCGATGAGCCCATTACGGTCGCCATCACCCGTGCCATCATCACCATCCAGTCGGTGCGGTGGCGCCTTGAGAAGAAGGTGGGCTACGTGCGCATCACTTCGTTCACCCAGCAGACCGAGGGTGGTATCGACGACGCCATGAAGGCCATCGGGGATGCCGCGGCCGGCGATCTTCAGGGAATCGTTCTGGATCTGCGCAACAACCCCGGAGGTCTGCTCGATCAGGCCATCTCCGTCGCGGACTCCTTCCTTGACCAGGGAGAGATTGTCTCGACCCGTGGCCGGCGGGAGGGAGATGCCCAGCGCTTTCACTCCGAGAGCGGCGACCTTGCGGAGGGGCTGCCGATAGTCGTGCTGATCAACGGCGGCTCCGCCTCCGGCTCCGAAATCGTTGCCGGCGCCCTGCAGGACCACCACAGGGCCATCATCATGGGCACACCGTCGTTCGGAAAGGGATCGGTCCAGTCATTCATGCCCCTGGCCAGTGGTGGCGCCATGCGCCTGACGACCGCCCGCTACTACACGCCCTCCGGCATGTCTATCCAGGGGACCGGCATCTCACCGGACATCATGGTCGAGGAAGCGGTCATCCAGTCCAGTGACGTGGAACGCCTTGGCGAATCCGATCTGGTCAACAGCCTCGATGCCGGTAACGCCGTCCCCGCCGAAGACGAGGATGGGGACGCCTCCTCCCGGCGCAGCGAGCAGGCGCTGGAGGACTACCAGTTGAGCCGGGCACTCGATCTCATCGAAGGCATCGCGCTGGCATCACGATGACATCCCCGAACCCGTGCCTGCCATTGCGGGAAGGCGTGGGTGTCGTTCTCCTCAACGACGCGGGCCTCGTCTTTGTCGGCGAAAGGCTCGACCGTCCCGGTGTCTGGCAGATGCCCCAGGGCGGAATCGACGAGGGAGAGGAACCTTTCGGGGCAGCCTTGCGTGAACTCGCCGAGGAAACCGGAGTCCATTCTGTCACGATGCTCCGTGCGACCCCCGAGCCGCTCACGTACGACCTCCCCCCGGAACTCGTCAGCCGGACCTGGAATGGCCGGTATCGCGGCCAGAGACAGGTGTGGTTCGCCATGCGGTTCGAGGGTACGGACGACACCATCGACATCCACGGCACCGACCACCCCGAGTTCCGCGCCTGGCGCTGGATGCATGCCGGAACCATCGAGGCCGGCATCGTTGCGTTCAAGCGTCAATTGTACCGTGATATCTTCGCCGCTTTCGCCGACCTTCTCGACAGGAACGACGCCTGAGACTTCAGTAGGCGGGAGCCTGACGCAAGAGGCGCTGGCGGCGCCAGTCGAAGAGACGGCAGACGACCCATGCAATCAGGGCGGCCAGACGGCTCTTCGGTTTCAGCCCCATGGCCTTGGTGGTCATGTTGACCGCCAGGCGAATGTGGTTCCGCCGGTAGTGTGGCAGGGCCCGGCTGCCGTAGGCAGCGGCGCAGGTCTTCCGGTTGTAGGGTGCCGGAACATCGTTGGCGATGTAGTAGGCGAAGGCGAGTTCGTCGTCCTCCGATTCGGCAAGTCGGGTCACAGCGACACGGACACGCGTCAGGAGATTGGGATTGTCGATCGCCCGGTACCGCTTCATGTGGTCGTAGAACAGCTTGTAGTGACGGAACTCGTCGGCCGCGATCTTCCTGAAGATCTCCCTCAAGACGGGCTCCTGCGTCGCATCGGCAAGGGCCGTGTAGTAGGACGACGTCCCGACCTCTACGATGCAGCGGGCGACCAGTTCGCTGAAACGCGAACCACGCACCGAGTGCTCCAGACTGAGGTCGACCTGGTTGTATTCAGACCTGAATCGCTCCCGGGCCGCCTCGAAATCCCAGGCAGGATCGACCATAGTTGCCCAGCGCCCCAGGGCGACGCCATGGCGCACTTCTTCCGTGGCCCAGATTCCTGCGGCAGCGACAAAGGCATCGTCGCCGGCAAAGATGTTCGCAAGATACCGGCCATAGAGATCGCCGTTGTACTCGACCAGCGACGCAGCCTTGACGATGCGAACCATGTCAGGATCGACACTAGACCGATCGAAGGCTTGCCAGTCGATATCGTCAAGATCCCAATGGTTCATGACTTGCCCCGCCGGTGCACCCCTCCTGACCCCAGAAGGGTCCTTCAAGAGACGTGGCATAGTATACATGAGACCGGGGAGCGCTCACAAGGTCGCCAATTTGGCGGGGTTGAAGGCCTCCCCCGTTCGAATGGACGCAGGAATGAGATCATGGGTGAACTCGTCGACTGGCACACGCACGCTTTCCTGATGGAACATCGCACTGACGAGGACAGGGCCTTGCAGACCCTGCGCAACGTTCTCGGTGACGGCAAGGCGGATCCCGATCTCCTCTCGGAGGCAGTCGATGAGGCCGGGATCGCCCGCTTCATTGTCGTCGCCCTGCCCAAACATGCCGGCAATCACACGCCTTCCACGTTCATTGCCGATGTGGTCCGCCGGCACCCGGGACGGGCGGTCGGATTCTGTTCGGTCCATCCCGACGATGCCGACGCCGGCGACGACTTCGAGTCGGCGCTGGCCCTGGGACTCAAGGGTCTGAAACTCTCTCCCACGTACCAGGCGATGGACCCCAGAAGTCCCGCCTGTGGGCGGCTTTACGAGATCGCCTGTCACCATGACGTGCCGGTGATGTTTCACTGCGGGGGCGCCTACACGGGCAGTCTCGAGTTCGCCGACCCATGCCTGCTCGATCGGGTCGCCATGGACTTTCCCCACCTGAAGATCATCGTCGCCCACTTCGGACAGCCGTACATGGAGCAGACGGCCATCCTCATGCGCAAGAACGACAACATCTTTGCCGATCTCTCGGCGCGCTATCACAGACCCTGGCAACTCTACAACGGCCTCATGATCGCCCGGGAGTACGGGGTCGCCGGCCGGCTTCTCTTCGGTTCCGACTTTCCGGTCCGCCGTCCGTCCGTCGCCGTCGCCGAGTTCCGCGCCATCAATCGGTGGGGCGAAGGACTGGTCATGCCGAGGATTCCCGATGCACTCATCGAAGAGATTCTCCACGAGCGGCCACTCGACCTTCTGGGCATCGCGCCCCGATGAGTCCCGTCACCGTCATCACCGGATTCCTCGGCAGCGGAAAAACGACGCTCATCAACGCCCTTGTCCGGCATCCGGCCATGGCCGGGAGCGCCGTCATCGTCAACGAGTTTGGCGAAACCGGCGTCGACCACCTTCTCATCGAACGCCTTGACGAAGCGACCATGCTGGTCGGGGCCGGCTGCCTGTGCTGCGAGGTGCGCGAGGATGTCGTGGTCGCCATCATGCGCCTTGTCGGCCAGCACGCGCCGAACCACATCATCATCGAGACCAGCGGCCTTGCCGATCCCGCACCCCTGGTTCACACATTGCTTCATGACGAGAGGATCAACCGGCAGGTGACGGTAGCGGGTATCGTTGCCACGGTGGATGCGCTGGCCGGGGAACGGCCGTTCGACACACAGGCCGAATGCCTGCGCCAGGCGGCGGTCGCAGACACGATCATCCTCACCAAGACGGACCTCGCTCCTGGAACGGATCGCCTCGAGGCGCGCCTGCGGGCCCTCAACGGCGAGGCGCGCATCCTCGCTTCACCGGTGACGCCGGATGATGTTGTCCGCCATGTTCCGGACCCGACAACCTGGATCCAGGCCAGCAGCTCGACACAGCATGACAGCACCATCACCAGTCTATCGCTCACCACAAGGAATACGCTCGAGGCTGCCCCACTCATGGACTGGATCGAAAGGGTCATTGTTCGCCAGGGCGACCGGCTCCTGCGCTTCAAGGGCATTGTCGATCTCCTCGGAAGCGATGTGCCGATCGTCATCAATGGCATTGGCCATGTCTTCCACCCCCTCTTTCGCCTGGCCGCGTGGCCGTCGGGCATGCGTGGTTCACGCATTGTCCTCATCGGACACCAGCTCGACACAGTCACCATCGAGGCGGACTTCTCGCGCCTGGCCGACAATGGGGTGTGAGGCACCCCAGGGAGTTCCCTTGCCTGCCCGGGAGTGCAGTCACCACCAGCGGCACCGACATCACCGGCCATTAGTCAGCGAGCCGATGACACCGTGCTGCACCTGGCTTGAAACGTCAGGGATCTGTCAGCACATGCAATGCCGCCCCTTCATCTGGGCACAAGATTGACTCATGATGTCATGTTGAATAGCATCACGCATCATGCGCACGACCATAAACATTTCTGCCCCTATACTGGAGGAGTTGAAGCAACTCCAGAAGACTGAAGGAGGCTCCCTGGGCAACCTCGTGTCCAGACTGCTCGCCGACGCACTCGCAAGATACCGAACCGATTCGATCGAACCTGATCTGAACTGGAACACCAAGGCCATGCAGGCCCGCGTCGACCTCACCGACAAGGAAGCCGTACACGCGCTGCTCGACGGCGATTCCCTTTGAGTTACACAATCGACGTCAACATCCTGCTCTACGCATCGGACCGCTCGTCTCCGTTTCATGCGGCGGCAAACAGTTTCCTGCGTGCCCGTCCGGGCGATCCGGAGATTCTGTGCCTGGCGTGGCCGACAATCATGGGTTACATCCGACTGGCCACGCATCCCAGAGTGTTCGATGCGCCGCTGACACCAAGTGCAGTCATCGACAACGTGTCGCGCCTGACGACGATGCCCCGATGCCGTGTCATAGCCGAACCCAAAGGCTTCCTCGCCGCCTATCGCGAGATTGCGATCGACGTCGTTGCGCGAGGCAATCTCGTGCCGGACGCGCACCTTGCGGCTCTGCTGCGTGTCCACGATGTGCGGACCATCTACACCCACGATCGGGATTTCCTGAAGTTTCCCTTCCTCAAGGTGATCGATCCTGTCGCCTGAGAGGGTGACCCGAGACCTCCAACCACAGCACGATTCATGCCAGTCTCGACCTCTTGAGCGCGTGCCCTTCAGTTTACACCAGAGGCGACAACCGAGACGGTCTTGCTGGTTGGCCGGAGGCTCTCTCGCCCAACGCATGTGACGCCACCTGATTAACCGGGAATCAGGCTCCCATTCCGAGGCGCGTGCTCAGGAGTCCGGGACGGCCTCGAGCATGGCGTTAAGGACCGCGAGTTCATCCCCGGCCCGGGTGCGATCGGCGTCGCTTTCCGCATCGCGCAGATCAAGTTCGGCGGCCTCGATCCGGGCACGGACGTCTCCGGCATCGATACTTGCCACCATCAGTGCCCTTTCCGCCAGCACCGTGCAGCGGTCGGGCAGGACTTCGGCAAAGCCTCCGGCCACGAAGACCTGATGCGCCACCTTGCCGTCGTCATGGATGTCGATCACACCTGGACGGATGGTGGAGATGAGGGGTGCGTGATCGGGCAGCACACCGATGTCTCCATCGCCTCCGGGTATCACAACCATGTCAAAGGTGTCGGAGACGAGAATGCGCTCAGGGCTGACCAGTTCGAAATTGACCCTGCCGGCCATGACGTCAGGCCGCTTCCGCTGCCAGCTTCTTGGCCTTCGCCACCGCCGCGTCGATGTTCGAGACCATGTAGAAGGCCTGTTCGGGAAGATCGTCGTACTCACCGTCGACGATGGCCTTGAAGCCCCGAATCGTGTCGTCGAGTTCGACGAAAACTCCCGGGACACCGGTAAACACCTCGGCCACATGGAAGGGCTGGCTGAGGAATCGCTGGATCTTGCGCGCCCGCGCCACCACGAGCCTGTCCTCTTCGGAGAGCTCGTCCATGCCCAGAATGGCAATGATGTCCTGCAGGGACCGGTAGCGCTGCAGAACTTCCTGAACCGAGCGCGCCACCTGGTAGTGCTCCTCGCCGATGACCCTGGGATCGAGGATGCGCGACGTTGAATCGAGCGGATCCACGGCCGGGTAGATGCCCAGTTCGGCGATCTGACGTGACAGCACGGTTGTCGCATCGAGATGGGCGAACGACGTTGCCGGCGCCGGATCGGTGAGATCGTCAGCCGGCACGTAGATCGCCTGGACCGAGGTGATCGATCCCCTGGTGGTCGAGGTGATGCGCTCCTGGAGGTTGCCCATCTCCGTGGCCAGCGTGGGCTGGTAGCCAACTGCCGAGGGAATCCGGCCCAGCAGTGCGGAAACCTCGGAACCCGCCTGGGTAAAGCGGAAGATGTTGTCGATGAAGAGCAGAACGTCCTGGCCTTCCGCATCGCGGAAGTACTCGGCCAGGGTCAGGCCCGACAGTCCGACACGGGCACGCGCTCCCGGCGGCTCGTTCATCTGCCCGTAGACGAGGGCTGCCTTGGAACCGTCGCCCTCGAGATCGATCACACCCGACTCGATCATCTCGTGGTAGAGATCGTTGCCCTCGCGTGTGCGCTCACCAACGCCGGCGAAGACCGAGTACCCGCCATGGGCCTTGGCGATGTTGTTGATGAGTTCCATGATGATGACGGTCTTGCCGACACCGGCACCGCCGAAGAGACCGATCTTGCCGCCCTTGACATAGGGTTCGAGCAGGTCGACGACCTTGATTCCGGTCACAAGCACTTCGGCTTCCGTCGACTGGTCCGTCAGTTCCGGCGCTTCCCTGTGGATGGGCAGCGACTCGCTCGCCTCCACGGGTCCACGATCATCGATCGGCTCGCCAATCACATTGAGAATGCGACCGAGAGTCTCCGGTCCCACCGGCACCGTGATCGCCTCGCCGGTGTCCCTGACATCCTGGCCGCGCACCAGTCCTTCGGTGGCATCCATGGCAATGGTTCGCACCGTTTTCTCGCCGAGGTGCTGCGCCACCTCGAGGACGAGGCGCTTGTCCTGATTGCTGGTCTCCAGCGCATTCATGATGTTCGGCAGATCGCCATCGAACTGCACGTCGACGACGGCGCCCAGGACCTGGCTGATGTGACCTGAAGAGTTGGTTGCCATCGAGACCCTCCTCGCCCTTGACCGTCCCCTAGAGCGCTTCCGCGCCGGAGACAATTTCCGTGATTTCAGTGGTGATCGCTGCCTGGCGCGTACGATTGTAGACCAGATTGAGGCGATCGATCATGTCGCCGGCATTGCGCGTGGCATTGTCCATCGCCGTCATGCGCGCCGCATGTTCCGAAGCCTGGCTCTCGAGAAGACCACGGAACACCTGCACACCAAGATTGCGCGGCAACAGGTGCTCGAGGATGGCGCCCTCGTCCGGTTCGAAGATGTAGACCGCTCCGCCGAGGTCGTCGACCGGTTGGTCCGCCGCTACCGCGGGAATAAGTCCCTGCCAGGTAACAACCTGTGTCATGACCGACTGGAAGCGATTGAAGACGATCGTGCACCGGTCGAACTCACCGGCCTCGAACATCCGCGTGATCCGCTCCGCGGCGTCCCGCGCGGTGTCATAGGAGAATCCCTTGTCGAGCCCCTGCAGGGTTTCGATGATCAGTTCCCCATGATCGCGACGCAACAGGTCGCGGCCCTTGCGTCCCAGACAAAGGAGCTTGATCTCCCGGCCCTGTTTGTGGAGTTCGGCAATGCGCTGGCGCACCGACCTCACCACCGATGCATTGAAACCGCCACACAATCCACGGTCGGAGGTGACGACAACGATGAGATTCACCCGGTCGCTGCCAGTGCCGGCCAGCAACCTGGGAGCATCCTCGCGGCCCGCAAAGGCACCCGCCAGCGATGCCATCATGCGCGCCATGCGTTCCGCATAGGGACGCGCCGCTTCCGCGGATTCCTGGGCATGGCGCAGTTTGGCGGCGGCGACCATCTTCATCGCACTCGTGATCTTGCGCGTCGAACGGACGCTGCTGATACGCGTGCGGAGTGCCTTGAGGTTCGCCATGGCCGTTCAGGATACCGGATCAGGCCACGAACGAGCCGGTGAAGTCGTCGAGAAAGACCTTGAGCTTGCCCTCCGTCCCGTCGGAGAGCGCACCGCTCGAGCGGATATCGGCAAGCATGTCGGCGCCCTTGTCGCGCACTGCGGCGAGCATGGCCTGTTCATAGCGTGTGACGTCAGACGGTGCGATGCCATCGAGATAACCGTTAACACCGGCGAAGATGACGACGACCTGGTCCTCCACGGCCATGGGCCTGTACTGGTCCTGCTTGAGGAGTTCGGTCAGTCGTTCGCCACGCGCCAGAAGCCTCTGCGTCGAGGCGTCAAGGTCAGAGGCGAACTGGGCAAAGGCAGCCATTTCACGGTACTGCGCGAGTTCCAGTTTGATCGATCCGGCAACCTTCTTCATCGCCTTGGTCTGCGCCGCCGAGCCGACCCGCGACACCGAGATGCCGACATTGATGGCCGGCCGGATGCCCTGGTAGAAAAGTTCAGATTCGAGAAAGATCTGTCCGTCGGTGATCGAGATGACATTGGTTGGAATATAGGCCGACACGTCGGAGGCCTGGGTCTCGACCACCGGCAGTGCGGTCAGTGATCCGCTGCCGAAATCCCCGTTCATCTTGGCCGCCCGTTCGAGCAACCGCGAATGGAGGTAGAACACGTCGCCCGGATAGGCCTCACGGCCCGGCGGCCGGCGCAACAGCAGGGAGACCTGCCTGTACGAGACGGCCTGCTTCGACAGGTCGTCGTAGATGACGAGGGCGTGCATGCCGTTGTCACGATAGAACTCGCCAATGGCACAACCGCTGTATGGAGCCAGAAACTGCATCGGAGCCGGATCGGACGCCGTGGCGGCGACGATGGTCGTGTACTCCATGGCGCCGTAATCCTCGAGCGTCTTGACGATCTGTGCCACCGTCGAACGCTTCTGCCCGACGGCGACATAGACACAGTAGAGCCTCCGGGACTCGTCGCCCGACTCCCAGTTCTGCTTCTGGTTGATGATGGTATCGACGGCGACGGCCGTCTTGCCGGTCTGCCGGTCGCCAATGATGAGCTCCCGTTGACCGCGGCCAATCGGCACCAGAGCGTCAAGGGCCTTGAGGCCGGTCTGCATCGGTTCACTGACTGATTCGCGGGGAATAATGCCCGGCGCCTTGACCTCGATGCGCCGGCGTTCGTCATGTTCGACGGCGCCGGCGCCGTCGATCGGCCGGCCCAGCGCATCGACAACGCGTCCGAGAAGGCCCTTGCCCACCGGTACGTCGACAATCGAACCGGTCCTCTTGACGGTGTCGCCCTCAACGATTTCCCGATCGTTACCAAAGATCACGATGCCGACATTGTCGGTCTCGAGATTGAGCGCCATTCCCTGGACTCCGCCAGGAAACTCGACCATCTCGCCGGCCTGCACATTGTCCAGGCCGTAGACCCGGGCAATGCCATCGCCCACCGACAGAACCCGGCCGACCTCCGACACCTCCGCTTCGGCGCCGAAGCTGGCAATCTGTTCCCTGATAATGGAAGAAATCTCGGCGGCACGGATATCCATCAGCCGGTCCCCTTCATCGCAAGCTCGAGACGTTGAAGTTTGGTACGTATGGTGCTGTCCATCATGCGCGATCCGATGGTGACCACGAGTCCGCCGATCACGGACGGATCGACGCTGGATTCAATCGAGACGTCGCGCCTGACGATTCGCCCCAGGGTCTCCCGCAGGCGGGCCAGTTCCCCGTCACTCAGGGCGCGCGCCGATGTCACCTCGGCCGTGGTCTCGCCACGTTGCAGGGCATGGAGACGCAGGAAATCCCCGGCGACATCCTTCAGGGCATGCAGTCGTCGTGCCTGGGCCAGTACGCCCACGGTGTTGCGAACCAGTGTTCCGGACTCCATGGCCTTAAGCACTGCGGCCATGGCACGGCCCTGTTCGTCACGGGACAAGAGCGGACTTTCGACAAGACGGCGAAGATCGGGCGAGTCCTCGAGAGCGCGCGTGATCGCACGCAGATCGTCGGCCACCCGATCGAATTCGCCCGCCTCCCCGGCAAGCTCGTAGAGTGCCCGTGCGTAGCGTCCCGAAAGACCGGTCACTGCATGGTTGTCGGAGGCCAAACCCGTCAGCCCTCATCCAATCAGACAGGAAGTGAGTGCTCCCGGAACTCGCCGGGGCTTTCGCCCCGTTGCGGGCGGGAAGCGGGCGATGAGGTAGCACAGCAGGACTCCGGGTGCAAGGCGGGTTGCAGCGGCAAGACGTCTCCTCTTCCCCGGTGTCCTGGCACCCGCTGCCGTCGGCGTTGCCCCCTGAGCACCTCCGAAAACCAGGTCCCGCGGCACCTCGTGGCGAGCATTGTTCACATGAAGCTTTGCGGATCGACATCGATCTGGAGGCGGAGATCACCTGTCAGGCGGACCGGGTCGAGCCACATGCGCAGGGCGCGCTGGAGCGGCGCTTCCGCAGACGCCTTGACCAGAAGACGCCAGCGATGGCGGCCGCGCAGAATGGCGAGCGGCGCCGGTGCCGGACCAAAGGTGCGAATGTCCGCTGTCGACGGTGCCTTGCGGGCGAGAAAGCGGGCAAGGGAGCGCACATCGCCCTCCCGGGTACCCGACACAATGACGGCGGCGAGGCGGCCATAGGGCGGCACGCCTCCCTTTTCGCGTTCCCGCTTCTCACGCTCGATAAAGGCGTCTCGCGCTCCGGTTTGCAGAGCATGCATCACGGGATGGGCGGGATCCCATGTCTGGAGGAACGCCTCCCCGGGACGCTCTTCGCGGCCGGCCCGGCCGGCCACCTGGTGAAGCAACTGCCAGGTGCGTTCCATCGCCCTGGGATCACCGCCATGAAGGCCGAGGTCGGCATCGACAACGCCGACCAGGGTCAGCAGGGGGAAGTGATGACCCTTGGCGGCAATCTGCGTGCCGATGAGGATATCGAGGCCACCGCTCTCGATCCGCCTTACCAGATCAGCCACGGCATGCGGTCCGGCAAGGGTATCGGATGTCATCACCTCACGGCGTGCATCGGGAAACCGGCGCGCCACCTCCTCGTCGAGGCGTTCGACACCAGGCCCGCACGCCACGAGGCAATCGGACTGTCCGCAGTCAGGGCATGTCTGCGGCCTGGGTATCCAGCGGCCGCAGTGATGGCACTGCAACCGCGCAAGGTACCGGTGCTCCACCAGCCACGCGGTGCAGTCCGGGCAGGAGAACCGGTGACCGCACGCCCGGCACAGGGTCAGTGGCGCGTAACCTCGGCGGTTGAGGAAGAGCAGCGTCTGCTCGCCTGCCTCGAGGCGAGCCGTCATCGCCCGGACAAGCGGCCCGGAAAGCCAGCTGTCCCGCGCGATCCCGGCCGTGGTCATGTCGACGGTGCGAATGCCCGGCAACAGGGCTCCGGCATGGCGTGCCTTGAGTTCGACACGCCTGAAGCGGCCACGATCCACATTGACGAGTGATTCGATTGAGGGTGTCGCCGAACACAGGATGATCGGGATGCTCTCCAGGTGAGCCCGCACGATCGCCATGTCCCGGGCGTGATAGCAGACACCGTCCTCCTGCTTGTAGGAACTGTCGTGTTCCTCGTCGACAACGATCAGTCCAAGATCCTGGAATGGCAGAAAGAGGGCCGAGCGAGCGCCAACGACAATGCGCACGTCCCCGGTTGCCGCACCTCGCCACACCGGATGACGCCGCGAGCGCGGCACATCGGAATGCCAGATGGCGGGAGGCGCCCGGAACCGTTCCTCGAAGCGATTCAGGAACTGGGCGCTGAGAGCAATCTCCGGAAGCAGCACCAGCACCTGGCGCCCGGTTGCCAGAACCCTTGCGATGGCATCGAAGTAGACCTCCGTCTTGCCCGATCCGGTCACGCCCTCAAGAAGGGTGGGCTCGAAAGTGTTGCCGTCAAGCGTCGACGCAAGGCTTGCGGCCGCCGTCCTCTGATCAGCCCTGAGCCTCGGTCCCGGAGCCCCGGGATCAGGAGGGGCATAGACGGGCGCCTGGGGCATGAGGACGGGCTCGAGACTGCCTGTCTCGACGAGTCCCTTGAGCACGGCCACGCTCACCCCGGCTTCGGCCGCCAGGTCCCCGACCGGTCTTGTCGAGCCGTCGGCCATCAGGGAAAGAACACGCTGTCGCTGCGGGGTGATTCTCTCGGGCGGTGCACCGGCAAGACGCAGCGCCCGGCGCCCCGGCGGTGGCTCGAGCGCCTCGCGTGACCGCAAGACCATGCGCAGAACGGCTCCTTCGGCGCTGACCGTGTAACGGGCCACCCAGGTGACGAACCTGAGGAGGGATCGCTTGAGGGGCGGCACGTTCCACACGCCCTCTATCGGCCGCAGGCGGGTCCGGTCGACACCGGGACCCTCGTCGCCCCACACGACGCCGGTGACAATCCTGTTTCCAAGCGGGGCACGTACAATGGCGCCGACGGGCGCTTCGACGCCCTCCGGGACATGGTAGTCGTAGGGCCCGGGCACCGGCAGGGGCAGAAGAACCTGGACAGTGTCCCGGGCTGTAGCGTCCTTGTCGGCCATCCGCTACACTCTGCCAGAGGATGGCGACCGGTTGGAACACCTGTCGTCCGGACTACGGCTCGTTGCAGACAGTGAAGGTGCGCCGGCATGCAGTTCTTTGTCGATACGGCTGATGTGGACGAGATCCGCGAGCTCGCCGCTACCGGCATGGTGGACGGTGTCACCACCAACCCGTCGCTCATCGCCAAGACCGGCCGCCACTTCAGGGACGTCATCGAGGACATCTGCACGGTGGTCAGCGGCCCGGTGAGTGTCGAGGTCACCGCCACCGACTTCGATACAATGCTGGCCGAGGGACTGGGACTCGCCGATCTCGCCCCCAATATCGCCGTCAAGGTGCCCCTGACCTGGGACGGGCTCAAGACGTGCAAGGCGCTGAGCGATGACGGCACGGCTGTCAATGTCACCTTGTGTTTTTCCGTCAACCAGGCCCTGCTCGCCGCCAAGGCCGGGGCGGCCTTCATCTCTCCCTTCGTCGGCCGACTCGATGACATCGGTCACGACGGAATGGAACTCATCGACGATATCCGCGAGGTCTATGACAACTATCCCGAGCTCGACACGCGCATCCTCGTCGCATCGATCCGTTCGCCGGCTCACCTGCGTCAGGCAGCCCTTTCCGGCGCCGACGTCGCCACCCTTCCACCTGGCGTCCTGCGCCGGCTGGTGGAGCATCCGCTGACCTCCAAGGGCCTCGATGCCTTCCTGGCGGACTGGAAGAAGACGGGCCAGACCATCCTCCGGGAGACCTGATCCATGGGGAGCCGGACGGCACCGGAACAGGAGCCCACATATCCGGATCCCGCCGCACCCTATGCTGCCACCGGTGAGGTGGCGGGACTGGCAGCGGCATGGCTTGAGAAGCTGGCATCCGAGCGTCGCCTCGCCCACAACACCGTCCTTGCCTATCACCGCGATCTCAGGGAGTTCCTCGCCTTCATGGCGGACCACCATGGCGAGGAAACACGCCTTTCGACACTGGGTTCCATTGACCATGGGGACCTGCGATCGTGGCTCGCCAGCCGGGCGTCGCGTGGCCTCGCCAGGACATCGACGTCGCGCGCCCTGTCAGCCGTGAAGAGTTTCTTCCAGTACCTCGATCGCCAGGGACTGGTGTCCAGTCCGGTGGTCCACAATGCCCGGGCTTCGAGGGTGCCGCAGCAGGTGCCACGGCCACTGACCATGGACGAGGCCACCGACGTGCTGGCCTGCGCCGAGGACTCGGCAACGAGGGTCTGGATAGGCAAACGCGACCTCGCCCTCATGATGCTGCTCTACGGTGGCGGACTGAGACTGGGGGAAGCTCTGGCTCTCGATGTCAGGAACATCACCGGTGGCGAGACCCTGCGAATCGTCGGCAAGGGGAACAAGGCGCGCATGGTGCCTTTGCTGGCCCGGGTCAGGGAGGCATTGCTGGATTACCTGCGTCATCGCCCCGACGGGGCGCCGCCCGCAAGCCCCCTCTTCGTCGGCACCCGCGGCGGCCGGCTCAATCCCGGCGTGGCCCAGAAGCGCTTCCGGGAACTGAGGGGACGCCTCGGCCTTCCCGCCACCGCGACTCCCCATGCCATGCGCCACAGTTTCGCCACCCACCTCCTCGGCAACGGCGTGGATCTGAGGACCATCCAGGAACTGCTCGGCCATGCCAGCCTGACAACGACCCAGCGCTACACCCGCATCGATGCCGGCGGTCTCCTCGAGGTCTACCAGAAGGCCCATCCACGGGCCTGAACGGACGAAACTCCATGATGGAGACTGCGCCCGCGGTCGCAGTGAGTATCCGGACACGCCTCAAGGTCCTCGGCATCCAGGATCGATCACAGACCCCTGAGCGTCCCGGCCCTGCCCGCCGGGTACGGCAATGGGGTGCGGATCGAGCAGAACAACTGGCTCGGCGACCACTCAGCCGGACGGCTGTTCAGTCGGCGGGCTTTCCCGTCAATCATGTCTACGATCCCGGATCGATCGAGCGCAACCACGAGGACTACGTGAAGGACCACCGCGTCGTTGCGTCAGGCGCCTTCCTCAAGGGGCAGGCGGTGGCGCCGTGGAGGCACGCACAACGAGTTCCAGCGGGAGGTTGCGCCGGATCAGCGGATGACGCCGTTCCGAACGCACGAGTTCAAGCAGGACTTCCGCCCCTGCCTCGCCGATGTCGGCCGCTGGCAACCTCACGGTCGTGAGGGAAGGAGCCATCTCGGCAGAACCACTGAAATCTCCGATCCCGACCACGGAGACCCGGTCGGGGACACCGACCGCGCACTCGGCGGCAGCGAACACGGCGCCCTGGGCGAGGACGTCGTTGCCGGCCACGAGGCCCGTCGGGACATCACCGGCGCCGATGAGGTCGACAAAGGCCCGCTTGGCCGCCGCGACACTGTAGACAGCCTCGATTCGCCAGCGTTCGGGCACCTGGATCCCGCGCTCTCCCAGCAGCGCCTCGGCTCCTTCGAGCCTCGACGCCGCGCGGTCATTGCCCCTGGTCGGTGGAAACAGCAGGCCAATCCGCCGGTGACCGAGGTCCACAAGGTGCTGCGCGGCCAGACATCCCGCGTTGCGATTCTCGGGCCCAACGCAGGACATCCGGGATTCGCCGTCATGGTTCCAGAGCGCAACCACGGGCACCTGGCGGGTCTCGAGCAGGGCGAACGTGGCGTTCTCGTGGTCGAGGCCAATCACGGCGATACCGTCGACACGATGTTCGAGAAAAGACCGCAGCAGGTCCTTCTCCCGTCCAAGGTCATAGCCGTGGGCCGCGAGCAGGAGGGTGAAGCCCCTGAGGTTAAGGGCATCGGAAAACGACTGGATCAGCCGTGAGAAGATCGCATTGTCGACGGTCGGAACGATGAGACCGATGGTTCCGCTTCTCTTGCCATGGATGGACCGTGCCGCCCGGTTGCGGATGTAGCCGAGTTCGTCGACCACCGCCGAAATTCTTGCCCGGGTATCGGCTCTCACGAGCGAAGGATGGTTGAAGGCTCGCGACACGGTGGCCGGCGAGACACCGGCCTGCCTTGCAACGTGAACGATATCGACATGCCGCCTGACCATTGTGCGGCCAAGACTAAACCAAATTCGCTCGATGAAAACGTTTGCATCATTGTTTTCATTCCCTACCGTTCCCGAATGTGGGCAAGCAGCCCGTGTTGTCGGAGGGAACGGCAAGAGGCGGGATGGAGTTTCTGACCTACTTCGGGGACGTGTTCACGGTCCCGGCCATGCTTCTGCTCATCGGCGGAACGATCGGTGGTCTGATCCTCGGCGCCACGCCGGGGCTCTCCCCGACGATGGCGGTCGCCCTGCTGATTCCCTTCACGTTCCAGCTCGAAGCCGTGCACGGGCTGATCCTGCTGGGCGCGGCCTACACGTCCACGGTCGCCGGCGGTGCAGTCAGCGCCATCCTGTTGAAGATACCGGGGGCGCCCGCCAATATCGCCACAACCCTTGACGGTTACGAGATGGCCCGCAGGGGCCAAGGCGCCAGAGCTCTCCAGCTTGCTTTCCTTGCCTCACTTGTCGGAGGCCTGATCGGAGTCGCGCTTCTGATTTTCCTGACGCCCGTTCTGGCCGAATGGGCGCTTGCCTTCGGACCCTCGGAACTGTTCTGGCTCGCCATTCTCGGCGTCACGATCATCGGGTCCCTCGGTACGTCCAGCGTCGTCAAGGGTCTGCTGTCGGGATGCATCGGGCTGTGGCTCGCGACAGTGGGATTCGACGATATCCTCGGCGTGCAGCGTTTCGTCTTCCATTCATCCCTGAGCGGCGGCATCAGTATCGTTCCAGCCCTCATCGGACTGTTCGCCATTCCCCAGGTCATCGCCATGTTCGCAGATGGCCGCTCGTCGTCATCGATCGAGGCCATCTCGGTCGAGAGGCATCCACTCTCGCGGGCGTTCCGGGAACTCCTGTCGAGATCGCGCGCCGTGGTGATCGGCACCGTTTCGGGTTCCGTCATTGGCCTGATTCCCGGTATTGGCGGGCAGATCGCCGGACTGGTCGCCTATGATCAGGCGCGCAAGGTCTCGCCGGAACGCGACAAGTTCGGAACCGGCCATCCGGAAGGCATTATTGCGGCCGAATCCGCCAACAACGCGATGGTCGGACCTTCTCTCGTCCCGCTCCTGACACTCTCCATTCCCGGCAGCCCGACCGCCGCCGTGCTGCTCGGCGGGCTGCTGATCCACGGGATCTTTCCCGGCACCGACCTCTTCGACAACCATCCCCATGTCGCCTGGCCGTTCATCAACTCGATGCTGATCGGCCAGATTCTGATGTGCGTGTTCGGCCTCTACGTCGCTTCGCTTGCGGCTCGCGTGGCGCTTGTCCCGAAATCGATCATGGCGCCGATCGTCCTGGGCCTTGCGGTGTTCGGATCCTATTCGGTCCAGCACTCCATGGGCGACGTCTATGTCATGGCGGCCCTCGGCACCATGATGTACTTCCTGGAACGGTTCGGGTTTTCCGCCGCACCGCTGGTGCTCGGTCTCATTCTGGGTCCGATCGCGGAATCCAACTTCATCCAGGGATCGCTGATCGCCGAGGCGACGGTGGGTTCGTTCGCCTACTTCTTCGGGGGAGCGCTCAACCTTCTTCTCATTGCGATCGTCGTCGCATCGGTCGGCTATTCGCTCTACGCGGAACTCCGCGCGCGGCGCGCCGGAAACGCGGAAAGGGGTACACCATGACCGCCCTGCAGCCGCGTCTGGCCTCGGGCATCATCCTGCTCCTCGCGATCTGGGTATGCTGGATCAGCTTCAGCCAGATCCCCGCCGAAGCTTTTCTGTTTCCCAGGCTGATCTCCGTGGCTTTCGTGATCCTTGCCGGCTGGACACTCGCGCGAACGTTCCTCGACCGCCGAGCTGCCGAAGGCGGAATCACCCGGGAACTGGTGAAGAATTTTCTGCCGGGTGTCGTCGTGGCAGGCATCTACGTCTTCTTCGCGGCGAAATGGCTCGGTTTCTACACGTCGTCCGCGATCGCTTTCATCGTCATTCTCTCGCTCTTTGATCCGGCGCCCCACAATCAGGTCCGGACATGGCTGAAACGTCTTGCCATCGCGGCTGGGTATCTCGCCGTGATGTACCTTCTTTTTTCCGTTGTTCTCAAGGTGTTCACACCACGAGGACTGTTCATCTAGGCAGGTGCGAGCCTGTCCACACGAAAGGAGAACTTCCATGAAACAGGTTCTTGCAGGTATCGCGCTGGTGCTTGCCGCACTCGTTGGAACGGTCGAGGCGGATGAATATCCCGACCGACCGATCATGCTCATGGTGTCCTACGGCGCCGGTGGAGCCACGGATTTCCAGGCGCGCATCGTCACCATGACCGCCGGCAACGAGGACGCCCTTGGCGTGCCGATCGCGATCATCAACAAGCCCGGCGCCGGCGGCCGTGTCGGCTGGAACTGGTTTGCCACCGAGGCAGAGGCCGACGGCTACACGCTTGCCGCCTACAACATCCCGCACTTCGTCGCACAGAGCATCAAGGGCGGGGTCGAGTACTCGAAGGACAGTTTCGAGCCCATCGCCAACTGGGGCGCCGACCCGGCGGTCTTCATTGTCGGCAAAGACAGTCCCTTCAGTTCCATGATGGATGTCATCGCCTGGGCCGAAGAGAACCCGGGCAAGCTCACCTTCTCCGGCGCCGGTCTCTTTGTCGGACACCATATCGCCGCGTTGCAGATCGAGAAGGCCGCCGGTGTCACCATGCAGTATGTTCCCACCAAGGGCGGCGGCGCCGCAGCCATGAAGGCGGTGATCGCGGGTGACGTGATGGCCGGCATCAACAATCTCTCGGACGCCTACCGCGCCCGCGAAGCCGGCAACATCAAGATTCTCGCAGTGGCGGATATCCAGAGGAACGAGGAGTTCCTCCCCGATGTGCCGACCATGATGGAGGAGGGCCTTGACGTCGACAACAGTTCCGTCAACTTCCGCGGCATCATGGTTCCCAAGGGGACATCCGACGCCATTATCGAGAAGCTCGCAGCGATCGTGCCGGAGATGTTCATGAACTCCCGCGTGCTCGGCAAGATGGCTGCGGGAGGATCCCCGGTTCACGTCATGAACCGCGAGGAAGTCCTCGCCATGTGGGAAGAGCGTGACGCCTATCTCCGCGAACTTCTCAAGGATCTCTGAATTGTCGGGAAGGACCGGGACGGGTCCCCTGCCCCGGTCCTTCCCGGACAGCAAGGCTGGCGAGGAAAGACCATGGTCCATGCGGACGACATAGCTCTTGTCGACGATCTCCTGGGCCGGGCCCGGACGTCCCAGGCACGCTACGAATCGGGCGCCACACAGGCGCGCTACGACAGGGCCGCCCAGGCGGCCGCCTGGGCGATTCTGGAACCGGACCGCAACCGGAGATTGTCGGAACTTGCGGTCCGGACGACCGGGCTCGGCAATGTCGATGACAAGGTCACCAAGAATCATCGCAAGACACTCGGTCTGATGCGCGATATCGCGCATGTCGCGACATGCGGCGTGATTACCGAAAATCCCGCGATGGGACTCACCGAGATCGCACGGCCGATCGGTGTAGTCGGCGCTGTCGTCCCGTCGACCAACCCGGTCGCGACGCCGGCAAACAACATCATCAATGCGCTGAAGTGCGGCAATGCGATCGTGCTGTCGCCGTCGCCGAAGGGAACCGAAGCGTGCTGCCGGCTGCTGGACTACATCCACCACGAATTCTCGAAGGCCAGCGTCGATCCCGGTCTCGTCCAGATGATCCCGGCCCCCGGCAACAAGGCGAGAACGCAGAGACTTCTCGAGAGGGCGGATCTCGTGGTCGTCACCGGTTCGCAGGACAACGTGCGACGGGCCTACTCCTCGGGCACGCCCGCCATAGGCGTAGGCACCGGCAATGTCCCGGTCATTGTCGACGAAACCGCCGATGTGCGCGCTGCCGCGGCGAGGATCGCGCGCTCCAAGACCTTCGACAACGCCACCTCCTGCTCCTCGGAAAACGCCCTGGTGGTGGTCGATACCGTCTACGACTCCTTTGCCGGGGCGCTTGCCCGGGAAGGATGCGCCATCCTCGATCCTTCTCTCGAGAACCATGTCGTCGAGCGTCTCTGGCCCTGCGGCAAACTCAATCCGCTGGCCATCGCGAGAGACTGCGATGTGCTGATCGACGTTCTCGAGCTCGATGGCAGGGTCCCTTGCGGCACGCGCTTTCTTGCCGTGGAGACAGGACATGCAGGCCCGGACCACCCGATTGCGGGTGAAAAGATCTCCCTGGTCACGGCGCTCTACCGCGCCAGGCACTTCGCGCACGCCAAGGAAATCGTCACGTGCATCCTCCGGCATGCCGGCGCAGGACATTCGGTGGGCCTTCATACCGCTCTCGACGAACGCGCGATCGATCTGGGACTGACGCTTCCCGCCTGCCGCATCATCGTCAACCAGGCGCACGCGATCGCGACCGGCGGCTCCTTCGATAATGGCGTACCGTTCTCGCTCTCCATGGGTTGCGGCAGCTGGGGCGGCAATTCGATCGACGAGAACCTCCACTGGAAGCACTTTCTCAACATCACGCGCGTGGTCCGGACGATCCCGGCACGCGAGCCCGTTCTCGAGGATGTGCTCGCCGACTACTGGGCCGAATGCGGTCGATGACGGCCGGTGACGATCCGCCAGTCGGTTCGATCCGTCACTGGATCGAGCGACGCGCCAGCGAAACGCCCAATGCGGTCAGTCATCTGTTTTCCGATGGTGCGCCGGAGCTCTCCTACGGGGAGTTGCTGGCGGGTGCAGAGAGGGTCGCGCGTCGCCTGAAGGCCGCCGGCGCAGTCAGGGGCGACACTGTCGCAACCTTTCTCGGCAACAGCCGCACCGCTGTCCTGGTCCTCTTTGGCCTCTTTCTCGGAGGATTCCGGGCAACACCGATGAATCTCGCGGCCGGCGCGGCGGTTCATCGATACGTGCTGGGCCACTGCGACGCCCGCGTGGTCATCGTCGGGAACGGCGAGAGGCAGTCGTTCAGCGAGTCGAAACCGGGCGATCTCGCGGTCATCGACGCCGAGAGTCTCGCGGACCCGCGGACAATGCCCGAGTCGACGGAGCCTGGGTATCCGCCCGCGGCAGGCGATCCGGCACTGCTGATGTACACCTCCGGAACGACAGGCCGGCCCAAGGGTGTGCTTCACAGTCACCGAAGCCTCCTTGCGGGAGGATGGACCACGGCCACGGCCCACCGCCTCGGCCCGCAGGACCGGGCGCTCTGCGTTCTCCCCCATTTCCACATCAATGGCCTCTGCGTCACCCTGATGGCGCCGCTCGTCTCGGGCGGCTCGGTGATCGTCTGTCCGCGCTTCTCGGTGCGGCGCTTCTGGGAAGACTGCCTGGTTCACGAAGCCACATGGTTCTCGGTGGTGCCCACCATCATCTCGCGCCTGCTCCACCATGACGCCGAACCTCACCCCGAGGCGGTCCGGCGGCTGAAGTTCGGCCGCTCTGCCTCTTCCGCGCTCCCGCCGGATGTCCACCAGGCTTTCGAAACGCGCTTCGGGGTGGCGATCATCGAGACCATGGGACTGACCGAAACCGCCGCGCAGATTCTCGCCAATCCCCTGCCGCCCGCCGTTCGCAAGATCGGCTCTCCGGGAATCGCCTTCGGCAACGAGGTCGCCATCCTCGATGGCGGCGGACGCATTCTGGAACCCGGGCAGGCGGGCGAGATCGCGGTGCGCGGCCCCAATGTCATGGAGGGTTACCTGGACGATGCGGAGGCGACAGCGAAAACGATCATGCCCGACGGCTGGCTGCGCACGGGCGATCTTGGCCATGTCGACAGCGACGGCTATGTCTATGTCACAGGCCGGCTGAAGGAACTCATCATCAAGGGTGGCGAGAACATCGCGCCGCGCGAGATCGATGATGCCCTCTATGCCCATCCCGATGTTGTCGAGGCCGCCGCCTTCGCGCGGCCGTGCAGCGACTACGGCCAGCGCGTCGAGGCCGCGGTGCGTTTGAAGCAGGCCTCCACCGTCACCATGGAGCAGCTCATCGAACACTGCCGTTCCAGGATCGGCGACTTCCGGGCGCCCGACCGCATCCATGTTCTCGAGTCCCTCCCCAAGGGCCCCTCTGGCAAGATCCAGCGGATCAGGCTCCCGGACATGATCTGACCGAATACCCTCGACGGTCTTCCCGCAGCGACCCCTGACCACATCCACCCCGACGATCCCGTCCATGCGGCGAATCGCGAGAAGCGCTCTGGCGGAGAGTCTGAACAGGGTGGGTGCGGACGTCGAGGTCTTCGAACCGACGCCCGGCGAGTCCGGTTCCGGACGCAGACTGTTGTCATCAACGGATGGGCACTTTCGGATATGATTCCGGATCTCAACCGACTGAAAGGAAATGAAGAGGAGTTCAGCACTCCCGGCTCAAGCCTTTCAGGGCCAAGGGGGCCCGTGGATGTGCGGGGAGCGGCAGAACTCCCGGAACGTGTCTCCGGCGTTCTCTTCAAGGTCAGGGCCCACGGCAGCGAATCGGGCGTTATCATTCCTGTTGACGAGTCCGGGCCTCCGGTTCGCCCGCGAATTGGGGCATCGGAATTCTCGAGGGGAACTTCCTGCTCCACGCAGATGATCTGCCTCAACAGCCATCGTCTGGAAAGAACCTGGAAACGCCCTCGTCAGGCGTGTATGGCGCGGCCGTCGACGGCGAGTGCTGCCTCGCGCACGGCCTCGGAGAATGTCGGATGGGCATGGCAGGTACGGGCCAGATCCTCCGACGATGCGCCGAACTCCATGGCGACCGCGGCCTCGGCGATCAGTTCGCCGGCAGCAGTGCCGAGAATATGCACTCCCAGCACCCGGTCGGTCGCCCTGTCTGCGAGAACCTTCACCATCCCCGCAGTCTCGTCGTAGGTGCGTGCCCTGGAATTGGCGATCATGGGAAAGCGCCCGGCAACATAGTCCACTCCGGCGGCCTGCAGTTCCTCTTCCGTCTTGCCAACCGACGCCGCTTCCGGGCTGGTGTAGACGACGCCCGGAATGACATCTTGATTGACGTGCCCCGCACCGCCGGCCAGGGTCTCGGCAACGGCAATGCCCTCGTCCTCGGCCTTGTGAGCGAGCATGGCGCCGGCAATGCAATCGCCGATGGCATGGATTCCCGGCTGACTGGTGGCAAACCGGCCATCCACCCTGATGCACCCCATCTCGTCGGTGGCGACACCAGCCTCGGCAAGACCAAGACCTTCTGTGAAGGGCTTGCGGCCGACACTGACCAGCACGATCTCCGTCGTCAGGGTCTCCGATGACCCGCCCCCGGCCGGTTCCAGGGTGACATCGACGGCGTCCTCGCCCGGCGTCACGGCAGTCACCTGGCTGGCAAGGCGGAACACCAGCCCCTGGCGCCGCAGCAGTTTCTGGAACTGCCCGGCGATCTCGCCATCCATGCCGGGGGCAATGCGGTCGAGGTACTCGACTACCGTGACCTTGGTACCAAGACGCCGCCACACCGACCCCATTTCCAGACCGATGAAGCCGGCACCGATGACGACCATGCTCCGGGGCACCTCGGCGAGCGACAGGGCTCCCGTCGACGATACGACCCGCTTTTCGTCAATTGCGATACCGGGGAGCGTCGCATGATCCGAGCCCGTGGCGATGACGATGTGGTCCGTGGTGACGGTGTGGCCGTCGACATCGACAGTGTGGGGGTCAGCAATGCGGCCGGTCCCGGAAAGATGCGTGATGCCGTTCTTGCGGAAAAGCGCAGCGACGCCTTTGGTGAGTGTCGTCACCACCTTGTCCTTGCGTGCCATCATGGCGGAGAGATCGAGACTGACATCACCAGGCAGAATGCCGTGGCTCTTGAGGTGAGCGGTCTGCTTGAAGAGTTCGGATGACTGCAGAAGCGCCTTGGAAGGAATGCAGCCGATGTTGAGACATGTGCCGCCGAGAGTCGCGCGCTTCTCGACGCAGGCGGTCTTCAGCCCGAGCTGTGCGCAGCGGATGGCGCAGACGTAGCCTCCCGGGCCGGAGCCAATCACCACAACATCGAAGTCCCGCTCGGCCATGATCGCTCTCCTCACAGTCCGTTCAGACCTTCAGCAACAGGCGCTGCGGATCCTCGATGGCCTCCTTGATGCGCACCAGGAAGGTCACCGCTTCGCGTCCGTCGATGATGCGATGATCATAGGAGAGTGCGAGGTACATCATGGGTCTCACGACCACGTCTCCGGCGACGACGACGGGCCGCTCCTGGATCTTGTGCATGCCGAGAATGGCCGATTGTGGCGGATTGAGGATCGGGGTCGACAAGAGGGAACCGAAGATGCCGCCGTTCGAGATGGTGAACGTGCCGCCGGTGAGGTCATCGGGAACGAGATTCCCGTCACGCGCCTTCGCGGCGAAAGCGGCGATGGCCTTCTCGACATCGGCAAGAGACATGCGGTCGGCATCGCGCAGCACCGGCACGAGGAGACCTTGCGGCGCACTTACCGCCACGCCGACGTGGTAGTAGTGCTTGTAGACAATCTCGTCTCCGGCGATCTCGCCGTTGACGGCGGGGATGTCCCTGAGAGCCTGGACCGCGGCGTGCACGAAGAAGGACATGAATCCGAGGCGGACGCCGTGCTTCCTCTCGAAGAGATCCCGGTAGGTCCGCCGGGCCTCCATGACGGCCGTCATGTCCGCCTCGTTGAAGGTCGTCAGCATCGCCGCCGTGTTCTGGGCAGCCTTCAGCCTCTCGGCAATCCTCTTTCTCACCCGGTTCATGCGCACCCGTTCCTCGCGTCCCTCCGGGTCCGGAGGTGACGGCGGGAGCGACACCGCCTGCCGGGGCGCGGCAGGTGGGTCCGGCACAGTCTGCGGCGGCTGCACGGCGGCGGTCGCCGGCGGGGTCTTGGCGACACGTCTGGCGTGCTCCAGAACGTCGGCCTTGGTCGGCCGCCCGTCCTTGCCGGTTCCCGTGATATCCGCGGCATCAAGGCTGTGTTCGGCAAGCGCGCGGCGCACGGCCGGTGACAGGATCGCTTCCGCTGTCTTGTGAACCTCGCCGGCACCTTCGGTGATACGTCCCACCACGGCGCCGACCGCAACATCGGCGCCCTCCGCGTGGAGCACATCGGTAATGACGCCGGTGACCGGCGCGTAGACCTCCATGGTGGCCTTGTCGGTCTCGAGCTCGAGCAACGGCTCGTCCTTGTTGACCGTCTCGCCCTTTTGTCTGAGCCAGGTGGCGACGGTTGCTTCTGTGACCGATTCTCCCAGTTGCGGGACCGTGATGTCGACTGGCATGGCGTGGTCTTCCTTCGTTCAAGGACGGCGTGCGGCGGTCAACCCGTGAGGGCCTGGCGCACCAGCGCCTCCTGCTCGCGTTCATGAACCCTGAGATAGCCCGTTGCCGGCGATGCGGCGTCAGGCCGGCCGGCATAGCGGAGCGGAGGCATCGTCAGCGTTCCCGCCTCGATCGCCTGGTCAACCTTGTCTCGCACATAGGTCCAGGCGCCCATGTTGCGCGGCTCCTCCTGACACCAGATGACCTCGGCGTTGGGGTAGATGCTGACAACTTCCTGGATCAGGTTGACCGGAAGCGGCGACAGTTGCTCGACCCGCGCCAGTGTTGTGTTGGCAAGACCAAGTTCTTCCCGCTTCTCGAGAAGGTCGTAGTAGACCTTGCCCGTGCACAGGACGAGGCGGTCGATGTCCTGGCCCCGCTTGGCGTCATCAAGGTCCCAGAGCATGCGGTGGAATTCGGTATCGCCGGAAAACTCCTCGATGTCCGACACGCAACGCCGGTGGCGCAACAGGGACTTCGGCGTGAAGATGACGATCGGTTTCCTGAACTTGCGCTTCATCTGCCGGCGCAGGATGTGGAAGTAGGAAGCCGGCGAGGAGCAATTGGCGATCTGCAGGTTGTCTTCGGCAGCCAGCTGGAGATAGCGCTCGGGCCGGGCGGAACTGTGTTCAGGACCCTGGCCCTCGTAGCCGTGAGGCAACAGCATGACGAGCCCCGACATTCGGAACCACTTGCTCTCTCCGGCCGAGAGAAACTGGTCGATGATCACCTGGGCGCCATTCGAGAAATCGCCGAACTGGGCCTCCCACAGGACCAGGGTGTTGGGGTCGGCAAGGCTGTAGCCGTACTCGAAACCGAGGATCGCCGCTTCCGACAACATGCTGTCGATCACCTCGAAGGTGCCCTGATCCTCGCTGATGTGATTGAGGGGGATGAAGCGTTCCTCGGTGTCCTGGTCCACCAGGACGGAATGGCGCTGGCTGAAGGTGCCGCGGCCGCAATCCTGACCCGAAAGGCGCACGTTGGCCCGTTCGTAACACAGGGTGCCGAAAGCCAGTGCTTCGGCCGTGGCCCAGTCGATGTTGCGGCCCGATTCGATCATCTCCCGGCGCTGGCCAATGATGCGCCGGAGTTTCCGGTGAACATTGTGAGTCTCTGGAATCGTGCAGATGGCGCGGCCGATATCGCGCAAGTCGTCCACGGTCACAGCTGTCTTGCCACGCCGTGCGCCATCCCTGTCGGCGACCTCGATTCCCGACCAGACGCCCTCCAGCCAGTCGACCTTGTTGGTGCGGAATCCCGCCGCAGCTTCCAGGGACTCGTCGAGGACCTGGTAATAGTTGCGGCTGATGGCCTCGGACTCGGTCGGCGCGATGGTCCCTTCGGACACCAGCCTCTCGGCGTAGACTTCGCGTGTGGTCGCATGGCCGGCGATTTTTCCGTACATCAACGGCTGCGTGAACGCCGGCTCGTCCCCCTCGTTGTGGCCATGCCGACGGTAGCAGAAGATGTCGACGACGACGTCGCGTCCGAATTCCTGGCGATACTTGACCGCCAGCTTGGCAACGTGAACGACCGCCTCGGGATCATCACCGTTCACGTGGAAGATCGGCGCCATCACCATCTTGGCCACATCGCTCGGATAGGGTGACGATCGCGAGAACTTCGGACTCGTCGTAAAGCCGATCTGGTTGTTGACGATGAGATGGATGGTGCCGCCCGTCTTGTGTCCACGCAGTTCCGACATGCCCAGCGTCTCGGCGACCAGGCCCTGGCCGGCGAAGGCCGCGTCACCGTGCAGAAGCAGGCCCATGACTTTCTTGCGGTCGTCGTCACCGGCGATGGCCTGCTTTGCGCGCACCCGCCCCTGCACCACGGGACAGACCGCCTCGAGGTGGGAGGGGTTGGCCGTCAGCGAGAGGTGAATTGTGCGGCCGTCGGCGACCTGCCGGTCGGAGGAGGTGCCGAGGTGGTACTTGACATCACCGGCGCCCTGCACGGCATCGGGGTGTCCGGCCTCCCCGTGAAACTCCGAAAAGACCTGCGCGTACGGCTTCGCCATGACATTGGTGAGAACATTGAGGCGACCGCGGTGGGGCATGCCGAGCACGATCTCCTCGACGCCCAGGTGGGCGGCGCCGCGGATGATGGTCTCCATGGCGACGATGGTGCTCTCGGCACCCTCGAGGGAAAATCTCTTGGCGCCCGGGTACTTGATGTTGAGGAACTTCTCGAAACCTTCGGCCCGGGTGATCTCCGAGAGCACCCTTTTCTTCTCTTCCGCATCGAGTTCGGCATCGCCGCGCGATCCCTCGAACTTGCGCTGGATCCAGGATTTTTCCTCCGCACTCTGCACATGCATGAATTCCACGCCGATGGTGCCGCAGTACGTCCGGCGAACGACATCAAGGATCTGTTCGAGGGTCGCCCGCTGCAGGCCGAGAACGCCGTCAACGAAGAACTCGCGGCCGAAATCCTGCTCGATGAACCCATAGGTCCGCGGTTCGAGTTCGGGATGGTTGCGGTCGCTGTCGAGCCCAAGGGGATCAAGGTCGGCCGCGAGGTGTCCGCGCACGCGATAGGCACGGATCATCATCAGGATGCGAATGCTGTCGCGGGCGAGAGCGAACTCGGCCACAGATTCCCGGCTGCCCGGAGGTGGCGGCGCTCCGGCAGGCAACGGCACCGCAACTGGCGACTCCTGCCCTCCATTGTGGTGATCGGCCACGCCATGGTTGCCGCGGGCAATCGACAATTCCGAACGCGTGGCCGCCTCGTCACTGGCCAGATCATCGAAGATCTCCCGCCATGCCTCACTGACCAGGGACCGGTCAGTGGCATACTGTGCGTAGAGTTCCTCGATGTAGTTCGTGTTGTGTCCGTAAAGGTAGGAAACGTCGTCCTTGTTCTGGTCCATGGTGTCACGCTGCCCGCTCGCGGGGCAGCCTCCCTCAGTCCTTCATTGCGGTCAGCATGGTGGTTCCAAGGCTCGCCGGTGAGTCGGCGATGTGGAATCCCGCACGCCTCATGGCCTCGACCTTGTCGGCGGCACGGCCCTTGCCACCGGAGATGATTGCCCCGGCATGACCCATGCGGCGTCCGGGCGGAGCCGTCATGCCGGCAATAAACCCGGTCACCGGCTTGCGGCGCTTCTCGCGCGCCATGAAGTCGGCTGCCTCTTCCTCCGCCGATCCACCGATCTCGCCGATCATGATGATGCCTTCGGTCTCGTCGTCACCGAGAAACATTTCGAGACAGTCGATGAAGTTCGTCCCGTTGACGGGATCACCACCGATGCCGATGCAGGTCGTCTGGCCCAGGCCCGCCATGGTGGTCTGGTGGACACCTTCATAGGTGAGCGTGCCCGAACGCGACACGATGCCGATTCTGCCCCGTTTGTGGATGTGTCCGGGCATGATGCCGATCTTGCACTCCCCGGGCGTGATGACGCCGGGACAGTTGGGCCCGATGAGGCGGGACGACGAGCCGTCAAGGACACGACGCACCCTCACCATGTCGAGCACCGGAATGCCTTCGGTGATGGCAACAACGAGGGATACGCCGGCATCGACAGCCTCGAGGATGGCATCGGCAGCGAAGGGCGGCGGGACGTAGATCACCGACGCGTTCGCTCCTGTCGCCTCGACGCAGTCTGCCACGGTGTCGAATACCGGACGATCCAGATGGCGGGATCCGCCTCTCCCCGGGGTGACACCACCAACGACGGTGGTGCCGTAGGCGATCGCCTGTTCCGAATGGAACGTTGCCGTCTTGCCGGTAAATCCCTGGACGAGAACACTGGTCGTGTGATTGACAAGAACGGCCATCATCCGCCTCCGCCGATGGCCGCGACGGCCCTGGCTGCAGCGTCGCCAAGATCGTCGGCCGGGATGATCGCCATCCCCGACTGCTGGAGTATCGCCTTTCCCTGGTCCACGTTTGTCCCCTCGAGGCGGACGATGACAGGCACCTCGAGATCGAGTTCGCGCGCCGCATCGACCACGCCTTGCGCGATCACGTCGCAACGCATGATGCCGCCGAAGATGTTGACGAGAATGGCTCGAACGTTGGCGTCCGAGACGATGACCCTGAAGGCTGCCGCCACCTGATCCCTCGTGGCGCCGCCACCGACATCAAGGAAGTTGGCCGGCTCGCCGCCGGCAATCTTGCAGATATCCATGGTCGCCATGGCAAGGCCGGCGCCGTTCACCATGCAACCGATGGTGCCATCGAGCTTGACATAGTTGAGGCCGATGGCATTGGCCTCCCGCTCAGCCGGGTCTTCCTGATCGGGGTCTCGCATGGCAACGAGATCGGGATGCCGGAAGAGAGCGTTGTCGTCGATGTTGACCTTGCAGTCGAGAACAACGAGGTCGTTCGAGGAGGTGACAACGAGAGGATTGATCTCCAGCAGGCTGGCATCCGATTCCTGGAACACCTCCACCATCGACCCGAGAAGGGCGGACGCCTGCCTGGCGAGATCGCCATCAAGGCCGAGGGCACCGGCAAGCCGGCGTCCATGAAACGGCTGGAGCCCACAGGCGGGATCGATGGCCAGGGTGACAATCCGTTCAGGCGTTGTCGCGGCGACTTCCTCGATATCCATGCCGCCATCGAGCGAGGCGATGATGGCCATGGAGGCCGTGGCGCGATCCACGAGAAGGGCAAGGTAGAGTTCGGCGGCGATCGAGAGACCTTCCTCGATGTAGACGAGGTTGACCGGGTTGCCATCGGAACCTGTCTGGTGGGTGACCAGGCGGCTGCCGATCATGGCGTCTGCGGCCTCCCCCACCTCATCAAGGCTGCGGCAGACACGGATTCCGCCAGCCTTTCCCCGGCCACCGGCGTGCACCTGGGCCTTGACCACCCACAGCTTCCCGCCCAGTTCGCGTGCAGCGGCGACCGCTTCATCAGCGCTTGCGGCAATCTGGCCACGGGGAACGGGAACGCCTCTTGCGGACAACAGGGCCTTCGCCTGGTATTCGTGAAGATTCACATCACTATCCGGTTCATGGACCGTTCACTCACTCTACCCACCACCCGGCAAATGACAACCGCTGTCACCGGTGGGACGCTCATATGCTGATGTCACCGGCAAAGATGCCGCAACCGAAGATGAAACCGTCGTGGCGGACCACCCAGGACGACTTCGGTGCAGGTTTCCCGGCGAATGGGTCGAAGGATATGTAGTCGATCCACACACCGTCGGGCGTCGCCCGCTGCAGCATCTCGCGAACATATCTCACACCCTCGGGGTCACGGACATTGAGAGCGTTCATGCCCACGAGGCGGGGATCGAGGCCGTTCGCGGCGACCGATCCGATCCTGTCGAGAACAAACACGTAGAGGTCGTGGTGAATGTAGGACGGATCCCAGGAGATCAAAAAGAAGGCCCTGAGACCCATGGTGTCATACAGCTCGATGGCGCGCCGAACGAGCTCCTGGGCATCGCGAGCGGTCCCCCGTTCCTCAGCCTGAACGCCTCCCGGCACCAGGACCAGAAGGGCCGCGACCAGTCCCCGAAAGGCCCATGGCCGCAGAACGGTCCATGCCGCCGTCACGGCTCCCTGGCCGAGACGACGGATTCCAGTGCTGTCATCAGCGTCCTCACTGCCGCCACCGAGTGGTCGAACATCGCCTGTTCGGTGTCGTCGAGACGGATCTCGACAATGCGCTCGACACCGCCTTTGCCGATGACCACCGGAACACCGACATAGAGACCGTCGACACCATACTCGCCGTCGAGGCGCGCCGCTGCGGGAAGAACGCGCTTCTTGTCCTTCAGATAGGATTCGGCCATGGCGATGGCCGACGATGCCGGAGCATAAAATGCAGACCCGGTCTTCAGGTGGCGAATGATCTCGGCGCCACCGTCACGGGTCCTCTGGATGATGGCATCGAGCCTTTCCGGGGAAAGCCAGCCCATGGCGACGAGGTCGGGCAGCGGGATACCGGCGACGGTTGCATACCTCACCAGGGGCACCATGGTGTCACCGTGGCCGCCGAGGACGAGGGCGCTGACGTCTTCGACCGAGACATTCATCTCTTCTGCAAGGAACGCCCGGAACCGTGCCGAATCGAGCACGCCCGCCATGCCGACAACACGGTTGGCAGGGAGTCCCGATTCACGCTGCAGGTGCCACACCATCGCGTCGAGGGGGTTGGTAATACAGATGACAAAGGCGTCGGGCGCATGGCGGGCGATCCCCTCGCCCACTTTCGTGATGACACCCGCATTGATGCCGATGAGATCATCACGGCTCATGCCGGGCTTGCGTGCGACACCCGCCGTCACGATGACGACATCGGCACCCTCGATGGCGGCATAGCCGTTGTCACCGCTGATCGCGGCATCGAATCCCTCGATCGTGCCCGACTGCGCGATATCGAGCGCCTTGCCCTGGGGCACGCCTTCGACGATATCGACGAGGACAACATCGCCGAGCTCCTTCAGCCCTGCAAGGTGAGCCAGTGTTCCACCGATCTGGCCGGCCCCGACGAGGGCCAATTTCCTGCGAGACACCCGATCTCTCCCATGAACGACATCGGCCAAAACCTTACCACGCCCCTCGCGCACACGCACACCTAGATGGCTCCCGGCGTCCACTCAGACCAGAGGCCCACGGCGCCGTGGCATCGCGCCCTCCACCGCTGAACCCCGGAATCGCTGGATCCGGAATGTCCGCAGGCTCCGGTGTGCGGCAGACTCTGGTGCCGGTCAGGTTTTGCAGATGGGTCGAGGCGTCGGAAAGCCGGAACTGTTCGCTATTGGTCAGAACGAAGAGGCTGTTGCGTCCCGCCTCGTCCACCAGAACTGCAGACACGACCAGAGCCTTGACTGGATGATCGTGGCTCCGGTTGCCGCACCCCTACATTTCCGGTAGAATTTCCGGAAATGTAGGGGATCATGGCCAACACCGATCTGTCTCCTGTCACGCAATGGCGCAAACGCCGCCGACGGCTGGGCTTCGTGCGTGTCGAGGTTCAGGTTCGCAAGGAGGATGCGAGCCTCGTCCGGGGCGTGGCTGCAGCGCTCGGCGATCCCACGCGCGAGGTCGAGACCCGCGCCATTCTGCGCGAGAAGGTAGTCGCGCGCCGTTCTGGTGGTCTCAAATCGTTGCTGGCCTCGGCGCCGCTTGAAGGTATCGATCTGGAACGTCCACGCAACTTCGGCCGTGACGTGGCGCTTTGAGTTTTCTGATCGACACCAACATCATTTCGGAGGTTCGCAGAGGCGGACACTGCGACCGGAATGTCACTGCCTGGTGGGACGGTGTCGCCGACGACGATCTTTGGCTTAGCACTCTGGTGCTGGGGGAGATCCGCAAAGGCGTGGAACTGGCACGCCACCGTGATCCAGACAAGGCAGCCGCACTCGAGGCTTGGTTGAATGATGTGATCACGGGTTTTGGCGAGCGAGTCTTGCCCGTCGATGCTGCGGTGGCCGACGAATGGGGGCGAATGAATGCAACCCGCCCCGTGCCAGTGATCGACGCGTTGCTGGCCGCGACGGCGAAGGTCAGCGGCCTGACCTTTGTTACGCGCAACGTGTCCGATGTTGCAGGGCTCGGTATCGACGTGTTGAATCCGTTCGAACCTTGATTCGATGACGGTGTCCACGTCGAGCATGCCGGCAGGTCCGGCGATCGGCGTGCCATCCGCCCTTCGGAGACACCGGCCCCAATCCGCCGGGCCGGTCGGCGTACCGGGGTTACGGGAATGCGCTCGCAGTTGACCGAGTGCTGATCGCCGCAGGCGCCAAACGTCACGGGAAGCGCGCCATCAGAAGTCGACCTTGTCCTGACGCAGGTGCTGTGACATGTCCCTGACCCGGCCATCGCAGCGCATAAGAGGCGGCCACAAACCTGTCGCTTCGATATCTGAAGGAGGACCGAATTCCAGCGGTGGTAGGAAGGCCGGCAAACCTCGGACCACCCCATCTTGAATCTGGACAGGGGGAGAAGGAGAGGCCAGTCTTGGGAATGCCGGATCGGGAGGCAGTCCCTTGACGGATCTTGTGCAGTATCTGGAAGTGCAGCGGTTGCTCGATGAAGTGGAGGATGTCGCCGACGAACTCGCCGGGAACGAGCGGGACATGGTCGACTGGCTGCGGCGGTCCTGCGAAGATCCGTCACACAACGAGGCCCAGGCCGTGCGCCTCCTCGAGACAATCTTGCGCAATGTCCGGATCCGGCGGTCCTACGACGTCGACGCCAGCGAGCACACGCCGCGGAAAATCGATCTCGACCGCAAGGCCCACTGACCGGTATCAGCCACCCTTCAACGGCGGCATGAGCGCCAGGTTGTCGCCCTTCCCGAGTTCCCGTGTGTCACGCTCGGCCGTCGGGACAGCCGTGCCGTTCAGCGTCACCAGGTAGCTTCCTTCGGGAAATCCAAGGCGCTTCATGACACCGGTGATGGTGGAACCGGCCGGCACATCGATCTCGGCGCGGTTCTTCACGGGTCCGGGCGGCAGATACTTGCCGAGCAGGCCCGCGGTTCTCACGAGAATCTTCATGCAGCGCGGCGTGACGCGTCCTGGGCCGTGGCAAGATAGGCGGACATGATCTGGTGGGGATCAGCCATCAGGACATCCTTCCACTTTCCAAGCGGCGTCTTCGTCTGGATGAGACCACGCAGCACACCGACGTGCTGTGTGAGGCCCAGCGCCAGGCATCCCACGAGAACATCATCTCGGAAATTCAGTCTCAGGTACCTGTAGGCCCGGGCATCGGCGGCGGTCGCGACATCACCACCCTCGACGCCATCCCACAGTCCATAGGATGTGGAGATGAGGCCAAGCGTGTTGAGCGTATTCATGACCAGACTGCCACGATAGGCCGTTCTATTGCCCGCCATGTTGAGCGCCGCAATGCGCCCGTGTTCGCTTGCCGTGGGCTGGATGGCATGGACATCATGACCACCGGTCATGAAATCAAATCCCGCCGCAACGTCTCCGGCGGCGTAGATGCCGGGAACACTCGTTTCCAGGTGTTCGTCGACCATGACACCGATGTCGGTCTCGATTCCGCTGCCTTCCAGGAACCCGGTATTCGACGCAACACCCGTGGCGCACACGACAAGATCCGCGCTCACAGGCGCCTTGCCCTCGAGATCGAGGGTGAGTGAGCCGTCGCTGTTCCGGGAGACGCCATTCACCCGGGTCGACACGTGAACGTCGACTCCCTTCTCGCGGCACCATGCGGCAATCATGTCACCGCCGGTCCTGTCCATCATGCGGGCGACCATGCGATCAGCCATCTCGATCACGGTGAGATTGACCTGACGGGCGACCAGGGCCTCGAGAATGATGCATCCGATGAAACCCGCACCCATCAGCACGACATTATCACCGGGTTTCGCGTGCTCCATGATCCGGCGGGCATCAGCAAGGGTCCAGCAGGACATCACCTTCTCCAGATCCATGCCTGGAATCGGCGGCCGGATGGGGTGTGCTCCGGTGGCAAGAAGCAGCCTGTCAAAAGCAAGGCTGACACCACTGGCCAGGGAGAGGGACTTTGCTGCCGCATCGATGGCCGTCACGGAGTCGTGTTTCACAGTGATGCCGAGACCGTCGTAGTGGCCGTCCGTGTGGCGAAGGCACGTCCCTTCCTCATCGATGTTCTCGGCCAGGAGATAGGGAATTGCCATCCTGGAATAGGGCGGTTCCGGTTCGTCCGACAACACCGTGATACGGCCGCCGTGCCCCATGCGGGACAGAGTTTCCGACGCGATTACGCCGGCGGGGCCGGCGCCAACGATGACATGGTTCATGGTTGTCCCCTCCACGAAGAACGGGATTCCGGCCATGTGGCCGGAATCCCTGATACACACATCCGGCGGTTACCGCCCTTTGACGTTGACCGGGTCAAAGACCGAGGCGCGCCAGGGTCTCGTTGGTCGGCTGACCGTTCTCCGTCCAGCCGCGCAGGCTGTAGTACTCCGGCAGCATCTTCGAGAGTTCGCTCACCTTGCCCTTGGCACTTCCCGACGGCACCGGCTCGTTCAGCATACGCGGCGGCAGGGTGTCATCGGCAGCCGTCAACCCGGCGGCCATGTTGAACATGCGCTCGAGAGTCCATGTCCTTTCACCCGATTCGATGCACCGTTCCAGGGTCCAGTCCCCGGGGAGTGCCGCGTCAAGCTGGGCGACGAAGTCTTCCGGCCCCCAACCAGCGGTGGTGAAGAGGCAAAGACCGGTGGAATCGATCATCGAGACCATGTCCTGACTCTCCTTGACCGGGGCCGCCTTGCCGTTGCCGGAAATGTCCTCCATGTCGGGGCCGAAGACATCGTGCTTGAGATGGCAGGCGCCGCGATTGGAGGTGGCGTAGCCCAGCCCCATGCCCTGCAGGGCCCTGCTGTCGTAGCCGGCGAACTCCTGGCCCTTCACGCCCATGAAGAGTTCCGGATGACCGTACTTCTCGCACAGCCGTTTGGAACCCAGGGCCAGTTCCTTGCCGAAACCTTCGCCCTTGCCGGTCTTCTCCGCCATGACAGCCAGTCCCTCCGAACTGCCGAAACCGAGGTCGATGCCGTCGGTGTCGTCCTTGGTGAGGACTCCCATCTCGAAGAGTTCCATCGCCGCCGCCAGGGTCACGCCAAAAGAGATCGGGTCCATGCCGTGCTCGTTCATCATGTAGTTGGCGAACGTCAGGGAATCGAGGTCGTCGACACCAACCGCCGGGCCGAAGGCATAGGCCGTCTCGTACTCCAGGCCACCCGAGGCATGCCGGTACTCCGGCCGGTTGACGATGGTGAAGTGCTCCGGATCGATATGAGCGATCCTGCCGCAGGCAATGGTGCACCCGAAACAGGCCTTGTTGGTAATGAGATTGGTGTGGCCATTGGCGTTGGCCGCGGTCGTTGCCGCGGGGTTGACCTTGTCGATGCCTTCGAACTGGACCTCGCGGAAGTTCCTGGTGGGCAGTCCGCCCCACTCCTGCATCATGTCGATCATGGGATGGGTGCCACCCTCGGTAAGCTCCTCGCGGCCATCACTGGCAGCGAGCTTGGCGTGGGTGTCCTTCACCACGTCCATGAACTTCACCGGATCATCGACCGTGACTCCCCTGGTGCCGTAGGCCGCCACCGCCTTGAGATTCTTTGATCCCATGACGGCACCGACGCCGCAGCGTCCGGCAGCGCGGTGAAGGTCATTGACGACACAGGCGTAGAGAACGCCGTTCTCCCCGGCCTCGCCGATCGAGGCGACCCTGAGTTGGGGGTTTTGGTGACGGGACTTGATCCATTCCTCGGTATGCCAGACACCGGTCCCCCAGATCTCGTCCGCCGGCAGGATCTCGACGGAATCGTCATCGATATGGAGATAGACAGGCTTGTCGGCCTTCCCCTCGATGAGCAGCAGATCGTAGCCGGCATACTTCAGGAAGGCGCCGAACTTGCCGCCGGAGTTGGAATCGCCGATGGCGCCGGTGAGGGGACTCTTGCAGAGCACCGCATAACGGCCACTCGTCGAGGCCATGGTTCCGTTGAGCGGTCCGGTGGCGAAGATGAGAACATTGTCCGGTCCCATCGGATCGCACTTGGGATCCACGTTTTCGTAAAGGTACTTCGTGCCAAGTCCGCGTTCGCCGATATAGGCGTTGGCCCACTCCATGTTCAATGGTTCGGCTTCAGCGGTTCCCTTGGTGAGATTGACACGCAGGATCTGGCCTTGCCAGGACATCGTCGTTTCTCCCCGGAGCTGTCGTCAGGCCTTGGCCGACTGGTTGGTGTCCACGTGTCCGGCCCATCGCCGCATGCGATCAAGACCGGTCCATGACGAATCCACGTAGACGATGGCGTCGGTGGGACATGCCTCGGCGCACTTGGGGTCGCCATGGCACAGGTCGCACTTGATGACCTTGCCTGTGTCGGGATTGTAGTTCACCGTCCCGAAGGGGCAGGCAATCGTGCACACCTTGCACCCCACACAGACATCGTCCTTGACCTCGACCGCTCCCGTCACAGGGTTGCGGACCAGCGCTTCCACCGGACAGGCATGCACGCACCATGCCTCCGCGCACTGTGTGCATGTATAGGGAACGGCACGCTTGCCGTGTTCGAATTCAAAGATCTTGATCCTGGAGCGGGCCGGATTGAACGAGCCTTCATGCTCGAACGAACAGGCCATTTCGCATTGCAGGCAACTCGTGCACTTGTCAGGATCAATCAGAAGCGATTTCTGCATACCCCGGCACCTCTCCTCAGCCTTACCTTCGCCGCACGCTCGGTGGCAGAGACGGGGAGAGCGGCGACCTCCCTCGCATCTGCCGGACATACTAGACACGTTGTCAGCCGATGGGTAGTGCGGAACCTCCATCATCGCCCGGGCAATTGTCGCCGCCTCAAGAGTCCCCCTTGGAAGAAGAGGCAGCGGGATTGCCGGACCACCTGCATCAGGCTGTGCCCGGCAATCCCGCACCTGTGGCGATTCTAACGCGTGCCCGGGATGGCTGGCATCAGTCGTCGAGTCCCAGTTGTCCGGCAATGAGAGACACGATGCGCCGATGAACAGCGCCGCGGTCCGTTCCCTGCGGATCGTCACAGACCGGGTCATCGCCTTCCTCCTTCAGGATTGCCGCTCCTGACGGCTTGCAGGTGAGGAGCGCGGTGAAGTGCCTGGCCGGCACGATGATCTCCTTGCTGACACCGGACATCAGGATCGAAGGGTTGCTGTCCGGCACGCCGAAAACCCTGGTCAGGTTGCGCTCGCTGGCGGAGCCGAGTCCGATGAGCAGGATATTGTCGACCAGGTCCGTCACATTGCTCGCCTGGAGACCGGGGTGAAGCCATGGATCGATCGCTGCGACCGCCGCAACGCGACCGTCCCTGTAGGAAGCATTCCAACGGTCGACGTCCAGCACGCGAAGGTCGACGTCTGCGCGAGCGAGATCTCGGCAGACGGAATCCTGGTGAACAAACTCTTCGCAGTACGCGGCGAAGCCGGCCTGGTGGCCCGTCACGCCGCCCATCGAAAGGGCGGTCCATCCGCCGAAAGAAAAGCCGGCGGCCATGATGCGGGATTGATCGACACTCTCCAGCCAACGCGGTTCTTCCAGCAGGTAGTCGAGGGCGGCCTGCAGATCCCGGGCGCGGGTCCAGTGGTCCACCGCCTGTCGCAGATCGAGATCCAGGGTCGTACTGTTCGGATGATTCACGCCGATGACGATCGCACCCCGTTCAGCCAGCCCGGCTGCCAGCCATGCCAGGGTGCGAACCCTGCCGCCAAGCCCGTGGGACAACAGCACGACCGGATAGCGCCCTTCGGAGAGGACAGCGTCCTTGCGAGCCGGCACACCGACAAAGACGGCGTTCTCGCCGACCTCGAGCCGTTCGCCTCCGGCGTCGGCAGGGTACCAGACGGCGCCTTCGACCGGCGTGTCGTGATGCGCCACGTCCAGGGTGAACCTTGTGAATCCGGGTCCATCGTCGGCGAGTGCGGCGCCATTGAACGCGACTGACACCGCAAGGATGGCAAGACGTTTCATGATCACAATCTCCTTCGCTTGGGTTGAAACGTCTCCCTTGCTACCGGGCGGTTTCCGGATCCGCGTCCTCGAACCGGTTTCAGGAAGCGCAAAACCGGTTTAGGTACAGGAAGCGGGGCCACACGCCGATGACGTGAACTGCCGGTTGCGACATAGAGCCCCCACGTCGGGTCGACTGCACACACAGGCTCCACTCATGCCATCACTTCCCATCCCCATGATCAGTGCGCTGTTCCTCGGGCTCCTGTTTGTCAGGTTGGTGGTCAGACGCGACCGACATTGGCTTCTTGCCCTTCTGGTCGGCGTCTGCGCGGTTCAGGGCCTGGTCCTTTCCCTGGCGCAACACTACGGGGTGGGTTTGTTTGCCGCGGTTCAGCCTGTCAGCGCGATGTTGATCCCGGCCCTGGTGTGACGAGACAATGAAGATAGTCACACCTGTATGAACACATCAGGCACCGTCACGCCCCTCTCTATGCATTTGTTACTACGCTACAATAATGTCTATGTCAAGCACCTCCGACGACATATGGCCTGTATTAGATTGCATATCTGGTATCGCACAGTTGCATTCGGGGAAGTAATCGATACCATTTCTCCAGATGGCCAGATACGGGGCTAACCCGCCAGTACATGGCAAACACGAATAATGGGTATCAATGAACATCATTGAGGTTTCATGATATATCAATCGTATATGCACTTCGTCACCCCTTACGAGAACAACGCCATATGTCGTCCCGCCCACCGGCACCTGTGCGAATGATGGACACGAAGGAGCCGAAGCGCAAGGCGCGCTCCATCATGGCCTCCGACAGCGTGTGGGCACGGATCGGCGAGCGCGCCCGTGCCCTCGACATGCCCATCTCCCGCTTCGTCGTGCAGCAGGTCCTCGGCACCACAACAAAACCACAAGATGTGACCACAACACGACCACATGCGATGACCACAAACAGACCACAATGTGCGACCCCAACCGGACCACAACCGCCGGGCCTTCCGACCGGCCTGCAGTGGCGCCTCGGGCACCATCTCCTGGTGCTCGCCCGCATCGAGCAGTACCGCTTCGAGCGCGAGGGCGAGGCCTGGCAGGCGATCGAGAGAGGAGGCTCACGCGTTGCTGGAGGCCGAGGTGCTGCTCGACGGTAAGGGGGAACACCGATGAGTCGCCAACGCCACCAGCAGTTCAGTGTCAGCTGCCGCCCGAGCGACTGGAAGGAGATCGGCCGGCGGGCGAAGGCGGCGAAAATGACGATCTCGCGCTTCGTCGTCGCCTGCGTCCTGGAGGAGGAAATGGGATGGACGCCTCCCGCCCCTTGATGCTCGAGATCTGGAGGGATGAGTGGATCCTCGCGGGCCGACGGCATCTAAAGTGCCAATGGGGAAGAGCAAGCTCTTCACAGGCAAACCGGAGGATCCGATATGAAGACTAGCAGAACTGTTGTCGGGGTGGATACGGCCAAGCGAGTGTTCCAGCTGCACTGGGTTGACATGGAGACGGGGGAGATCGTGGATCTGAAGCTGACGCGGGCGAAGTTCCTGGATCACTTCGCCGACCTGCCGCCCTGCGTGGTGGCGATGGAGGCGTGCGGCGGCTCGCAGCACTGGGCGCGCCGGCTTCGGGAACTCGGCCACGAACCCTTGCTGTTGCCGGCCAAGATGGTGCGGCCCTTCGTGGCAGGCAACAAGAACGACGCGCACGATGCGCGGGCGATCTGGACAGCGGTGCAGTTGCCGGGGGTGAAGACGGTTGCGATCAAGAGCGAGGAGCAGCAGGCGGTTCTGGCGCTGCACCGCATGCGCCAGCAGCTGGTGAAGTTCCGCACGGCGCAGATCAACGGTCTTCGCGGCCTTCTGACGGAGTATGGCGAGGTGATGCCGCAAGGCCGGGCCGGCATGCGCCGTGACATGGCCGGGATCCTGGAGCGGGTGTCGGAGCGTTTGCCGGCGATGGTGATCGACACGTTGCGCGAGCAGTGGGCGCGGATCGGCCGGCTTGACGAGGAGATCGGCGAGATCGAGCGGCGGATCGGGGTGTGGCACCGCGGCAATGCTGACAGCAAGCGGATCGCGGGGATCCCCGGCGTCGGCGTGCTGACCGCGACCGCTCTTGTCGCCGCGATGGGCGATCCCGCGGCCTTCAGGTCGGGACGTGAGTTTGCGGCCTGGCTCGGCCTGGTGCCGCGGCACGACGGCACGGGAGGGCGGGTCCGCATGCTCGGCATCTCCAAGCGCGGAGACAGGTATCTGCGAACCCTGCTGATCCACGGAGCGCGTTCTGTGCTCACACATTCGAAGGCGCCACCCGCATGGGCGGTGCGACTGGCGGAGCGGCGGCCGCTCAACGTGGCCACGGTGGCTCTGGCCAACAAGACGGCGCGCACGATCTGGGCCCTGCTGGCTCATGACCGGGCGTACCAGGCAAACTTCGTCAGCCAACCGGCGTAGGCACGGCCGACGACGGGACAGGGAACTAACAGAGGAGGTGGCCGCTGAAAGGTTGCGCAAGGCACGACAAGGAGTGATGGCAACAGGTCAGACCGCGATCCGCCAAGCCTGAATGTCGTCCGGGGCGAAAAGCCCGCGGAGGAAATGAGGCGCGGATCGGCAGATTCCATCAGGGCCAGCGGGGAGAAGACCCCGCATCAACAGGCCGGATACAAAACTGCAATCTGCCTGCCCGTCACAACAAAATCGGTCCTTGCGTTCCGGGAGGCGTCCATACAAGGACGACATGCGTCTGGCGCTCTCGGAAGACGAGCAGCGCGATCTCCTCAACCGGGTGAACCGGATCCTGCTGGTCCTCGATGAACTGAGGGAACCGCTGCCGGGGAGCGACGTCACGGCCATGGAGGCGCTGTCGTTCCTCTACCTTGCAGCCCGGGACTTCCAGACCCGGCACGACGCCGGGAGCCAGGAGCCTGCGTCATGACGGACCGGCGCGTCGAGGAGAGGGTCACCATGCACTCGATCTCGTGCAGCCGTCTCGAGCGGGAGCGCATCCGCGCCTGTGCGGAGCGCGAGGGCGTGTCGATGTCGAAGCTGATCGTGGATAGGGCGCTCAGCCGCAACCCGCCGTCGAAGGAACCCGCCACGCCTCGTCCTCGGCCCGGAGGAACAGCGGACCCTGCTGGAGACCGTCACGGCCATCGGCGAGACCGTCCGGGACCTGGAGGGGACCGATGACGCGCCCGGCTTCGCCGAGACCTTGCGGGTGCTCTTCGAGATCAGGCTCGACGTGATGACCCGCACCGGGCGTCACAAGACCATGGTCAGCCTGCTCGAACAGGTGCTGCAGGACAGCCGCGCCGCCAGGCTTGAGGAAGAGGTCTACGAACGCAACCGGCCTACATCCGCCAGCTGATCCCGCGGTCGCGGCGCCTGCGCTCGGCCTTCCGGGCTTCGTGGCGCGCCACGACATCCCTCATGGCCTGCCTTTCGGTCTCGGTGACGCCGGCGCTTTCCAGGTTCTCCCGGAGCCACGCCACCACGCGGCGGGCTGCGGGGAGATCGAGGGGGTTCCTGCCTTCGGCCTCCGCCTCGGCCTGCAGGCGCTGCCAGGCGATGCGCCGCTCCAGGAAGGCCGCGCGGGCATCGGCCATGTCCGCGGCTTCGGCAAGTCAGGCCGTGACCACCCTGCGTGCCGTCCCGCTCAAGGCCTTGTTCTTCGCCAACCGGCGCGCCGAGGTCACGAGGTCGCGATAGCCGGAGTGATCGAGCACGTGGCGGCCCTGTGACGCTGCGGCATCGGCATGGTTTCGGCAGGCCGCCTGCCAGTCGCCGTACGCTTCGTGCGAGTCGAGGCGCTGGCGGCCCAGGCGCACCGCTGTTTCGAGACGGCGGCGGCCGGGAGCGGCGAGATCGGGATCCCGAGCCACCTCGTCGGCATGAGCGATAACATGACCGAGATCGCCACGGGCGATGTGCGCCTCCTAGCCCTCCAGCTGGCGATGGGCGGCCTCGGCCTGCTGCCGTGCCCGGTTGGCGGCCTCGCGGGCCCGCTCGCGCCGTCTTTCCCGTTCCTTCTCGTCCTCGACCACGGCCGGCCGGACCGGCGCGGCATCGTCTTCCCGTCGTCCGGGCGTCACCGGCTCTCTCGGCACGGCATCGGCGGCAGCAGGAACCGTGGTCTCCACAGCCGGGGACGTGGTTTCCGCAACGGCCGGGGATGCGATAACGCGCGTCAGACGGTCATGGCGCTCGATGACGAGGGTGAGGCGGGATTGAAGCGTCGAGGGAAGGGCGGGGTCGGCGACGAGCCGACGGGCATCGCCGATCATGGCCTCGGCAGAGGCTGCCTGCGATGTCTCGCGCTCCTCCCATCGGGCAAACCACGTCTCGGCCTGCCGGCGGGCTTCGTCGCGTGCCTCGAAAGCCTCGACGACGCCCGAGATCCGCTCCCGGTGAGACTCCGGCAAGACCGGGTCCTCGAGGATCCGCCGCGCGCGAACGATGGCGCCGGCGGCCGACCCGTGATCGTGAACCGACAGGCCCGCGTCTTCGGCGCGTTTCTCGAGGTCCTGCCAGCGCTCCTCCCAGGCCTCGGCATGGTCCCGGGTCGCCTGCCTGGCAAAGACGCGATCGTCGCCGGCCAGGACGGCGTCGGCTCGGGCCACGAGGCCGGCAAGGTCCGGAGCCTCGGCCATGCCCAGCAGCTCCCGCGCCGCGGCGAGGCCCGACTCCACCTCGAAGCGCCAGGCCGCAGGGATCCTTGAGTCTCGGGCGAGGGTTCGCCATGGCGCGTCAGGAACCACTGCAGGGTCCGCGTGGCGATGCCGGTCTCGCGGCCCAGTGCGCGCGCCGCGCTCGACGAGGGGGCAAGGCCTATGACGTTCGCCGTGCCGGCGGTCCTCGTACCTGTCGAACCTCTCGTCGAGGATCGCCGCGGGAACCTCACGGTCCGGCATCACCATCTTGGGCTTCTTCCAACGGAGCGCCTCGGCCTCCTCTTCCAGGCGACGGGCCGCCTCTTCGTCGCCGGCGGCGCGAGCTTCATCGAAGTGGTCGAGGAACTTGCGCGATCTCCGAAAACCACACCATCATGACCGCGTTGGCACACGCTCTGCACACAATAGACCCATTGTCACTCCGCCATCGGGCGGATACGGTTCGTGTCCAACTCACAGTTGAAGCGGATCGCGATCCGCGAAACCTTCGGGAGTGTGTCATGCGGGAATCGGAGAGAAAGATGTCGGATGCGTGTGCCGTGTCGTCCGCCGGTGCGGACGGGGCATCGGGCAGGACCGTGGCGTCTTCGCCTGTCAGCGCTGGCGCTCCTGTTTGGCGGCAGGCGAAACGGCGCTTGACTTTGTCCGGCGCTTCGGGTCCGGATGATACAATCAGCGGCCCCGCGGCCCCGCGGCCCAGAGGCCCCGAGGGCCAGCGGCCCAGCGGCCCAGCGGCCCAGCGGCATGACGTGCGCCCGGAGCGAGGCCGGGGCGCACGCTCCGGCTCCCTCGCCATCGGCAGGCTCCCCGCGCAGTTCTGACGCGCAACCCGGGCACCACCGCGCCCGCCTCTCCGGTCTCCTCCCCGCCCTCGCGCTACTGCTCGGCGCGCTCTCGCTGTTCCACGCCGCGCCGGCGGAGGCGCAGAACGTGGCTCCGCCGGCCAATCTGGCGGCAGCCCCGGGCGACGGAAAGCTGACGGTAACCTGGACCAACCCAGCTGCCGTTACCGCAGCGCCGAGCAATTATCGGCCGCTCATCCGCTGGAGGGCGCAGAACACGAGCGACTGGTTGAATCCTGCTGCTACTGGTGATCCTGCATCGAACGGCTTGAGCATAGGGGGAGGCTCTCTTGTCAGTTCCTACGAAATTACGGGTTTGACGAACGGCAGGGCTTACGAGGTCGAGATCCGTTATGTCCGATTGAACCCATTCGCCATCAGCAGTTGGGCGTCCACGACCGGCAGGCCGTATGTACCCGTGGTGACGCTCTCTGCCACGCCCACCACGGTGACGGAGGGGGCTTCGGTGACGGTGCGGGCGAGTCTGTCGGCGCCGCTTTCGAGCACCGTGACGATTCCGGTGTCGGTGGCACGGAACACGTCCGAATCGGGCGACCACGGAACGCTCTCGTCGATCGCCATCAACGCCGGCTCGACCGCTGGCACGGCCACGATCGCCACGAATCAGGACACCGACGCGGACGACGAGACCTTCACGTTGACGCTGGGGAGCAGCCTTCCTTCGGGCGTCGTCGCGGGTAGCGCGACCTCGGTGCAGATCACGATCGCGGACGACGAGGGGCTTCCCGCCGTCGCGCTCCTGGCCTCCCCGAACCCGGTCGGCGAGGGGTCGTCGGTGACGGTGACGGCGACTCTGACGAAAGCGCTGACGCAGCCCGTGATGATCCCGCTGACGGTCACGCGGGGCACGGCGGAGCAGGGCGACTACGGGACCGATTATTTCTGGAAACCGTTTCCCATCACGATCCCCGCCAACATGACGAAGTCCATGACCACGATCAGGACGAACCAGGATTTGGACGTGGACGACGAGACTTTCACGGTGGCGCTGGGGACGCTGCCGTCCTCGGTGCGGGCGGTGGGCGCGTCGTCCTCGGTGGAGGTGACCATCGCGGACGACGACAAGCCGGCGATATCGCTGTCGGCGCGCCGGACCACGGTGCCGGAGGGCGAGTTGGTGTTGATGACAATGACCTTCTCCAAGCCGGTGCCGCTGAGCTGTCGCAAGACGGTGTGGATCCCGGTGGACGTGTCGGCGGAAGCCGTAGGGTATGCGCGCCAGCTCGGCATCCCGGTCAGTTGCGGCACAACCTCGACGAGCTTCCGGGTGTCCACCGCGGTGGACTCGGACGACAAAGACGAGAATTTCACGGTGTCGCTGGACACGGCGAACCTGCCCGGCTGGGCGCGGGCAGGCGATCCGTCGTCGGTGGAGCTCACCATCGACGACGCCGCGGAGGCGACGGTGTCGCTGTCGGTGCCGCGGCAGCGCATCCGGGAAGGCTCTTCGGTGACCGTGACGGCGACGCTGTCGAAGGCGCTGTCGAACGATCTGCGTGTCCCGGTGGCGCTGAAGGCAGGCTGGAGCGACAGCGGCGGCGGCGCCATAGGTGCGCCCCATCGAGCGGAGGACGGCGATTTCCATGCCCCGCGCAATTACATCGCGATCCCGGCCGGTTCGACGACGGGCACACTGGAGGTGCAGGCGAGGCAGGACGACGACACCGACGACGAGAGGTTCCGGGTGTCGCTGCGCGGCAAGCTGGCGCAGGTCGCGTGGTCACCAAAGGTGTCGTCTGTCGAACCAATAGGGCCGTCGCTCGATATGCTCATCATCGACGACGACGAGCCGACGCTGATACGCGTAGGGGCCACCCCTCACTTTGCGGTCCACGAGGACCGCCACGATGGGGCGCACTTCCACGTGTACCTGTCTCACGCGGTGTCCTGGCCGGTCACGGTGGACTACACGACGAAGAACGGGACGGTATCGACCCAG
>MPMV01000032.1 GCA_002238685.1 bacterium EF100-94H03 bin56
TCGGCGTCGGTCTTGGCCACCGCCCGGTCGTGGTCCTCGATCGCCGTGGTGGCCATCTCCAGGAAGTTGTGGTGGTTCCAGGGGACCTCTTCCGGACGCGGGGCGGTATCGACAAGGGCCCGGCCGCGGGCCAGCAGCTCGTCGATCCCGGGGTAGAAGACAAGGTCCTTCTCCTCGGCCCTGGCGGCCTGGGCATGGCGCCGCAGGTCCCGGTTGAATGCGGCCAGGCGATCGTCGAAGGCCACGAGCTTCCCGAGGAGATCGGCCTTGCCATCGCCCAGTTCGTCGCCCATCTCGTTGCGCCATGCTGCGACCGTCGCCAGCGCCTGCGTGCGCCATTCCGCGTGGCCGTCCACGCCGGCAAGCGCGGAGTTCTCGTCGATGCGCGGGTGGCGGGCACGGTCAAGCAGCACCTCGCGTTCGGCGAGACGGGCGTCGAGATGACGTGACAGGGTGGCGCGAACCTCTTGCCTCCAAGCCTTCGCGTCGCTCAACGCGGCGGCGGGAATCGCCTCCTTCTCCGCCACGGCCACCGCCGTGTCGTTCCGGAACTGATGGCCGATCGCCTCGAGGGCAGAGAGTTCGTCGCCGGTCGCCGTCTCGAGGGCCTCCACGAGACCGTCCCGGTCGTCGGTCAGCAACACCGCGTTGTCGCGGGCCCGGCTGAGTTCGACGTAGAACGCCGCCTGGCCGGCGATGGCGCCCTGGTCCGCATCGAGGACCGCAATCACCTGATCACAGGTGATCCCCTGCGCCGCATGGACCGTCGAGGTCCAGGCATGGTCGATGAAGTGAAGCTGGGGATCGTCATGTTTGAGGTTAAGCGTGCGACCGTCGGCCGTCCGGAGCCGCAAGGTCTTCGACCCGATCCACAGCACCTGCGCCTCCTCGCCATTGAGGAAGGAGCGTTCCTTGTCGTTGCGGGTCCAGCGGATCCTCTCGCCTGCCTGGAGTTCGATTGCTTCAGTCTCGAAGAGATCGACCCGGTAGCGGAGATACTTCGACGGATCGACCCGGCGGGCTTTGCCGTCGGGATGCCGGAGGAGAACCTTCTCGCCTTCCGATCCGATGACGCCGAAGATGTCGCCCGACTTCGCCTGGACGCCGTAGACATCCGCGTGGAACACCGCGACGTCGTTCTCGCGCCAGTTGGCAAGGTCGCCTTTCTGAGCCCGGGTGAGGTGGAGATTGACGTAGCGTTCGATCTCCAGGGTCCGCCCGTGCAGGCTCCCCTCGGCCTTGAGGCCCTCGCGAATGGCCTCCGTGATCTCCCGCCGGCGAACATGGGTGGGGGCCAGCACCTTCGTCGCCTCGCGGGCCTGAGGATCGAGATCGAGCCACAGGGCCGCCGCATGGACCCCGAGTTCATCGGCATCCATCTCCAGGACGCCGGGGCCGAGTTCCTCAAGGGCGAGTTCCGGCTTCTGGTCGATCATGTGAAGCACCGCGGCCTTGAGGCTTTCGTCGCGCTGGCGCATCACCTCGTCCATCACCGCCGTCTCCATGCCGGCCTTCTGCAGCACCCTGAACGGCTGTCCGGCCTCCACCGAGCGCAACTGGGCCCTGTCGCCCACCAGGGCGACGCGGGCGATGCCGGTCGCTTGCGTGATGCGGGTCAGAGAATGCATCTGCGCCATGCTGACGAACGACGCCTCGTCCACCACCAGCAGCGTGCCTTCCAGGGCCTCGCGGGCGCGGCCCAGGGTCTCGTCGTCGGCGCAGCCGTCGCCGACATCGCGGTAGCGGGTGAGGAACCACTGCAGCGTCCTCGTGCCGAGCCCGGTCTCGCGTTGAAGCGTGCGGGCCGCGCTGCTCGAGGGAGCCAGGGCGACGATCCTCTCCGCCCCGGCAAGTTCGACAACCTGCTTGAGCATCGTCGTCTTGCCCGTGCCTGCGTGCCCCTGGACACCAACGGCATGACGGGACGACAGCAGCAGGGTGGAGACGGCTTCCCTCTGGCCGTCGTTGAGGGTGCCGGCCTCGAGGTGGCGGTGGACCCGGTCGGCATCGATGGCGAAGCGGCCGGACGCATCGCTCTCCTTCTTCATCCAGCGAAGGACGGCGCGTTCGGCCGTCACGGCCCGGTCCGTGACGAAGGCAAGGTCGGAACGGGCTGCGGTGGCCTCGACGAGGTGGCCCTCTTCGCGCAACCGGGCGATCGCGCCATCGATCTCCGGCAAGGTCCACCGGCCGGGCGCCAGGGCAAGGGCGCGCAGCATGTCCGCGGTGAAGACCGTCCGGCGTTCCTCGAGATGCTCGACCGCGCGGCGGACCGCATGGAGGGCGGACGGGGACTGCCGGTTGAGGGCATCCCGGCGCTCGAGGTGCCAGCGCTCCCGGTCGAGCCGGGCGTGGGAAGCGGAGCGGCCGCGGGAGACGCGCCGGTTGCGGGGCGCCAGTTCCGCCATGCGGGCCTTCCAGATGCCGGCGAGTTCTTTCCGAGAGGGCTCGTCCTTGCGCTTGCGGGTATAGAGCACCGCCTGCTGCATGACGGCCGCTGAACGGTCATCGAGGTTGCGTTCCTTCACCCACGCCAGCGCTTCCGCCCGGCGGGTCGAGAAGGCCTTGAGAGTCGCCCTGTCGTAACCGGCAATCTCGAAACCGGGCACGCTTCCCACCATGGTCTGTTCCGTGGAGTAGCCGAGCGCCTCGAGGCGGCGCCTGAGCTCGCTGCGGTAGTGGGCGCCGATCAGGAGCTTCGCGCGCTCTATCCTGATGAAGTCGGCGCTGCGCCAATCGCCCTCGGCGTTCCGCGTCATGTTGGCGACGACCGAGTGGGTATGAAGCTGCGGGTCGAGGTTGCGGCTGGCGTAGTGGCGGAAGGTGGCCGCCACCAGGCCGTGACCCTTGATCCGGGGGCGTTTGCGGGTGGCGGGATCCCAGCCCCGGGTCTCCAGCAGCTCCCTCTCGATGAAGTCGAGGGTGGACGTCACCGCCTCGTCGTGGGCTCGGATGATCCGGGCCGAGGCCTTCGGGGCTGCGTGAACCAGGGCTTCCAGAGAGACCGACTTCGGGGCCGAGAAGGTGATATCGAGACCAGGCCGGTGCTCGTGCTTACCGTCGCGCAGACGGCCGAGGCGGGTGGTCGAGCCGGGGATGCGGCCGGAGAGGACCTCCTCGAAGCGGCGGGGTTTGACGGGGCCGTGAAGGCCGAGAGCCTCGATGCCCTTGCCGTGCCAGCGGCTTGCCTTGCGGTGCTCCGCATCGTTCTTCGCGTAATAGCCGTCCTGCTCAAAGTAGTGAACCGTCGAGGCGGCTTCACTCAGGCGGGTGATCGTGGCGACCATGTTCGACCTAAATATACTTAGCTTGCAAGTATGACATTCGCCTTACAAAAGAACATTGCACTCGCGGTCATCGTCTCATCAACATCAACTTAGCCAAGGCCAAAAATAATCCCAGGTAAGTTCAGCCGTATTGCGCGCACGCGCTCTGATGACTTCGGTGTTCCACTCTTTGACATCTCTTAAGGGTTGAAGGAGTACAAGTCTTTCGCCTTTCTTCAGAAGATCTACCGTATAGTTAGAAAACTTCATTCCTATATTGTTGGCATCCTGAATCCGTCGTTGTTGCTTATCGGAAGTAGACTCGGTAAGTGCGGAATAGAACAACTTCTTCTTTTTCCAACTGTCATTGCCTATAGCGCCATTCTCTTTCTTCGGCAACAGTACAAGATTACCTAAAGAATGACGCAAAATCACATTTCTATAAATCTCTGAATCCCAGCCACTTTGTGGCTCCGTTTCCGGGGCTACATGCTCCACTGTTTCGTACAACTCGCTGTGCCACGTAGCACTATTGAGAAAATTGTTGACGTGGGTACTTACCTTGACGCCATCTCTTTCCCAGCATCCTGCCACCTTCGACGGCACAGACTGATGCCCAGCAGCAAGAAGCATGATGCGAGCCACCGTCCTGGCTTGTCGATAGATCGGATTGTCAACAACTTGATCAACCCAGCGATCTTTCTCCTCGATCTTGAAATCACCATCAGCAAGTATTTTCTTGAGCGCGGACTTAAGCTGATCTATACTGAGCAATTGATTTTCCTTTTCAACCCCGGCGCATAGTCCATACCGCTTGCTAGAGCCATTTCTTGCCGCCATTATCGAGCGAAAATCACTGTCAATCCCCGCTGTCCCACCAGACGCCGCCCTTCTTAGAATCAAGAATGCTGATACGGCCTTCAGCGCACTCAAGAAATCACCGTCCCCTTGATTCTTGATATTTGGGCTCCAGTAGCGTGCAAGTATCGGAAGAACCAGCTTGGATTGCGTTTGTCTAATAAATGAGACTAGGAATTTAACCTGTTCTAAGCTATCATCCGGGTGAAACAGCCCCAATTCACCAATACTCTTATTTGACCAATAGTACCAGCGGAATTCGGCCATGTCGGCTAGCAACGAAACAAAGCGTCGTGCCATCGGTGGCGAGACAGCAGCTGACTTGTCATACGTTGTTCGCAGAAAATTGCGTTGTGCTGCGAGATGTTCAGGTTGTTTTATTCCCTCCATATACAACGCGAAGTTAACTATCAGTTCCTTCGTTTCTTTCTGTTTTTGATTCGCTGATTGGAAACGGTCATCAATGTGCCGGGATAGTCGCTGAAATGCCATGTCAGAGTGGGTGCCAGCATAATCACCCTTGGAGTCTTCATATTGGATAACCCTTGGCTTTAGTGTTTCTAGAGCAGTCAGGGGTTCTCCAGTCGTGTTGAGTGCGTCAAATATGTCAAACGCCGCACTTTCATCATCGGTAGATACGCGAGTAAGAACTATGCATCTACTGAAATATGCTGCAAATAGAAGAGTCCGAATTAATCCATGTGCATCATTGTATTTTTTTACTGCACTAAGCGATCGCTGCTGTTCATCTGTATCTTTGATAACATCGGGGAGCCGATCCAACAGACCCTTGTAACCCGCTCTGTCAAGCCAAGCTATCGGCACTTGCTCGCATTCGGTACTCTCATACCAAGATTGATCGTTGAGGTTCAAGAGCAGTCTCTTAATCAAAGCGTAATTGTTACGAAGCTTCCGGGCATTTGTGTCAACACCGATGGAGTCAGGCTCAAAAGCGCTAATTTCGTCGCTGGCATACTTCGCAAATTCATTGAGAAATTGCGCGAGAGGGGAGCGATACTCTGATGTTTGCGATGATCGGCCTCGTTGGTCTTTCGTCCGCACAATTCGTGGATACGGATAAACTTTATTGCCAGATACCATTTGCGCTCCGGCGATGCAATTGTATAGATCAGGCAATCGCTCATTTATTTCAGTTTCTAGCCATTGCTTTATGGCATAGCTGAGCTCTAGTGAAGCTAGGGAAGTAAGTTTCGACTTGAGGACTTCATATAGTCCGCCGGCGATAAGAGTAAGTGTCGTGAGGCGCTGCTGTCCATCGACGATGTCGACAGATGTACCGCCAAAGTCCGTTTCTTTGGATTTCTTTTCTACGAGGACTAAAGTTCCGAGAAAGGTGAACGCGTCGGCATTGGGACCGGTCGCAAGGCGGTAAAAGCCACTTAAGCAGTCAGTGTACAGTCGAGTTATGTTCTCTTCGGACCAATCATACTGACGTTGATACTCTGGAATGCGGAATCCAACAGTCCCATTGTGGAGCCTAGCAGTTTCAGTGGGACTTGACGCCATTGCTTCAAAAAGATCTTTGATTTTTTTCATAGAAAGCTGATCTCCTCGTATCCGGCATAGTGGACACCCATGCGTGTCGGCGAGAGGAACGGTACGGTGGCCGAAGGAAGCCTGTCAACTCTTGTCTGACGGCTTCCGTTGACGGTTCATGTGATTCCGACATCACTTCAACGACTGGTTTCTTCTTTCATACATTTGCCCTAATTTCTACTCAGATCCTTGCACTGTATTCGCTTGCCCTTCAGGCCGAAAACAATGAAACGCATTTGGTCGATGATATCCAGCTCGCGGATGTTGTGCTTGACATTGCATTGCTCATTGAAAGAACTGCAATGCGGACAGTATGCACCTCCTGGTGGGAACATTTCCTGAAAGCACTTTTCAACAGCTTCATCGTTCGGCGGCTTACAGGACGATAAGCTGATTGCTCTTCATGATACCATTGCGAAGTTGAGGCCGAAGTACGTAGCAAGAAAGTGAAGAAGCACTTGTGGCTTCCTGCTTGACAGGTTATGCCATATGACTATGTGTGATGTTTGCCAGGGACATCAATACCGGCCAAAGAGAACCTCGGTTCTGATGGCTTTGCCTGAAACTGCCCTTGGCGCGCTGCCATTTGTGTCGAATCAGGTGGAATGCACCGGGATCTTGGGATTGGGCAGAAGGCCGCATGGTTCATGCAGCAGCGCATCAGGGAAGCCTTCGTGGAAGAAAGGACATCTGTATTCAGCTGGCCCGTTGAGGTGGATGAGACCTACGTGGGCAGGCTTCAGAAGAACAAGCACGGCAAGGACAAGCTCAACGTCGGCCGTGGCGCAGTCGGGAAAACAGACGTCGCTGGCGTCAAGGATCGGGAGACCAGCATGGTGGTCGCGGAAGTGGTGCAGCAGACCAACAAGCAGACTCTGCAGGGCTTCGTGCGATCGCTCACGGCCAGCGGCGCAGCGGTCTATACGGATGAAGCCAAGGCGTACAACGGTCTGGCCAATCACCAATCCGTCCGGCATAGCTCGGCCGAGTACGTGATTGGCAATGTGCATACCAACGGCATGGAGTCCTTCGTGGTCCATGCTCAAGCGGGCGTACAAGGGCACGTTCCACAAGATCAGCCCGAAGCACATGCACCGATATGTCGCTGAATTTGTCGGGCGCCACAACATCCGCGAACTGGACACCATCCAGCAGATGGAAGTCATTGGAATGAGGATGGCGGGCAACCGCCTGACCTACAAAGAACTGACCCGTGACACCGGGCTGCCATCCGGTGCGCGGGTCTGATACAAAGAGTGTTGTCAAGCACTCCGATTGGAACAATCTAGTCGGAGTGGCTCGTCATGTCTAGTGAAACGGACCGGACATTTGGCCCATCTCATCAATCGCCTCTTGAAGCAAGCGACGAAAATTCAGCACATGACGAGTCGTCTCGTGATGCGTTTTCTTTGTCGCAACAGCAAGCGCTTCATCGAGTCGCCTCAGGAAGATCCTCTGCTTTTGATCTTGCCCTGGCCCATCGAGCCTACGGCAGGCGTCGCCGAGAGCTATTAGAAACACTTGCAGCGCGTCCGCATTCGCAAGGCCCTTTTCCAGAATGTACAGGTTAGCCATCTGATCATCGTAGTCACGATCATCACTCATGGAATGTTCCCTATTGCGTGAAGCATGAATTCATAATGATTCTGGAAATGTCTTTCACTTCCTGGCGTGACCGCGCCATCTCGACAACGATGTCCCGCAGGTGAACGATGGTTTCGGCGAGGCCGTAGATGTGGTCGAGAAAGTCACCTTCGGGAACAAACACCTCATACGTTGTCTGGTCGCTCTGGGCGGAGGCCGTCAGATTGCGGAAGCTGTCGGAACGGCGCTCTTGCGCGTTCATCACAATCTCGAATCGTTCGACAATCCCTTCATACTCTCGCTGGTTCTCGTAGATCCTCTCAATAGCACGATCGCAGGCATCCGCATGTGCAGACATCTCCGGTACAACTATGGCCACCATCAACAGCAGAAGTCGCCTCATGACACTTCCCCGTGGGGAGAGCGCGCTTGTGGTGACGCACGACAACGTCTAGCGTGCCCGAAGCGTCGGGGTCCTCGGTCACGCTCTCCCAGCCAACCGAGGACCCCTTTGCTTGGTCGGAACCGGGTTGCACCCCGGTTCGGACTGCCTCAGGCAATCAGTCGACCCAGCGGGTGCCGGGCCGTTGCAAACCTCACAGGTGATGTGACGCCCCGCCTATTCGCCAAGACCGGTGATCAGCCGGGCCGTTTCAGAGGGCTGTTCTATTCGGCAGGCGACCCGACAGGGCGGGCACCGGAATGTTTGCAAAGTTGATTCGGCACGACGGTTGTTGCAATGTCAACTGGGTATGAAAGGGAGCTGGTGATGGAGAAAGAGAAGACCATTGAGAAACCGGCTCGCCAGCGTCAACCGGGACTGAAAGCGGACTACCGTGGGGCTACGCCCGAGCAGGTGGGGTTGGCAGTGTTGCGGTATCGCCCGCCCTCGAAGATGCGCCCCATCAAGCGACGTGCCTCCCAGACGGAGATGGCATGATGGCAAGGAGCTATGAGTGCGCTCTTTGGATGGAGGACCTTGAAACCTCCGGGAGGGGAGAGTGCCGTCGCCATCTTCTAGTGCGGGAGGGGATGGGGCAGTTCGGTGGCATTAGGGGCGTGTGGCCACCGACATTCGAAGTCGACGGTTGCAGGGAATTCGAGGACAAGCGAGTGGCATGAAGAGGCTCTTGTTCGTCGCGGCGATATTCGTCGTCTTCACCGGGCCAACCACTGCCCATGTTCCGCAGAATTGCATACAGTACAGCGAACCATTTTTTGAAGCGGTCTCGGACAAACTCATCATTTTGCGTTCAATCAAACAGGCAACCAGCATTCCGGATATTGAACTAGTTTTGGAGAGAGTGACGACCTCTATGGAAGTAGACGCACGTTTGGCAGACCTAACGAGACAATGGCTCACATGCATCGCCGAGAACTAGCCAAACCTCTTGACAATACAATCAACCCGTCGATGTAATCCCCGTATCTTACTTGGCATCTCACTTATATTGGTTTTGATTGGAGGGTTTGTAACTCGCCATTTTGTCAGCAAGAATAGCGGGTCTGGTGGGATTGGTTGGCAGTTCATTCGATTCAACGTAGTTGCCACGTCTATTCCGGCTATTGTGTTACTTGGCCTGAATGGGAAGTTGGCTGAAGCCGCTTCCTCAGCTATGTTAGGAGCAATTGTTCGGTTATGCTTTCAGCAAATGCACAAGAACCCAAGACATGAACATTGCCGAAAGTGTGAATGCCTTTCTGACAGATAAGGCACCTGACCCCTATTGCGACGACTGTATCCAACAACGACTGCGGTTGAAAAGACGACAACAGGCACAACGTTGCACAATTGCTCTGGCAACGACCGACTGTTTTGATCGCAGGAATGACATGTGCACAAAATGTGGGTCTGTTAAGTTGGTGACAAGCCGGATCAAGGATTAATGTCACTCAAGTCTATGATTTTCCTTGATTAGGCCTCTCAGGCGCAGGCGTCGACATACGGGTTGATGTAATGCATCGAAGGTCTCCACCCCGACTGAACATTCGTGACTGATACGTTGGATGTCGGGAAGACGCCGGTTGGCCTTGACGCTAAACTCCTTGAGGTCATAGAGGTTGATCGCTCTGCGTTTGACTACGAAGAAATGCTATTTGTGACAAGCAACACATACTTTGGAAAGTCCATAGATATCGTCAATATCAATCGGCTCGGTGTCGGGACGTAGTGGGTTCGGTACAGTCCTGGAAGTCAGCCGTTCCAACCGGCGTGTGTGGTCTTCCTTGATTGCGGTGACGCGTTGCGGCTGTTCGAGTTCGGTGAGAGACTCACCTTGGCTCCATGTGAATGGCGACCCATTGTCCACGGCTGTCTTCTCGTATGACTTGGCCTCTTCGAAGGCATCTGGATGTTCTTCTTTAAGCCTTACCCACTCGATTTTCTGCTGAAAAAAACAGAACGTGCAACCGCTGCGAGTTCTCCATCGGTAGTAATCCGGCAGGCCAAGCCCGGAGCCTTCGAGAAGGTCTAACACACCCGTCTTGTCGACTCCGGCATCTTTGAAAGGTAGTCTAATGACCAAGTTGTCATGCTTTGACGAATATCCTTCGCGGTACTCTTCGTCAGCACGGATAGCAACGTAGCTATATACTTTACGTCCTTGGTGAAGTGCAGGTCGGACCCATTCCTCGAAAGGCCTTAACTTCAATTGGCGTGTGCACCAACGGGATTGCGGCGACGGAAGGTAGTTGTTGTATTGCTTTAGCCAGAAGTCAAAATTGCGATCCGGGTTGAGACGGATAATCGGCTTGCCAAGGAACCCCTCTAACTTAGCCAGAAAACTGTAGACCTCGGGGAGCTCTTTTCCGGTGTCTGTGAAGAAATAGTCTATCTCTCGTTCGGGATGGTTCTGGCGCATGTAGACGGCAAGGGCGGCACTGTCCCGTCCACCGGAAAGGCCAAGAACGTGCCAAGCGTCTGTATCGGTGGTCATTGTGTGTTTCGCTTTTCTCTATGAGGCCCCAGTGATGCGGAATCAGAGCCGTCGCCTAGATACCGTGCACTGACCGAGGCAAGTGCCGCGAGGACAATGTGCCGGTCAGCTTCATGACTTCTGCCGAGGAGGCCATTGATCTTTCCAGTGAGTGCCGTGATTGCCGGCAGGTCACGGTCAGTGACCTGGAACTCCGCGTGCATTGGCATCGCGACGCCGTCGAGCCCAACAACAACCGCCATGGCCTGACGCTTGTCCCGCCGCCCCTTGACGTGAGCGAACGCCTCAACGTGGACGAAGCGCCGTGCCAGATCGGCCAAAGCGATCGTGGCCTGTTCAACGTCGGTATCGACCCATGAGCTGACCGGCTTGCCGGCGGCAAGCCCTGCGAGTTCCTCCATATCACGTTCGGTTCCCTGGAACGCCTCCACGCGCATGATGAAGGCTTCGTGTCGGTGGTCGCCGCCGAGGTGCCGGATGTTCGTAGCCCTTTCCCGCAACTCCGCGAGCATGGCTGGTGCCATGCTGGGAACCCGAAGTTCTGCCAGCAGGATTTCCCTCAGTCGGGCGAGCATCGCCGGATAGGCCTCGCGCAATTCCATGAGGCCGTCGCGAACGCGAGCCGTGATGCGCCACGTGGCTTCAATGTCTGCGCCGTTCCCGGAGCCGGCAAGCAACTTCGGAAGATCGTCGAAGATCAGCCTGTTGGGATCCCGCGCCTGTTTGAAGATCTGCCTGACCGCAAGGGCGTTGCGTGAGAGCTGTTGTGTTCGCCCGACCCACGGCTCAAGGCGATCATGGATCGCCACCAGTCCCCGCGCTACGTCGATCGGTACCAGGCTCTTGAGATCATTCGTTTCGTCGAGATCGCGTACCACCCCGGCCATGGATGAAAGGAGATCACGGGAGACCGATCCAAGTTTCATCCAGCGCAACTGGATGTCCCGCGGGTCCCGCGCAAGGTAGTCGACGTCGAGATCGGAGAGCTGCGCCTGAAAAACACCCTCCCGATAGAAGGCGAGAGTGCTGCGTTCCGACAGCATGAACGCCAATGTGAGTACCGGCAGGAACCCCTCCTTCACGCCGAATGGACGGTCACGCCAGAGCCGGTAGATTTCGGAGAGGGGCACGGTGCGGCCAGCGTTGCTCCTCAACAGAGCACGAGCCGCCTTCCAGAGAGGTGCCAACCCGGATGTGTCGCTCGTGTCGTGACGCGGGGCGACAAAGTGCCAAATGCCGTCTCTTCTCTGACGGTGGAGCCGCGTTTGCTTCAACACGGAAGCATAGAGGCCCCGTTCAGCGGGAAAGCTCTCGATCCCAAGGTTCTCCTTGGTCTCGCGCACGACCATGCGTCGCATCAGGGCGTTGCGTGCCGCCACTGCATTGCCAGATGGCTTGACCCGTCCGAGAAGTTCATTGTGAAGTTGCGGAGCGTCGAAAAAGCGTCTGTCCGCGAGCTCGGATGCAACCTCACTGAGGGCGACGCGCGACAGTCGCAAGGCACGCCCAACGCCGTGCCAATACCAGGAAGCGCTCTCGAAGGCCTTGTCGAGTTCGATGTCGATGCGCTCGCGCACCGCTGCAATGCGCGCATCCACTTCGGTCCTGGCCACACGATCTCCAAGCAACTCCGGGTTGTCATCGCGAACGCGCTCAAGCGCCGAGAGTTCTCGTGCAAGTCCGGGGATGCTCCACGCGCCAGCCGAAAGCCCGATGACCGTCGTGATGTCATCGTCGACCCGCACCGCCTCACGACACAGTTTTTCGGCCTTCGCCTTGGACTCGGTCTGTGTCGGAAGCGCCAGCAGAAAACGGCCGATGGTTCCCCGCGACGGCTTATAGCCTTCAAGCGAGCGGGCGAGTTCCGATAGCGGCGCAACACCAACATCGAACCAGCGCATGGCACCGGTTTCGTGATAGTGCCGCTTCGCCATCATGGGCTGAAGGGTTGTAAACGCGTCAAGCGCCTCGATGACATCTTGATCTGTATCCTCCAGAGCCTCTTCGAGTGCGTGATCAATGTCGAAGTCGCTGCCCTCGAAGACCGCCCAGGATTCGGAGAATTTCCGATAGGTCACAAGGGACCAGTCGCGGAGTTGCTTGAGCGCGCTTCGGATTTCCTTTCGCTCATGTTGGGGCAGCGCAATCGCCAGAAGTTCATCATTTGCCGGCAGACGTGACCGATCCTTGAGAAGGTCCGCCAAGGCAATCACCTTGATCAGACGCTCATGGAGAATGTTGCCGCCCGAGGCGCCGCATCGGCCGAGGGCATCCACTGCCAAGGCCCAGCGGTGGCCGTCGGAGGATACCAGGATGGCCGGCTCCAGGTTGACCTGCAGGTAGTCCCACAGAAGGTCGGGGCCATAGAGATCGTCGTCCGAGGCGCGGTTGAGGAAGTCCCGAAAACCGTGAGGCTCCGCAGAATTCAGAAAACCGAATAGGCTCCTCTGGTTCTGTCCGAAGCGGCGGCGTGACAGGGGACCGAGAAGGCATGCGGTGACCGGGTGAAGCGGCCAACACTCGGCGAGCATGCCGGAAAGATGCGGTGACGCATTGCCCTGCACCAACGCGGCCGTCTCCCTTGCGAGCGTCCTGTGTTGCGCTGAAGGGCCGTCGCTCTCGATCGCACGCGAAAGGAGGTCGATCTGTTCGTGGCCATCCGCGTTGACGGGCAAGTCAATGAACCTGCCCTGGATCTTGGCCCACTCGTCGCGCATGTCACTGGAGAGACGATGCGAATATTCCTCGAACGCCTGGTGCAGGATCCCGACGACAAGAAGTCTGCGATTGCTGCGTGACGCTAGTTCCGCCAGGTCCTGGAAGAAATGAATGTCGGTCCCGTCACGGGCCGCGCCTTCGAGGAACTTGCCGAGTTCGTCGACGAAGATCACAAGTCCACCTGAAGAACGGCTCTTCAGGGCGATCGAAGTCACGGTCTCCAGCAGGTGCTTTTCGGACCATGTCTTCGGTGCCCGGCGACGCTTCATGAAACCCTGGGCCTCAAGGGCCTCTCCGATCACCTGAGCTGGTCGGTCACGGCGTCCGGTCACGGCAAGGATGCGCCATCCGCGCTTACCGGCTGGAAGGGCCCGATTGAGGTTCCTGGTGACCGAGGTCCCGAGCAGCTGTGCGGCGCCGTGGCGCAAGGTCTCGCTGTCGCCAAGCGCCATGCCCAGGACGACCGCGAGACTCGACTTGCCGCCTCCGTAGGGCCCAGTCCACGTGAAAGCGCCCTGCCCTGTCTCGAGAATGTGACGCGCCATGACGTCGAGCAATTCGCTCGAGGACTTGGGACAGATGAACCCTTCAAGCGCAGACGGATCGCGTACGTCCGTCTCGAGGCGGATAGCGCGTTGGTAGCGTCGGGCAACGTGAACGCGTTCCGTCAGCGACATCAGGCCGCCCTTCGCCGCAGTCTGCGTCCGTAGTCGCGTGACAGGATCGCAAACTCCTCCGCATGATCGATGTCGCGTTCACGGATGAGCTGTTTGAGACCTGCTGTCTCCGACCAACGGCAGACGCCACCGCTTGTCTCTTCTATCTCCAGCAGATAGTCGGCCAGAGTGTTCTCATCGAGGCCGAAGACACGACCGGGTGAACCGGGGGCGTGGGCCAGAGCCTCGAACGAAAGGGTCTGTGCGGTCGAGTGCCGAGACCAGAAGGCGAGCACCGCGAACGTCACCATGCCACCACCAAGCGTCGGCTTACGTCCTCGGGAGAACCGGAACCCGTCCCGCAGACCGACGGGGTGAATGAGACCGAGCTCAGTCAGCGGCGATTCCAGCGAGTCTTCGTATCCGGTCCTTTCAGAGGGCGGCAAGGGCACGTAGCTTCGAATGAAGCACGCGACATCGTTCCGAATCGTCGATGGTGAAGCCCGGGATCCCGGACGCTCCCGGGCAAGTTTATCGATGCCACGCTGAAGCGCGCCGCGGTCGAAAATCAGGACAGGGTAATGACTGAAGGCCCAATACCAGGTGGTGTTGCGCCAATCGGAACAGATGGTCCAATGGATGAACCACGAGGTGACGGGATCTTCCATGTAGGGATCGGTCCCGCCATTGCCGAAGATCTGCTTACCCATCATCGTGACGTGTCGTCCGTCACCACTGATGATGCCGGCAACGGTTGCCCAATGGCGCATTGAGGAGACCATGTTGCGCCCGACACCGAAACGCGCGATCGCATCGTCATCGTGAAAGACAGTCGGCTCCTCAGGGGAGCGTTTGCCCTGCGACACCGCATCGTACGCCTTCTTCAGCCATCCGTAGCGCAACGGGAACGTCTCGTGGCCGGAAAGCCTGATCGGGGTGTCCCGGTCGTCGAGCGGGCTGTGGATCATGTCTCGCAATCTGGATGGTCAATCCAGTTCGATGTTATACTCCAAAAGGACTATAGTCAAAGTCATACCTGGGGATGGTCTCCAGGCGGAGATCGCCATGGCGCGTTCTGCCACCATCTATGCGGACTATCAGGCGACAACGCCTCTCGATCCTCGCGTGAAGGACCGCATGGAGCCGTTCTGGAACGAGGCGTTCGGCAATCCGCATTCGAATGACCATAGCGTCGGATGGCACGCCAACCAAGCAATGCACAAGGCCACGACGGAGGTTGGCAAACTCGTCGGCGCGGATGGCGATGAGATCGTCTTCACGTCGGGTGCAACGGAAGCCAACAACCATGCCCTTTTCGGGCTCGCGCGCCGGGCGCCGCGGTCGCGACGGCGCATTCTAGTGAGCGCGGTGGAGCACAAGTGCGTGTTGGCAGCCGCACGGGCTTTGGCCAACAACGAAGATTTCATCGTTGAGGTGATCCCGGTGGATCGTGTCGGCAAGGTCGACCTTGTCGCACTGAAGAACATGATCGACAGCAATGTCCTGATGGTCTCAATCATGGCCGTCAACAACGAAATCGGCACACTCCAGGACATTCGGCTCATTGCGACCTTGCTGTCGACGTATTCGATCCCGCTTCACTGCGATGCCGCACAGGCGCCGTGCGCGATGGCCCTGAGTGAATTGTCGGACCACGCCTCGCTCATCAGCCTTTCAAGTCACAAGATGTACGGACCGCAGGGCATTGGCGCCCTCTTCATCCGCCGTTCGCTGCAGCAGGCGATTGAGCCACTTCTGTACGGTGGCGGGCAACAGAACAGTTTGCGGTCGGGTACCGTGCCGCTTCCCCTCTGCGTCGGCTTCGGTGCTGCTGCTTCCATCCTTCAGGGTGACGATGCGTGTCACGAACGCACAAGGGTTGCCGCGCAGCGCGACCGGTTCGTTGCGCTTCTTGAGGAGGGTGGCGCCGAGGTCGTCCTGAACGGTCCACCTCTGGGCAAACGCCATCCCGGAAATGTGAACCTGCGTTTCGTCGGCTACGCCGCCGCCGACATTCTCGCAACCCTGCAACCATTGCTTGCAGCATCGACTGGCGCCGCCTGCACAACGGGTCTGCCGGAACCGTCGCATGTCCTGAACGCTATCGGCCTTGACGGCGAAGAGTGTGATGAATCCATCCGCTTCAGTTTCGGTCGGTTCACGACGGACGATGAAATTGATCAAGCCGCAGAACGGGTCCTGGGAGCCCTCGCGGCGCTGTCGCGTGCTGATGTCGGGACTGGCATGCTGTAGCAGACGTACATTCACTTGCCGTGACGTTCCTCCGCGCAACCTGAAATCCGCGAATGCATCGCTGGATCGCCTCATCTACGGATGTGCCGACGGTCGTCCGTCTTGTCATCATACGATGCCGATAGGCCGGATACGCTTCTTCGCAGCTTGGCGTTCACGGTGACGTATGGGTGTATTGTCACAGTTGTTTGGCAACGTTGCTGCTATGGCAGCCATCGTAGTGGGGTCTTGTCCTCTCGATCATTTGCATGTTCGCCGGAACGTCACTGCTGTAGGAGTCTGTGATGGAGTCGTTCTCCAATCCGAGAAGAAAGTTCGAAATCCGGCGAGCGTTGCCTTTATTGCCTGTGGTCGCGACTCTGGGCGTGCTGTTCTTGATTGAGAGTGGGCTGGCCGCGGAGTGACGCAACCAATCAAGCGAGACCGAACTATCAAGGTGGTGAGTTGGAACATCGCCGGGAGGTGCAACCCGTGGTTTGAACTCGCGGAGATGGCCCGCCAGGGCGAGGCCGACCTTGCCTTGTTGCAGGAGGCAGGAAATCCGCCCGACGCAATTGCAAATCTATTCCGCTATGAGAATGATCCCTTGGGACCGACGCTCTTGGATCGATGGCCTCTGGTCGTGCGATTGTCCAACAAGGTGGAAGTCGAGTGGTTCCGGCAAGTTCCCGCGATAGGATGGTGGCGTAACGACCGGGAAATCGAAGTGAGCGGCATTGGAACGATGGCGGTGGCGCGCGTGGTGCCGCGCGGACAGGCAGAAGAGACGTTTCTTGCCGTATCGATGTACGCTCGATGGACGCGGGCGCACCCGACTACCGGGGTGAGACCCGGACGCCACGCCGACCTTTCAGCCCACCGCATCCTCTCCGATCTCCAAACCCTTATGGACTACCTGGACCCTTCCCGTTATCCCGGCATCCTCGCTGCCGGCGACCTGAACCTGCGCTATGGCGCAACGGAAGATCCGTGGTATGGGCGTGAGTGCCTCGTCTGGGAACGCTTCAAAACGCTTGGCCTTGAATTTCTCGGACCACAACTTCCGAACGGAAGTGCGACGTTGTGCACAGACCCGGTATACCCGGAGAACACACGGGACGTACCGACCTTCTACACCGCCCAACAAAAGAAGCCGGCTGAGGCGAACCGCCAGCTTGACTACGCCTTCGCGTCCCGCGGGTTCCACGAGACGGTAACTGTGCGTGCGCTCAACAAAGTAGAGGAATGGGGATCGAGCGATCATTGCCGGCTGCTGATAGAAGTCGGTTGAGTATGACAGGCTGCGATGCCCTGTTGTCCGAAGCTCGACCCCAAGACCGACCGAATAGGCGCGCGCCGGAGCTTGCTCGTGCCCTGCTTCTTAGGCAACTCCCACGATAGCGATTCGCTGGGCAGTTCATTGTCGGCGATCAACTCTCGGCAAAGCGCAGCATCCCGGAAATCACCTCCCCGATCCGTTCGGCAGCGGCCTCGGTTTCGCGGTCACCTGTGTGAGCGTAGTGCAGAGTCATGGTGGTCTGTCTGTGACCGAGAAGGCGTGCGACGACAGGCAGCGGCGTTCCCTGCATGACGGCATGACTGGCATATGTGTGACGAAGATCATGGAGACGGACATCTTCCAGACCAGCCTCCTCGCGAACCCGATACCATAGCGAGAGGCCGTTGTGGATTGGTCGCCTGCCATCTTTCGATGATGGAAAGAGATACTCCCTGCTGCCCTTCAATCGTCGTTCAAGGATGGAACGAGCCTCGGCGTTCAGGAACACGATTCTCGGTCCTGTCTTGCCGTCACGAAGCCGGAGTTGGCTTCCGTACACTTCGTCTTGGCGTAGGCGGACGATCTCGTTCTTGCGGCAGCCTGTGAAGAGAAGAAGCCTGATGATGTCGATCTGGCGGCGTTGGGACGGTCTGATCTTCCTGGCAATGGCATAACGATCAAGAACGCTGTGCAGCCGGTCGAGTTCTTCCCGTGAGAGAAATCGGGTGACCTTCTTGCGCGGGTTGGGCTTGATAGTCCGCGCCGGACTTGAGACTACGTGCCCGCAGACAACCGCGTGGTTGAAGATGTGCCGAAGGACTTGCAGGCAGAGGTTGGCGTTACCCGGCGCCGTGCTGCTGTATTCGTCGAACCACTTCGTCACTGCGATTGACGTGATGCGGTCAAGGCGCAGGTGACCGAATACCGGAAGAAGTCGTTTCTCAAGATGCCAGGTACGGTGTCGAATGGTCGACGGCTTGCACCGGTGAACCCAGGACTCACGCCATGGCCCGGCAACGAAGTCCCGGAAGAGCGGCGCCGCCGTCTTGTCCGGGATACTACCTGTCAACAGCGAGAGACTTGTCCGACGCGCCTGCCCGATTGTCATAAGCATTGCGGGACCGAGCGACACCTTCCTCCCTTCACCGAAGTGAACGTAACTGCGGCCACCGGAGGGATACACCCTGACACCCAGCGAGGGCACCATGATGTCGCGGACCGAGTATTCGCGATTCCCGGGCCTGAGCCGCCGGACGAAGGCGTCGGTCAGTCGCCGCTTTCGGTTCATGCCGCGGACCCTCCGAGAACGGCGCCGACGGTCTCGGCGGCTTCAGCGATCACGTCATGGGCGAGATGCGTGTATTTCAGGGTCGTGCCGGGATCGTTGTGGCCGAGCAGCCGGCCGACGGTGACGACATTCTCTCCCCTCATGACGGCAATGCTGGCAAATGTGTGTCGCAGATCGTGCAACCGGGCATCGTGCAGGCCGAGCTCGGACCGCAGACGAGTCCAGAAACTCTCAACCGCTGACTTGCCGACCGACCTCCCCGTTCTGCTTGACGGGAAGACCCACGGTGACGTCCGTGGCTGTTCCTCGAGAATCCGCCGTGCCGGGGATGACAGCCAGACCATGCGCGGACCGATCTTGCTGTCCGCAAGATGGAGATGGCCTTCCCGGTACTCCTTCCAGCGCAATGTCATGATTTCGCGCCCACGGCACCCGGTCAGCAACAGCAGACGGATGATGGCCACGTACATCGGGTGATCGCTCTCGTGGTGTGTCAGAACCCTTCCGAGCCGGCGAATCTCGTCTTCCGAGAGGAACCGCTCCCGTCCCTTGCGCCTGTAACGCCTGATGCCGCGGCAGGGATTGCTTCCCTCGGGCCGGTACCCGTAGGTCTCCGCACAGGTCATGATGACGGAAAGGACCGGCGCCGACCGGTCGGCTGCCACGGGCGTATTGTGAAGCGAGGCGAACCACTCCCTGACATCGGCGTTTGTGATGCCGGTGATCGGCCGTCCCCGGAACCAGGGCAGGATCTGGTTGGCGTAGTAGCCCCGGTTCACCGCGAGTGTCCGGGGCTTCCAGTTCCTCCCGTAGCGGCGAAACACTTCCTCGGCGACCACCTCGAAGGGAAGTTCCTGCGACGAAGCCTGCTCGTCGCTCCGGATTGCGGCGAGCATCGTCCGCGCCCGCTCGCGGGCATCGTCTGGTCTCATGTCGTCGGCATCGCCGACGATCTTCCAGATTCTCTGTCCCTCGAACTGGGTTGCAATGAAAAAACACTTGCGACCGGTCGGGTAGGCGCGGACACCGAAACCCTTGAGACCGGCGTCCCGGATATCCCGGTTGGCCTTCCGTGGCCGGAGAGCCTCGACGCGCGCCTGAGTGAGTCGTGTTGTGGCCATGGATCCCCCCTTGCCTTGAGTTGCAGACACGGGAAAATCCGTCGCGGAATCGTCCCGTAGTTGCATCGGAGAGAGGGAAAATAGGGCGTTATTTCGTTAGTTTAGCACCGCCGGTGCGTTCCAGGGTGTGTTCCATGCAACCGCGGTCGACATGAGGCGACGAGGATAGACCGCCTGGACAGGCAGCCGGCAGTCGAGCAGGCCGGCTGCCCGCCATCCCGGAGCGTATTGGGTGGTGCAATACCCCGAGAGGATCTCGGGCCGCTACGGTCGCTGGTGGTCCCGCAGTGCCCGACCGAATGCTTCGAAGAGAGCCCGGTTGACGGGATTGGTCTCCGGGTCGTACTCGGCGTGCCACTGCACTCCCAGCGCGAACGCAGGGGCATCGGCAATGCGAATGGCCTCGATGGTGTCGTCCTCCGCCACGCCCTCGACGATCACGCGGTCCCCCGGCTCTACGATGCACTGACCATGGAGCGAATTGACGCGTATGATCCGACTGCCAAGAATCTCCTCGAACACGCCTCCCGGTGTGAAGCGGACTTCGTGCCTGTCCGCAAACACGACCCCCGGGTCGGGATGGACTTCCCCGTTCTCAAGCCGGGGAGCCCGGTGATTCAGCCGCCCCGGCAGATCGCCGGTTTCGGGGTGAAGAACGCTCCCGAAGGCCACGCCGAGTTCCTGGATGCCACGGCACAGACCGAAGATCGGCACGCCCCTGGCGACACAGGCCTGTGCCACGGACAACGCCACCGTATCCCTTTCCCGGTCGTAGGGTTCGTGGCTCGGGTGAGGATCGACATTGAAACAGGAAGGATGAACGTTGGCGCGGGCCCCGGTGAGCAGGATTCCGTCAACGGCGTCAACCAGCGAGGCCACATCGGTGATGTCGGGTGCTCCGGCGAACATCAACGGCAGGGCACCGGCAACCTCCGCCACGGCGGCAAGGTTCTTCTCCCCGGTCATCTGGGTCACGTAGTGATCACCGAAGAGATGCCTGGAGCCGATGACGCCGACGAGAGGTCTCTTCATCGTTGGGTCTGGTTCCTCCCTGTTGCGCCATGGGTCCGCCGGAGACGCAAGAGGGGTTCGTAAGGCGGGAACGGGCGCGTGTCCACCCGATCTTCAAGGTTTGACACACACCGACGGCCGATCCCTGGCCCACGCGACAAGAGGGACATCCGATCTGACCTGGTTCCGGAGGGTTTCAGGCAATCTCCGAGGCGAACCGGTCCTCCGTCTCGGTGAGGCTCTCGTCGATGATCCCGACGATGGAATCAATCTCGTCCCTGGTGATGACCAGCGGCGGACCGAGATGGATTTCGCCCCAGACCCGGGTCAGCAGACCGCGGTCGCGGATGCGCGCCGCGAGGTCCTTCGTGAAGGCGTGGGTTGCGCCCCACGCCTTGCGTGTCGTCCTGTCCTTCACGAGGTCGACGCAGCACATCAACCCGATGCCGCGCACGTCACCAACCGTGGGATGAGATTCAAGGGTTTGCAAACCCTCCATGAGGTAGGCGCCGCTCTGGGCGCTGCGCTCCACGAGATTCTCGTCCTCGATGATCTGGATGTTCCGCAGGGCGGCGGCGGAGGCCACCGCGTGCCCGCCGAACGTGAGCAGGTGCTCGATGGGCTTTCCTTCTCCGGTGAATCCCTCGAAGACCTCCTCGCGCGCCATCACGCCTGCTATCGGCGCATACCCGCTCGACAGGCCCTTGGCGATGGTCATCAGGTCGGGCACAACGCCGAAGTGCTCGCCGGCGAACATCTTGCCGGTGCGTCCGAAACCGTTGATCACCTCGTCCATGATCAGGAAGACGCCGTGGCGGTCGCAGATGTCGCGCAGCATCTGCCAGTAGCGGGGTGACGGCACGTGGTTGCCGTTGGAGGTTGACACCGGCTCGCCGATCACCGCGGCAACGGTCTCCGGTCCCTGGTTCTCGATTTCCTGCTCGACATAGCACGCGCACATCAGATCGCCGTCCTCACCCGTCAGACCAAAGTCGTTGCGGTAGCGGTTGGGCGAGGGCACATGGCTGACACCGTACATGAAGGGGCCATGGTACTTCTCGACACGTGACGCGGTGAGGCTCATCGCGCCGTGGGTCATGCCGTGGTAGGAACCGCGCCGGGCGATGATCTTGTAGCGCCTCGGGAACCCGCGCATGGCCTGGGCCTGGCGGGCGATCTTGATCGCAGTTTCCACCGCCTCGGAACCGCCCGAGACAAGAAAGACGCGCGACAGGTCGCCTGGCGTGATATCGGCGAGTTTGACGGCAAGGCGGACCGCCTGATCGTTGCTGCAGGTCGAGGCGGCCGTATAGGCGACGCGTCCGGCCTGTTCGGCCATGACCTCGCCAATCTCCCGCCGGCCGTGGCCGGCGTTGACGACGAAGAGTCCGGAGAGGCCGTCAAGATAGGCCCGGCCGCGCACGTCCCAGAGCGTTGATCCCTCGCCGCGGGCAAACACCCGCATGCCCTCCTGCTCGGTCAGCTCTTCCCAGTTCTCTTCGGAGCCGTGGAACCATAGGTGACGCGCCGCCTCCTTCTCCACCTCATGCATCGTCTCCGGGAAACCGTGTTGGGCCATGATCAAGTCCTTTCTTCCTGCCTCTCAGGCGCAGACATACCGTGCACCGTCAGCACAACCCTACAGTAGCGGCGACGTCCACGGAACGCCGCTCGTCATGTGCCCTTGAGCGCAACCGGCGGCTCGTTTCGTATCCCTGCGAAGGACACTGGCCACCATTGCGACCATGGACGAGCAACCCGCTCCGAACGCAATAGGCGACGAAGCCTGGTGTGAACAGGAAGCGGCGGCGGTGGGCAAGGAGGATGGGCCGTCCTGACGTAGGTCCGAGATGTGTCAGGCGATTTCGGAGGCGAACCGGTTCTCTGTCTCGGTGAGGCTCTCGCCGATGATTCCGATGATGGAATCGATCTCGTCCCTGGTGATGACCAGCGGCGGACCGAGATGAAGGACACCCCAGACCCGGGTCAGCAGGCCGCGGTCGCGGATGCGCTCCGCAAGGTCCTTCGTGAAGGCATGGGTCCAGCCCCAGGACTCCCTTGTCTCCCTGTTCTTCACCAGTTCGACGCTGCACATCAGGCCGATGCCGCGGACATCGCCGACGGTGGGATGGGACTCAAGGGTGTGCAGGCCCTCCATGAGGTAGGCGCCGCTCCTGGCGCTGCGTTCAACGAGATCCTCGTCCTCGATGATCTGGATGTTCCGCAGGGCGGCAGCCGACGCCACCGCGTGGCCGCCGAATGTGAGCAGGTGCTCGATCGGCTTGCCGTCTCCGGTAAACCCCTCGAAGACCTCCCCGCGCACGATCACACCACCGATCGGCGCATAGCCGCTCGAAAAGCCCTTGGCGATGACCATCATGTCGGGCACGACACCGAAGTGTTCGGCGGCAAACATCTTGCCGGTCCGGCCGAAGCCGTTGATCGCCTCGTCCATGATCAGGAAGACGCCGTACCGGTCGCAGATATCGCGAAGCATCTGCCAGTAGCGGGGCGACGGCACGTGGTTGCCGTTGGAGACCGAGACCGGTTCGCCGATCACCGCAGCGACGGTTTCCGGCCCCTGGTGTATGATTTCCTGCTCCACATAGCGAGCGCACATGAGATCCCCGTCCTCACCCGCAAGACCGAAATCGTTGTGGTAGCGGTTGGGTGAGGGCACGTGGCTGACGCCGTACATGAAGGGTCCATGGAACTTCTCGACACGCGCCGCGGTGAGGCTCATCGCGCCCAGGGTCATGCCGTGATAGGAGCCACGCCGTGCGATGATCTTGTGACGACCCTGAAACCCGCGCATCGCCTGGGCCTGCCGGGCGATCTTGATCGCCGATTCCACGGCCTCGGAGCCGCCCGAGACAAGGAAAACGCGCGAAAGGTCGCCTGGCGTGATGCCGGAGAGTTTGCCTGCAAGGCGGACCGCAGCATCGTTGCTGCAGGTCGATGCGGCGGAATAGGCGATTCGCCCGGCCTGTTCGGCCATGGCCTCGCCGATCTCCCGCCTGCCGTGACCGGCGTTGACGACGAAGAGCCCGGAGAGGCCGTCAAGATAGGCCCTGCCGCGGACGTCCCAGATTGTCGATCCCTCGCCGCGGGCAAACACGCGCATGCCTTCGTGTTCCGTCAGTTCCTCCCAGCTCTCTTCAGGCCCGTGGAACCAGAGGTGGCGCGCCGCAGTTTTCTCCAGGTCATGCAGCGTCCCCGGGAGATTGAAATCGTCCATGACCCAGTCCTTCCTGCCTTCTTGCGGACACATGCCGTGCACCGTCGGCGCAATCCTACCGCCGGGCCACTGTGCACGAAATGCCGCACGTCATTCGGAAGGTTTTGCTCTTGAGCACAACTGGTGGATCGGAGCGCGTTCCTGCCCTGGACGCCGGCGACTTCGGTCCCCTGGCGAGGATGAACCAAAGGGGAGGCGCTACCCTTCCGGGGCGAACGGACTGACGATAACGAGGCTGTCGATCCGACAGCCGTCCTGGAGGTCTTCGGTAAAGAGAGTTTCGCATCGCGCCTGGAGCGCCGAAGCGACAATCAGGGAATCGTAGAAGCTGAAGCCATGGGCAGCGGCCAGTTCCATGGCGGTTTCATGCGTTTCGATATCCAAGGGTCGAATCGAGTCGAACAGTTCGCGCGCATCCGCGACCGCCGCTGCAACGATGTTCCACTCCAGCCGGAACTTCCGCTTAGTGCTCGGTGGTTCGATTGCGCCCCTGGCCAGCATTGACTCCTCCGGTAGTCCAATCACTATCTGCATACGGCCACTTTGGCGGGTGGTACAATCGGTTCCATTCCACTTCGTCACAAAGGAAACAGCACATGCCCATTTACCAGGGCTCAGCGCCGAACATTTGGAGTCACCTCTGGGGAGATGGGTTCATGTCGCCCGGTGGCGAGAGAAACCGGGCGATGCTTTTTGGTGATCGCGATATCAAAGGAAAACGGCTGCTGGACATCGGTTGCGGGGGCGGTGGCCCCGGTCTCAAGCTGGTCGAGGAACGTGGCGTGGAGCTGGTCGGTATCGACGCCGAGCCCTTAATGGTAGAGGACGCCCGACGACGGGCTAAGGAGCGCGGGCTCGAGGGTCGCGCCGAGTTTCATCTGGTGGATCCCGGGCCGTTTGGTTTTGCCGACAGCTCTTTCGACATCACCATGAACAACGGCGGTGCGCTCATGTACACCGAAGACAAGCTCTCCATGATCAAGGAGTGTTATCGGGTGCTTAAACCGAGCGGTCTGATCGCTTGTTACGACTGGATGTCGCGTGAGGTCGAGCAAAGCGAGGACTTCGCGTCGGTGGTCGGGGATAAGGTCTTCTTGATGCCGCTCGAGCACCACGGCGAGCTCTTACGCGAGGCCGGTTTTATCGACGTCGAGCTCGCCGATGACTCCGACTGGTACCGTGAAGAGATCAAGGAGGAATGCCGCAAGATTCGCGAGGACTCCTGGGATGAGCTCTGCGAGCGGTTCGGCGAGGAGGTACTCGATGACTTCATCAACTTGTGGACCGGTTTAGCCCGGATTGTCGGGAGCGGTGAGCTGCGTACGACCTACTTCCACGCCACCAAACCCTCCTGAACCGGCTGGTCAGAAAGAGGAAACACGCGCGGGTGAACGCCGCCAGGCTCTAGCCTCAGGGTATATTGGCGGACAGCGACGAAGCTTGGTCAGTTCTTTTTTAGGAGCGTGTCATGGAAAAAGACAGCAAGCCTGCAACCGGCGGTTGCCAATGCGGCGCCGTTCGATTCGAAGCCTGCCGGCGTCTCACCGGTGCTTTCATTTGTCACTGCCGCATGTGTCAGCGCTCGACTGCCAGTGCATTCTCCGTCAATACGCTATACCCGCGCGACGCATTCAAGCTGACGGGCGATATCCGATGGTATGCCTCCTCGGATATCGCGGACAGAGGGTTTTGCCCTAACTGCGGCACATCAGTGGTGATCCGCTACCACGCGCCGGAGTGGAGCGGGTGGTTTGCGGTTTCGGTGATAGCCCATGACGATCCGGAGTCGATTCCGGCCGAGGCCCACGTGGGGGTTGAAAGCAAGCTCTCCTGGCTCAACGTCGATGACGGCCTGCCGTGCATAACCTACCCCGAAACCTTCCTCGAGGACATCGGGGCGGATGACAACAAGATCTTCCACCTGGTCAACGAGATGAGTACACGCGAACCATGAGTACGATCTCACTCGTGAGAGTGATAGCAGTGTTCCGGGTCAGAAGAAGACGTAGGCTCGAACTATCACGTTCTTACGACACGGCGCATCATCGGGCGTTGTGGGATCCTTGGCCGCGGTGTGGAAGGACCAGCGCGAAACCGACCCGTCGGTCACCGAGTCATAACACTTGAGCATTGAAACCTCGGTTGGGGTCTGCTTGGGTAACCAATACCACTCGTGCTCGGCCCGATAGGTGAACCGCGTGGTTTCGCCCACCCGGTCGTCGTAGATGCGGTAGTCGGTGATGTAAGGCTGGTCGGCGAACGAAGGCCAGGCACAGAGAACAAACGGCCACTGCTGCACCGTCTCCATTGGCTTGGCCAAATTGAGCGACATGAATCGCCGCGACATTTTTTTGTCGGCTTGCGCCTCCGTGTAGTGCTGCTCGCGGCCGAAATTGCGCAGGTTGCGCGTCAACAGCTCGCGGCAGCGCACCCGGCCGCTGTTGTCGTTAAGGTCGTTGTGCACTAGATTGATGTATTCGGTGGTGACCCCAGGATCTTTGTTGTCTTGATCCTCTACCGCCACTCGGTCACTGCCGTACTCATTGTTGAACACGTCGTGGTTGTAGACGAGGGCATCGGTAGCACCGGGGAAGAAGTCGAGTAGCAGCTGCTCCATTTCCGGGTAGAAAACCCGCTCCACCTCGGCCGCGTCGTAGAAGTTGTTACATTTGGACTCGCAGTGCGCCAACGACACACCGAGCTTGTCCATCGACTCAGCGCCGTAAGGCGACAGCCCCGGGTGATATTCCTCGATACGTCTCGCGTCGCGCACCACCTGCGGGAAGTAGAGGCATTGCCGTTCGTAGTTATCTTCGTCCTCGGACAGTGCCTGCACCTCGGCAGCGCGCGCCGGGTCCCGCCACGCGGCGTGCGACGAAACCAGCCCATAGGTGGGCTGCTCGAATACCGTGTAACGAATCGGCATGACAAGACCGCCCTCGGGCGCTTTCATGTTGTTTGTCCGAATGTGCGCCACACACTCGTCGTAGGTGCGAAGACCCTCGCCCCACTGAGTTGCAATTGGGCCCGGCGGTGCGTTGCTGATGCTCTCTATCAACCGTTGCGCCGCGCCCTCGGCCGCCTGACTCAAACCCTCCTCTATCGCCGCCGTCGTTCCGCCATCGCCGTTTTGATCAAACGCCATGAAGGACAAACCGCCGTTAGCGGCAATGGGCGGAGGTTGGCCCTCGGTGAGCTGCAGGGTGGGGACATAAATTGACGGTGACGGTGTATCGGTTTCCGCAGTCTGTTTCGCAAGCGGGTCCATATGGTGAATCTCCAGACAGTTTCCTATTAGCCCACCGCGATCGTACCCCCGGGGGCCCCAAAGCTCCATGAGCTGTAGCTCATCCTCTCCACCGCGGTGATACAGGTGCACCTGATCACCCTACCTGGGTCTACACAGACGTCCGACGTGTTACCACTTTGTTACCATTTGTAGCCGAGCGTACACGACTGAGCAGGACCCAGATTGTCATCCAAAGTGCGCTAAGGTCTTGTCCAGTCGTCCTCGGCGTGCTCAGGCCCCTCCTCTTGCGGACTGAAAATCCTTAGTGCTCGGTGGTTCGATTCCGCCCTGGCCACCAAGTTAGACCGAAGTGATCGTGTCCCGAGCCGTGGTGCAGAAGCCTGACGTCCACTGCGGTGTCCGGCGTGTTGGGCCGATGAAGACGACGCTGGACATTCACGATGAACTGTTGGCACGGGCCAAGCGTCACGCCAGGGAAACGGGACGCTCGCTGCGCGCTGTGGTCGAGGACGGTCTTCGCCGCGCACTTGCGCCTGGAGCACTTGGCCACGAGTGCAAGCTGCCCGATCTCAGAACGGGGAATCCGGACGCGAGCGATCCGCTGGAACAGTATTCCTGGCCAGAGTTGCGCGAAATGATCTACGGCGATCCCGGAACGCGGTGATCGCCGTTGACACCAATCTGCTGACCTTGCGTCCCGGCACGAGTCGCGGCTGGGTGACGCGGCGCACGCGGTCATGACCGGACTTGCCGAAGGATTCCGGACCTAGGCCAATCAGTGGCCATGCCGCTACGAATTCCTGAGCGTCGTGACGAACGGTCGCATACGGCGCGCAGGGCACCATCAGTCGACAAACACGTGAAAGACAGTCATGGGGCTCCTGCAAGACACCCCACCCGGCGCGATTGACAAGAGCCTCCGGTGACTGGTCCGCAATCAGCCGGCTGCGTTCCTGCGGGACGGAACCGGTGTCAGTGGCTGGCGGCGGCCGAAGTATCGCATGTGAATCTCGTCACTGAAGCCTTGACCGGGCTCCGTCTCGTAACTCAGCGTCAACATGCGGCGCGATGGTGCGCGAAGGACTGGAGCCACCCGGTGGAGCGCGCGGCCACCGTTGAAGATCGTCAGGGTCCCCGCCATGACATCGAGTTCCCGCACTCGTGAAGAGCGGCCGGCCGTCAGGTCGTCGATAATGGACGCCAGATCCGGGCGATGCCGGATGTCTGGAATGTACTCGAAGGCACCACCGGATCCCGCCTTGCGGAGCATGAGGGTGACCGCACCGTCATTGGTGTCGAAGTGCCATCCCAGTTCGTCTCCGCACGCGTACTCGCTCACCATGCACGATGCGATGGCGTCGGCGTTGCGGTAGTAGGGTCGCCGCTCCAGCACCTCCGAGACGAACCGCGTGAGGGCGTCCCACATGAAGAGGCGTTGCGACGGTGATTCGCACGGCATCTGGTCAAGGCCCGCGCAGACAAGACTGACCCGGGTCTTCTCGCCCATTCCGGTTGGAAAGGCGTTGCGGTGATCGAGGCGCCGGAAGCCGTCACGGCACAGGCGGTCGATCTCTTCTTCCATGGCGGCCAGTCCGGCGGGGTGAAGGAATCCTGGCATGGTGAAGACACCGTCAGTGGCGAGACGTTGACGTCCCTCGCGCACGATTGCCAACGCTTCAGGACACGTGATATCCGCGATCGGATAGCGATCGAGATCGACGAGATCTCCCACCATTGCGCGGTCCGCGCTAGACGACGGCACGGCCGCTGCCAATGCGCGGCGATGGCCTGCCGCCGTCGGAGAACACCATCACCGCCAGAATCTCGTCGGGTCGTGGGGCATCCGCGACCATAACCGTCATCGTGTCGAGTTCGTTGAATGACCAGATCTCATCCTTGTGGGCGAGCGGCACATCGATGGCGGCACCGGCCGACGCCACCTTGGCAACCGAAGGGATGAGCGCCTCGCCACCGCCGCAGGCGGCGCGCATGGGCTTGCCCAGTTTGGGATGGAGGATGCTGGCAGCGTGCTCTACCTCGCCATGGACGCCGACGATGGCCGCCTTGCCGTAGGCGACGGGTGCACGGCTGAGCATGTCGACGGCAGCCGCGGCAAAGGCCTCGCCGAAGGCAAGCCCGATGTCGGCGAGATCGGCAAGGTCGGTCGCGAAACGCCCGGCCGCGGAGTTGTCAAGGACAGCGATGGCAGCAACGCGTGTCACCGGCTCCGGGGCGGCGTGACCGGCTTCCGAATGGATTGTCTCGGTGATGAAGAGAGACTTGCGGCAGTTCATGGCTCGCCCTCCCCTGATGCGTCAAGTGCGCGGCGCACCGCCACCAGGCGCCGCGCCCTCGCGGCTCCAAGCGAGGCGGCTTCATCCTGGTGGTAGGCGTAGATTCCCTCTCCCGTCTTCAGTCCGAGCCGACCGCTCGCGATCTTCTCTTCCGCCCACGGGCTGACGTCGCCGCGGCTGCAGAGATCACGGTTGAGATAGCCCGCCACAGAGCCATAGATGTCGAGTCCCGCCATGTCGAGGAGGCTCATCGGGCCCACCACCGCCAGCTTGTAGCCGATGCCCCAGCTGACACAGGTGTCGAGGTCTTCCGCGTCGACCACGCCGCGCTCGACGAGATCGAGTGCCTCGCGCATGACGGCATAGAGAATGCGGTTTTCGACAAATCCCGGCACATCGCGCTTCACACGCACCGGTATGAGATTGAGGCGGCGCACGCTCGCCATCATCCATTCGACCGTGTCGACCGACGTCTCATCGCCGGCAACAACCTCGACCACGGGGATGATATGGGGCGGATTGGACCAGTGCATGCCCACCACCCGTCCAGGGGAAGGCAGACCCTCCTGGAGTCTGGAGATGGGAATCCCCGATGTGTCCGATGCGAGAATGCACGTTTCTGAAACATGACCGGCAATGCTGTCCAGGACCGCGCGCTTGAGATCGAGCTCTTCGGGCACGTTCTCGATCACGAGATCAGCATCGGCGACGGCATCCTCCAGGGTGTCCGTCAACACGACATCCGTCGCCGAACCCTTTGCGGGAACGCCAAGGTCGTCGAGCACGCCGGCGATGGCAGGAAGTTTCAGGCGTGTTGCCTCGATGGCCCCGGCACTCACATCGCAGCCCCTGACGGTCATGCCGGAACGCGCCAGCACCGCGGCAATACCGGCGCCCATGGTGCCCAGACCGATGACGGCGACGGTGCTCACGCCCGCCTCCGGACCTGCCATGAACGATGTCGGGCGGGCATCATTAGAGGACGGTCGTCTCGAGGATGTCGACACCGCGCTGCCGGTCGACGAGATAGATGAGACCGCGGTCATCGATGGTGACATCGTTCGATGAGGCACGGTCCGCTCCCGGTGGCGGTTCGGGCAGATAATGCGCCACCTCGCGTGGCTGGAAGGGATCGGCAAAGTCCACCAGGCGCAATCCCTGGGCAAACCAGGCAAAGGGCACCACTGTCGTGCCGGTCAGGCGTTCGCTGGGCTGATGGCACCCGGTCATCGGCTGCTGAGGTCCGCCGTCGACATCGACGCCCTCGACCTGGAACGTTGAGACGGGGATCGGATTGCCTTCATCGCTGATGTCGTAGACCCAGGTGAATGCAGGCGCCGCCGGATAGAGCTTGGCCACATCCTCATCGGCCACGATCATGATATCGCGCCCTTTCAGTTTCATGGGCATCCTCAGGCAGGTGTGCGTGGGATGGGGGAACGACGGACTGGTGTTGCGCCCGGAGATGAGGCGTGGCCTCGTCATGTCGGAGATGTCGAGAATGAAGAAGCCGTGATGCCAGTAACTGACATTGAGCCGTGATCCCGTCCTCAGGGGGTGGTGGCAGCGGGGCGGCACATAGTCCGACCAGGGATAGGCCTCGCCGCCTGCCTGCCACTGGCCCTCGAGCCACCATCGCCCGACCTCCTCGGGCCGGGCCGGATCGGCAAGGTCGAGGATCATGACGATGTTGCCGACATAGCCCTCCGCCGTGGGGGAGATGTACGCGTGGCGGCCATCGAAATCGTAGCGGTGCACACCCTTGCCCGCCGTGATCCACTTGGTGATCAAGCGTGGTTGGCGGGGGTTCGCCACGTCCCAGATCGCCAGACCACCCTCGGGCGTCCCGTCCACGTGACCGAGCCTCTCGTGATTGACGACCATGATGCCGTCGGCGACCCGCACCTTGTGAGAATGCATGCCCTCGGGGAGCTCGATGGTCGCCAGGCACTGTGGCCGGGCCGGGTCACCGACATCCCAGATCGAGGTGCCGGCGGGCGGGCGCATGTGACCGACATAAAGGGTGCGGCCATCGATCCAGACCTGTCCGCCTCCGGGGCAGTCGATATGTCCGACGCGGTGCACGGTCATGGGGCGAGACGCACGGTTTCGCCATCGGCCGTCCGGCCCCAGCGCTTGTAGAAACCGAGCCTCCTGAGGGCCGGCTCGTCGCTGGCAACGAAGAGCACGATCGCAGACGATGTCTCGTTGACATGTTCCACCCAGCTGCCACCGGGCACGGCAAGGGTATCGAACCGGCGCCAGTCGTGGCGCTCGCCATCGATGATGGAGTGACCCGGACCACCCTCGAAAGGGGCAACCAGCTGGCTCGCGGTCTGACTGAGCGGCAGGGTGCGCTCGCCCGGACGCAGCATCTGGGCAAAGAAGGTCATGGTGCGGAACACGGGCTCGCCGTCGAGCGGGTTGACGTACTCGACCTTGAGGCCGTCATGGGGATCACCGTCGTGATCGAGGTTCTCCTCGAGGAACTCCCGCATCGGTTCCCAGCGGTAAGCATACATCGGCGAAGCCATTCCGGTTCCCCGCATGTGGTCGACAAAGCACGCCCTCAGCCCGCCACGACCGTAGATGTCACGCGAGTACTCGGGACCGTACCGTGCCGTCTGCCGATTTCTGGGCACGTCCTCTTCCCGGTAGTCGTGCTCGAAATAGATGGCATTCAGGGTCTCCACGAGGGGGAGGTCGAGGACCGAGAGATTCACGGCCTCCTCGTTACCCATGTTGCCGTGGTTGTGCCAGGTGTCGTGCGGCGTCAGCACCATGTCGCCGGGCCCGAAGACGATGTCCTCCCCCTCGACGCCGGTGAAATTCATGGTGCCCGTCAGCCCGAAGCGAATGGCATTGGGAGAATGCCTGTGGGGCGGCATGACCTCGTTGGGGTCATTGAGGCGATAGGCGGTGTACATGGTCGTCACCGTGGCGCGGCGCGGCGCGAGGCCGGGATTGACGAGGATGAGCGAACGCCGTTCCGAATCCGACATCGAGACGAGGTCGGCGGAACGCCTGAGCAACGGCTCGATGACGCCATCGTAGTTCCAGACATGGGCGACCGCCTTCGATACCGCCATCAACTGGCGCACCTCGTCGTGATCGACATCGCTCGTCGTCGCCCAGAACGGAAACATCGAGGCGCCATGGACGTCGTCGTAGAGACTCTTGAGGGCCGCTTCACGGTCGTTCGTCACCATTCCCTGACCTTCGCCTGCCCCGCTGCACTCTACCAGCCCCCGGCAGCGTGTGCGACTGCGCGGAGGTGCGGTTGTCCGATCCGGCTGTGGACCTGTAGTGTTTGCAGCACAGTCCGGGAGGAAAAACAGTGCAGCACACGATACGTCCGCGGCGCAGCGTTCTCTACATGCCGGGGTCCAATCCCCGGGCGCTCGAGAAGGCGAAGACGCTTGCCGCCGACGGGCTCATCTTCGACCTCGAGGACGCCGTCGCTCCCGATGCGAAGGACGAGGCGCGCGGCCTTGTCTGCGCGGCAGTGGCGCAGGGCGGTTACGCAGAACGAGAGGTGATCATTCGCGTCAATGGCCTGACGACGCCATGGGGACGTGAAGACATCATGCGGGCGGCGTGCTCCGGCGCCCATGCCCTTCTGCTGCCGAAAGTCGAGGGTGCCGGATACATCCGCGAGGCACTGTCGCTGATGGATGTTGCCGGCGCCCCGCAATCCATGGCGGTGTGGTGCATGATGGAAACGCCGCTCGGCATTCTCCATGCGGAACGGATCGCCTCGGCGAGCCCCAGGATCGGCGCCCTGGTCATGGGGACTTCGGATCTCACCAAGGATCTGGGAGCACGGCACACGATCGATCGCATCGCCATGTCGACGAGTCTCGGCATATGCGTCCTTGCGGCGCGGGCGTTTGACGTCTCGATTCTCGATGGCGTGTTCCTCGATTTGCGGGATGACAGCGGATTCGAGGCCGCCTGCATCCAGGGCCGCGACATGGGATTCGATGGCAAGACCATCATCCATCCACGTCAGATCGAGCCGGCCAACAGCGTGTTCGGACCGACCGCCGAGGAAGTTGCCTGGGCGCGGCGCATCATCGAGGCCCACACGGAAGCTTCGGCGAGGGGCGAGGGTGTGGTCGTGGTCGATGGCAAGCTGATCGAAAACCTCCACGTGGCGGAAGCGAGGCGCACCCTTGCCCTCGCCAACGCCATCGAGCTGACGACCGCCGGTTCATGACCACCCGCAGCGGCTTTTTCCTCGAGGACTTCGACGTCGGACGGGTGTTTCATCACGCCACGCCGCGCACCGTCACGGCCGGTGACCGGTCGCTTCATGTGGCTCTCACGGGATCGCGGTTCGCCATGGCGTCGGCCGATACCTTTGCCGCGTCCTGTGGCTTCGCCAAGGCGCCGGTCGATGACGTCCTTGTCTTCAACATGATCTTCGGAAAGACGGTCCCCGACATCTCGGCCAACGCGATCGCCAATCTGGGCTACGCCTCGGGCCGGTTTACCGCACCGGTTCACGAAGGGGACACGCTCGATGCCGTCTCCGAGGTGATCGGCCGGCGGGAACTTTCCAATGGCCGGTCCGGCATCGTCTGGGTGCGTTCGACCGGACGCAACCAGGACCGCCGGACCGTGCTTGACTATGTGCGCTGGGTGATGGTGAACAAGCGCGATCCGGCAAGTCCGGCGCCGGAGACCGTTGTGCCGGCTCTTGCCGAGGCGGTTGATCCGGCCTCGATCGTGATCCCGGATGGACTCGATCTCTCTGGGTACGACTGGGCGGCAGCCGGCAATGGCACGGACTGGGACTCCCTCGGGTGCGGTCAGCGGCTCGACCACGTCGACGGTATGACCATCGAGGAAGGCGAGCACCAGATGGCGACGCGCCTCTATCAGAACACCGCACGGGTCCATTTCGATCAACACCGGTCATCCGCCACCCGCTTCGGCCGGCGCATCGTCTATGGCGGCCACATCATCAGCCTCGCCCGGGCCCTCTCGTTCAACGGCCTTTCCCACGCCTGCCTCGTGGTCGCCCTCAACGGCGGCCGGCACACAGCTCCGACCTTTGCCGGAGACACCATCTATGCCTGGTCGCAAGTGCTGGCAAAGGCGGATATCGAAGGCCGCGTGGACATCGGACTGGCGCGTCTGCGCACCGTGGCAGCGAAGAACCACCCATGTGACGATTTCCCCGATCGCGATGACGAAGGCCGCGACCATCCCGACAAGGTGCTGGACCTCGACTACTGGGTGATGATGCCGCGGCGTTGACCCAAGCCGCGCCGGGACAATAGACTCGCCACCATGTCGACTGCTCAACCAGATGGCGAGGCCGGCGCCGCGCGGCCTCTGTCGCCGCATCTCCAGGTCTATCGTCCGCAGATCACTTCCGTTCTCTCCATCACCCATCGCGTGACAGGCGCCATGCTCTCGATTGGCATCGCCGGCCTCGTGGCCTGGCTGGCGGCCGCGGCAGCGGGACCGGAGAGTTTTGCGGTCGCGCGCGAGATTGCCGGCTCGTGGCCGGGGCTGCTCATCCTTTTCCTCTGGTCCCTTTGCCTTGTCTACCACCTGCTGAACGGCATCCGGCACATGGTGTGGGATACCGGACGTGGTCTCGGGCTGAAGCAGGTGAGGGTATCGGGATGGGCTGTCGTCGGCGGCACGGTCGTCCTCACCATCCTTGCCTGGGTGCTTGGTGCCATGGTGGCCGGGTAGATGGCGAACCTGAAGCGTGGCTCGCTGCACTGGCGCCGTCAGCATCTGGCAGCGCTTGCCCTCATCCCCCTCATCCTTGTCTTCATCGGCCTGTTGCCAGTTCTCGCGACCGCTGATCACGAGGCCGTCGTGGGTCTCATGGGGACCGTCATTGTTCCGGTCTTCCTGGCGGCGTTGTTGGGCGTCGGCCTCTGGCACATGAAGCTGGGCCTCGAGACCATCATCGACGACTATGCGGGACGGGGGTCCTGTGGCTCCGCGCTCAGGGTCCTCGTCGCCACCGCCTCGGTCGCGCTGGCGGCTGTCGCCGTTGTCTCCCTCGTCATGCTCGTGGTGGGGTGAGACATGAATACCGCCTACACCATTGTCGATCATGCTTACGACGTGATCGTGGTCGGCGCCGGCGGCGCAGGTCTGCGCGCCACACTGGGCCTGGCCGAGGCCGGTCTGTCGACCGCCTGCATCACCAAGGTCTTTCCGACCAGGAGCCATACTGTCGCCGCCCAGGGAGGGATTTCGGCCGCCCTGGGCAACATGGGTGATGATGACTGGCGCTACCACATGTACGACACCGTCAAGGGATCCGACTGGCTCGGTGACCAGGATGCCATCGAGTACATGTGCAAGGAGGCTCCGGCCGCGGTGATCGAACTCGAACACTACGGCGTGCCGTTCTCACGCACTGACGAAGGCACCATCTACCAGCGCGCCTTCGGTGGCATGACCACGGAGTATGGCAAGGGCACGGCCCAGCGGACCTGTGCCGCTGCCGATCGCACCGGCCATGCAATCCTGCATACGCTCTACCAGCAGTCCTTGCGCCATGATGCGCAGTTCTTCATCGAGTACTTCGCCCTCGATCTCATCATGGACGATGACGGCGCCTGCCGGGGAGTGATGGCCTGGTGCCTGGAGGACGGCACCCTTCACCGGTTTTCCGCGGCCCTCACCATCCTCGCGACCGGCGGATACGGCCGTTGCTATCTGTCGTGTACCTCGGCCCACACCTGCACGGGCGACGGCAACGGCATGGTGCTGCGCGCCGGACTGCCGCTGCAGGACATGGAATTCGTCCAGTTTCACCCGACCGGGGTCTACGGCGCCGGCGTCCTCATCACGGAGGGCGTGCGCGGTGAGGGCGGCTACCTCGTCAACGGTGAGGGCGAACGGTTCATGGAGCGTTACGCCCCCTCGGCCAAGGATCTCGCGAGCCGCGACGTGGTGTCGCGCTCCATGACGATCGAGATTCGCGAGGGACGTGGCGCCGGCAAGGAAAAGGACCACATCCTGCTCAAGCTTGACCATCTCGACCCCGACGTCATCGCCGCGCGTCTTCCCGGAATCTCCGAGAGCGCCAGGATCTTTGCCGGCGTGGACGTGACGCGCGAGCCGGTTCCGGTGCTGCCGACGGTTCACTACAACATGGGAGGGATCCCGACCAATCATCACGGCGAGGTGGTGGTGCCACGCGACGGTGATCCGGACGCCGTCGTGCCGGGCCTCATGGCGTCCGGTGAGGCGGCCTGTGTCTCGGTGCACGGCGCCAACCGCCTGGGGTCCAACTCGCTGCTCGATCTCGTCGTGTTTGGCCGTGCCGCGGCCCTGCGTGCCGCCAGCCTTGTCACGCCCGGCGGAACACGCGATGACCTGCCACCCGGCGCCGGTGAAGCTACGCTTGAACAGTTCGACCGGCTGCGTCATGCCGCGGGCGGCACGCCGACAGCCCGGCTGCGCGAGATGATGCAGCGCACCATGCAGAACGACGCCGCGGTGTTCCGCACCGAATCATCACTCCAGGAGGGATGCCGCAGGATGGCGGAAGTCCATGCCGGGTTCTCCGACATTCAGGTCAGCGACCGCTCCCTGGTATGGAACACCGACCTCATGGAGACATGGGAACTCGACAACATGCTGCGCCAGGCCATGGTCACCATCATCTGCGCCGAACACCGCAAGGAAAGTCGCGGCGCCCATGCCCGGGAGGACTACACGGAACGCGACGACGAGAACTGGATGAAACATACCGTCGCCTGGCTCGACGACGACGGCAGCCACAGGATCGATTACCGGCCCGTGCATCTCGACACGCTGAGCGATGAGGTGGAGAAGATTCCGCCGCAGTCCAGGGTGTACTGACCGTGCCGCGATCCCATCCGCCACGCACCGGAGCGACTAACCATGGTTGAGTTCAGACTGCCCAGGAATTCGAGGGTGCGGGTCGGCAAGGCCCATCCCGTGCCGCAGGGCAGCGCACGGCGCATCCGCTTCAAGATCTACCGTCATGATCCCGACAGCGGCACCGGCCCGCGCCTCGACACCTTCGAGGTCGACCGCGACACCTGTGGCGAAATGGTTCTCGACGCCCTCATCACGATCAAGAGCGAGATGGATTCGACGCTCGTCTTCCGCCGGTCGTGCCGCGAGGGTGTGTGCGGTTCGTGCGCCATGAACATCGATGGCGTCAACACACTTGCCTGCACCAAGCCGCTGGACGACATCTCCGGCGACGTCCGGGTCTATCCCCTGCCCCACATGCGCGTCATCCGGGATCTCGTCACCGATGTCTCGCACGTCTACGGGCAACTCGCGTCAGTCAAGCCATGGCTGCGTTCGCAAAGTGCCGCGCCGGAGGCAAGGGAACGCCTGCAATCGCCAGACGAGCGCGAGAAGCTCGACGGCCTCTACGAGTGTATCTTGTGTTTCTGCTGCCAGACGGCCTGTCCGAGCTACTGGTGGAACAGCGAGACATTTCCGGGGCCTGCCGTGCTCCTTCAGGCCTACCGATGGGTGGCCGACAGCCGCGACGAGGCCGGCGATGAACGGATCGCCGAACTCGACGGCGCCGACGAACTCTTCCGCTGCCGCACCATCGTCAACTGCACGAGTGCCTGCCCCAAGGGTCTCAATCCGGCACGCGCCATCGCCGAGGCCAAGAAACGCGCGGCACAGTCGCATCGCTAGATTCATGAATTGACCCGGGGTTGGCGGGTCAGACCGGTCCATGACATTCGGACGGGAACACTGCCCCTGCCAACTCCCCCAGGCAGCCTGATCCGGCGCTTGACGTCACCTGCTTGCCGGATTCCGCGGAGCAACGGCCGGCAGATGATGAGTACGCAGGCCCGTCAGGCTTCCAAGGCGATGACGCCGCGGATGATCTGCCGCACCTTCCCTGTCGACGCCGCCAGGACGTCGGCCATGGCCTCGACCCGGATCGGGCCCGGCGCACGGCCCGCCGCGGCGTTCACCACAATCGCAAGATGCGCATAGGCGATGCCGGCCTCGCGCGCGAGTGCCGCTTCCGGCATCCCGGTCATCCCGACGATGTCGCAGCCATCACGTTCCAGGCGATCGACTTCGGCCGCGCTCTCGAGTCTGGGCCCCTGAGTGCACGCATAGGTGCCCTCGCCGGTGACCGCGATGCCGGCGCTCCCGGCGGAGCGCAGCAGCGCCGAGCAGAGGGCGCTGTCGTAGGGAACGGTGAAGTCGATGTGACGAGGCGCGTCGAGGTCATCCTCGAAGAAGGTATGCTGCCGTCCCCAGGTGTAGTCGACGATCTGGTCCGGAACGACGAGCGATCCGGGCAGGAGATCGGCACGGATCCCGCCGACCGCGGCCACCGCGACGATGCGATCACATCCGGCAGATGCGAGCGCGCGAATGTTTGCCCGGTAGTTGATGCAATGAGGCGGAATGCGCGAGGGCGTGCCATGGCGGTGCAGGAAGGCAACACGGCCCCCCTCGAGCACACCTTCAAGAACCGGACCGGACGGCATGCCCCAGCGCGTTTCGTCTTCCCGGCGGGCCTGGACCTCGAGCCCTTCGAATTCGAGAAATCCACTGCCTCCGATGATACCGAGTCGTTTCATCTGGCCACGCAGTTTCAGGCATTCGCCAGTGCGGAACAAGGACGCCGGGTCAGCGGAGGGTCCATGTCTTGACAGGGGCGAGATCACTTCTATATTTATAGAACTATGGAAACGTCTCGTGCCATCGACCTCCTGCAGGCCCTCGCCCAGGACACCAGGCTCGCGGCCTGGCGGCTTCTCGTGAGGGCGGGGCCGGAGGGAACACCGGCGGGAGTCATTGCCCGTCACCTCGGCATTGCGCCTCCGGTCCTGTCGTTCCATCTTGCCTGTCTTGCCCGTTGCGGCCTCGTCGTGTCGCGGCGTCATGGGCGCCATGTGATGTACTCGGCCGACCTTGACGTCATGAAGGTTCTCACGGACTTTCTCGTCGAGGACTGCTGCCTGGGTTTCGATGCGGAGCCGGACCCCACAATCATCTTCAAGGAGATCTGAGCCATGAAGCGCGTGCATGTCAGTGTCAATGTCGACAACCTCGAGGAAGCCGTCCGCTACTACGCGGCACTCTTCGGGGCCGAACCAGATGTCCTCAAGGAGGACTATGCAAGATTCCGTCTCGATGAGCCCTCGATCAACTTTTCCATGACCTCCAGGGGGCGCACGGCCGGTGTTGACCACATGGGAATCGATGTCGACAGCGAAGAGGAACTCCACGAAGTCACGCAAAGGCTCAAGGCCGCCGGCCACGCCACCAGCGACATCTCCGATGGCGTGTGCTGCTATGCCCGCTCCGCCAAGTCCTGGTCCGTCGATCCTGCCGGTGTTCCCTGGGAGACCTTCCACACCCGTGCCGGCGCCACGGTCTATGGCACGGACCGGATTGATGACGGTGCCATCGCCGCCTCGGCACAAGAGGACGGACGGACGATCACGTCCGCGGCGCGTGAGGCGTGCTGCACCTGAATAGCCGGCCACGGACATACACCATAGACTGACCGGACAGTCTCCGGCGCCGCGCTCCTCGTCGTCACGGAAAATGAACATGACACCCTTCCCGGGCGGCTGGCGCGCAATGGCGCCATGCGCGGCAGGAGGCCCGCGTTGCGGCAAGAAGGACCTCGGGGCCTGGCAGACAAAGGGATCAGCACACCTGCCCCAGGGGCGGCCGGACCGGGTCTTCCACAGGATGGTTGACGCAAGATGCTGGCCGCGCACCATGAGGGGATGAAGAGTCCCGTCTTTTCAGTCGGCTCGTCGGGCGGGCAGCCGAACAGGTTGTCGCCGCAGTGTTCTGTGCGATCCATGGTTCATCTGTCGTGACGAGCCTGGCGCGAGGCGACTCGCCACGCCCGCCCTGTTCGGCTGGCCGGTGGCGCCGTGAGAAGGATAGGTGGCAATGGGTTCCCGGATTCCGCCGCGGATCCCACCAGAACGATGCCTGACCAGCAAGGATCCAACCGATGACCCACCACAACAACCCCGCATCCCCGGCGCCGGCCTACACGATGGGTTACAACGACGAGTTCCAAGAGCTGCTCGCCCGCCGGAACGCCGAGACCTGCGCCGCGCACCTGCTGCCTCATCTCGGTCCCGGTCTTCGCGTCCTCGACTTTGGCTGCGGCCCCGGCACGATCTCGATGGGACTGGCGAAGGCAGTGGCGCCCGGCGAGCTCTACGGTATCGACATGGAGGCATCGCAGATCGAGATGGCCCGGTCCGCGGCGGCAGCAGGCGGGCACGCGAACGCCTCCTTCCGGACCGGCGACGCGACTGATCTTCCCTTCGAGGACGACTCGTTCGACATAGCCCACTGCCACGCCGTCCTCATGCACGTTCCGGATACTCAGGCCGCGCTCGCCGAGGTCAAGCGGGTGCTCAAACCCGGCGGCATGCTTTCGACCCGAGAGATGATCGGCAACGCGACGTTCTTCGAGCCGGAGGTGGAGGACCTCTCGGGTGCGATGGAGACGTTCCTGAAGCTGCTTCGGGCCAACGGTGGGCATCCCCGGATGGGGTGCGAGCTGAAGCGGATTCTGCTCGAGGCCGGTTTCTCCGACATCCGGGCCGGCGCTTCCTTCGAGTCCTTCACGGAGACCGAGGACGTACTTTTCTTTCATGGCTTTGCAAGCAGCTGGTTCTTTGCCCCCGAGACCATGGACATGATCGAAAAGCACGGGCTGGCGAGCCGCGAGCAGCTCGATGACTGGCGTCGCATGCTCGACGCGTGGAGGGACGCTCCCGGCGCGATGGCCGCCTTCGCCTTTGGCGAGGCGACGGCGCGCAAGCCACACTGAGCCAGATTTTGTACGATCATTCCGCCAAGCATGGTGTCTCCACCATGCGTTGGTAGGGACCTTCGGTACCAGGCGGCGTCGGATCGAGGGGTCGTGGCGAGGATGTCGCCGGCCCGCAGGCAGACCAAGCCGGAGAGGCCTGGGAGTCGCCCTGATCCGCGAGATCGACAACGGCGGTACCGTCTTCGAGGGCTCCCGCCCCTCCCGGCGAAACCTGACCGTTGGGGGAGGGAGATTCTCCTTGCGTTTGGCCGGCCGTGCTGTTTGTTTCGTGGCCGTGCAATCCGACAAGAGGTTCCTGATGCCTGGCATGCTTCATCACTATGTCGGCGGCCGCCGGGTCGCCGGAAAATCGGGCCGTTGTGGTGATGTGACCAACCCGGCAACCGGTGAGGTCATTCACCAGGTGCCGTTTGCCTCGAGCAGCGAGGTTGATGAGACGATCGCCACGGCGTCCCGGGCACAACCGGGCTGGGAAGCGATGACGCCGCAGAATCGCGCCCGCGTCATGTTCCGCTTCAAGGTCCTCGTCGAGGACCACATGGACGAGCTCGCGGAACTCGTGTCGCGTGAGCACGGCAAGACCCTGGACGATGCCAGGGGTTCGGTGACCCGCGGCCTGGAAGTGGTCGAGTACGCCTGCGGCATCGCCCAGATGCTCAAGGGCGAGTACTCGGGCAGTGTCGGCACCGGTGTCGACAGCTGGTCCATGCGCGCGCCTCTCGGCGTCGTCGCCGGCATCACGCCCTTCAACTTCCCTGCCATGGTGCCGATGTGGATGTTTCCCATGGCCATCGCCTGCGGCAACACCTTCATTCTCAAGCCTTCGGAAAAGGTCCCGTCCTGCGCCCTGCGCCTCGTTGAACTCCTGGAGGAGGCTGGCGCCCCCGAAGGTGTCCTGAATGTCGTCAACGGCGACCGGGAAGCGGTGGAGGCGTTGCTCGCCTCGCCGACGGTCCAGGCCGTCAGCTTCGTCGGCTCGACACCAATTGCCGAGCACGTCTATCGCACCGGCACGGCGAACGGCAAACGCGTGCAGGCACTCGGTGGCGCCAAGAACCACATGGTGGTGATGCCGGACGCCGATCTCGACCAGGCCACCGACGCCCTGATGGGCGCCGCCTTCGGCTCGGCCGGAGAGCGTTGCATGGCGGTCTCGGTCGCCGTGGCCGTGGGTGACAGGGTTGGCGACGCCCTGATCGACCGCCTGAAACCACGGGTCGAGTCCCTCAGAATTGGTCCCTACACCGACAGCGATGCGGACATGGGCCCGTTGGTGACGGCTGCGCACCATGCCAGGGTCAGCGGCTACATCGACAGTGGTGTCGAGGAGGGTGCCGACCTCGTGCTCGACGGCCGCGGGTTCAGCCTGCAGGGATACGAGAACGGCAACTTCATCGGCGGATCGATCTTCGATCACGTGACATCGGGCATGCGCATCTACAGGGAGGAGATCTTCGGTCCGGTCCTGTGCGTGGTGCGCACAGGCGACTACGAGGACGCGCTGCGTCTCGTCAACGACCACGAGTTCGGCAACGGAACCGCCATCTTCACCCGCGACGGCGATGCGGCGAGGGATTTTGTCCAGCGTTCGCGCATCGGCATGGTCGGGGTGAACGTCCCCATACCGGTTCCCGTCGCCTACCACAGTTTCGGCGGCTGGAAGCGTTCACTCTTCGGCGACCATCACATGCATGGTCCCGAAGGGATGCGATTCTACACCCGGCTCAAGACGGTGACGGAACGCTGGCCTTCGGGCATCCGCAAGGGGGCCGAGTTCGTCATGCCGGTCCTCCACTAGACCCATGGCACTGAAGACCACGGCAAGGCGGATGGTCGAGGAGGCCACTGCCGCCATCGAGAGTGTTCCCGTCGAGGAGGCTCTGGCCCTCGTGCATGACGAGACCGTGCAGTTCGTCGACATCCGCGACGTGCGCGAACTCGACCGCGAAGGCATGATTCCGGGGGCCTGTCACGCGCCGCGCGGCATGCTGGAATTCTGGGTCGACCCGGAGAGCCCCTACCACCGGGACGTCTTCGCCAGCGACCGGAAGTTCATCCTCTACTGCGCTGCAGCCGCCCGCTCCGCCCTGGCGACGAAGACCCTGCAGGACATGGGGTTCGGACCCGTTGCCCAGCTGGCAGGCGGTTTCGCCGCCTGGAAGGCAGCGGGCGGTGACGTGGTGGAACGTCCCCGCAAGTCCTGAAGAAAACGGTGGTGGAGCGGCCCGAATGACCGCTCCACCACAACCACTCGAGGCTCAGGCGTGCAGTTCCTGTGCCATGCGGGTGCCGTCAGGTGCATGGGTTTCACCTGGTGCTGCCACCGCCCCCGGGTCGGAGTGCAACGACTTCACCAAGCCGTAGGCCATCAGCAGCATGATCACGCTGACCGGCAGGGCGGCGGCAATCGACGCCGTCTGCAGGGCCGTCAGACCACCGGCAACCAACAGCACGGCAGCGACGAACCCTTCACCCAGGCCCCAGACGATGCGGAAGCGCTGCGGCGGATTGTCAGAGCCCATGCTCAGCATGGTCGTGATCACCAGCGTCCCTGAGTCCGACGAGGTGATGAACCAGGTCGCCAGAAGGAAGGTCGCCAGTGCGGCCATGATCCAGTTGAGCCAGCTGACCGCGCTCACCTGGCCAATGGTGCCGTAGAGCGCCGAGGGCAGATCCCAGTTGCGCACCAGATCCGCAATGCCGGCCGTGCCGACACCGCCTGCCGCATTCATTTCCATGTGCATCGCCGTGCCACCGAAGATGCAGAGCCAGAAGAACGCCAGGGTCGTCGGAACAAACATGACGCCCACCATGAACTCGCGGATTGTGCGGCCGCGGCTGATGCGGGCAATGAACATGCCGACGAAGGGCGCCCAGGAAATCCACCAGCCCCAGTAGAAGATCGTCCAGCCGCTCTGCCAGGCGGCATTGCCTTCCTCATTGAAGGTCTGGAAGCCCATGGGAATGACATTCCACAGGTAGTCGCCCGTGGTGCTGACAAAGAAGCCCAGCAGCCACTTGGTCGGCCCGCCGAAGAGGAAGAAGGCAAGCAGCACGACGCTGAGCCAGATATTCCACTCGGAAATGATGCGGATGCCCTTGCCGACGCCGGAAACAGCCGAGAGGGTGGCCACGATCGAGATGGCCGCGATAAGGATGATCTTCGTGACAATCCCCGGATCGATCCCGAAGAGGTAGTTGAGACCGGCGGCCATCTGGCTGACTCCCAGGCCCAGCGATGTGGCAACACCGAAGACCGTGCCGAAGACCGCAAGCAGATCGACCGCGTGACCGATGGGGCCATAGATGCGATCCCCGATCACCGGGTAGAGCGCCGAGCGCAGTGTCAGCGGCAGCTTCTTGCGAAAGCCGAAGTAGGCCAGGCACAGGCCGACGATGACGTAGCCTGCCCAGCCATGGAAGCCCCAGTGGAAATACGTGACGCGCATGGCGGCGGCAGCACGCTGTTCATTCATGACCGCCAACCCTGCCTGATCGGCAAAGGGGTTGTTGGGGTAGCCCCACGGCTCCGTGTTGTCGAAATAGAACATCGGCTCGGCAATGCCGAAGAACAGGAGGCCGATGCCCACGCCGGCCGAAAACAGCATGGCCAGCCACGAGAAGTTGGAGAACTCGGGCCGGGAATCGTCATCGCCAAGTCGGATGCTGCCGAAGCGGCTGAACATCAGGTAGAAGCAGACGAACAGCATGATCACCAGGGCCATGATGTAGTACCAGTTGAGCGCGTACTCGATCCAGCCGCGCACCGCCTGATAGATGCTGCTGGCGAATTCGACATTGATGGCTGTGAAGACGACGAAGACGACCACCATCACCTTCGCCGCGATGCCCATGCCCGAGTGCAGTCCCTTGAAGGGCCCGCTCTGGGCCACCAGACTTGACCGTGTCATCACACATTCCTTTCAAAGCCGGGACGTTGAACGAATTCGTGAACGTGCCCGTCATTCAATCACAAGACTTCGTACAATTCACGTTCCGGGATTGACGTTCAGGCCGTCCCGGCCCGTCCAACGAACATGCAGATGATGCCGCCAACGATCATGGCGGCACCGGCAAGCTGCAAGGTTCCGAGGCGTTCCCCGAAAACGAAGACCGAAACGATGAGAGTGACGACGACCGTTCCGGTCACCACGGTCGGGATCACGACACTCGCCGGCAGGGGATCGGACTTGCTGAAGATGGTGAGATAGGCAATCTCGGCGATGCCGATGCACAGCCCCCCAGCCAGCGCCCAGGCGTAGCTCGGCACGGACAGGCGGAAGGTCTGGCCGCCCTGGAAGGCGAGGGTCGCGGCAAAGATCGCCGAGGTCACCAACGCCCCGGTCTGCAGACAGATGGCGGCAAACACCGTTGTAGTGGCATCGGCAGGGACATGGTTGCCCGAAACCTTGATCAACAGGTTGTAGCCCACATAGGCCAGCGTCACGATCGTCAGCAGCACCCACATCGACATGCCAGACTCCCCCGGTCTCCAGGAATTGCCCGGGGCAATCCTGAACCGGTGAGGGGACAAAGGCCACCGGATTGACGTGTCACCCCCATGACGTTCAGCATCGGGGCCGGATGGGGGACATCGCCATGACAGTGAACCGCAGCGAGATCCATGGAACCGACGGCGTGGTCTCCGCCGGACATCCTGACGCGGTCAGGGCCGGACTGACTCTTCTCGAGGCCGGAGGCAATGCCTTCGATGCCATCGTCGCCGCCGCCTTCGCGAGTTTTGTCGTCGAACCGGCCCAGTGCGGCGTCGGCGGCTATGCGCGCCTTGCCGGCTTCGACGCACGAGAAGGTCGACTGGTGTCGGTCGACGGTTATCTGAGGGCACCTGCCGCTGCCCGCGAGGACATGTTCGAAATCGACGAAACGCGTGGCCTCAAGTACTACGAGACCCCGTGGACAAAGGGACTCAAGGCAGAAAAAGGGCATCTCGCTGCAGGCGTTCCGGGCGCCGTCGTCGCCCTGTGGGAAGTCCACCAGCGCTGGGGACACCTCGACTGGGTCCGTGTCCTGGAGCCCTCGATCCGGCTGGCTGAAAGAGGCCTCACCGTGACCTGGAACCAGCTGCTCCACATCTGCGAAGTCCATCCGCTCATTCGCCGTTATCCGCCATTCCATCTCCACTTCTGCCCCGGCGGAGAGCTTCCCCGGATCAACGGTCAGTTCGGCGGCGCCACCATCCTCGACCTCTCCGAACTCGCCGGAACGCTGCGTCTCATCGCCGATGAGGGCCCTTCGGGATTCTGCGAGGGCCGGGTAGCGGAACTCATCGAGCAGGAAGTCCGGGAAGGCGGCGGTATCCTGACCGCCGAGGATCTTGCGTCCTACCGACCGAAGGTGCTCGAGGAAGCACCACAGGACTTCCAAGGACTGGACTGCATCACCTGTTTCTGTCCGACATCCGCCGAATTCCTGAACCTTCTCAAGTCCTTTGACCTGCGTCACGCCAGGGGCGCCACGGCACCCCACCTGTTGGCGGAATGCATGCTCACCGCCTTCACGGACACCATCAGGTGGTACGGTGATCCGGACTTCGAGGATGCTCCCGTCACCGCCCTCATGTCGGCCGAGTTCGCCAGGCGGCGCGCCAGGGCGTGCGCCCCCCCCCGCCCCCCCCCGCGTGCCGTCCGGGCCCGCCGGGGGGCGCCCCAGGGTGCTCGCCCCGGCCAGGGCTATGCCGCTTCCGCCGCAGCCGGCATCAACCGACGACCTCGCGGTCGGCAGCGCACATGCGCTTCCCGAATCAGAACCATGGCCGCCGAAACTCGGCGGCACCACCCAGGTCGCCGTCTGCGACGGAGCGGGGAACATGGCCGCGGTCTGCATCAGCCTTTCCGATGCCCACGGCTCTCTCGTCTATTGTCCCGGCACCGGTGTGGTCCTCAACAACGGCATGCAGAACTTCGATCCCCGGCCAGGACGGCCGAATTCCATCAAGCCCGGCAAGATGCCGATCTTCGCCGCACCCGTTCTCGTGGCCACACGCCAGGGCGAGCCCGTCTTCGCCGCAGCCGGTTCCGGCGGCTACCGAATCCTCACCGGGGTCATGCACACCTTTGTCAACTGGGCCGTTCACGACATGGACCTCAAACAGGCCATCGAGGCGCCCCGCATCCATTGCCAGAGCCGCGAGACATTCGTCGACGAGCGCTTTCCAGACGCGATCATCGAAGAGCTCGCCGCCATGGGACACGACATCCGCCTCCAGCGCGACGCGCCTGGCCTCAACGCCTTTGCCCGCGTCGCGGCCGTCACCAGGGACCCCGCAGAAGGCCTCCTCGCGGGCGCAGCCTGGCCTCCGTGGATCAATGACACGGACGCCATCTGAAGGAGACTTGCACAACCGGCAAACCGGCGACGTGCCGGCGGTTTGCCGACCCGGCTCGAGTCCGGGACACGGTTTTGATTGCCGCCTGGTTCGCACGCTATCCGGCACCCCGTCGACGGCCAGCTATCGCGTGCGCCGAAGTGCTCGAACAGAACCGGTCCCGAATGCCGCCCTCGGCTGGCACCGACTTCTGCCGCAGTTGTGATATCTTGAACCCACAGACCCGCAACGTGGCTGTCGAGCGGTCCGACTCGGAGACTGGGTCCACCCCGGGTCTGGTGCAATTCCGCCATCCCTGGGCTCCACCGCCCGAGAGGAAGAGTGATCGAGTCGGGGCGTTGGGAATCGGGCGGGATTCGATAGTCTGACCGCTTGACGCGCGCGATGGCGCAGCTGCGCCGAGATTGTTCCATTGGGCATGTGAGCTGGATCATGAAAACCCTCGTCCTGACGCTGTTGCTCGCCGCCGCTCTCTTCGGCCCCGCCGCGGCTGAGGAGGACGATCGCCTCGCCGCCTTTCATCTGCCGGAGGGCTTCGTCATCGAGGCCTTCGCGGCAGTCCCCAATGCACGGCAGATGGCCTGGGGCGAGAAAGGCACCCTCTTCGTCGGCACCCGCCGGGAAGGGCGCGTGTTCGCGGTGACCGACGAAGACAACGACGGCCGCGGCGAGCGCGTGCGCGAGATCGCATCGGAACTGCGAATGCCGAGCGGGGTCGCGTTCCGCGACGGAGCCCTCTACGTGGCGGACGTCAGCACCATCCTCCGTTTCGACGACATCGAGTCGCGACTGGACGACCCGCCCGCCCCCGTGATCATCACCGACCGCCTGCCGTCCGAGGGGCATCACGGCTGGAAGGTGCTGGAGTTCGGACCGGACGGGCTTCTCTATCTTCCGGTCGGCGCGCCGTGCGATGTGTGCCGCACGGAGGGCTACCACGGTACCATCCTTCGGATGCGTCCCGACGGCTCGGGCATCGAGATCTACGCGCGGGGCCTCCGGAACTCGGTGGGTCTCGCCTGGCACCCGGTGACGGGCGAGCTGTGGTTCACCGACAACGGCAGCGATCACCTGGGCCCTGACCTGCCGCCCGACGAGTTGAACAGGGCTCCGGGTCCGGGGCTTCACTACGGGTTCCCGTTCTGCCACGCCGGCA
>MPMV01000098.1 GCA_002238685.1 bacterium EF100-94H03 bin56
GTGGACAACTTCCCTGTGAGAGACGACCAGTGCGTACCGTTCGCCGCAGGTGGCGTTTTCGAGCGCACAGGAAAGAAGTTGCTCCTGGGTGGCGGTGGCCAATCCCGGATAGGTGTGTAGCCACTCAATGGCGAGGCGGCCGGCCAGTTTGGCGAACCGGGACTCACGCGTAAGGCGATAGAGTTCGTCGATATGTCTCAGATTGCGAGCGAGTTGAGGCTCGATGCTTGGGCGAAAATGGGCTTCCCAGTCCTTCTCGCTCTTGAACAGAACCCTTTCCAGCACAGGGCCAATGTCCATCTGTCTCTCGACGTTCTCGGGCATAGGCATGCGTTGCCACGCCGTGTAGATCGCCTTGAGCTTGTCGCGGTTGACCCCGTCGATAGGGCGATCCTGGCGTAACAACTCAGCAATGCCGCAGATCATGGGGGCCTCAGCCTCCCGGTATCTGTTCTCGCAGTGAATTTCGACAATCTCGGAAACGCTCGGCAGGTCGTCGCGTTCGAGGACAGCGACGAATTCCGCCGATACTTGGTCGCTCAAGTCGTCGCCGAGAAACTCGCGCAGACGTTCCTTTGGGGGTGCACCGGGGTCGAAGTCATGGTGTGGATGGAGCGCAAAGGGACGACCGAGATAAACACAAGCTGGCAAGACAAGAGCGTCGACGTCGCCGACAGCGACTGCAACGCTTCTTTCGGAGAGACTGTCGCGATAGTGTTGAATGGCCGACCGGCGTTCTGCTTCCGCCTTGGCGTCCTCTTCGGTCTGCCGGATCCTCCATTCCGGCACCGCGACCTCCGACATGTCCGCGAGAACGGACATCAGTTCGGGGTCGCCGTTGGCGGCTTTGATGGCTGCATCATGCACGATAGCCGGGAGTCCGTCGCCGGATCGCCCGAGGTGCAAGAGATCCCGCCAAGTATCCGGGTCTACAGAATCGCCTCCATCGAACCCACGCATGGTCTTCAACAGGGCTGCGATGTCCTCGCCGCTCGGATACAAGCCGAGCCCGGTTTCCCACAACCGATGGCTGGCCATCACCGAATTGTCTTCGCACGATGACAGCAGCACATGTTCCAGAAGCGCCATTCGAAAGGCGCGGTTCTCACCCAATAGTTCCGCCAGACGTTGCTTCGTGTCGTGGTCGTAACCACGGTGTCCGTCCAGCCCAACGATCCATCCCCACAGGCGCTCCGGTTCGATCGCAGAGTCGATTTCCAAAACCCGGACCGTGAGGCTTCTCGTCAGATCGGCGAAGTACGACTCCGCGAAGTAATCGGCGTCTTCCAACAACGGTCGCGCGCGTTCGACCAAACCATCGAGCACTACTCCCAACTGTCCGCCCTCGAGGTTGTCGAAGAGACTGTCTGGTATATGCCTGAGCGTTTTCGACATCGAAGCGGGATTCTGGCCCGGAGTAAGACCGAGATACGCGAGAACCGTGTCGATGACGGTTCCGGGGGAAACGTAAACCACTCCGACCCTGTCGAGGAAGTCGTATGCCAGTCGCGCAGAATCAGCATCGTTCATGTCGATAAGACGGAGGATGACCTCCTCCCAATCGCCTCGCTGATCCGCGGCGTATACGACTGCGGCGATGTCTGACCGTTCCGAGAAGTAGCGATCCCTGTCGAACAGCATCGTTTCCAGCGTTGACGCGAGTTCCACTCCCAGGGGTGTCCCCTCCATCGCTTCGAGCAGGAGAAGGGTGAGATGGGTATGGCATCGGGGCGGTCCGACGATGGCCAGAATGTCATCCTGGAGTTCCATGCGCATCAGGCCCGAAGCGGGATGGTGGCCCCAGTCTTCCGACCTGAAGTAGGGATCGGCCTCAGATAGCCTCTTCAGCGCGGCAAGCAGGATCCGAGCACGGTCGAGTGCCAGAGTCTCCGCATCGCCATAGCGCAGGACGGCATAGGGGTCGGCTTCGATACAGGGAACCGCCAGCACGTTGCTGAAGCGGGCCATCCACGCGTGCAACCCGCGCAGGGAGGTCGGTACGCCGTCGCCTTGCCGGAACAGAGCGAAAATCCGTCTCCCGGAGATGCCCTCTTCGAAGCAGGACGCGAGCCACCTGGCGCCGAGATACTCGGCGACCGCGCGATGGATGTGCGTGAAGCGGTTTTCACCTTCGCCTTGGAACAACCGGGTCCTGAGCGCGTCCTCCGCTGCTTGGCCGTGGAGAAGGGTCACAATGTCCGCAACATGTAAGAAATCTCTGGGTGTTTCGGCGTATGGGCCCGTGCAGACGCCGATGCGACCGCAAAGCAGCTGTGCCGCGCATATCGCACCCGCCGCAAGCAGCAGTTCATCGAGGCTTCGGTGGGCATGTGTTCCGCTCTTGTGTCGGGGATTGCGCTCTTCAAGCATGACATGGCAGGCGCTTTCGAATAGCTGAGCTCGTGTCTCGGGAAGCACGCCTTCCTTTTGCATGACCTCGCCGAGCATTCTGAGGGTCAGGGGGTTGCCGTAGAGGCCCTTGAGACTGCGTTGGTCGAGATTGTCCAGCAGTTCATCGGCATCGATCTCCGAGAACTCTTCGGAGAGAAATGCGTGCGCCTCCTCCCTTGTGAACGGCTGAAGGTGAAGCAACACCGGCGCCGCGCCGTAGTCGTCTTCGATTTTCGCCCGATCCGCCGCGCCCATCCAGTCGGCTACCCGGCAGGACAGGACGAAAGGCGGGCTGCCCATCTCAGAGAGTTTTCTCAAGACGGCTTCGACGGCGCCACCCGGTGCGACGGAAGCAATCTCGTCGAGACCGTCGATAATGGGCCTCTCACCGTCGGCGACCAGCGTACCGGGTTCGGAGGAGCGCTCGAACGTTCCTGCACGGATGCAACTCATGCCCGGTAGGGCCCCGAGGACCTTGGCGAGCTCGGTTTTCCCCAGGCCGGGGTCTCCGAGGATCACGACGGGTTTGAAGACGGATGCAATGTCGTCCTGACTGATGAACTGCTGCCCACACTTGGGGTCTTCGTGGACCAGAGTTCGCATGATGTATGTTGTCATCGTTCGGGTCCGATGGAGATGTCTGCTTCGGTGGCAATGGATCGGGGTGCAGCAACCAGGACGAAACATCTTAACCGCCTCGGGCTGGGGTTGAAGGCAAAATCAGTCATACACATTGCAGAGCGCAGTGATGGCCGCGCCAATCCGTTCCGCAGCGGCTTCAACGTCCCTGTCCGCGACGTGCGCGTATCGTAAGGTCATTGAAACCTGCCGGTGACCGAGCAACCTCGCCACCGTCGGAAGTGGAACGCCGTTCAGGACGGCCTGCGAGGCGTAGTTGTGACGCTTACTCCGGTTCCGGAGTAAGCGCCATTATTCCCGGATTCGGCTTATTCCGGAATCGAGGCTGGAGACTGGCGGGGAGCGGGCTCGAGGGGCCATTGATTCCGGAGTAATCACAAGGTGTTCAGGAAGGCCAACACATCATCGTCGGG
>MPMV01000005.1 GCA_002238685.1 bacterium EF100-94H03 bin56
GTATCCGGTCATTCTGGGACGGTGTTGAGCTCCTGATCAGTCGCGGTATCCCTTGGCGTTTTGTCACACGCGCGAAGGGAGAGTTTCATGTCAGACAGCGGTGTTGTGCGCTCGCGGTCGCCGAGGAGAGGTGCGGCCCGGTGGCGCGAGATCTGTGAGGAGTACGAGCGTTTCATCGGCACCCAGGCCGAGTTCTGCCGCCTGCACGGCATCACCGGCGGTTCGCTGCGCTACTGGCGGTTGAAGCAGGAGGCGGCCTTCGTCGAGGTGGCGGCCCCGGAGACGGTGGCCTGGGATGTCGAGCTGGTCTTTGGCGACGGCACGGTCCTGCGTCTGCGGAAGTCCTGATGCTGGGAGGCTGGCCGCGGGGCGGGGTGTGGCTTGCCCGCGATCCCGCCGACATGCGCAAGTCGTTTGACGGTTTGCAGGCCCTGGTGAGGCAGCACCTCGGGGACGATCCCCTGTCGGGCCGCTGGTACGTCTTCATCAACCGCCGGCGGACGCTGTGCAAGGTTCTGTGCTTTGAGGCGGGCGGGTTCTGCATCTGGGCCAAGCGTCTTGAGAAGGGGCTGTTCGCCTCCCTGACCTGTGGGCGTTCGGGCAAGCGGGTTCTGTCGCGGGCGGAGTTCCATGCCCTTGTGGATGGTCTGGAGATCCGGGTGACGGGCCGTCGCCGGCGCTGGCTGGGGAGCCACAATGGCTCATGATTCCACACGGTTCTTCTTGACATGGACCACATCTGACGGTAGGGCTCGTTCATGGTCTCTACAAGGGCATGTGGTCCTCGATGACAGCTGCCTCCCACACGGTCGCCGCTCTGGAACAGGAGATTGTCGAGCTCCGCGAGGAAGTCGCGTCGCTCAGGCAGACGCTGGCCTGGTTCAGGAACCAGATCTTCGGCTCGACCTCGGAACGGCGTCTCGTGGCGGATCCATCTGAGATGGGCAACCTCTTCGGCGAGGCTGCCGCGGCCGGGGAGGAAGCGGAAGTCGAAGAGGTCGTGCGGCGCAAGCGGCGGCGCAAGAGCCGCGACGGCTGCGTCAACGAGGAAGGCCTGCGGTTCGACGACACGGTGCCGGTGAAGACGATCCACGTTGCCAACCCCAAGGCCGACGCGATTCCTGAAGGTGAACGGGTGAAGGTGGGCGAGAAGGTGACCCACCGCCTGGCCCAGGAGCCGGGCTCGTGGGTGGTGCTGCGCTACGTGAGCGAGACCTTCAAGCGCCGGGACACCGGCGAGGTGATGGCGGCATCGGCGCCGGCTGCGGTTCTTGAGCGCAGCTGTGCGGATGTCAGCTTCCTGGCGGGGATGATCGTCGACAAGCTTGTCTGGCACCTGCCGCTTCATCGCCAGCACCAGCGCCTGCAGGCGGCGGGGATCACGCTCAGCCGCGCCAGCCTGACCTCGTGGCTGTTGAGGACGACGGCGTTGCTCGAGCCGATCTTCGAGGCGCAGTGCCGGTCGGTTCTGGAGAGCGCCGTGCTGGCGATGGACGAGACGTCGATCAAGGCCGGCAGGACCGGTCCGGGGAAGATGCGCCAGGCTTACTTCTGGCCGATCTTCGGCGACCGCAACGAGATCGTCTTCCACTATGCCCCGTCCCGGGAACACCGCCATGTCGAGGCGTTCCTCGGTGACTTCTCGGGCACCCTTCTCAGCGACGGCTACCAGGGCTACGACGCCTATGCGAAGGCCCGCGGGGAGGCGGTGGTCCACGCCAGCTGCTGGAGTCACGCCAGGCGTGAGTTTGTGAAGATCCGGGATCTCGATCCGGTGCGCTGCGACGAGGCACTCGATCTCATCGGCGGTCTCTATGCCGAGGAGGAGAAGATCCGCAGCAAGAAGCTCGGCGGCCGCGAGAAGCTGCTCTGGCGCCGGGAGCATTCCCGGCCGATTGTCGAGGCGTTCTGGCGATGGTGCGATGCCATGGCTGATGACATGACGCGCCCGCCGCAGGATCCCCTGCTCAAGGCCATCGGCTATGCCCGCAACCACCGAAGCGGCCTCGAGGTCTGTCTCCAGGATCCGGACGTGCCCATCGACACGAATCATCTCGAAAGATGCGTCAGACCGGTCGCGCTGGGACGCCGCAACTGGATGTTCTGCTGGACCGAGGCGGGAGCGGAAGCTGTGGGGATCCTCCAGAGCCTGGTGCTGACATGCCGCCTGCACGGAATCGATCCCTACACGTGGCTGGTGGATGTCCTGCAGCGGATCTCGGTCCATCCCGCCCGGGATGTGGCCCAGCTGACGCCACGCCTGTGGAAGGGCCGCTACGCTGAGAACCCGATGACATCCGACGTCAGCAGGGCCGTGCCCGCGAAGCTGCCGCAGGCAGCCTGAAAACTACAAGTTGGTCAGGGGTGCGGGACGCCCGGCGTCAAGGACGTCGCCAAATGACCGGATACGCCGGCCTTGCGCACCGGCTTCGGCAATCAGCGCGTGCCGCATCCGGATCGGGCGTCTCGTACTTGCTCTCGGTGCGTTGCCCGATCAATCCCGCAGGCACGATGCCGTAGGCACACCGGCCCAGGCGCCTTCGATGATCGAATCGACATCGACCGCGTGCTGGATGGCCTTTCGAACCCGGATGTCCTGCAAGTTGGGATGATCGGTACTCATGCCCATCCAGTACCATGCGGTCCCCGAGCAGACCTTGACTATGGCGCCTTCAGGCGGGTTCTCCTGAAGTCGCGGGATCGCGTCGATGGCGATTTCGGCTGTCTTCTCCTCTGATTTCACGGTGTGCCAGCAACCCGCCCTACGCTACGATAAGTTCGTGCTGGACGTGGCTAAGCCAGCGGGCCTGGGTCTCGGTGAAGGCCATCGTGTCGATCAGGATCGAATAGCCTTCGAGATGCGGCAGATAGAACTGGCTCTCGTGGTTCACAACGCGGCCGGGCGCGAAGACCTGGTCGTCGTCGTGGAGCGTATCGGCGTCGTAGTGGAAATCGCCCACCCAGTCGGGAGGGAAGGCGATGCCGAGTTCATAGCCGCCGATCCAGCCGCGGTTCTCGTAGATTCCGGCCTCCTTGTAGTAACGGACGATGGTGTCGTTGAATTCGCGAACCGGCAGATTCGGTCTGAGAATTTTCTCAAGAGCTCTGTACACCCCGGCCGAGAGGTTGATCCGCTCCACTGCGTCGGAATGCGGTTCGCCGATGGAGAAGCTCCGCGCCTGGTCGACGTGGTAGCGGTTGAAGACACCGCACACGTCAAGGAAGACGACCTCGCCCACGGCAATCTGCTTGCGAGAGGCCAGGCCGTGTCCGGTGACGGCCTTCACGCCCGAGGTCACCAGCATGGGAATCGCCTGGTTCTCGCCGCCGGCCCGGGTCATCGCGGCCGTGACCTCACCCCAGAGCTCGAGCTCGGTGATTCCCTCGCGCAGCGTCTCGCGTGCGGCCTCGAGACCGATGTCGGCGATCCGGGCGGCTTTCTCGACGCAGGCCATTTCGGCGGGCGACTTGAATCCGCGCACCTCGCGGACAATCTCGGTGCCGTCAACCACGGTGCAGTTCTTGGCCTCCAGCGCAGCCTGACAGCGTTCGCTCACCCGCCGATTAGGCCGATAGCTCCCCATCTCGAGACCCACGGTACCGCCGGTCCAGCCTGATGACGCCAACTCGTCGGCGACAAAGGCAAAGGCGACATCGGCATCCTGCGGACCACCATAGAGACGGACGTCGTCGGCAATCGTGTAGCAGCGCACGAGAGCGATGTGGCCGCCCGCCTCGAAGAAGATGAAGTCGTCGTGGTCGACGTGGACCGCCACGCCGCTCCAGGGCAGGTACCCCTCGGCCTGGTACCAGGCTGACCCATAGCCGCTGACGTAGCAGATGGCTTCGGGCGACGTCAGGTAGAGCATATCGACGGATTCTCGCGCCATCACCTTGCGGATGCGCTCAAGCCGCCCTCGATATTCTTCGCGCGAGAAAGGGATCTCCTGCACTGGGTGCCCGTGCAGTAGCACCTGTTCGGCGTCGTTCATGCGCCCCTCCTGTCATCCTCGCTGACAAAATGCGGATACATGCGCGGGCTTGTCACGGAAAAACGACCGGCTGGCCGCACACCACCAAATGTACCGCTGCGCGCCTTGTGCCTGGCCTTCGCCGGGCGCTTGCTTCGCCTCGTCCGCGGGGTCAGCCGGTCGGCGGTGACGATCATCGTGCCGACGGCTGCATCGGCCGACCAACCAGCGGCCCGGTTCCCTGCGGACGCTTGTGGTCCTTCAGTCCCTGCCAGGGCGCCCCGGAACGTCCCGTGCCGGTGCCACCGGACACAGGTTTCTCCGGGTGTCCGCAGTCAGCACACAGATGTTCGGCACGTGCCGTGCGATGCTGAATGTCGCCCGGAACCGGGACCTCGATCAAATGATGCGCCGATTCAGGCCTGGCGAACTGATGCCGGATTTGGCGCTGAACATCCATGGTTGGCCCGCAACGCTGCCGAAATCAGTTGATCAGCCTCACTTGGGGGCACGGGTGGGGCTAGCGGCGGACGATCTGGCGGACGGCGGCGAAGCAGCCGTAGAGGATGACGGAGATGATGAGGGACCCGACGAAAGCGTGGGGCCCGAACTCATCCATTGACATGCCGACCATGAGCGGTCCCACCATGCCGCCGATCCCGAAGAGAAGCGAAAAGACGGCATTGGCTGCGACGAGGTCGACAGAACGGAAGCGTTGTCCAAGCAGGGTGAGGCCGACGGTGAAGACTGCGCCCATGGCGCCGCCCCAGACGACGATGACCGACCACAGGAGGAGACCCGGTCCGGTCCACCAGGGTTCGGCGCCACCATGGAGGAGCCAGGGCAGGGGCGCCAGACACGCTGCGATGATGAAGACGCACCCGACCAGTAGCCAGCCCCGGTGCACGCGGTCCGCCAGCCATCCGACAGGATACTGGAAGAAGATGGCGCCGACCGACCCCACCCAGATGACACCGTATCCCGTCTGGCGGAATTCCTCCCCGAGCACGTCCATGGTGTAGAGGTGGGCGAAGGACTGCAGCCCTCCCTCGAGAATGCCGAACATTGCGGACGACAACAGCACGGTCGGCGCTGCCAGGAACACGATCATGAGACGGCCGATGCCTGAGCGGGCACGATCTTCGACGGGAAAGGTGAACGAGATCCTGCGGGTTGGCAGAAGCAGCACCGAAGTGACGAGGACCGACGACAATCCGATCAGGAAAGGCCAGGCGGTTTCCGGGTCAAGGCTGGCGCCGACCACCGGCCCGACGGCCCAGCCGGCCATGCCGACCGTGGTGTAGATGCCCATCCATCGTCCACGGACCCGGTCGTCGAGGATCTGGTTGATCCAGGTGTCGCCGGCCGTGAACAGCAGTGCGTTGCCGACACCGAGCAGGAATCTCAGCGCACACCAGGCCGTGTAGTCGCGCCAGAGCGGCAAACCGATGAGTGCGACAGCGACAAAAACGAGGCCGGCAGCAATCGATCCCAGTACTCCCAGCACCGGAATGAAGCGAGTGGCGACAAGAGACACGATGGCGATACCGGCGAACTGCACGGCGGCACTGATGCTGATCTCGGTCTCGCTGTACCCCCTGTTGCTGAGGGATTCGGCGAGAATGGGCCACACCAGAGAACTCGTCATGCTGACGACCGACAGCGCCGCGATCAGCAGGATCAGGCACCGTCGTCTGTCGCCAGGCGACAGACGAACCTCAGACGTGGTCGATCCGCTGTGTGTCACGGACATAGTGCACGAAGGGAATTGTGGCGGGACACGGTCCAAGTGTCCGACCCTGCCAGCGCTGCCGCGCCGTCGTCAGGGCGAGCTCCGTGACGTCGATAATCGGAAGGTGAAAGGCGTCGTCCAGAGGCAGCCAGTGTAGATCCTCGAGCTCCCCGTCAACGAGCAGGTCGCCCCGGCAGCCCGTGCCATCGGCGAGAAAGAAGCGCGTGTTGAAGCGCCTGGGCGACAGGGTGGGCGTGAGGGCCCGCATGATGTAGTCGAGAGCGGCCACGTCAGGCACCATGCCCACCTCCCGGCAGGCGTTCCAGAAGGGCGTTGACGGCAGAGAATCGAACACGTCCCCGGATGTGGTTCTCCCCAGGAGATAGCCTGTTTCCTCATGAGTTTCGCGAATGGCAGCCAATGCAAGGGCCAACGGAGAGGTGTTCGGGGTATCACGTCTGAGGGTCAGTTCGGTCTCCCCTGACAGGCGAAACCGGTCGCCCGGAACACACCGGTCGACAGTATCGACGCGGCCTCCCGGGAACACGTAGATATCCGGAAGGAACCGTGCACGCTTGCGGCGCCGTCCCATCAGCACCTCGACCGCAGTGCCGGTTTCGCGCAGCAGGATGACACTGGCCGCGTCGCGCGGCCTGGCAGCGCGCGCCGGTTGGGCAGCCCGGCCCATTGAAGGTGAATCACGCAGGAATGTGTCAGACGAGAATGCTGCGGCCGGATTCAGTCAGACGGCAGACCAACCAGTCGGGTTTGATGGGATTGGTGATCCATGGTTCGGCCCACCCCTGGCGTATGCAGCTTCGTATGGTACGGGGATCGACTTCGCGGCCGACCTCGTCGAACAGCGGCAACTTGCCGCCGGGCTGGTCGAGTCCTTTCATCAGCCAGCGCCTCTGGACGATCGTGGGACGACCATGAACTACGCGATCATCGTTGCGAATCTCTTTGGCCAACGCCATGGCATCCTCCCATCCACCGCATGTCATGATGCATCGCGGAAAGCGCCTCGTCAAACGACAAGGTAAAACGTAAGATAATGCCTCTAAATATCTCTTATCAAAAGAATACAATTGTTTCTTGTGATCAGGAAAGAACGAGCGCGTAGAGCAGGGAACCATTGTTTGTGTCACATTCTGCAAGTCTTACATTAACTCGCTGACCAAGAGAGTAACGCATTGTTTTGCCGTGCAATGTCTGATGCGATTCCCGATATCGGAAAGGGCCGCCGGGCAGGTAACGGGCGGGCACCAGCCCTTCGGCGTCGATGGGTCCGGCGCGCACGATGATTCCAAATTGGCCAAGGCCCGATATGCAGCCTTTCATGACGGCATGATCACGGTTCGAAAGCCACCGGGCGACGTAGTGATCACCTGCATGCCTTTCGGCTCCGACTGCCCTGCGTTCCAAGGAGCCAAGATGTCGGCCCACACGGTCGAGGTCATCGGGGACTGTTTCACCAAGAAGTGCGCGATGGACCATGAGATCGGCATAGCGTCTTATCGGTGAGGTGAAGTGGCAGTACTGGTCGAGTGCGAGCCCGAAGTGTCCGATGTTGTGCGGGCTGTATGCCGCGAGGGCCTGACAACGCAGCACGATGTCCTCGACGGTCTGGCGTTCACCGGTGTTGGCGGCACGATCAAGAACACGGGCGAGATCACCAGGGGAGGGGCGGCGTGTCTCAAGGGAACCATGGCCGCGCGTCGAAAGGAATGTGCGCAAGGATTCCAGTCTTTCTTCGCTGGGACGGTCATGGACCCGGAAAAGGCATTCCTTGCCCCGCGAAACGAGTTCCCGTGCCGCCGCGACATTGGCCGCGATCATCAGTTCCTCGATGAGACGATGGCTGTCCAGACGGTGTCGGAGAACGATTTCGCTGATGCGGCCCTGACTGTCGAAGCTGACCTTGCGTTCTCCCCGCTCGATCTCGAAGGCGCCGCGCTGCCGCCGTGCGTCGAGAAGGACCTGGAAAACACCGTAGAGATGGTCGACAAGCCGGTCGGGCAGGGCGGAGGTTGCGGGCGTTGGACGTCCGCTGCGGTGTTCCTCGACCTCGGCATAGGTGAGCCGCGCCCTCGAGCGCATGACTGCCCGCTGGAAGTGCCAGCGTCGCAGACTTCCGCCGCCGGTGATCCACAGGTGAGCGGCCACGCACGGGCGTGACACGCCGGGCTTCAGGGAACACAGGTCATTGGAGAGCGCCTCCGGCAGCATGGGCACCACCCGATCGGGAAAGTAGACGGAGTTGCCCCTCAGGAAGGCTTCCCGATCGAGGGCGCTGTGTGGCCGGACATGGTGCGCGACATCGGCGATGGCGACGATGACATACCAGCCGTCGCGGTCCGGTTCTGCAAAGACGGCGTCGTCGTGATCCCGGGCATCGTCATCGTCGATGGTGACCAGGGGGATGGCGTCAAGATCACTGCGGCCCTCGCCGTCGCTCGCAGCCGCCGCGTTCCGTGCTTCGACAAGGACGTCGTCCGGAAATTCGAGAGGGATGCCGTGGGCAGCGATGGCGGCAAGGCTGATGGCGCCGGTATTCCTCCAGCTGCCAAATGTCCTGGTGATACGGACACGGGGTGGGCCAAGGCGGCCGTCGTCCATGGGCTCCGCCAGGACCAGGTCATCATGGCTCACATTGTCGACATCGCATGCCGCAACCGGGCAGGCGCGCTCCCCGCGGCGGCTGGTGCTGGCAATGAAGCGGTTGCGCCCGATGTGCTGATAGATGCCGGCCATTCTGGCCGGAGGTGTGGGAAGGAGACGGCGTACCCTGCCGTGACGTCGTCCATCGGCCATCCTGCGCCGGACCGCGACCAGGGCAAGGTCTCCGGGCCCTGCCGCCGGCGAAGTTCCGCCCCTGATGGTGTCGAGCACGATCAGTGGCGCTTGACCGCGACCGGTCCACTTCACGGGACGCGCCACCGGATGACCTTCTTCGTCGATGTCAATGACCTCGACGACGATGTCACGCCGATCATGGTCCCCGGAACGGCGGCCCATTCTCAGGTGGCGCGACCGGATTTCCTGGCCTTTCTTGGCGGCTTTCGCCGATTCTTGGATGAAGCCTTCCTGCGCGCGAGAAGATCGAGCGCCATCTCGAGAGTGACATCGCCGGGATCGATTCCTGAGGGCAGCGAGGCATTGGTCCGGTTGTGCCTGACATAGGGGCCGTAGCGCCCCTTCATCACCTCGACGGACGCCTGATCGTCCGGATGTTTGCCAAGCTCCCGGAGAGCCTGTCCTCCCTTTCGGGCGTTTCCGCTTTCGGCGATCAACGCCACGGCCCTGTTGAGGCCTATCGTGAGCACGTCATCGTCAGGGAGATTGATGTAGCGCGCGCCGTGTTTCAGGTAGGCACCGTATCGCCCGATACCGGCCGTGATGATGGTCCCTGTTTCGGGGTGTTCGCCGACTTCCCTGGGAAGTGCAAGGAGCGCCAGGGCTGTCTCGAGCGTCATCGAGGATGGGGACATGGATGCGGGCACCGAAACCGTCTCCGAACCGGATCCGGGCTCGCCCTTGCGGACGTAGGGTCCGAACTTGCCGTGGAGCAGGGTTACGGGAAGGCCGCTCTGCGGTTCCTCGCCAAGGATGCGTGGTTCGTTGTCCTCCGGCGCGGCATTGCCGTTCCTGTCGAAGGGATTCTTGGTGTAACGGCAATCCGGATACACCGAACAGCCGATAAAGGCACCGAACTTGCCCAGTTTCAGACTGAGTGTGCCCTCCTTGCAGGACGGACAGGAGCGCGGGTTGCCGTCATCCCGGTCTGGATAGATGTCATGTTCCAGGACCTGTTCGATACTCTCGACGATGTGCCGCAGTTCGAGGTTCCGGGTGTCGCGCGTCACCCTTTCAAAGGCGTCCCAGAAATCACGCAGCACGGCTTTCCAGTTTGCGTTCCCGTTGGAAATCCGGTCGAGATCCTGCTCCATGTCTGCCGTGAAGGTATACTGCACATAGGTTCCAAAGAACGTCTCGAGAAAGGCGACGAGCAGGCGTCCGCGGTCAGCCGGATGGAATTGCCTGCGTTCCAGGGTGACATACTCCTTGTCTTTCAGAACTCCGATGATGGGCGCATAGGTCGAAGGCCTGCCTATGCCGAGTTCCTCCAGGCGTTTGACGAGGGTGGCCTCGGTAAGTCGTGGTGGTGGTTCCGTGAAATGCTGTTGCGGTCTGACCTCGCCAACCTCGAGTCGTTCGCCCGTTGCGAGATCCGGCAATCTCCTGTCGCTTGAGTCCCTGTCCTTCCCGTCGGTGGATTCCCGGTACAATCTGGTGAAACCGTCGAAGACCATCACCGAGCCGCTGGCGCGCAATCCGACTTCGCGGCCGGTGTGGCCATCGGCCGGTGACCTGATATCGACCGTGGTCTGGTCGAAACGAACCTGAGCCATCTGGCTGGCGAGAGCCCGCTTCCAGATGAGCGCGTAGAGCCGTGCTTCCCTGTCATCGAGATATCGCGCCATCGCCTCGGGTGTACGGCTGAAGTCCGTCGGTCTGATGGCCTCGTGCGCTTCCTGGGCGTTGCGCGCCCGGGTCGTGAAGATCCGCTGCCTGTCCGGCACATAGGCATCACCGAATGTGTCGGCAATGAGACGCCGCGCGTCACGGATCGCCGCCTGGGACATGACGACGCTGTCTGTGCGCATGTAGGTGATGAGGCCGGTCGTCTCGCCGCCGATGTCGCGTCCTTCATAGAGGCGCTGGGCGTGGCGCATGGTGTCCTGGACGCTGAATCCGAACCTGCGTGAGGCATCCTGCTGCAAGGTGGACGTGGTAAAGGGTGGCGGAGGATTGCGTTTCGCCTTCTTGCGTTCCACGGAATCGACGGCGAACACGCCGCCACGCACGCTTGCAGCAGCCTCAGCGGCCATCGCCTCGCCGGCCAGGGTGAACTTCTCGAGACGGACGCCATCGAGGCTATGGAGCCTCGCGGTCAGGGACGCACCGCCTGCGGTTCCCAGGTCGGCATCGACCGACCAGTACTCCCGCGGCGTGAAGCGTTCGATTTCCGCCTCGCGCTCGCAGATCAGGCGCAGGGCCACCGATTGCACGCGGCCGGCCGATCTGCAGTCGCAACCGGGCAGCTTGTGCCAGAGAACCGGCGACAGGGTGAATCCGATGAGATAGTCGAGAGCCCTGCGGGCCAGTTGCGCCTCGACGAGATGCATGTCGATGTCGCGCGGTTCCGCCATGGCGCTCTTCACGGCGTCGGAGGTGATTTCATTGAACACCACGCGTTTCACCGGACGATCCGCCGTTGCACCCGTGTCCCTGAGCCAGTTCAGCACATGCCAGGCGATGGCTTCGCCTTCCCGGTCGGGGTCCGTGGCGAGAACCAGGGAATCGGCCTTGTTGAGCGCCGTGGAGATGGTGTTGAGCGCCTTGAGAGACCTTGAGTTGGTCTCGAAAGTCATCTCGAAATCCCGCTCCGGCTGCACGGAGCCGTTGCGCGACGGCAGATCGCTGACGTGCCCGTAACTTGCCAGCACGGTGTAGTCCGGACCCAGATACCTGCTGATGGTCTTCGCCTTGGCAGGAGATTCAACGACAACGACCTGCATGGACAACCCCAAGATCCGTCCGGCACGTGCTAAGTGGCACCGGTCGCACGGTCCGTCAAGGAGGCCGCGGTTCTCCCGGGTGGTGCGGGACCGCTGATCACGGGTCTCACCTGCAGTCCGCTCAGGAGTGCACCTCGTCGCGCGTTACCGGCCGATCCGCGGTTCTCTTCCGGTCAGAAGGCGGCGTATGTTGGCGTGGTGACGGACGACCACCAGGAAGGCGACAAGGATCATCACGCCGGCGTACTGCGCATCGCTCGTGACCATCCAGATGGCGACCGGTGATGCGATGATGCTCGCCATGCCGGCGACAGACGAGATCCGGGTCAAGCCGGCCACTGCCAGCCACACCACCAGGATGACCAGCCCCGGCTGCCATGAAAGTGCCAGGGTGACGCCCAGCGCGGTGGCGACCCCCTTGCCGCCACGGAACTTCAGCCACGGGTTGAACATGTGTCCCGCCACAACGAACAGTGCGGCGATGACGGCCATGTCGGGTCCACCGGTGTCATGGGCGATTGCGACTGCCACCACTCCCTTGGAGTAGTCGAGAACCAGCGTGACCACGGCGGGCAGGCGTCCCGCCGTCCGCAGAACGTTGGTGGCGCCAATGTTGCCTGAACCTTCCTTGCGGAGGTCACTGTGTCCGAAAAGGCGGGCAACGATCAGGCCTGAAGGCAATGAACCGATGAGCCATGCGGCCACGGCACCCAGCAGGAAGGGCCAAAGGTAGGGCAGGGCATCGAGCGTGAGCATGCGTTGGTCGAACAAGGAGGCCCCCGATCACCCGGGCGTCATCATGCGCCCGGCATCATGCCCGGTCCAGCCCTGCGATCCTGAGGCATCCCACCATCAGGACGTGGAGGCGATGTCCATCACCGTGCGGCCACTGACCACTGTGCGGACCACGCGACCGGTCACCGTGCGGCCCTCGAAGGGGGAGTTCTTGGATTTGCTCTGGAACGCCTGGTTGTCGATCCGCCAGGTCATTGAGGGATCGATGAGAACGATGTCCGCCGGCCCCCCGACTGCCAGCCGACCCGCCTTCAATCCGAGCAGGTCGGCAGGTCGGCAGGTCACAAGGGCCAGCGCATCCACAAGGCCAAGCCGCCCCGAAGCCACGATTTCGAGAACCAGGGGAAGCAGGGTTTCAAGTCCGACAATGCCGAAGGCCGCCTGGGCAAACGGCTGCCTCTTGCTGTCCTGGTCGCGTGGTTCGTGGGCCGATACGACGGCATCGATGACCCCCTCGGCCAGGGCCGCCACCAGAGCCTGGCGGTCTTCCTCGCAACGCAATGGAGGGCGTACCTTGGTGAAGGTGAGGTAGTCACCCACCGCACTTTCATTGAGCACCAGATAATGGGGGGCGGTATCCGCACTCACCGGCAAGCCTCGTGCCCTTGCCTGGCGCACGAGATCGGCGCTTTCGGCGGTCGTGATGCTGCTGAAGTGCAGGCGGCCCCCGGTCATTTCGGCGAGACGGATGTCGCGAGCGATCATGATGGTTTCGGCTTCCGGCGCCATTCCTTCCAGCCCCAGTCGTGTCGCCGTCTCACCACTGTTCATGACGCCGTCGCCCGTGAGATCGAGATCCTCGGCGTGGTGCATGATCAGGGCATCGAAGACGGTGCCATAGGACAGGGCGCGACGCAGCACGTTCGCGTTCATGATGGGGCGGGGGCCATCGGAGAAGGCGAGGGCGCCGGCCTCGCCGAGCAGACCGAGCTCGGTGAGCTGTGTACCCTTGCGACCCTGCGTGACGGCGGCCACGGGATGGATCTTCACGAGAGAGGTCTCTCGTGCCCGCCGTTCGATGAAATGAACGAGAGAGACATCATCGATGGTCGGCCTGGTGGTCGGCATGCAGGCGATTGACGTGACGCCGCCCACGGCAGCTGATCGGCTTGCGGTGTGGATAGTCTCCTGGTGTTCGAAGCCGGGTTCCCTCAGGTGCGCCCTGAGATCGACGAGGCCGGGCGCCGCGATCAGCCCCCGGGCGTCGATGACGGTGGTCGCCGGGGGAATGCTCTCGTGTGTCACCTGTGGACCAAGATCGACGATCGTCTCACCATCGGTGAGGATCCCACCGGTCTCGTCACGCCGGCTTGCCGGGTCGATCAGACGCAGATCCAGGTAGGCTGTCCGTTCCGCCTTGCGCTTCTTGATCGAGATATCGGCAAGGCGCGGCGTCACTGGTTGTGCTCCGGGTGGTCGAGGTTGCCCGTGAGAAGTTCCAGACAGGCCTGGCGTACGGCAACACCCATCTCCACCTGGTCGAGGATGGCGCTGCGGTTGATGTCGTCGGCAACCTCGCTGTCGATCTCGATACCCCGGTTCATCGGACCCGGGTGCATGATGAGGGCATCCGACCTGGCATGGGCGATCTTCTCGTAGGTCAGTCCGTAGAACTGGAAGTACTCGCGCTGGGAAGGCACGAAGCTTCCCTGCATCCGTTCCGTCTGCAGCCGCAGCATCATGACGATGTCGGCGTCCTTGAGACCCTCCGTCATGTCGTGATGAACCTCGACACCGTAACGGTCGACCCGTGGCGGCAGCAGGGTTGGAGGGGCGACGAGGCGCACCCTGGCGCCCATGGTGTTGAGGAGGAGAATGTTGGATCGGGCCACGCGGCTGTGTGCGATGTCGCCGCAGATGGCGACCGTCAGGCCGCTGAGACGGCCGAGACGGCGGCGAATGGTGAGTGCGTCCAGCAGAGCCTGTGTCGGATGTTCGTGGCTGCCGTCGCCCGCATTGATCACGGCGGCCCTGACGGAACGGGCAAGAAGCTTGACCGCGCCACTGTCGGGATGCCGCACGATGAGCAGGTCGGGATGCATCGCGTTGAGCGTTGCCGCCGTGTCGACCAGGGTTTCGCCCTTCTTGATCGCGCTGGTCGAGGGAGCCATGTTGATGACATCGGCGCCGAGGCGTTTGCCTGCGAGTTCGAACGACGTTCGGGTACGTGTCGAGCTTTCAAAGAACATGTTGATCTGGGTGCGGCCGCGCAGCAGGTCACGCTTCTTCTCGGCGCGCCGGTTGAGCGCAACGTAGGTGTCGGCCAGATCCAGGAGAAGGTTGATGTCGTCCGGCGACAGATCCTCGATGCCAAGCAGGTGGCGATGGGAAAAACTCAAGAGCTTGACGTCGCGCGGCATGATTGAAAGAGACTACCTACACCACCGCGGACCGTCCGTCATCCCCAGGTTCGATTGTGTTCGGGGGAATCGCTGTTTCAGTCCGACTATGGTGTTGTCCACAATCGGGAGACCGGCGCGGCGTGGAGGCCATCGCCGAAGGGAAGGGCTGCTTCTTTGCTATCGAGCACCACGCTACGCGAGGAGGAGCAGGTTGGTGGTGCCGTTCAACAGGAACGGTCCCCGGGAACCGTTCGCGGTCGACATGGAACTTGATGGCTTCGAACAGTTCTGGATCTTGCCGTGCCTCGTCCGGAATGATGCCCGGCCACGAATTCCTTCGGGTCTTCCCGGGCGCTGTCTCGCACCATTGGATCGTCGAAGGTGATGTCGCTGCATCCGGGTCGCTGTCGGGCCCCGTTGCCGGAGGGTGGTCGGCTTGCCAGATTGCCGCGGTCCGTGGATCGGAACGACCGGCTGGTCGTCGGGCGCCCTGATGAGGCGCGGCCGGAGTCATCGGGGGTAGAGCAGAGGCTCTTGGCATCGGCCAATTGCAACTCTTGCTGCCGGCTGATTGAAACGCAGGAGCCGAATCGTCAGGCAGGACTGGTGGGTCCTTCGATCCGGTCGATGGCGGCAAGGGCGTCACGCAGGATGACGGAAGCAGCTACGGCATCGATCCAGTGTTTGCCGTGACGCCCCCGGCTTTCGTTTCCGGCGATGATCTCTTCGGCCTCGAAAGTGCTGAGCCGCTCGTCCCACATGAGGACCGGCAGTCCGAGACCGGTCTGGAGATTGATCCCTGTCTGCCAGGCGGATCGGGCCCGTGGTCCCTCGCTTCCATCCATGTTGACAGGAAAACCGAGAACGATGCCTGTGACGCCTCTCGTGTCGACAAGGCTCTGCAGGTGCACAAGGTCTTCCCTCCAGCGCCTGCGCACGAGAACCCCGACCGGAGAGGCGATCATCCTGGATGCATCGCTGGCCGCGATGCCGATGCGTTTCGTACCGGGATCGATCCCCAGAAGCGGGCCTTCCGGAGAGAGCGCGAGGAAGGACGCGACGTCCTGCTGCGGCTTGTCCGGCAGGTGCGCCGCTGATAGCTTTGGTGGCGATGGGTGGTGGTCAGTCACGGCTCCATCCCCGACACTAGACTTCCGCACACCATCAGGCCAGAGCAGACCGGCAGATGAAGTTCGACAAGGACACTGTCGCGCGGGTTGCGCGACTGGCGCGAATCGCGACAGGCGACGCCGAACGCAAGCAGCTTGCCGGGGAACTCTCGGCCATCATCGAATGGATCGACACGCTGGGCGAGGTCGATACCGATGATGTCGAGCCCATGACCGGTGTTGGCGCCATGACGCCGACGTGGCGCCCCGACGAGGTCACCGATGGCGGCATCGCCGATGACATCACGGCCAATGCACCGGCTTGCGCTGAAGGGTGCTTTGTCGTGCCGAAGATTGTCGAATGACCGCCCTGACAGACCTGACGATAGCCGGTGCGCGCGATCTCCTTGCCGCCGGCCATGTCTCGGCGGCGGACCTTGCCCGCGCCCACCTTGCGGCGATGGAGCGCCACCGCGATCTCAATGCCTTCATCACGGAAACCCCCGAAAGGGCCCTGCAGTTGGCCGATGCCTCGGATCGGCGCCGCCGGGCCGGTGATGCCGGACGCCTCGAGGGCATACCGGTCGCGATCAAGGATCTGTTCTGCACGAAGGATGTCCCGACAACGGCCGCCTCGCGCATTCTCGACGGCTTCACGCCCTTCTACGAATCGACGGTGACCGCAGCCATGCTGCGCCAGGGCGCGGTCATGCTGGGCAAGACGAATCTGGACGAATTCGCGATGGGTTCATCGAACCTCACGAGCTGGTACGGGCCGGCGATCAATCCCTGGCGGGCGCCAGGGGATGGCAAGACGCGGGTTCCCGGCGGCTCGTCGGGTGGGTCAGCATCAGCGGTCGCGGCGCGCATGGCGATGGCGGCGACGGGCACGGATACCGGCGGTTCCATCCGACAGCCGGCCGCCTTCACGGGCACCGTTGGCCTCAAGCCGACCTACGGGCGGTGTTCGCGACTCGGTATCGTCGCCTTCGCTTCCTCCCTCGATCAGGCGGGTCCGCTGACGCGTACCGTACGCGACGCCGCGATCATGCTCGGCGCCATGGCGGGCCACGATCCTCTGGATTCGACCTCCGCGGACGTGCCTCTCGACGATCTCGAGGACGCCCTTGAAGCCGGCGTTGAAGGCATGACGATCGGTGTTCCCGAGGAATACCGGGTCGAGGGAATGCCGGCAGTGATCGATGACCTGTGGCAGCGGGGAATTGCCTGGCTCGAGGATGCAGGTGCCACCGTACGGGAAGTCTCGCTTCCGCACACGCGCTTTGCCCTGCCGGCCTACTACATCATTGCGCCGGCCGAAGCCTCATCGAACCTCGCCCGCTACGATGGCGTCAGGTTCGGTCTGCGATGCGAGGGCGATGACCTTGTCTCGATGTACGAGAGAACGCGGGCCGAGGGATTCGGGGCCGAGGTGAAGAGGCGTATTCTCATTGGCACCTATGTCCTCTCCGAAGGCTATTTCGATGCCTATTATCTCAAGGCGCAGAAGGTGCGCACGCGTATCGCCGATGATTTTCGCGAGGCCTGGACATCCGTTGACGCCTTGTTGACACCGACCACGCCGTCCGCCGCCTTTGCCGCCGACAGCCCGCCTGACGATCCCGTTTCCATGTATCTCAACGATGTCTTCACCGTTCCGGCGAGCCTTGCCGGCCTCCCCGGCATTTCGGTGCCGGCGGGTCTTGACGGCGACGGACTGCCGCTCGGGCTGCAGGTCATCGCCCGACCGTTCGACGAGGCGCGACTCTTGAGGGTGGCAAGGACGATCGAAGAGGCCGCAGGGTTCGACACGGCTCCCCGGGGTCTGACGTGATGGCGGAACTGATCGAAAGGGAGAGCGGACCGTTTGCCTACGTCATCGGACTCGAGGTCCACGCGCAGATCGTGTCCTCATCGAAGCTCTTCTCCGGGGCCTCCGCCGCATTTGGCGCCGCCGCGAACACCCAGGTCTCCGCCGTTGATGCCGGCATGCCAGGCATGCTTCCCGTCATCAACATGGCCTGCATCGAGCAGGCGGTGCGCACCGGACTGGCCCTGGGTGGCACGATCAACCGGCGCTCCGTTTTCGAACGCAAGAACTACTTCTATCCGGATCTCCCGCAAGGCTACCAGATCTCGCAGTACCAGCAGCCGATCGTCACGGGCGGACATCTCGTGATTGAACTCGAGGACGGCGCTTCGCGGCCCATCGGCATCGAACGCCTGCATGTGGAACAGGATGCCGGCAAGAGTCTGCACGACAGGGATCCCGTCCACTCGCTGGTCGATCTCAATCGTTCGGGCATCGGACTGATGGAGATCGTCTCCCTTCCGGAACTGGCATCGCCCGATGAGGCCGTGCGCTATGTCAGGACGCTGAGAAGCATCCTGCGCTATGCCGGAACGTGTGACGGCAACATGCAGGAAGGGTCACTGCGCGTGGATGCCAACGTGTCGATGAGACGACCGGGCGACAAACTCGGTACGCGGTGCGAGATCAAGAACCTCAATTCCATGAAGTTCCTGCAGCGGGCCATCGAGTTCGAGGGCCATCGTCAGGCGACAATCCTGGATGAGGGCGGAACGGTCCGTCAGGAAACCAGGCTCTTTGACGTGAATGCCAACGAGACCCGCAGCATGCGCAGCAAGGAGGACGCCGAGGATTATCGGTACTTTCCCGACCCTGACCTGCTGCCGCTCGACCTGGACGAGGCATGGATAGCCGGGATCGCAGCCTCGATGCCGGAACTGCCCGATTCCCGCAAGCAGCGGTTCATGAGCGATCACGGCCTTTCTTCCTATGATGCCGGTGTTCTCGTGGCGGAACGCGACAACGCGGACTTCTTCGAAGAGGTCGCCCGGGGGCGTGACAGCAAGGTGGCAGCGAACTGGGTCATGACCGAGTTCTTTGGTCGCCTCAACAAGGACGGCATCGGTGTCGCAGACAGTCCGGTCAGCGCCGACGCTCTTGGCGGCCTCATCGATCTCGTTGTTGATGACACCATCTCCGGGCGCATCGCCAAGGATGTCTTCGCGGAGATGTTCGTCACTGGCAGGGATGCCGCCGCCATCGTCGAGGAACGGGGCCTCCGGCAGGTGACGGATACGACCCGGATCGAGGCTCTTGTCGACGGCGTGCTGGCGGCTCATCCTGAGCGCGTGGATGAATACCGCGCCGGAAAGACGAAACTCCTTGGATTTTTCATGGGCGAGGTCATGAAGGCGTCGCGTGGCCGTGCCAATCCACAGGCCGTCAACCGGACGCTGCGCCTCAGGCTGGGCCAGGAGGGAGGAACCCGATGATCGATCTCTACACGGCGCCGACACCCAACGGCCGCAAGGCCTCCATCATGCTGGAGGAGGTGGGTCTCGCCTACACAGTCCACCGCATCGATATCGGTGCCGACGAACAGTTCGAGCCGGCCTTCCTCGAGATCAGCCCCAACAACAAGATCCCGGCGATCGTCGACAGCGAGGGCCCGGGGGGCGAACCGGTCAGTGTTTTCGAATCGGGAGCGATCCTCATCTATCTTGCCGAAAAGACGGGCCGTCTGATGCCTTCTGACGCACGGCAACGACTCAGTGTGCTGCAGTGGCTGATGTTCCAGATGGGCGGCGTAGGACCGATGTTCGGCCAGGCGAACCATTTCATCAAGTTCGCCAGCGAGGACGTGCCCTACGGCAAGACCCGCTACCGCAACGAGGTGATGCGTCTCCTTGGAGTCATGGAGCGGCGCCTGTCAACGGTTCCCTGTCTTGCCGGCGACTATTCCATTGCCGACGTGGCGACCTGGCCCTGGGTCATGCGCACGGAGTGGTATGACACCGACTGGAGCAGGTTTCCGCATGTACGCCGCTGGTACGATACCATTGGCGAGCGAGACGCCGTCAGGCGAGGTGCAGCGATTCCCTCATGAGACCGGTTTCCTCAGTCAGGAAGACGAACGGCTGTGCCCTGTTGGGGAGACCGTCCTGCCTCACGTGCCATCATGACAGGTCACTCGCTGCATGAGCGACACCGCCACCGAGGTTCCCTGGGGATACTCCGCCAACGATGGTCCGGCGTGCTGGGCCTCCCTTGACCCCGCCTTCCGGCTCTGTGGTTGTGGCCGGGAGCAGTCGCCGATCAATCTGGTGAATGCCCGCACGCAGCAATTGCCGTCCCTTCACTTTGACTACCACCCGACGACCGCCGGCATCGTCGATACCGGGCGGACCATCGAGTTTCATCCACCGTCTGGCCACACTCTGATGGTTGGAAGCCGTCGCCATGAACTGCGGCAGTTTCACTTCCACCATGCCAGCGAGCACCGCATCGACGGCAGACGCCTGCCGATGGAGCTGCATCTCGTGCACACCGATGGCGACGGCGCCCTCACCGTCGTCGGTGTGCTCATCGCAAGAGGCGACGAAAATGCTGCGGTGGCCTCACTGTGGCAGGCGCTGGTGGAAGATCCGGACTCCCTCGGCAGCGTCAATGTCGATCTTGCCGCCCTGCTTCCGGCCTCGACGAAGGCATGGCGCTACCAGGGATCTCTCACCACCCCGCCCTGCAGCGAGGGTGTCAGCTGGATCGTCCTGGCCGGGATGCTCACCCTTTCGGCCCGTCAGATCGCCGCCTTTGCGAACTACCATCCGGCGAACTGTCGACCGGTCCAGCCATTGGGCGGACGCGTTCTCGTCATTGGCTGAACGCCGTCGGCGAACTCTCAGCGGTAGCCGTGGTAGTCCTGGAACCAGTCGACGAACCGCGGCATCCCTTCGTCGATGGATGTCGACGGCTCGTACCCGAGGTCGCGGCGCGAGTCCCGGATATCGGCGCAGGTCTCCCTGACGTCTCCCGGCTGCAGCGGGGCAAGCCTGATGTCCGCACTGATTCCCGTTGCCTCTTCAAGCACATGGATCAGATGCATGATCGATTCACTGCGGTGATTGCCGAGATTGTAGATGGTGTGGGGAGGGGAGGTCGCCGGAGGCTTGCCCAGTGCCGCCAGTATGCCGGCGATGATGTCGTCGATCCAGGTGAAGTCCCGGCGGAGATCTCCATGGTTGTAAACTGTCAGGGGCTGTCTGTCGAAGAGAGCTTGCGTGAAGATCCAGGGGGACATGTCCGGGCGTCCCCAGGGGCCGTAGACCGTGAAGAAGCGCAGACCGGTGGCGGGGATGCCGTAGAGATGGCTGTAACAGGATGCCATCAGTTCTCCGGCACGCTTGGTGGCGGCATAGAGCGACGCTGGCTGGTCGACGCGGTGATCGACCGAGAAGGGAATGGTGTCGTTGGTTCCATAGACCGAAGAGGAACTCGCATAGACGAGGTGCTTTAGTCCCTTGCAGGAACGGGCCAGTTCAAGGACGGCGAGTTGGCCATCCACATTCGCCGCAGTGTAGTCGTGCGGAGCAACCAGGGAGTGCTGGACACCGGGCTGCGCCGCCAGGTGGACGATGCGGTCAATGTTCCGGCCGCTGCTACCCATTCCGGACAGCGCCTTGCGGTCGGCAACATCCATGTGATGGAACGAGAATGCGGGCTTCTGGCTCAGTCGGGCCAGGCGCTCGTGCTTGAGAGCGACATCATAGTACGGGGAGAGGCTGTCTATCCCGATCACCTCTTCGCCACGCTCCAGAAGGACCCGGGTCAGGTGATAACCGATGAATCCGGCGGCGCCGGTCACGAGCACCGTCATGACTGGCCACGCGCCACGAGGTCCGCGTAGACGTCCGCGTCGACATTCCCGCCGGAGATGATGGCAACAATGGTCCGCCCCTTCACCGGGACCATGCCGCTGATGGCCGATGCAAGAGCCGCGGCGCCGCCGGGTTCAGCAACGAGCTTGAAGAATGTCAGGGCTGTCACCATGGCCCTGATGACGGCCGATTCCGTGACCACGGTGCCCGAGTGGACAAGGTTCCGGTTGACTTCGAAGGTCAGCTTTCCGGGTCTGCGGGCAAGCAGCGCGTCACAGATCGAGGCGGATGTCTCCGTGACGGACTGGCGCTCACCGCTGAGAAGGGAACGGGCTGTGTCATCCCACCCCTCGGGTTCGGCGGTGTGGATGGCGCAGCCTGGGAACCGGTGGCTGATGGCAAGGGCCACACCTGCGGTGAGACCGCCACCGCCGCAGCAGGTGATGACGGCGTCCGGGGCGATGTCCCGACCGGCGCAGGCATCGGCGATCTCCAGTCCGACCGTGCCCTGCCCGGCAATGATCATGGGATCGTCATAGGGAGGCACAAGTGTCATGCCGCTCTTGCGGGCCACGGACCCGGCGATTTCTTCGCGCGCCTCGTCATGCCTGGAATAGGTGACGATGTCCGCACCCCAGGCGCGGGTGCCGGCTATCTTGATCGCAGGCGCATCCTCGGGCATCACGATCACCGCCGGATATCCGAGCATGGATGCTGCGGCGGCCACTCCCTGGGCGTGGTTGCCGGACGAGTAGGCAACAACGCCGTTTTCCGTCGTGCCGCCGGCAATCCTGTTGAAGGCGCCCCTGAACTTGAAGGAACCGGTGAGCTGTAGGCATTCCGGCTTGACCAGAAGGCGGCCACCAAGGGTGTCGTTGAGCCTGGGCGATTCGAGAAGCGGCGTGATGACAGCCTTTCCGGCAAGCCGCCGGGCGGCAGACTCGATGTCCGCATATGAAGGCATGTCTGGCATCAACGCCTGCCCCGATCCATCCACGTCCTCTCTTACTCCATTCACCGCAGAGGTGCGATGCCAAAGAGATTAGGGGCGCCCGGTATTGCCCTTCCGGGAGAGCTTCTGAGATGATGGGACAGGGGAACCAATCGGTGAGGGGAACGAGGCGTGTCTGACAGAATCTGGACCCTGCCTGGCGTGGCAACGCACCACCAGTCGGCCAGTGCCGGGCCTTTGACATTTGTTGGTGGCGCGGGCGACCTCGATGCGACGGGGAGGATTCGGAACCCGCGGGACCTTGATGCCCAGGCAGGTGGTGCCGTACGCGCCATCGAGGATGCCCTGGCCACGGAATTGTGCACACTGGAGGATGTGGTGCGCATCAAGGCCTACTACACGGCCGATGTCGGTGACTGGAATGTCATCGCTGCCCTGGCGCGGCACCTGCCGGGAGATCCGCTGCCGGCAATCAGCACCGTGCCCGAACCGCTGCAGCCCTTCGAAGGCCAGGTCATACAGGTGCAGGCGATCGCCTGCCGTGGCTGGCGCGGGAGTTCCGATGTCCGTTTTTCTCACCAGCCGGTTCCGGCGCCGGCGAGGGAGAGTCTTGGCCTCGAGAAGGTTACGGCCGGTTTGAGGGCAGGGGAGTTCATCGCCGTGGCCAACCGTACGGCAGTCGATGACGATGGCCGGATCCTGTCGGCGGACCCCGTTGAACAGAGCCACGCCGTCATGGCCATGCACGAGCGGACTCTGGATGAGCTGGGGGCATCGCTGCAGGACTGCGTCAAGATGGAGGGGTACTACTTCGGCACCAGCCTCGAGGACTGGGCGCCTCTGGCGAGAGCACGCGCCAGCCACTTCCGGGAACCGGGCCCGCCGGCAACCGTGGTGCCGTGCCACCGGCTTCACCCGGAAGGGGCACGCACCAAGATCGGCGTCCTGGCGATGCGTGGCCGCCGCGGAAGCTTCGACAAGTACATCCCGCGCCTGGATGTCTGGCCCGACCGTGTCTGGGACTGGCCCATACCCTTGCCCTACAGGCAGGCCATCTGCCTGCGCGACATGATCTGGCTGGGCGGGCAGGTGCCTCATACGCCCTTCACCAACGACGGTGGACGCGTGATGCCCGGCGATCTCGTGGCGCAGACACGATTCACCATGTCGTTCATCGAGGATCTGCTGAGGGGCTTCGGCCGGGGACCGTCGGATCTCAAGCTGATGGTCTGCTATTACACGTCAACCGGCGCCGACGATACGAAGGTCTTTCTCGACACCCTTCTCGCCACCGTCGGCGGCACCTTGCCGCCTGTCACTCTGGTGCCCAAACCGATGATGCATTCTCCGGAAAACACTGTCGAAATCTGGGGTGTCGCTCAGGCCTGAACGGGCGGACGCCTCTTGTCCCGGCTCCGCGTGGCGACTAGTCTCCAGGGGAGAGCCGATCTGGAAACTGTCATGATCACCGCGAAGCTGAAGGGTTCCTTTGTCGCACTCGTCACGCTGTTCCGCGATGGCAAGGTCGACGACAAGGGATATCAGGACTTCATCGACTGGCAGATTGACCAGGGAACCCACGGCGTGCTGGCCATGGGCACGACAGGAGAATCGCCGACGTTGTCCCACGAGGAGGACATGCATGTGGTGCGCCTCGCCGTCGAGGCTGCGGCAGGACGCGTTCCGGTGCTGGCCGGAACCGGTTCGAACTCCACCGACGAGTGCATCATGCTGACACGCCATGCGCGTGAGGCGGGGGCGGATGCCGCGCTGATCGTCACCGGTTACTACAACAAGCCGACCCAGGAAGGCCTCTTCCGCCATTTCGAGGCGGTCAACAATGCCGTCGACATACCCGTCGTGGTCTACAACATTCCCGGACGGACAGGCGTCGACATCGAGCCGCTGACGATGCAGCGCATTGCCGGACTGTCCCATGTTGTCGGTTGCAAGGAATCGACGGCAGCTGCCGACAGGGCCTCCAAGCAGCGTTGGCTCTGCGGCAGGGAGTTCATCCAGATGTCGGGTGAGGACGCCGCGGTCCTCGGACTTCTCGGCATGGGCGGACACGGGTGCATTTCCGTGACCGCCAACGTGGCGCCGGCGCTCTGCGCCAGGATGCACGAGGCATGGCAGGGCGGCGACTGCGAGCAGGCCCGAGAGATCCAGAATCAGCTCATGCCTCTTCACGAGGCGCTGTTCAGCGAAACCAGTCCCGGACCCGTCAAGTACGCGGCCAGCCTGCTCGGCTGGGGTGACGGCTCCGTGCGTTTGCCCCTGACGTCGCCGGCAGAGGTCACCAGGGTCAGGGTCAGGGATGCCATGAGGCAGGCCGGGATTCTCGCCTGACGCGGGCGATGGCGGGCAAGAACATCCCGGCGGGGACCACAGTTGCCCGCAACCGCAAGGCATTCCGCGACTATGCCATCGAGGACCGGATCGAGGCGGGCATCGTTCTGACCGGCAGCGAGACACAGTCGCTGCGCGCCGGACGCGCCAATATCAACGGGGCCTTCGCCAGGGAACGGGACCGGGAAATCTGGCTCGAAGACTGTCATATCTCGCCCTGGCAACAGGCGGGCCGCGACAACCATGAGCCTGAACGGCCGCGCAAGCTGCTTCTCCACCGCCGCGAGATCGAGAGGCTCGCCGGCGCTGTCAGTCGCCGCGGTTACACACTCGTGCCGCTCAGTATCTACTTCAACCCCAGAGGCGTGGCCAAGGTCGAGCTTGGGCTCGGGAAGGGCAAGCATGCCCATGACAAGCGGGCTGCAATCCGGGAACGGGAATGGAAGCGCCAGAAGGAACGCCTGATGCGCGATCGCGGATAGTGGCGCCGTGAACTGGCTGCTTGCGGCAATTGGCGGGATTCTCCTGATCTGGGCATTGGCCTGGATCGGCGTCAACGCGCGTGCATCAACCGTGCTGCGCTGGATCAAGTGGATCCTCACGACTGCGATTGTTGCCGGTATTGCGGCGCTGGCGGCCTCCGGGCAGTTCCGCGCCGCGCTGATGACCGGACTCATGCTGTTTCCGCTGCTCTTTCCCTGGAAGAGACCGCGCGGATTCCATGCCGGGCCGCGTCCTTCCGCGTCCACCATGAGTGTTGCCGAAGCAGCCGAGATCCTCGGTGTTGCAGCGGATGCCGACGAGAAGACGATCACCGAAGCCTACCGCCGGATGATGGCCGAGCATCATCCCGACAAGGGCGGCTCCGCCTGGTTCGCCCGGCGGATCAACGAGGCAAGAGACGTGCTGATGGCGGGGCGCCGACGATGACGCGGGTCCACGGTTTGCAGTATGTGCACTTCCCTTTAACAGCCTGACGGGACTATTGAGCGATGCGCATCACCATGGTGGGTGCCGGCTATGTCGGACTGGTGTCAGGTGCCTGTTTTTCCGAATTCGGCATCGATGTTGTCTGTGTCGATCGTGATGAAGGGAGGGTTGCCCGCCTGCAGTCGGGTGAGGTCCCCATCTACGAGCCCGGCCTGCCGCGCCTTGTGAACCGCAATGCCGAAGCCGGGCGCCTGACGTTCACCACGGAGCTGGCGCCGTCGGTGATAGAGTCTGACGCCGTCTTCATCGCTGTCGGAACGCCGGGCCATCGCGGCGATGGCAAGACTGACCTCAGATTCGTGTTCAGCGCTGCCGAGGAGGTGGCGCGGGTCATCGAGCGATACAGCGTGATCGTCACCAAGTCGACCGTTCCGGTCGGCACCGGACGCCGGGTCGAGGAGGTGATGAGACGGATGCGGCCCCGGGCAGAGTTCGATGTCGTGTCGAACCCGGAGTTCCTGCGGGAAGGCTCGGCCGTGCGAGACTTCCTGCGTCCTGATCGCATCGTCGTGGGCAGCGAGAGCGAGCGGGCCGCGCGTCTGATGGACGAGATCTACGGTCCCCTTTTCTTCGAACGCACGCCCATCCTGCATACGTCGCGGGAGACGGCCGAACTCATCAAGTACGCTGCCAACAGCTTTCTCGCGACCAAGATCGCCCTCATCAACGAGATGGCCGACTACTGCGAGAGCGTTGGCGCCAATGTCCTTGATGTGGCCCGTGGCATCGGTCTCGATGGCCGGATCGGCGACCGGTTTCTCCATCCCGGCCCTGGCTACGGCGGCAGCTGCTTTCCCAAGGACACACAGGCGCTTGCCTGTGGGGCGAGGGAAAGCGGCACGCCGCTCACCATCGTCGAGGCAGTGATCGCCGCCAACGCCGATCGCAAGCGTTCGATGGCCCAGCGTATCGTCTCCTTGCTTGGTGGCACCACGGGGAGGACGGTGGCGCTCCTCGGTCTGAGCTTCAAGCCGGACACGGACGATATCCGCGAATCTCCGAGTCTCGCCATCGCATCGGAGTTGCTCGACCGCGGTGTCGGGGTGAGGGCCTTCGATCCAGTCGCCATGGAGGCCGCCAGCAGGACCATGGAAGGGCTGGTGACCTGCGCCGGTCCCTACGAGGCGGCGGCAGGGGCCGATGCCCTTGTCATCGTCACGGAGTGGAACGAGTTCCGGTCTCTCGATCTCGAACGACTCAAGTCTGTGCTGAACCGGCCCCTCGTGATCGATCTGCGCAACATGTACAGTGCTGCCGACATCGTTGATGCCGGCTTCGCCTACCACGGTGTCGGTCTGGGTCATCTTGACCCCTCGCCCTGATGCACGCGCGGCCAGGCGAGGGACATCACAGGTGATCGAGAATCTGCATGGATCCGCGCCAGATCATGTCGCCGGTGACCCACAGCAACACCGCGAGTCCGATGTAGGCGATCCAGTGATGGCGATGAAGCAGCCTGGCGATGAAGTTCGCTGCCACGGCCATCAGGACGATGGAAAGGACGAGACCGAAAACCAGGAGAACGTGGTGTCCCTGCGCGGCACCTCCGACCGCGAGCACGTTGTCCAGTGACATGGATACATCGGCGATGACGATCACCATGAGGGCCTGGCGGATGGTTGTCGCCTTGCGGCCTTCGCCGGCGGGATGCGTGGTCGCGGGGGAGCCCGGATCGCGGGCAAGCTGGCCGCTGCGGATATCGCGCCACATGCGCCAGCACACCCAGGCGAGCAGCAGGCCGCCAACGAAGAGCAGCCCGATGATGCTCAGGAGTTCAACCACCACCAGGGCAAAGCAGATGCGCAGAATGGTGGCCGCAGCGATACCGATGATGATGGCCCTGCGTCGCAGAACGGGGGGGAGGCCGGCCACGGCCATGCCGATCACGATGGCATTGTCGCCGGACATGACGATGTCGATGACAATGATGGAAAGGAGCGCCGAGAGCTGGACAGGATCCGTCGGGTCAAAGAAGTCTGTCACGTCGCTCTCGTAGAGTGGATGGTTCCGCGCGGCAACATGTGGCAAGAGGAGAGGCTTCACAAGGGAGATCGCGCGATGACCGCACCCTCCGATGCCGTCGGAAGGACCCGGGAATCGGTGGATGAACTGGGTGTGACACCCGCCCTCCACCTCGCCGCCACCTTCGACAGGGATGGCGCCGATATTGAGAGCGGCACCCGGCTCCCCTGCGGCTGGACCCTGCTTTACTTTCTTGACTGTCCACCGACATCCCTCATTGGCCGCGACGGGCGCACGACCCCGGGAGAGTTCATTCCGGACACCGGACTTCCCCGCAGGATGTGGGCTGGCGGTTCGTTCACGTTCGAGCGCGATCTGGTTCTCGGCCGGCCGGCACGCCAGACCGTCACCATCACCGGCGTCGAGAGGAAGAAGGGGCGATCCGGAGACCTGTGCTTTGTCACCACGGAACACCGCATTGTCCAGGATGACCAGGACGCCGTCATCGAGGTTCGCAACCTCGTGTTTCGTGACGCGCCCCGATCCTCCGGAGAGGCGCGGCGTGTGACGCCCCCGAAGAATGCAGCCTGGCAGCGCAGCGTTGTCGCCGACCCGGTGCTGCTGTTCCGCTTTTCCGCGCTCACTTTCAATGGCCATCGGATTCACTACGACGTCGAGTATTGCCGCAACGAGGAAGCCTATCCCGATCTCGTCGTCCACGGCCCGATGCAGGCACTCCTGTTGCTCGACCTCGCGGAGAGGACATTTCCTGAACGACGCATCAGGCACTTCCGTTACCGCGGAGTAGCGCCGCTCTTCGCCCCGCACCCCTTTCTTGTCTGCGGAAAGCCGGAGGCGAGCGGTGATCTCAGGCTGTGGATCGAGGATTCATCGGGCAGTCTGGCAACATCGGCGGAACTGGAATTCGCGTGATGCCGACAGAGGATCTGCATCGACTGACGGCGCTTGACCTCGTTCGGCATTACCGGGCCCGCGACCTGTCACCCGTCGAGGTCGCCGAGGCCGTGCTCGCCCGCCTTGAAGATGTGGACGGCAATCTCAATGCCTTCTGCCATCGTGATGACGAGGCATTCCGGACGGCGGCAGCCGCATCGGAAGAACGCTGGGCGAAGGACGCGCCACTGGGTCCTCTCGACGGTGTGCCGACAAGCGTCAAGGACGTCCTGAGAATCAGGGACTGGCCGACGCGTATGGGTTCGAAATCGGTGGATACCAGACAACCGTGGACGAAAGATGCCCCTGCTGTCGCGCGCCTGCGCGAATCGGGCGCCCTCTTCATCGGCATGACAACGACGCCGGAGATGGGTTGGAAGGGTGTCACCGACAGTCCGCTTCACGGACAGACGCGCAACCCCTGGAACCTGCGCATGACACCGGGTGGTTCGAGCGGCGGCGCCGCGGCAGCCGTGGCCTGCGGTATTGGCCCCCTGGCTCTTGGCACGGACGGTGGGGGGTCGGTGCGCATTCCGGCCTCGTTCTGCGGCATTGTCGGCCTCAAACCGACCTTCGGCAGGGTGGCGGCGTGGCCACCGGGACTTTTTGGCACGCTGTCCCACGTCGGACCGATGGCCCGAACGGTGAGTGATGCAGCCCTTCTTCTCGATGTGATCGGCAAACCCGATTCACGCGACCCGTGGTCGCTTGCCGACGATGGCATCGACCATCTCGGGGAGACACAGCGTACCGTGACCGGTCTGAGGGTTGCCTACAGCAGGGACCTTGGTCACATCAGGGTGACTCCCGCGGTGGGTGAGGTGGTGGATCAGGCGGTGCGTGGTCTGGGCGATCTCGGCATGGAGGTCGAGGATATCGAATTCGACGTGCCGAAGGCCGAGGAAACCTTCCGCACCCTGTGGTACGCCGCTGCCGCTGCGGCCATCCGTACCCAGAGCCGGCATCGGCGACGATTCCTTGACTACGGCCTCACCAAGGTTGCGGTCGAGGGCGAAGCCATCAGGGCGGTTGATCTTGTCGAGGCCGAGCGGGCACGCATGCGCTACTCGGCGGATGTCGGGGCTCTGCTTGAACGCTTTGACCTTCTCGTGACGCCAACCCTGCCGATTGCCGCCTTCGAGGTGGGCCGCGAAGTTCCGTCAGGCTGGCCTCATGAACGCTGGTACACCTGGACGCCCTTCACCTGGCCGTTCAATCTCACCGGACAGCCGGCCCTGTCGGTGCCGTGCGGGTTCACCGCAGACGGACTGCCCGTGGGTCTGCAGATCGTGGCGCGTCGCCAGGCCGATGCGCTCGTCCTGAGGGCCGGCGCCGCCTACCAGGAACGGTTCCCGACCCTGTCTTCATGGCCCACGGCGGGCCGCGCAACCGGTTGACATCCGCTGCCATCAGGCAAGGCCGAAACCTGTGGATGGATTGCCCGTGTCGGTGGGCGCGACTGGCCTTTGAACGTCAGGGTATGCAGGCCTCTTGACCTGAAAATCTCGGGAAATCCTCACGGTATGGCTTGCTTCGCTCCCGGCTGTGGTGCTTTCCCGGTTCTGTGGAAGAATTACTGGACTGGCATGCGTCATCGTCTGTAATGAGCCAGAGCCAAACATCAGGGGACCGTTGATGGCTGGTCGTGTTCCTGTTCGCCGCACCCGGAGCCTTCTGGCAGGTCTTGCGCTGTGCCTCTTCACGAGCGTGACGGGCGCCGAAGCGGCCAAGGACACGACGTACTTCGTGATTGATGCCACCAACGGCAATGTGCTCGCCCAGCGCAAACCGGACAAGGAGATGTATCCGGCCTCCCTGACCAAGATGATGACGCTCTATCTCATGTTCGAGGCGCTCGAGAATGGCACCATCACGCCTGATACCCGGTTCACCTTCTCACGCGAGGCGAGCAATCAGGTACCTTCGAAGCTAGGCATTCCCAGAGGTGGTTCGATCTCCGCCGAGGACGCCATCATGGCTCTCGTCATCAAGTCGGCCAACGATGTTGCCGTGGCGGTCGCCGAGGGGCTTGGCGGCACCGAGGAGGGGTTCACGTCCATGATGACGAACAAGGCCCGTGAACTCGGCATGCGACGCACTGTCTTCACCAACGCGTCGGGCCTGCACCGCCGGAGCATGAAATCGACAGCACGTGACATGGCGGTGCTGGCCCTGCGCCTGCAATTCGATTTTCCGGAGTACTACCCGCTCTTCTCCACCCGGTCGTTCACCTACGGCGACAGGACCTACAGGAGTCACAACAAGCTTCTGGACAGGGTCGATGGTGTCGATGGCCTCAAGACCGGATACACGAAAGCGGCCGGTTGGAATCTGGCGGCATCGGCCATCGTGGATGGCAGGCGCATCGTTGGCGTCGTGATCGGTGGCAAGGACCGGATCTCGAGGGACAGGCTCATGACGGACCTGATCCGGGATGCCTTCGTTACGGCCGCCTCTGTCGACAGGACGGTGCCCCTGCCATCGCCGCATCCACAGCGCGACGTGGCCGCACAGTTCATCGCCGCTCTCAACAGTGGCCTTGATGATGATTCGCTTGTCGCCAGCCTGGAGGAATCGCTCGGGCTGGGATCGGAACGCCTCGCCGTCGACGAAGGCAGCGCCAGTGATAACCGCAAGTGGGCCATCCAGGTGGGCGCCTTCGCCCAGCGCGACAACGCCGTGCGCGCCAGCGCCGACACCGGCCGCTTTCTCGCGCCCTTGCTGGCCGGTGACAGCGAGACCGTCCTCGCGACCGTCGAGACGGACGGAACCACACTCTACCGGGTGCGCATTCTCAATCTCGGTGAGAACCAGGCGCGGGAGAGCTGCCGCATTCTCAACAGCAACGATCGTCCCTGCTCGGTGATCTACTCGGGCGATTCCTGAACCATCGGGAACGGCATCGCCCGGTGCGTCGAATGGCCGGATCGTTGGTGCCTGCTCCGCGACTTGCACTCTTGACGATTTCCGGCAAGGACATGTTCGCGGCCTGGTGCCACGTAACTCGGAAAGGCGAAGACTCCAGACAGTAGCGGTCTTCCCTGCTCAGCACTCTGTGCGGGAGCACTGAAGATCGTCCGGTCGGGGAGTTGGTGATTGTCTCAAGCCGCGCTGATCATTCGGTTGATGGTCTTTGAAAGCGAGTCGGGGGTGAATTCATGGGCATCACCCTTGAGCATCACCATGTTCTCGGGCTCGAAGCACAATGAGGCGATCGCCCCCGCGTCCCTTTCACCGAGTTCCCCGAGTGTCAGGTCGAAGCCGATGTCGCCAAGGAAACGCCGATAGAGAGACGACGCCTGCCGCGCCGTTGCTCCCTCCGGTCCGCCAAGAGCCGCCGAGACGGCCGAATAGGCGTCAGCCGCCGCCTCGGCCGAGTGCTCGATGGTGGCGGCAAGGGCAAGGCCAACGGCGCGTCCGTGGTGAATTCCGGCATGTTGTCCCAAGGCATGGCCGATGGCATGGGCGACGGCGACACCCGTCACGTCGAATGCGACACCAGCCAGTGTGGCGGCAATCTGGACATGGCCGCGTGCCTGCGTGTCGGCCGGATGACGCACCGCCTCGGGAAGCCACTCGCGAAGCGTCCTGATGGCGCCGAGTGCAATGGTCGAGGACACCGGATTTCGCCGCCGACACGTCGCCGATTCGATCGCATGGACCATGGCGTCTACTCCCGTGGCGGCAGTCAGTGGCGCCGGCAGGGAAACGGTGAGGAGCGGATCAAGCAGGGCGAGGTTGAATCGCAGGCTCTCTCCCCAGGCCCACAACTTGCGCTCGCTTGTGCTGAAGACCGAGGTTCGTGTCACCTCGGATCCGGTGCCTGCGGTGGTTGGCACGGCGATCTTGGGAAGTCCGCCGGCAGGCACGGGCGTTCCGCCAAGGGCAAACGTCTCGGCACCCCGGCCGTCAGGTGCAAGGCAGGCTGCGAGCTTGGCGGCATCGAGTGTCGAACCTCCTCCCATGGCAACGATACAGTCCGCGCCTCGCGACCGGGCCTGTTCCGAGATGGCATCGACCGTCTCGGCCGCGGGATCGCTGGCAATGTCGCTGAACACGCTGCAGCCATGCCCGGACTCGCCAAGCGCGCCAGCGGCGCGTTCGGCAAGGCCGTTGCCGGTGTGAACGGGATCCGTCACGAGGAGAACGTCGGCTCCATCACCGGCAAGACGTTTGACATCGCGGCCGAGTTTCATCAGGCGGTTGTCGCCGAATGCCAGCGGTACCGGCGCCGCGAAACTGAATGGAAGAGGCATGGGGAGTCACCCGGTGTCTGAAGTCGGTTGCCTTATGATGGATCGGACCGCTTGCGTCAAACAGCCGTTCGCGTACTGTTGTGCAGTGCACAATTTTCTATTGACGATCCCCTCTGCCGTACCTATATCGAACATGTTGCAGTGCAACATCAAATGCCAAAGCGGAGACGAGACATGGCCAATGCAAAGACAACCAGCGAGACGTCGCAGGTCCCGGATGTGGACGAGGTGATCGAAACCGGGTTCAGGGTTTCGGAAGACGTCGTGAAATGCAACACGGATGCCACCAGGAAGGGTTTCGAGACCATGGTCACCATGGGTCGTGACGCGTTCGACACCGCCGCCCGGGCGGGTGGCGACAACACCGTTCTTGAACAGGTCAACGACATCCGCCGCGCCAACTTCGAAGCGATGGTCGAAGCCGGCACCACGTTCATGAAGGGTGTCGAGGGATTCAACGGCTGCGTGCTCGATATTGCCAGGCGGCAGGCCGCCGAAGGCGCCGAGACCCGCAAGGCGCTTGCCGGAGCGAAGTCGTTCGGCGAGGCGGTCGAGATTCAGCAGGGTTACGTGCGCAAGGCCTTCGACCACGCCATTCAGGACAGCGTGGACATGACGAATGCCTGGCTGCGAATTGCCACGCAAAGCGGCCAGCCGCTCGGCCAGCGGTTCAGCGATGCATGGAGCCGGGCCGTTCGCCAGACTGCCTGACCGGCGTTCCTTGCGAGCGACACCCCCGTCGGGTCAACAGGGCCCGGCGGGGGTGTTGTCGTTGTGCCTCCCCGGCGGGATCATGGCGACCGCCATTGGTGTCGGGGCCGGCCGAGCGTTCATCGCACCAGCGGCGACGCTTGCCATGATGTGTGGTGCCTGCGCAGGGCGCGGGTGAAGGCAACGAGACTCTTCCTTTCCATCGGATTTGTGAATTCACCGAAGGCCCTGGGCGGCAGTCCGGAACATCCACGCCAGGAACCTTGTCGGCGGAGATTGCCCTGATCTCGAACGATATCGAGGGTCTCTTGAGATGGTTCGTGACGATGGGCAAGGCGCGGCACGCCATGGCGGCTGAGGGGACATTCCCGTCTCCGGATCCCGGGACAACGTGCAGAGCGCGTGTCTCGCTGGCGAGCTGATCCTTGCCCACCGCCCTGTCAGTGATGTCTTCCATGGACCGCCTTGCAGTATCGGGTTCTGGCACAATGTGGCAGAGCGCTGCGGTTCAATCCGGCCGGCACTTGCCGGAAGACGGCGGTGAACGCCGACCGGTGTCTGGCCTGCTGGCGACTTTGACAGTATGATTGCTTCCCCAGCCTTCGTATGCGTCCGATGGTGCCTCATGAGTGACGACAATCGCCGGAACAGTGATGGCAGCGGGACCGGTGTCGCGACCCAGGTTCGGCAGAAAACGCGGAAGCCTTCCATGTACAAGGTGTTTCTGCTCAATGACGACTACACGCCGATGGAGTTTGTCGTTCACGTGCTGGTCAGGTTCTTCCACAAGGGCCCCGAGGAGGCGGCCCGGATCATGCTTCACGTGCACCGTCACGGCGTCGGCCTGTGCGGTGTCTATCCCTTCGATGTGGCCGAGAGTAAGGTGACCCAGGTCATCGACTTTGCCCGGCACAACGAGCATCCCCTGCAGGCCACGCTCGAGAAGGAATGAGCCCTCCATGATCTCGCCCAACCTCGAACACACGCTGCGCAAGGCCCTGGAACACGCCAACATGCGATGCCACGAGTACGCCACGCTCGAACATCTGATGCTGGCGCTGACTGAGGATGAGGATGCGGTGGCCGTTCTCAGGGCCTGCAATGTCGACCTCGAGCGTATTCGCACGGAGGTCGAGGATTTCATCGATCACAATCTTGACTCGATCACCCTGGAAGAAGCCGTCGAGGCGAAGCCCACCCAAGGCTTCCAGAGGACCCTGCGCAGGGCCGTGGCCCACGTCCAGTCATCGGGTGCGAACGAGGTGACCGGTGCGAACATACTGGTGGCGATGTTCTCGGAACGCGAGAGTCATGTCGTATGGTTCCTGCAGAAGCAGGACATGACGCGACTCGATGCCGTAAGTTACATCAGCCATGGTGTTTCGAAGGTTCCGGGGCAGTCGGAACCCAGGGTCGTGCGCGGAACGCAGGAAGGCGAGGAGGAGGTCCGCCAGGGAGACGAGGCGCTCGAGGCCTACTGCGTCAATCTCAACGAGAAGGCGAAGTCCGGAAAGACCGACCCGCTGGTCGGGCGGCAACGGGAGGTGGAACGCACCATCCAGGTACTGTGCCGGCGCACCAAGAACAACCCTCTCCTTGTCGGTGATCCGGGTGTAGGCAAGACGGCGATCGCCGAAGGCCTTGCCCGGAGGATTACCGAGAATGACGTGCCCGAAGTGCTGGCGAAGTGCACGATCTGGGCCGTGGACATGGGGGCGCTGCTCGCCGGAACACGCTACCGGGGCGATTTCGAGGAGAGGCTGAAGTCAGTCATTACCACGCTCGAAGCCGATCGCGATGCCATCGTCTTCATCGACGAGATCCATACGGTCATCGGCGCCGGCGCCGCTTCCGGGGGATCGCTGGACGCTTCCAACATGCTCAAACCCGCCCTGCAGAGCGGCACACTGCGGTGCATGGGCTCGACCACATACAAGGAGTTCCGTTCCGTTTTCGAGAAGGATCGCGCCCTGTCGCGCCGCTTCCAGAAAATCGATGTCGCGGAACCCTCCATCGGCGATGCGGTGAAGATTCTGCGTGGTCTCAAGCCCTACTACGAGGAGTTCCACGCCATCCGCTATACCCATGACGCCATCAGGACGGCAGTGGAACTCTCCGACCGCTACATCCACGACCGCAAGTTGCCCGACAAGGCGATTGACGTGATGGACGAGGCGGGCGCGGCGCAGATGCTGGTGCCGAAGAACCGGCGTCGAAAGAGTATCGGTGTGGCCGATGTGGAAACGGTGATCGCACGCATGGCGCGCATTCCACCGAGGAAAGTGTCGCGGCGTGACAGGGCGTCCCTGATTGAACTTCCGGTGCAGCTCAAGGGTGTGGTTTTCGGACAGGATCAGGCGATCGACGCGCTCACCGACGCCATCAAGCTCTCCCGGGCGGGCTTGCGGGAAACGGAGAAACCTGTCGGCAGCTACCTCTTCAGCGGACCGACGGGCGTCGGCAAGACCGAAGTGGCGCGGCGCCTTGCAGAGTTCTCGGGCATGGAACTCGTCCGTTTCGACATGTCCGAGTACATGGAACGGCACACGGTTTCGCGACTGATCGGTGCCCCGCCGGGGTATGTCGGGTTTGACCAGGGCGGACTGCTCACCGATGCCGTGGACCAGAATCCCCACGTTGTCCTTCTGCTCGACGAAATCGAGAAGGCCCACCCCGATCTCTTCAACGTCCTCCTCCAGGTGATGGACTACGGCAAGCTTACCGATCACAACGGCAAGAAGGTCGATTTCAGAAACGTCATCATCATCATGACGACGAATGTCGGGGCCAGCGAACTCGCCAGGTCGCCCATGGGATTCGGCAGGGCGACGCGCCAGGGTGAAGACGCGGAGGCCATCGAGAAACTGTTCACGCCCGAGTTCCGGAACCGCCTTGACGCGACCGTCTCCTTCTCGGCGCTGTCGCGTGAGACTGTCGGACATGTCGTCGACAAGTTCATCGGCGAACTCGCCACGCAGCTCGCCGAGCGCAAGGTGTCGATTTCGCTGTCGCCGCAAGCCAGGGAGTGGCTCTGCCGGCATGGTTATGACGCGACCTACGGCGCCCGGCCCCTGGCGCGCGTGATCCAGGAGCATGTCAAGAAGCCGTTGGCCGACGAGCTTCTGTTTGGTGATCTCGTCGGCGGCGGGCATGTCACCGTGATCGTGAACGACAGCGACGCACTCGATTTCGAGTTGCAGGTGCGGAAATTCCTCACGGAGTCCACCGGGAGCGATTGCGTGCCGACCAGGGCGACCGAAGACCAAAAGTCAGATGTGCCGGAAGGGTGACAGTTCGCGTTCGATGTAGTCGGCCTGCTCTCCTACGTGCGCACCCTCCTCGGCAAAGAACCGGGACACGGCGTCGTGCATGCCACGGTTGGCAAACCAGTGGGACGAACGGGTGGTGACCGGCATGTAACCGCGCTGGATCTTGTGGCCTCCCTGGGCACCGGCCTCGACACGTGCAAGTCCGTTGCAGATGGCATGCTCGATCGCCTGGTAGTAGCAGCATTCGAAGTGCAGCATCCGGTGATCCTCGATGCAGCCCCAGTAGCGGCCGAAGAGTGTTGTTGAGCCCCTGACGTTGAGGGCCCCGGCGATCCAGCGGTCGTCCCGCCGGCACATGATGAGGACGACGTTGTCGGGCATGCGCTGGCCGAGCTGTTCAAAGAAGGCGCGGCTAAGGTAGGGGATGCCCCACTTGCGGTTCCCGGTATCGCGATAGAAGCCGTAGAAGGCATCCCAGATCTCGTCGGTCAACGCCTTACCGGTCAATCGGTGGATGGAGATGTCGCTGGCCGCAATCTCGCGGCGCTCGCGCCGGATGGCCTTGCGCTTGCGCGACGACAGGCTGGCCAGAAATTCGTCGAACGACGCGTATCCCCTGTTTTCCCAGTGGAACTGGATACCGGTCCGCTGAAGGAACCCGAGGCGGGAAACCACGCGGGATTCGTGCGATGTCAGAAAATTGATATGGGCCGACGAAACTCCGGCGTTCTTCGCCAGGCCGACAATGGCGGATGCCAGAGCACGCTGCCGTTCCTCGCATTCCGCGGCACCCCTTTCTCCGGTCAGCAGCCTCGGTCCGGTGACCGGGGTGAATGGCACCGCGACGAGGAGTTTGGGGTAATAGTGGCCGCCGGCTCGTTCGAAGGCGTCGGCAAGCCCCTGATCGAAGACATACTCGCCCATCGAGTGGCTCTTGAACCAGGCGGGAGCTGCACCGACGAGTTCTTGGCGGGAGTCCTCGAGAATGACATGGGCCGGGCCCCAACCCGCTTCGGGAGATGCGGATCCGCTGTCCTCGAGACAGGCGAGAAAGTCATGGAGGACAAATGGATTGTCGGTGCCTGCAAGACGGTTCCACTGTTCCCGGCTGACGTCATGGATGCTGGTGATGCAGCGTGCGCTGTAGCGGTCCTGTCCTCCCGTGTCAGTTTCTGGAGCCATTCTGCCCTCGGTTGTGGCGGCCCGTTCGGCCGCTCAGGCGACGCATCGCCGCTGACAGCGGCCAGGCCAGTCGGATTGTCAGATGATGTATCGGCATAGTAAAGTGCCTGGCACGAGAGGTTCCGGTGACATGAGCGGATCACCGGGGGCCCGGTCGATAGACGTTCAAGAAAACACGTACATGACTTCAGACAGGACCCGAACCGGGCGTCGCATCGATATCGAGTTCGACGGTCGATACAACATCGATGTTTCGCGGGTTGACGCCGGGGTGCTGTGGCGAATCACGGCCATGGCGTTCCGCAACCGCTGGCGCATGGCGCTCGGCATCGTTGCTGCGCTCACCGCAGGATTCTTCCAGTTGTTCGTCCCGCAGTTCCTCGGGCGTGCGGTGGACGAGGCCCAGGGTCTGCTGGGGACAGAGACCAGCCGTGAGCTCGCGGGCGAGGCGCTGCTGACGACCGCCATGCTTCTGATCGCCACGAGCGTGCTGCGCGGTCTTTTCGCGATGGTGCAGAACTACCAGGGTGAATCGGTCGGCCAGATCATCGGCTATGACCTGCGCATGGCCTACTACCGGCAACTGCAGATCCTGAGTCTGTCGTGGCACGACCGTGTCCACTCCGGTGAATTGATGACCAGGGGAATCCTCGACATAGAGGGTGTGCGTCTCTGGGTGGATACCGGGATCCTGCGCTGTGTGCTGTTGTCGACCCTGGTCGTTGGTGGCGCCATCCTGCTTGTCCGCATCGACCTGGTATTGGGACTGCTGGCCCTCGGGTTCGTTCCCGTCATTGCCGTGATGGCTTCGGGCGCCCGTCTGAGATTGCGTGATGCCTGGCTTGCCCTGCAGGAGGAACTGTCACAGCTCACCAAGGTCATGGAGGAAAATCTCGGTGGAATTCGCGTGGTTCGCGCCTTTGCCTCAGCGACCTATGAGCTGACGCGCTATGACACCATTGCCGCACGCGCGCTTGCCCTGTCGCATCGCCGGATAGCCCTCTTCGTACGCTCCAGCACGCGCATGACATTCATTTTCCTCGCCGCCATGGGTCTCGTGCTGTGGGTTGGCGGAGAAAAGGCGATGGCCGGCGAGATCACGCTCGGCCAGCTCGCCGAATGCCTCGCGTTCATGGCCATCCTGCAGATGCCGGTGCGCCAGATAGGATGGATGATCAACTCTGTCGCCCGTGCCTCGAGCTGCGGCGGACGCCTCTTCAACGTGCTGGACCTCGAACCCAGCGTCGCCGATCAGCAGGGTGCCGGACCGCTCGAGGTGCGCGAGGGCCTCCTGAGGTTCGAGCAGGTCGACTTCGCCTACCCTGCCTCGACGCGTGACAAGCGCACATTGAGCAACATCGATTTCGAAGTGGGCCCCGGCCGGACACTCGGTATCGTTGGCCCTCCCGGCAGCGGCAAGAGCACCATTGGGCAGCTGGTTGGCAGATACTACGACGTGATGGCCGGACGCATCACCATCGATGGCGTTGACATTCGCTCGGTGACGCTCGCCAGTTTGCGTCGGCAGGTCAGCATCGTGCCGCAACAGCCGTTCCTGTTCACCGCAGGTATTGATCACAATGTGGCCTATGGCGACCCCTGGGCGGGGCGGGCGGCCATCGAGCATTCCGCTGCGACAGCCCAGCTCCACAACTACATCAGGAAACTTCCTACCGGATACTCCACCCTTGTCGGCGAACGGGGCGTGTCTCTGTCCGGCGGCCAGCGCCAGCGCCTGTCGATTGCCCGCGGTGTCCTGCCGGACAGTGCCGTGATCGTGTTCGACGATTCAACGGCCGCAGTGGATGCGGCAACCGAACAACGCATCCACCATGCCCTGCATGACCTGACCCGAGAGCGGGCCGTCATCATCATCGCACACCGTCTGCGTTCTCTGCTCCACGCCGATGAGATCATTTTCCTGGAGGAAGGAAGGATCGTCGAGCGTGGGTGTCACGAGGAGCTGCTGACGCTCAATGGACGCTATCGCGCGCTCTGGGACCTGCAGGCCAGTGGCGGGGGGGCCCAATCGTGAACCCGGGGCGCAAACCCCGCGTTGCCGGGGGGGCGGCCCCGGCGGTGGGGGGCGCGGCGGCGAGCCGCAAACCTGGTCTTGCCGTGGTCGGCGCCCAGGTGTCGCGCGACGAGGAACTCTTCGGCCGCGCCTTCGATCGCTGGGTGATTGCGCGTTTCCTGGCACACCTGGCACCATACCGGGCGCGGATTGCCCTCGCAGTGATCGCCGTTCTCTTCTTTGTTGCCACGCAGCTCATGGTGCCGCTCATCATACGTCGGGCGATCGACGATGCGCTGACGGCAGGTGACGGCACCCGCGTCATCCTTGTCGTCATCATGGGTGTGTTCTTCGGCGTCGTCGTCGTCAACTACGTATCGATGTTCCTTCTCGAGAGCGTTGTCGGGCGCATCGCCGGTCACCTGTTGTTCGACCTGCGCCGGGCCATGTATGCCCATCTGCAGGTTGTGTCCCTGGGGTTCATGGACCAGACGGAAGTTGGCCGGCTGATGTCGCGCCTGCAGGGAGACGTCTACGCCCTGCAGGAGTTTCTCGAGTCCTCGATCTTCGCCATCGGCGATCTGGTCCTCCTTGTGGGCATCATTTCGGTCCTCCTCGTTCTCGATGTCCGACTTGCCTCCCTGACGCTCGCGGTCCTGCCGGTCCTGATTGTCGTGCGCATGGTCTGGCTTCCCATGGCCCGCCGGGCGTTCCTGCACGCCCGCGAGACCAGCAGCGCTGTCAACGCGGCGTTGGCCGAAAACGTTCACGGCATCCGGGCGATTCAGGAACTCGGCCGTGAAGGTGTCAATCTCGACCTCTTCGAGGAGATGGCGGCCGACAACCGCAACGCCCACCTCAGGGCATCACGTTTCGCCAACATCCTGATCCCCGTGGTCGACCTTCTGACCGGCTGTGCCATGGCGATCGTTGTCATCATCGGCGGGCGACTGGTGCTGGACAGCAGCCTCGAAATCGGCGTCATGGTTGCCTTCCTCTTCTACGTGCAGCGCTTCTTCGATCCCATTCGTTCGCTTTCCATCCAGTACAGCATCATGCAGCGTGCCATGGCGGCCGGACAGCGCATCTTCGAAGTCCTCGATGTGGACGTGGAGGTGCGCGACAGAAGGGACGCCATCGAACTCGACCGCAGCAACGGCGCCGTCGAATTCGCTGACGTCACCTTCGGATATGTCGAGGACCAGCCCGTTCTCAAGGATGTGAGTTTCCGGGTGAAGGACGGGGAAACCGTCGCCCTGGTCGGGCCGACCGGTTCGGGAAAGACCAGCGCCATGGCCCTGATCCACCGCTTTTACGATGTCTGGGAGGGTTCCGTCAGGGTTGGCGGTCACGATGTCCGGCATGTCACCCAGGAGTCTCTCGGCAGGCACGTGGCCATGGTTCTGCAGGACCCCTATCTCTTCACCGGGACGGTCTTCGAGAACATTCGCTACAACAGGATCGGCGCCAGCCGCCATGTGGTGGCCGAAGCGGCCCGTGCGGTCGGGGCCCACGACTTCATCATGAATCTGCCGAAGGGATACGAAACCCTGCTGGATCAGGGTGCGGCGACCCTGTCTCTCGGTGAACGCCAGCTGCTGAGCTTTGCCCGCGCCCTGGTGGCCGACGCGCCCATTCTCGTACTCGACGAGGCAACGGCCAACGTCGACAGTTACACGGAACTGAAAATCCAGCAGGCCCTTGCCCGCCTCCTCGAGGGGCGCACGGCCCTGGTGATAGCTCACCGCCTGACCACAATCAGGGGAGCGGACCGCATTATCGTGCTGCAGGACGGCTGCATCATCGAGGAGGGGCCCCACGGTGATCTCATGGCCTCCGGCGGTCTCTACAGCATGCTCTATCGCATGAACTACGCCAGCTTTGACGACATCGGCGATACCGGCGATCTGATATCGACGGTCGAGGGTACCTGAATCCGGCTCAACTTCCGGCGGATAGGTCCCGGATGTCGGTGACGACATGGATGAGGGCAGGGCCGTCGAGGCCAAGGGCCTCATCGAAGGCCGTCGCAAACTCCTCGGTGCGCCGGACACGCCAGGAAGGCGCCCCATAGGCCGTGCCAATGGCCCGGAAATCCGGGCTCTCGAGAGCCACGGCGATGGTGTTCTCCGGTCCGGCATAGCGTTGCTGGTGCATCAGGATGGTGCCGTAGTGTCCGTTGTCGCAGACGATGGCAATGACCCTGAGGGCATTCTCCACGGCGATGGTGAGTTCCTGGCCGGTCATCATGAAACCGCCATCACCGGCGAAGGCGACAACCCGGGCGCCAGGCCGGGCGAGCGCCGCACCGAGGGCGGCCGGAACACCATAGCCCATGGCGCCCGACATGGGTCCTGCCTGGCTTGCCGGCAGCCGGTAGCGGAAGTGGCGCTGCACCCAGGTCGAGAAGTTGCCGGCATCGTTCGTGACGACGTGATCCTCCGATGCAAGCCGCCGGTTCACGTGGCGGACGATTGCGGTCATGTCGACGAGTCCCCTGGCCGCCGGCGCTTCCTTCTGGAATCGCGTCCACGCGTCTTTCAGAACGGCCCGCCATGCGAGCCTGGCAGGCGTTGGTGCGGCAAGGCGGCTGGCGATGGCATCGAGAGCCGGCCCGACATCCGAAACCAGGCCAAGCCGGGGACGAAGGGCGGCGACTGTGGCAGCGTCGGGGTGGATGACGACGAGCGGTTTCGATCCATCTGTGAAGAGGAAGTCGGCGGAACTGATGGCATCAAACCTGGCGCCGGCGACCACCACGAGATCCGCCTCGTCCCAGGCCACGTCGAGGTAGGCTGCACGGCCGGTGGCAAACGATCCTGCATAGGCCTCATGATCGTTCGAAAGACAGTCCTGGCAGCGAAATGCCGATGCCACCGCAGCGCCGGAGCGTCGCGCAAGGTGGTCGAGCTGGGTGTGGGCCGCTTCATGGCGCACCATCTCGCCCGCCAGAACGAGCACGCGGTCGGCTCCTTCGATCATCGATGCGGCGCGCTCGAGTTCATCCGCTGATGCCCTGGTAGAGAATCCGGCAACCGGTCCCGGAATGACGGGGGTCCCGGCGTCGCCAAGAGTGATGTCTTCGGGAAGAACCACGACCACCGGGCCCGGTCTGCCTGTGGTGGCGATCGAAAGGGCGCGAGCCGTGGCGTCCGCCACGTCCGAAGCGCTGGCAGGTTCGATCACCGCCTTGGCAACGGTGCCGTAGAAGGCGGCGTAGTCGATTTCCTGGAACGCCTCGCGGCCGATTTCGTGAGAAGGCACCTGGCCGACAAGGAGAACCAACGGGACACTGTCCTGGGCAGCCGTGTGAATGCCGATGGCGGCATTGGCCGCGCCCGGTCCGCGGCTTACCAGGACAATGCCGGGACATGCCGAAATCTTGGCATAGCCGTTGGCGGCGAAGGCCGCTCCCGATTCGTGTCGGTGAGTGATCAGGCGGATGGCGTTGCCGTGGCGGCGCAACGCCTCGAGAACCGCGAGATAGCTTTCTCCGGGGACGCAGAATGCCGTTGTGACACCGTGTTCAAGAAGGGTGGCGACAAGCGCCTCGCCGCCATTCATCGGATCAGGTGATCTCGGCCACGGCCTCAACCTCGGTCGCGACATTGAGCGGCAGGGAAGCGCACCCCACCGCCGCCCTGGCGTGGTGGCCTTTGTCGCCGAACACCTCGACCATGAGATCGCTGGCGCCGTTGATGACCTTCGGATGGTCGTGAAAATCCCCCGAGGCGTTCACGAATCCACCAAGCCTCACGATCCTGACGACCCGGTCGAGATCACCGCCGCAGGCGGCCTTGAGCTGGGCGATGACATTGAGGCCGCACAGGCGGGCAGCCGCATAGCCTTCCTCGAGAGTAATGTCCGCGCCGAGCTTGCCCTGGTGTTTCAGTGCGCCATCGGCAAGGGTGATCTGCCCGGCCACGAAGACCAGGTTGCCAGTCACGGTCCAGGGCACATAATTCGCCGCCGGAGCGGCGGCCTGGGGAAGCCTGATGCCGAGTTCGGCGAGGCGTGCTTCGATTGTCCCAGCCATTACCGTTGCCTTTCCTTGGTTCGGGCCATCGTCAGATCGTCTGACATAGAGGAGTTCATGCGTGAGCGTCAACGAGGCAAACCGGCCAGCCATGGTGGCGGGCGTGCTCCTGGTCGCCGCCGGGGCCATCTGTTACGGACTGCTTCCGCGGCCCCTGGAGATCCTGAGGGAGGAGGGAGTCGGCTCGACGTCATCACTCCTGGTCAGGTTCGGCGTTTCCATCGTGGTTCTTGCCGCCATCGTCGCCTGGCGGCGATACCCTGGGGGAGCCTTGAGAGCGCCCCTCTTCGCCGGTCTCGGTATCGGGGCCGGCACGATCTTTCTCTTCGAAGGCTACGCGCGGTTGCCGGCCTCCACGACGATTCTCGTGTTCTACACCTACCCGGCCTTCACACTCGTTCTGGCAAGTCTCCTGTTCCGGGCCGGCATGGAATGGCGCATGATCCTGGCAATTGCCCTGGTCCTGGGCGCGGCCGGACTCATCGTCACTCCCGGCAATCTCGAGGCGGCACCGCTTGGCGGAGTGCTGATCACGTTCGGCGCGCCGCTGGGCTACGGGCTTTATCTTGCCTGCCTGGGCCCGGCAGACGGCCATGTCCTGTGGCGCACTCTCATCGTCAGCATCGCCGCCTGCGTGGTGACCCTGGTCTGGCATCATGTGTCGGATGCTTCCCTCTCGTGGCCGGTCTCCACGAACGGCTGGATTTCCCTTGGCTGGGTCGGACTCGGTACCGGGATCCTGGCAACCTGCCTGGTGGTGGCCGGAACCGCGATGGCAGGGAGCGGGCGTTCCGCCGTGGCTGGTTCTGCCGAACTGGTCACCGTGCTTCTCACCGGCTGGCTGCTGTTCGGCGACGCGCTGCATTGGGAAGCCGTGGCCGGCGCACTCGCGATCCTTGCGGCAATCGTTGTCAGCCTGCCGCGTGTCTCCCGGCGATGATGGTGAAGATATGTCTGAACATCTCCCATGTCAGGCGACCGGTATTGGTGTTCAGTCGCGAGCAGTGGTAGCTGTCGACGAGGACGAGGCCATCAGCCGGGTCATGGATGGCGCCATGGGCGAATGGGAAGGCGGAACGCCTGGCGCCGATGGCATCGAGGATCGCCTGGTGGGCGAGGCCACCGAGGGCAAGTACGGTATCGAGGCGCGGCAGTGTCTCGAGTTCCCGGGAAAGAAAGGAGTTGCAGGAACGGATCTCGGCAGCAATCGGCCTGTTCCCGGGCGGGACACACCGCACCGCATTGGTGATTCGGCAGTTCACCAGCTCCAGACCGTCATCCGGCCGTGCGTCGTAGGTGCCCGTGGCGTAACCCGACCCGATCAGCGCCGGGTAGAGGAAATCGCCCGCACCGTCGCCCGTGAACGGACGTCCGGATGCGTTGGCGCCCCTCAGGCCCGGAGCGAGTCCCACCACCAGGAGTCGGGCATCCCGGGGTCCGAATGTGGGAACAGGGGCATTGAACCAGCCCGGTTCCTTCTCCCGCCAGGTGTCGCGGAAGGCCACGAGACGCGGGCACAGAGGACAGTCAGGAAGGGGCTCGCCAGCGGTCATCAAGGCGCCTCGATTTCTTTATAGCGGCACCTGCAACCCTTCATCTTGGGGCGAAGGGTTGCAGGTGTCCCGAAGCACTCCATATAAGGCATCCGCAGATGTCGGCAATCCCCTCCCGCCTCCAGGGCGGCATATACGTGGCACTGGGCGCCAACCTTGCTTCCGCAGTTGGGCCACCGCGGCGCACGCTCGAGGAGGCGCTGGCGCGGATTCGCCGCGCCGGTGTGGAGGTTCTCGATGTATCCCCCTGGTACGAAACGCGGCCCATGGATGACCGTGATCAACCCCGGTATGTCAACGGGATCGCCGAAATTGCCACGGAGCGCGACCCGGAGGCCCTGCTCGAACTTCTACACGACATTGAGGAGGGTCTCGGCCGCCAACGTCGCCTGCGCTGGGAATCCCGCACGGTGGATCTCGATCTCATCGACTACCGGGGTCTCGAGAGCACCGGCCCGTCTCCCGTGCTGCCCCATCCCGGTGTGGCCGAGAGGCTCTTCGTCCTGTTGCCGCTCAAGGATGTAGCGCCTGCGTGGAGACATCCGGAGACCGGACAGCCCATCGATTGTCTCATCCAGGCACTCCCACGGCGCGATGGTGATATCGAGCGTCTTGCCCCCTGACTTGCGGCAGGGCTTGTCATGAGGACGCGATGCTGGCATTTTCGCACCCAGTTCCGGCTTCCACATCGAGGTGATGAATGGCCCGATTGACTGTTGAAGACTGTATCGAACGCGTGAGCAACCGTTTCGAGCTGGTTCTCCTGGCCGCCCAGCGGGCCCGTGACTTGGGCAAGGGGGCGGAACTGACCGTCGACAGGGACAACGACAAGCATCCTGTCATCGCCCTGCGCGAGATCGCCGACGACACGATTTCGCTGGATGCGGTGCGCCGCAAGCTCGTCTATGGCAGCGAGACCGAAGAGGACGAGAATGTCGACAATGTCGAGGAACTCGGTCTGGCGGCGGACAATCCACTGGACCGGGCCTTTGCCAATCTCGACCTTGACAGCGATCAGCACAACGAAGCCTGGGGAACCGGCATCGAAGACGGGTCTACCCGCTAGAAGCAATGTGAGCCCGGACGATGCTCCGGCAGTTTGAACTGGTTGAACGGGTCAGGAGTTATGACGCAGGGGTCGACGAGGCGGCCCTCAACAGCGCCTACGTGTTCGCCATGGTCAAGCACGGCTCCCAGACACGCGACTCGGGCGATCCCTATTTCTCCCACCCTGTTGAGGTCGCCGGCATCCTCGCCGACATGAAGCTGGACAGCCAGTCCATCATCACGGGGCTGTTGCACGATACCGTCGAGGATACCAACACCACGCTCGACGAAATCTCCGGCAAGTTCGGACCTCAGATTGCCAACCTGGTTGACGGTGTCACCAAGCTCTCGCGCCTCGAAAGCCAGGCCGAGGAAGGCCGGCGCACCATGGGCAACTACGCCAAGCTGTTTCTGGCCATGTCGGAGGATCTGCGAGTCCTCCTGGTCAAGTTGGCGGACCGGCTCCACAACATGCGCACGCTGCACCACGTGCGGCGCGAGGACAAGCGCCTGCGTATCGCCCGCGAAACCATGGAGATTTATGTCCCCATGGCCGAACGGATCGGCATGCAATGGCTCAAGGAAGAGCTCGAGGATCTCGCTTTCAGCCACATCAACGAGGACGCCCGCAATTCCATCCTGGAACGCCTGCGCTTCCTGCGGCCCGACTCCAACCTTGCGAAGATCGAACGCCATCTCAAGCGCGTCCTCAAGAAGGGCGGTCTCGATGCCAGGGTCGACGGTCGGGAGAAGAAACCGCATGCCATCTGGCGCAAGATGCAGCGCAAGAATGTCTCCTTCGATCAGCTCTCGGACATCGTCGCCTTCCGGGTGGTGGTCTCACGGGTTCCCGACTGCTATGCGGCGCTCGGCGTCATTCACGGTGTCTTGCCGATGATTCCCGATCGCTTCAAGGACTACATCTCGACGCCGAAGCCCAACGGGTACCGTTCCATCCATACGACGGTACACGGACCCGAGGGCAAGCGTCTCGAGATCCAGATACGGACCCGGGAGATGGATGAAGTCGCCGAGTATGGAGTCGCCGCCCACTGGAGCTACACGGCCGGCGAGGACCGTGCCTCGGCGAGCGACGGCAGCCAGTACCAATGGGTGCGCCAGCTGCTGGATTCCATCGACAGCACGTCGGACCCCGAGGAATTCATCAAGAACACCAAGTTGCAGCTCTTCCAGGACAGGGTGTACTGCTTCACCCCCATGGGCGAAATCCATGAATTGCCGCGCAATGCGACACCCGTCGACTTTGCCTACGCCATCCACACGAGGATCGGGGATACCTGCGTGGGCGCCAAGATCAACGGTGTATCCAAGCGCCTTGACACGATCCTGCAGAATGGCGACCAGGTCGAGATCATGAGGTCGCGCTACGCCTCACCCAACCCGTTGTGGGTGCGATTCGTCGTCACCGGCCGTGCCCACTCGCGGATCCGCCGCCACATCCGCATCAAGGAACGCGGCGAGTACATCCGGTTGGGACGGGCCATCATCCAGCAGACATGCGCCTCGCTGCGTCGTGTGGCCGACGACGACCTTCTCGAAAAGTTCTCGGAGGCGTTCGGCAAGCGCACCGTGGACGATCTCCTCGAGGCCGTGGGCCGTGGCGAGATCACCAGTGAGAGGGTCCGCCGTCTCCTGACGTCGAAACGGTCGCCATCGCGCAAACGCCGTCGCTTCCAGTCATCAGGCAAGCATGCCGTCTCGATCGACGGACTCACTCCCGGAATGGCCGTCCACCATGCCGAGTGCTGCCACCCGCTTCCCGGCGATCGCATTGTCGGCATTGTCGAGACCGGCAAGGGTGTCGCCATCCATACCATCGACTGCGACAGTTTGCAGGAGCACGAAGATTCGGTCGAGGAGTGGCTCGATGTCTCGTGGTCGCCCGATGGCGCTGCCCCTGAACACTACGTCGGGCGCATTGCCGTTGACGTCATCAACCAGCCCGGCGCCCTTGGCGAGATCACCACCGCGATTGGCAATCAGGATGCCAACATCACCAACCTGAAGATCAATGCGCGCACCGCCGATTTTTTTGGCATGCTCATTGACCTCGAGGTCCATGACGTCCATCACCTGACATCCATTATTGCCGCCCTGCGATCGATTGCGATTGTCATGGACATATCCAGGGCTCCCTGAACAAACCAAGGGACAGGATCATTGCAACAGTCAGTTCCACCCCGCGCAGCCGCGCCGCGGACGCCCGTCGTCAACGCTCGGGAATGCAACCGGTGAAGGCTGCGTTGCGAGCTGTCATGACCCGGCTGACAGGGATACACGCCGGGGAGGGGTCCTCGTCGGTCCTGCAGATCGTCCTCGCCGTGCTGCTGCTGCCGTTCAGCCTGCTCGGCCTCCTGCTCAGACCGCTGGAGTGGCTCCTGAAGGTGGTGTTCAGTCCCGTCGAACGCCTGCTCCCCGCCGGCCTGAGGGGTGATGAAGGGCTGGTTGGCACCGTCAAGACCATGGTCTATGCGGTCATCATCGCCCTGGCCGTGCGCACGTTCGCCTACGAACCCTTCAACATCCCCTCCGGCTCCATGAAACCCACCCTGCTGGTTGGAGATTATCTGTTTGTCTCGAAGTTTTCCTACGGGTACAGCGACTATTCCCTGGGATTCGGCACTGACCTCGGACTCCTTGACGAACGCCTGTTCGAGGGCGAACCGGAGCGCGGCGACGTCATCGTGTTTCGCCAGCCGACAGACACCTCGGTCGACTTCATCAAGCGGCTGGTGGGTCTTCCCGGTGATCGCATTCGCATGATCAATGGCGTCCTCCACGTCAACGGTCAGGCGGTAAGCCTGGAAGGGGACTCCGTCTTCGAGGACCGCTCGTGTTCCTCGTCAAGGGCCATCGAACGCCAGACCGAGACACTGCCGAACGGCGTGCGTCACAGTGTTCTCAACATTACCGACAGCGGACGGCTGGACAACACGCCCGAATACGTGGTGCCGCAAGACCACTATTTCATGATGGGGGACAACCGCGACAGTTCGAACGACAGCAGGGTCACGCATGTCGTCGGTTTCGTGCCAAGAGAGAACCTCATCGGCCGCGCCGAGTTCCTCTTCTTTTCCACGGATGGTTGCGGCTCGCTCATCAACCCCCTGTCGTGGCCGGAATCGATTCGCTGGGACCGTCTGTTCCGGTCGATCTCATGAGTGCGGGACCTGGCGAACTCGAGGCCGTCCTCGGGCATGCCTTTACCGACAGGAGTCTCCTCAGACGGGCCGTGACCCACCGCAGTGCCGAATGCGCGGTCGACGGTCACGGTTATCAGCGTCTCGAGTTTCTCGGTGATCACATTCTGGGCGCCATCATCGCCACCATGGTTTTCCGCGACCACGTGGAGGCGTCCGAGGGCGAGCTTTCCCGGCGCTATGCGAGACTGGTCGCCAACCAGACCCTTGGCGATATTGCCCTGGAACTGGGGATTGACCGTTTCGTTGTGGTTGGTCCGCACGAACGAAAGGGAGGGATGCGGCGCAATGCCTCAATTCTTGCGGACGTCATCGAGGCATTGATCGGCGCCCTCTACCTTGATGCCGGGTATTGTGCCGCGGAGGCCTTCGTTCGTCGCTCCTGGCAGACACGCCTGCGCCTGGAGGGCGGCAGCGGCCGGGACGACAAGACCCGTCTCCAGGAATGGGCGCTCAAACAGGGCCTGGCGCTTCCCGGATATCACTTGCTCGACATGACAGGGCCTGACCACGCACCACTCATTACCGTGGAAGTCCACGTCGAGGGCTTTGCCGGCGTCAGGGCGAGCGGGCGAACCAGGCGGGCGGCGGAACAGCTGGCTGCCCGCACATTTCTGACGGAGGTGCCGCAGTGACAGCGGAGCGGTGCGGCCATGTGGCCATCCTCGGAGCACCGAACGCAGGAAAATCGACCCTCGTCAACACGCTGGTCGGGGCCAAGGTCTCGATCGTCACCCACAAGGTGCAGACGACCCGGGGGCGTGTCACCGGTGTCTGCAATGTCGGCCGCACGCAGATCGTGCTTGTCGACACTCCGGGCATCTTCCAGCCGAGGAAGCGCCTGGAGCGCGCCCTGGTCAAGACGGCGTGGAGCGGTGCCGTGGATGCCGATGCCACACTGCTGGTGATCGATGCGCGGCGCGGCCTCGATGATGCCGCGACATCCATTCTCTCTCGCCTGACCCGGCACAGACATGTGCTGTGCGCCATCAACAAGATCGACCTGGTACAGCGCGACGCGCTGTTGCCCCTTGCCGGACGCATCGGCGGGCACGACGTGGTCGAGGAGATCTTCTACATTTCGGCTCTGAACGGCGATGGAGTTGACGACGTCGTTTCAGCGCTTGCCGAAAGGCTGCCGATCCAGCCGTGGCTGTTTCCCGCCGATCACCTGAGCGACCAGCCATTGGCCCGCCTTGCCGCCGAGATCACCCGCGAGAAGCTCTTTGTCAGGGTCCATCAGGAACTTCCCTATGAACTCTCTGTCGAGACCGAGTTGTGGACCGACATTCCGGAAGAGGAGGCGGTCAGGATCGATCAGGTGATCTATGTGGCGCGGCGCGGCCACAAGCCCATCGTTCTGGGCAGGAACGGCCACACCATCCGCGAGGTCGGCAAGGCGGCACGCCGGGAGCTCGAGACGTTGCTGGAGTGCAGGGTGCATCTCTTTCTCCACGTCAAGGTGCGGACCGGCTGGCTCGACGATCCGGCGCGATACCGCGAGATCGGTCTCGAGTTTCCGGGCTGACGGCGATGGAATGGCACGACCGCGCCATCGTCCTGAGCGTGCGCCCGCATGGTGAGACCTCCGCGGTCGCCAGTTTGTTGACGACGAGCCACGGCCGCCATGCAGGCCTTGTGCGGGGAGGGCGCAGCCGCCGTCAAGCCGGCGTGCTGCAGACCGGCAACATCGTCGCCGCGCGGTGGCGTGCCCGGTTGCCCGATCACCTCGGGGCCTTTGTCATCGAGCCCGAGGCCCCCGTGGCATCGGTCCTGCTGGGAGATCCGCTGCGTCTTGCCTGCCTCGCCAGCGCCTGTGCGCTTGCCGAAAGGACACTCGCCGAACGCCTTCCCTGCGAAGCGCTGTTCACGGCCACGGAGGTGCTGGTGCGGCAGTTGCGACAGGGCGTCAGTCACTGGGATGCCGCCTATGTCAGATGGGAACTTGGCCTGCTTGAAGTTCTCGGATACGGGCTTGATCTCAAGCGCTGTACGCTGACCGGATCCACCGAAGAGCTCGTCTGGGTGTCACCACGCACGGGTCGCGCCGTCTCGGCTGCAGCAGGAGAGCCGTGGAAGGAGAAACTTCTCGATCTGCCGGGATTTCTGGTTGGGGCGCCGGGAGCCTGTCCGGCTGACGTTCTCGCCGGCCTCAGATTGGCCGGGCACTTTCTCGAGCGCCATGTCCTGGCCGGGGAAAGAACCGGACTGCCTCCGGCCCGACAACGCCTTGTAGACCTTCTGTCTTGACAACACACCACATGTAGTGGTACGCCGGACTCATGACCGAGAGAGTACATGATGGCGCCATCGAACCCGTCGGTCTGGCCGATGCGCTCACGGAACGCTATCTCGCCTACGCGATGTCGACCATCACATCGCGCTCGCTGCCCGACGTCCGGGATGGCCTCAAACCGGTCCATCGGCGGATTCTCTATGCCATGCGGCAGCTCCGCCTCGACCCGAACGAGGGATTCAAGAAATCGGCGCGCGTGGTGGGCGATGTCATCGGCAAGTACCATCCCCACGGCGACCAGGCCATTTACGACGCCCTCGTGCGCCTCGCCCAGGAGTTTGCTGCGCGCTACCCGCTGGTTGACGGCCAGGGCAACTTCGGCAATGTCGATGGCGACAATGCAGCGGCCATGCGTTACACCGAGGCGCGCCTGACCGCGGTGGCGGTGGCCTTGCTCGATGGACTCGACGATGATGTCGTCGATTTCCGCGACACCTATGACGGCTCGGAATCGGAACCTCTGGTGCTGCCGTCGCGCTTTCCCAATCTTCTGGCCAACGGAGCCAGCGGCATTGCCGTGGGCATGGCGACGAGTATCCCGCCTCACAATGTCGCGGAGCTGTGCGCGGCGCTGATCCACCTCGTGGAGTCACCCGAGGCTTCCATCGCCGATCTCGTGGACATCGTGAAGGGGCCGGACTTTCCCACGGGCGGTGAGCTTGTGGACGGCCCTGACATCATCCGCGAGGCCTACGAAACGGGACGGGGATCGTTCCGGATCAGGGCACGCTGGGATATCGAGAAGCAGGCCCGGGGCACCTGGCGGATCGTCGTGAGCGAGATGCCGTTCCAGGTCCAGAAATCGCGCCTGGTCGAACGCATTGCCGAACTCATCGAGGCCCGCAAACTGCCATTGCTGGAGGGAGTGAACGACGAGTCGACCGAAGATATCCGTCTCGTCCTGCAACCGAGAAACCGGTCCGTGGATCCCACCATCCTCATGGAGTCCCTCTTCCGCGCCACGGACCTGGAGTCGCGTTTCGCGCTCAACATGAACGTGCTTGACGCCTCCGGCATACCCGGAGTCATGAACCTCAACGGCGTGCTGACCGCCTTCATCAGTCACCGGCGCACGGTTCTGGTGCGCGGGTCGCGCAACCGGCTTGCCGCCATTGCCCGCCGTCTGGAGATCCTCGAGGGGCATCGCATCGTCTATCTCAATCTCGACGAGGTGATTCGCATCATCCGCGACGAGGACGATCCAGCCGCCGCGCTGGCCCGGCGTTTTGGTCTCACCGAGGTCCAGACGGAGGCCATTCTCAACATGCGTCTGCGCTCGCTGCGCCGTCTCGAGGAGATGAGAATTGCCGGGGAGAGGAAGGAGCTGAAGGCGGAATCGGATGACCTCCGGCGCCTTCTGGAATCGGACGACAGGCAGAAGGAGGCGCTGAGGGCCGAGTTCGCGGATATCGCCCGAAAGTTCGGGGAGGAGAGCGAGATTGGCAGGCGACGCACCGTCTTCGGCCGCCCGCCGCCGGTCGACGACATCCCGGTCGACGCCACGGTGCACCGGGAAGCCATCACGGTGGTGCTTTCCGACAAAGGCTGGATCCGCGCAGCCAAGGGCCATGGCGACCAGGTGGGCGAACTGCGCTTCAAGGAAGGCGACCGCGAGAGGTTGCGTCTCGAGGCCTGGACGACCGACAGGTTGCTGGTTCTCGCTACCGACGGAAAGTTCTTCACCCTAGCCTGCGAAAGGCTGCCTGCAGCGAGAGGTTTCGGCGACCCGCTGCGACTCATGCTCGATATGGGCAACGATGTCGATGTGGCCGCCATGGTGGTCTTCCAGGGCGGACGCAGGTTCCTGGTGGCCTCCTCCGGAGGCAAGGGCTTTGTGGTGAGCGAAGATCTCGTGGAGTCCCGAAAAAGGGGAGGAAAGCAGGTGCTCATCCCCGCCGCCGGTGACGAGGCGATGGTGCTGAAGATCGTCGAGGGAGACCATGTGGCTGTCGTCGGCGAGAATGGCAGGTTGCTCGTGTTCCCGCTCACGGACGTGCCGGAACAGGCCAGGGGCTCGGGCGTCATCCTGCAGCGCTATCGGCAGGGCGGCCTCTCGGATGCGACGGTCTTTGCACTCGATGCCGGTCTTTCCTGGCAATCGGGCACCCGCACGCGCACGCAGCACGATCTTGCACGATGGCTCGGCAAGCGAGGCCAGGCAGGCCAGCCGGCTCCCGCCGGCTTTTCCCGGAGCAACCGCTTCGGTTGACGCCGGGTGACCGGGCCGGGAATACTCACGGGAATGAACCTGCCCTGGTGAGGGAAATGTCACAGCACCATCATCAGCCCCCCTCGGCCATGGCCCTGCGTGTCGCCGCTCTCGAGCAGTTGCTGACGGACAAGGGCTATTGCGACCCCGACACGATCGATCGCCTTGTGGAACTCTATGAGACCAGGGTCGGGCCGCACCATGGCACCAGGGTGGTGGCCGAGGCGTGGAGTGACGCCGCCTTCCGTGAACGCCTCCTCACCAACGCCTCCCGGGCCATGGCGGGACTCGGCATATCGGGCATGCAGGGCGAGAACATGGTGGTTGTGGAAAACACGCCCGATGTCCACAACGTGGTCGTCTGTACGCTGTGTTCCTGCTATCCGTGGCCTGTACTCGGCCTGCCACCCCGCTGGTACAAGAGCGAGCCCTACCGGGCCCGCGTCGTGCGCGAGCCTCGAATCGTGCTTGCCGAGATGGGATGTGACGTGACGGACGATGTCGAGATCCGCGTCTGGGACTCGAGTGCGGATCTGCGCTACATGGTCCTGCCGAGGCGTCCCGCAGACAGCGACGAGATGTCCCGTGAAGAGCTTGCCGGCCTCGTGACACGCGATGGCATGATCGGCGTGGCCCTGGTCTGACGAGAACGTCATGGACGGCATTCACGACATGGGCGGCATGATGGGTTTCGGTGCTGTCACGCGGGAGGCGGATGAGCCCCTGTTCCATGACGACTGGGAAAGGGTGGCCTTCGGAATCCTCCTGCAGGCGTCGGGGCATGTCGGATTCTCGGATGATCACCTGCGCGCTCACATCGAGCGCATTCCGCCTCTCGCCTATCTCCAGGCGAGCTACTACGAGCGATGGACCCGCGCGCTTGAGTCATTTCTCGAGGAACGTGGACTCCTGACACCAGGCGCAATCGAGGCCCGCGTGGAGAAAATGGTGGCGCCGGCGCGCCCCGATGGTGGCCGGGCCACCACTCTCGACGACATTGAGGAGGCCGTGGCGAGAGGAGCATCAACCCGGCGCGACGACGCCGGAACAGCGCCGCGATTCCGCCCTGGCGACCGGGTCCGGGTCCTCAATGAACACCCTTGCTACCATACGCGCGCACCGCGCTACACAAGGGGGCGCACCGGCGAAATTGTGAGCGACCACGGTGTCTTCGTGTATCCGGATACCAATGCCCGTGACCTGGGCGAGTGTCCGGAACACTGTTACACGGTGGCCTTCAGGGCCCGCGAATTGTGGGGGGTGGAGGCACCTGTATCGGATATCGTCAACGTCGACCTCTATGATTCCTATCTCGAGGCGGTTGAAACACCCGCCTGAAGGGTAGGCACAGTGGCAGGCAGACCGTGCATGTATCTCATCGGTGTGCATAATGATGTTTCAGGAAAGCTACAGCTGTCCCTCCAGACGGGCACAGCTATCGTGTCATGTGGAACCTGAAGAACTGGGAGAAGGAGTATCATGAACAGACGCAAATTCCTGGCTGGCACCGGTATCGCTGCGGCAGGCGCCGCGGGCACGGTGGCCACAGCATTTCCGACACCGGCGATATCGCAGGGCCGCAAGACCCTGACTATGGTGACCTCGTGGGGACGAGGCCTCGCCGGCGTCCATGATGCAGCCCAGCGTTGTGCGGACAGCATTGTCGCCATGTCTGACGGCATGATTGAAATCGACTTCAAGGCGGCAGGCGAACTCGTTGGCGCCTTCGAGTGCTTCGATGCGGTGTCGTCCGGGCAGGCTGACATCTACCATGCCGCCGATTACTACTTCGTCGGACAGCATCCGGCCTTCGCCTTCTACACATCGGTTCCCTTCGGCATGACGGCCGAGGAACTGAACAACTGGTACTACCACATGGGCGGCCGCGAGCTGCAGGACGACCTCACCTCGATCTTCAACCTGAAGACCTTCCTTGCGGGCAACACCGGGTCTCAGGCCGGCGGCTGGTTCCACAAGGAGATCAATGGGCCGGATGATTTCGAGGGCCTGCGGTTCCGCATGCCAGGTCTCGGTGGCAAGGCGCTCGGCGAACTCGGCGCCTCCGTCCAGAACATCCCCGGCGCCGAGGTCTACAACGCGCTCTCCAAGGGCGAGATCGACGGTACGGAGTGGATCGGTCCGTGGGCCGACGAGAAGGCCGGATTCTTCGAGATCACGAAGATCTACTATACCTCCGGCTTCCATGAGCCAGGTCCGGGACTCTCGCTCGCCGTCAACCGGGAGGTCTTCGACGGCCTTTCGGCCTCTGAACAGAAGATCATCGAGTGTGCGGCAGGTGAGGCCAACGTGTGGAATCTCTCGCAGTTCCTCGCCAACAACTCGGCCGCTCTCCAGAGACTGACGGCCTCGGGTGTCCAGACCTTCACCTTCCCCGACAGTGTCTGGGATGCCTTTGGTGTGGCCGCCGATAAGGTCTACGCGGAGAACATGGGGGATCCGCTGTTCAAGACGATCTACGACTCCTATCGCGACTCACTCGTCAAGTCGGCGAGCTGGAATGCGCTGTCGTCCGGTGCCTATGCGGAGCAGCGTAACCGCGTCATGGGTATCTGACTTTCACGGCGCCCGCATCGTGACGCGATGCGGGCGCCGGTCCCTGTGCGCGACACATGCCGGACGTCATTCTCTGGCCCCTGCGCCATCTTCTCGACGGGCTGGCCAATCTCTTTTACCTGTTGATCGAACCCGGGGCGTGGCCTGACCCTTCCGATGGCGTGGGCCTGGTCAGGATTGTCTACTTCGGCGCCTCCCTCGAGTTCCTGTTCGTCATCATCGATCTTGCCCTCATCATCCTCGTCATCGGTCTCCTGAGACCCGGATTCCTGTGGCTCGTGGTGCGCGGTATCGAGGGTCTCTCCAATGCCGTCGGCCGCATCGCCGCGTGGGCGGTTCTCGTCATGGTCATCCAGCAGATCATGATCATTGCCCTGCAGCGCATCTTTCTTGTTTCGGAGATCACCGTGGGCCCGTTCGGTGTCGTGTTCACCAGGGATCTCAGCTGGTTCAGTGAGGAGCTCAAGCTCTACAATGCGGCGATCGTAACCCTGTGTGCGGCCTACACCTTCGTCCAGGGTGGTCATGTGCGGGTCGACCTTGTTTATGCATCGGTGTCCTTCCGCACGAAGCGGCTGCTGGACATGTTCGGTTCGGTCTTCTTCGTGATGCCGTTCTGTGGTGTGGTGTGGCTGTTCGGCTGGTTTTTCCTGTGGCGCCATCTCATCACGCCGAAGGTGTCGGCGCTCGATACCCTCGATCTCCTGGAGCGCAAGGCGCAATTGCTGCGCTGGAATGTCGAGACCATCGGATTCTCGCCGAATGGTTTCGATGCCTACTTCCTCTTCAAGGTCCTGCTGATTTCGTTCGCCGGGCTGATGTTCCTCCAGGGACTGGGGCACTTCTACCGCAGCCTGCTGGAGTTCAGGGAAGGGGAGGCATCGGCCAACCGCCACAAGGATCTTGACGCGGTACCGGACCTCGCGCCGGACAAGCCGGCCGAAGGCACAGGGGCAGGCGTGTGATGTTAGGATTTGACGGTGTCGAGGTCGGGCTCCTCATTACCCTGGTGTGCCTGTTCGCCGGGATCCTGTCGGGGTATCCCGTGGCCTTCGCCATCGGCGGGTCCGCCCTTGTCGCCTTTGCCATCATCGCCGGCCTGAGTGAATCCGGTCTGCTGGTCAAGGAAATCATCGACAACCGCAGTGACGACTATGCGGCACTGGTCGGCTCGGGCGTGAAAGATCACGCAATCACCCTCTTTCGCTATCCCGACCTGCCGACACTGACCGTTCCCGTCTTCGAGAAGGGAGTGGATGGCGCCTTCTTCCGCATCCTGACCTTCATCGTCAACCGGATGAACGAACGTGTGCTCGCCGGTCCCTCCATCGAGCTGCTCCTGGCCGTCGCCATGTTCATTCTCATGGGCATCTCCCTGGAGCGCTCGCGGATCGCCCAGGATCTGCTTACGTCCATGGCCCGTGTCTTCGGCGCCCTGCCGGGGGGCCTGGCTGTTTCGGTCGTGGTGGTGGGCGCCTTTCTCGCCGCCTCGACCGGCATCGTCGGCGCCACCGTCGTCACCATGGGGCTGCTGTCTCTGCCCACCATGCTGCGCAACCGGTATTCGCCCGAGCTGGCGACCGGTGTGATTTCAGCCTCGGGCACCCTGGGGCAGATCATCCCGCCATCGATCGTGATCGTTCTCCTTGGAACCCTCGCCGGCGATCTCTACTCGACAGCCCAGGAAGAACGCGCGTTGACAGTGGGGTGCCGCGATGCTCTCACCTATCTCGGCGAGGCGGCCGTGGTCTCCGTGGGCACGCTCTTCAAGGCGGCGATTGTCCCCGGCCTGCTCCTGGCGTTCATCTATGCCGCCTACGTGTTCTGCTATGCCCTTGTTCGCCCCTCCAAGGCGCCTCCCGTGCGTGTCACCGCCGCCGGCCTGACGGATGAGGGTGCCACGCTCAATCATCGCCTCTTCTGGTTCCTCGCTGTTCCAGGTCTGGTGATTGCCCTGGCGGGAGGACTGGTGACTGCCGGCATCGCCGGCCCGCAGACCGTCGACCGGCTGGCTCTTGTCGAGCGGCCTGAATCACCGGAACTGCGCACCAACGTCCCCGACGCCTGCAAGGCATCCATGATCGAGCTTCACGGGCAGGAAAAGTGGGACCGGTCGGTGGCCATGGCGGAAATCGGGGCAGCAGCTGGGTTCATTGCGCCGACGGACGAGGAGCTCGATGTTCTCGAGGCCGAAGCGATCGCCTTCCTGCCTCCGGTTTCCGAGAAACTTCTGGTCGGCCTGGTCTTGCTGGGTCTGGTCATGTCGATCGCCTGGGGTGTCGCGCCATCTGCCTCCCGCCGGCCCCTTCTCGTCGGCGTCGGCGGGATTGCAGCCACGCTGGCGGCCGATGCCTGGCTGGTGACGCCGGTGATGAGCACCGGCACCGCCTGGCTCATCCTCGCCCTGCCGGTCGTTGCCGTGCTCCATGGCGTGCGTCATGCACTGCCACGACTTGCCGAGGTCGAAATCCTGCGCGTCGTGTTTCCGCCCCTCGTTCTCATCGTTGCCGTGCTCGGTTCCATTCTCGGCGGTGTGACGAGCCCGACCGCGGCTGCCGGTCTCGGAGCGTCGGGCGCACTGATGCTGTCGGCCTACCGCCGCCTCTCCGAACGCAAGGACCGCCGCAAGGGCAGGATCATCATCATGTCGGCGTGGGCTACCGTGGTCTTCCTGCTCGTTGGCACCAGTTTCGATCTCAGAACGTCGATCGAGGTGGTCGGTTTCGAGAACTGGCTGGCCTTCATCGTTTCCGTCGTCGCCTACCACGTGGCTTTCGCCGGGCTGGTCTACTCCTGTGTCATTCTCCATCGCGAGAGAATTCTGCGTTCCGTAGTGCGCGACACGGCGAAGGTGACGGCGATGGTGTTTGCCATCTTGATCGGCTCCCAGATGCTCAACCTCGTGGTGATCTCCTATGGCGGCGAAGAACACATCCAGGAGTTCCTGCGCTCATTCGATGACGAGATGGTCGTCTTCCTGGTGGTCATGGCCGTGCTCTTCGTCCTGGGGTTCGTCCTCGACTTCCTGGAAATCATCTACATCGTCATTCCCATTGTCGGGCCGGTGATCTACGGCGGCACACTCGATCCCAAGTGGGTGACGATCATGATCGCCGTCAACCTGCAGACCTCGTTCCTGACGCCGCCTTTCGGCTTTGCGCTCTTTTATCTGCGCGGCGTGGCGCCACCGGGCATTACCACGGGCCAGATCTACAGGGGCGTGGTGCCCTTCGTCATCATCCAGGTGATCGGACTCACACTGATGTGGCTCATCCCCGACATCACTACTTTCCTCCCGGAACTCCTGCCAGAGCACTGATCCTCCGTGACCATTGCCCGGGCAAGAGATCCGGGTTCATGCTCCCCTGATTGCACGACTGTATCGAGCGAAGCGTTGTTCTTGCAGGATCCCGGGAGTTGCAAGGTGCTTGCCTTCGGTGAGCCCGTGGTCACGGTCGGGCGGACCTTGGCGGGAGATCGGTCCAGCCATCGTCGGTCAGGGCCTGCAGCGGACGGAAGTTGCCCTTGTAGGACATTGTTTCGCTTCCGGCGATCCAGTAGCCCAGGTAGACATGGGCGCGGCCTGTTTCGAGTGCATGGGCAATGTGCCAGAGAATGAGCCAGGTGCCGAGGCTCCTACGCGCCATATCCGGATCGAAGAACTTGTAGACTCCGGATAGCCCGTTCTCCATCCAGTCGGTCAGCGAGACTGCGACAAGGACGCCGTCGGCGGTTCGGGCCTCGACAAGGCGGGTATCGACAGGCGTGTCACAGATCATCGCCCTGAAGTCGCCATAATCCATCATCGACATGCCACCCCCCTGGTGTCGCGTCTCGATGTAGCGGCGGAAGAGCGCATGGTGTTCCTGCGAGGCCTGGGGGGCGGCAACGTTGACCTCGAGATCCCGGTTGCGTCGCAGGATGCGGCGTTGGCTGCGTGTTGCCCGGTAGTCTGCCACCGGTATCCTGACCGGAACGCAGGCATCGCATCCGACACATGCCGGCCGGTAGGCCACCTGGTGGGAGCGCCGGAATCCGGCCTGGCTCAGGACATCATGGAGCCGTGCCGGCTCGTCTGCCGCCTGGAGATCGGTCAGCACCATCTGCTCCTCCCGGTCCGGCAGGTAGGAACAGGCGCGCTCCCTCGAGGCGGAAAACAGGACAAGTGGCCGTCCGCTGTTCCTTCGGTCCTTCATGTGAGGCGCCGTCTCCCGCTTTCCGGTTGTTCCCGATCATGGCATGGTGGCGCGATCCGGGATTGAGCCATGCAGTATAGCAGACACCCCTCGGCGGACGGTCCCATACCGGTGATTGACATTGCGCCCTTCCGGACGCGCGATCCGGCGGCCCGTGACCTCATTGCAGCGAGAGTTCGTGCGGCTTGCGAGGATACCGGATTCTTTCTGGTCTCCGGTCACGGGTTTTCCAGGACGCTCCTCACCCGCATCGGCACGGCATCGCGCGGATTTTTCGATCTCCCCCTTGAGGAGAAGAGGCGGGTTGGCGAGAGCGGACCCGTCCCGGGCGGCTTGATGTACTTCGGGCATGGCGCCGAGGCGCTTGGCGCCACCCTGGGTGCGGAATCGATCGGTGATATCAAGGAGACCCTCGACTTCGGACCGCGATTCCATGGTGACGCCTGGCCTCGTGAACCGGCGGACCTGGAACCGGCGTGGCGGGCCTGTTACGAGGCGATGTCGGATCTGGCCCGGACACTGCGCCATGTCTTCGCCAGGGCCCTCGACCTCGACGCAGACAGTTTCGACAGGTTGTTCGAGGGGCACCTGTCGTCATTGAGGGTCATCAACTATCCAGAGCAGACCCGCCCGCCGCTCTCCGGCCAGTTGCGAGCCGGTGCCCATTCGGACTATGGCGTCCTGACGATCCTCGCGACGGATGATGCGCCGGGCGGTCTCGAGGTCCTGAATCGGGACGGTTCATGGTGTGCCGTACCCCATGTGGCCGGCACATTCGTGGTCAACATCGGGGATGCCATGATGCGCTGGACCGATGATCACTGGGTGTCGACGCAGCACCGTGTAGTCAACCCGCCACATGATTCGACAAGGCCCACCCGGCGCCAGTCGATCGCCTACTTTCACAACCTGCCGCGTGACGCCACCATCGAATGCCTGGAACCGTTTCGCCAGGCGGGGCGCGAGCCGAAGTACCCGCCCATCACCTATGGTGAGTATGCGGCGCTCCGCTATCGCCAGGCCCATGGCGACGACAAGAACCTAGAACTGTGACGGAGGTCTCCATGAATTCGTATACGGCGACGGCACTGGGCATCGATATCCGGGAGATTGACCGCCGACTTGCGGAGAACTGGAGTCTGCCCACCCGGTTCTATTCGGATCCGGAAATCTTCAGTCTCGAGCTTGAGGCGATCTTTGCGCGGCGTTGGCAGTTCTTCTGCCCGCTCCACAGGGTGAAGAATCCCGGAGACGCGGCGGTAAGGCAGGTGGGCCGCTTTCCCGTTGTCGTCGTTCGCGGCCGCGACGGCCGCCTCAACGGATTTCTCAATGTCTGCCGGCACCGGGGCTACACCGTCGTCGACAAGGACAAGCGTTCCTGCGTGCGCCTCGTCTGCCGGTACCACGGTTGGTCCTACAATCTCGACGGTTCGCTGGCTCATGCGCCCGACGCCGCCGGTGACGCCGGGTTCCGTTCCGCAGACCTTGGTCTCAGACGAGTGGCGGTCGACGAGTGGGGCGCCATGGTGCTGGTCCATCCCGACCCCGAGGCGGCACCCCTGCGTGCCACCTATCCCGAGATGTTTCGTACGGCCCGTGAGACCGGATTCGACATCGATGCAAACGACTGGATCCCCTACAGGGAGGTCGTCTATGACATCCCCACCAACTGGAAGTTGTGGTACGACAACGGAACCGAGTGCTACCACTGTCCCAACATCCACTCCGCTTCCTTCGGAGATGCCTTCAACGTGGATCCCGAACTGACCACCATCCGGCTGGGTGAAGGGTTCACCTCGTACACCTTCATGAGCAGGAAAGAGAGGTCGTCTAACAATCTGACGGCGAACAATTTCCTGTCCTTTCAGCTATTTCCTGGAATGACCTACATCGTACACGATGATTTCATGCACATGACCGGCATGACCCCCCTGGAGCCCGGCCTGACTCGGCACACAGCCTTCTACATGGGGATGAGGGGAGTTGACGAGGAACGGCTCGACGGCTGGTTCAGGATCTGGGACGACACCTATCGCGAGGACAACGAGGTGACGGCGGTGCAGTACGAGAACCTCAAGTGTGCTCGACAACCCTACAACCGCTATGTCGCCGGACGTGAAGCACCGGCACAGCACATGAATGCCATGGTGTGGAAGGACTGCAAGGCAGCCCTGCTCGCCTGACGGCCAAACCCCGGCTGAGAAATGCCGAACGCCTGAGAAGAAGGAAGGCGATCATCCCGGAGTTGTCTGAAGGAGGACCGTCATGCATGGCACGATCTGCATGGTCGGGTTGGGAACCATGGGCCGTCCCATGGCCCGGCGTCTTGGCTCGGCAGGATGCGACGTGACCGGATGGGACAGCGATGCCGAAGCGAGAGAGGGGCTGGCCCTGGCATCCCTCGAGGAGACAGCGCTCGGGGCCGGCACCGTGATCACCATGCTCCCGGATGGCGGAAGTGTCGCCTCGGTGGTCGAAAGCCTCCTTGAGCAGCGGCAGGATCGCATCTTTCTCGACTGTTCCTCCATTGATGTGGCCACCACGCGCCGTCTTGCCGGGATGGCGGCAGCGGCGGGCTGCGGATTTGTCGATGCACCGGTGTCGGGCGGCCCCGAAGGTGCTCGCGACGGAACCCTGAGTTTCATGGTCGGCGGATCGCACGACCACGTCGCCCGCGTCCGGCTCTTGCTCGACATCATGGGAAAACGGATCATTCATTTCGGCAAGAGCGGGTCGGGCCAGGCCGCCAAGGCCTGCCATAACATGATCTGCGGCATCACCATGCTTGGTGTTTGCGAGGCCTTCGCCCTGGCGGAGTCCCTTGATCTCGATGCCCAAAAATTCCTCGAACTGTGCCGCGGAGCCGCGGCACAGAGCTGGATTCTGGACAACCGCTGTCCGGTGCCGGGACTGGTTCCCGAGGCACCGGCGACCCATGGCTACGCCCCGGGATTTTCCGCACGGCTGATGGCCAAGGATCTTTCTCTCGCCCAGGAGGCGGCATCAACCTCCGGGCAGACAACTCCTTTCGGCGACGAGGCCGCCCGGCGGTTCGCACGCTTTGCCGCATCCGGACATGGCGACCTCGACATCTCCGCCATCTACCGGGCCATCCGTTCTGGGTGATGTCAGGCCTTCAGGCGAGCGTTGCCGGGATCGTAGAAGGGCAGGGGAGCCGGCGCTGCGGGGCAGTCGTTCCCGAGGATCCTGATGGACCAGACGCCCGAAGACGTGTTGGCCCTGACGTAGCCCAGAGCGAGACGCTTCATCATGCGAAAGCCGGTGCCGGCCGATGTCACGTAGCCGACCGGGACGGAATCGAGGAGGATCGGATCACCGGGCAGTGCGTCCGCGTCGCTGTCGGCAATGATGAATCCGGCGAATTGCCAGGTGGATCCGGTCTGGCGCTCGCGCACCACGGCATCGCGGCCGATGAAGTTCTCCCTGTCGAAGGCAACGAAGCGATCCAGTCCGGCATCGAAGGGAGTGTATTCGATCCCGATGTCGAGCCCCCAGGCGTGATAACCCTTTTCGAGACGCAGTGAATCAAGGGCCCATGAGCCGAAGTCGACGAGACCGCATTCCCGTCCGGAGTGCCGCAGGGCGTCATGGACCGCCCGGAGGTCGGCGGAAGCGAGATGGAGTTCCCAGCCCAGTTCGCCGGCATAGGAGACGCGCAGTGCCGTCGTGGCATGTCCGGCGACCGTGACGGGGGCCGCGGTGAGCCATGGCATCGCACTGTTCCCGAGGTCGGCATCGGTCACGGTCGCCAGAAGATCGCGTGACAGGGGGCCGGCCAGCATGAGGGTAGCGTCCTTCGCGCATCCGCGCCTGAGTGTGACACGCCGTCCCGCCGGCAGGGCTTCTCGCAACCAGTCGTGATCACGCTGTTCGGCCAGGGTCGGACCACACAGGAGGTAGCGGTTCTCGCCCAGGCGAGTGATGGTGGCTTCGCTCCAGATCCTGCCCGATGGAGTGAGCATGTAGGCAAGGCGCGTGCGGAACACTCCCGGCATCCGGCCACAGAACACCCGCTCCAGGTATCGCGTCGCGTCCGGTCCCTCGACCTCGAACTTGGAGAAACCGCCGTGGTCCATGATGCCCACGCGATCGCGGACCCCCTCGCATTCACGCCGCACCGCATCACGCCACGGTTCCCGGTCGCGGAAACTCAAGGCGGCATCATCCCTTCTGCCATCGATATCGAACCAGAAGGCACGCTCCCAGCCACCGATCTCTCCGAATACCGCTCCCCTGGAAGTCAGGAGACGATAGAGGGGCGTTGTCCTCATGGGCCGCGATGAGGAGAGTAGGCGCCGGGGGTAGGGAATGGCGTACTGCAGGCCATAGACCTCGACCGCTCGTTCGACGGCCATCTTTCTCGTGGCCCAGTCGCCGAAGCGGCGGGGATCCCAGGCCGCCATGTCCCACTCGGTTTCGCCTTCGCTGATCCACTCCGCGATGGCCTTGCCGGCGGCGGCAGAATGGGTGATGCCGATCTGGATGCCACAGGCATGGAAGAAGTTCTTCAGACCATAGGCCGGACCGCACAGCGGCAGGGCATCCGGGGCGTAGGCGATGGGGCCATTGACGAAACGCCGGATTCCGGCCTCCCGAAGCAGCGGAAAATGACCAAGCGCCTTTCCAAAGGCCTCCGCGATATCATCGGGTGACTCGCTGAAGAGCTGGTGGGCGAAGTCCTGTGGCAGTTCGTCGACGAAGACCGGGCGGCCGGGATGATCATAGGATCCCAACAACACTCCGGCGCCTTCGCGCCTCAGGTAGAACCCGAGCTCGGGATCCCGCACCAGGGGGAAGGGATCATTCGAGTCCATGAGAGCGCAGAGGGGCTCGGTGACCAGGTACTGATGCTTGAGTGTTGCCACCGGGATGGATTGTCCGGCAAGGCGCGCCATGGCGCCACCATAGAAGCCGGCGGCATTGACAATCGTCTGCGTGACGACGTCTCCCCTGTCGGTCGTCACCTGCCATTCTCCGCTGCGTGTGGCTGAAAGGTCCGTGACCCGGGTGAACCGCTCGATTGCTGCACCGGCCTGCCGGGCTTGCCTGGCGAGCGCTTGAGTGAGTTGGGAGGGATCGATGTCCCCCTCACCGGGATCGAAAATGCCGCCGATGACATCCGTTCCGGTCGTGTAGTGGGGATGCAGCGCCTCCATCTCGCCAGGCGTGATCATCACGAGATCCACGCCGGCGGAGGTCGCCAGCCCGGTGAGATGCCGGAAGAGGTCCATGCGGTCCTCGCCGTGCGCCGGCCAGAAAGCGCCGGTATGGTGATAGGTGACGTCTTCGCCAAGAGCGCCATAGAGACGCCGGGCATAGGCGCCGGCACGCATGCCGAGCCAGCTTGTCGCATAGATCGGGATGTTTCCCGCAGCATGCCAGGTCGAGCCGGATGTGAGTTCATCCCTTTCGATCAGCAGGCAGTCAGTGATGCCGGCCTGGGCCAGGTGCCACAGGCAGGACACACCGACAGCGCCGCCGCCGATGACAACGACCCGGGCCGATTTCTGCATCGTCTAGTGTTCTGCCAGGAGACGACCGAAGCCGTCGATCGGGTCCGTGATCCCGAGATGCCGCAGGGTCTGCCAGTAGAGGGCCGCGTTGCAGGCCACCACCGGTTTTCCGGTGAGTGCCTCCAGGGAGGCGATGAGGCTGCAGACCGGAAGTGCCGTTCCCACCTGGAGGATGGCGTCGCAGTCACTGGCGGCGACCTCGCGAAAGGCCGCCTCGATGTCCTCTGGTGGAGTCTCGCAGATTTCCGGCAACGATGGTGCGTCCGTACCGGCCACCGCCGCCACTGTGAAACCGGCATCTGCCGCATTGCCGGCGACAACCCGACTGGTGTCGGCATCGAAGGGGGTGACGATGGAGATCCTCCTGGCATCGAGGCGCCGCAGGGCCGTGTGGCAGGCGGTCGACGCATTGAAGACCGGAACGCCCAGTGACGACGCAAGACCGCGGCAGCGTTCCTGGAGTTTCCTGACGCCACCTGGCCCGGCATCCGTGGTCAGTCCGATCGCCAGGGCTGCCGGGTGACAGTCCATGAGCCTGACGGCCTCGCTGTCGAGATCGTCCGAAATCCGGTCGCCGCCCAGGCGGAATCTCTGCATCTGGTTTGTCACGCCAGGTGGACGCAGGGATTCGAGCTCCGGCTGCACGACGGTGTTCATCGCCGGTGTCATCACACCGACGATGGAGCGATAGCCCAGAGTGTCGGTCATTCAGCTGTCTTCCATCAGCCAGGCGGCAAGCCCTTTCATCCCATCGCGGTAGATGAGGTCGCCGACGATCGTTTCCAGCTTCGCTTCATCCTCCCTGGCACAGTCGAAGGTCCCTTCCCAGATGCCAAGTGTCCAGTTGCCTTGCGTGATCGGGATGAAGCGATGGGTGGAGAGATAGTTGGAGCAGGGCAAGGGCCCTTCGATGATGTCGTAGGTATAGAAATGGTCGACATCGGAGTGCGCCAGGAGCGTTTCGCGAAAGATGGTGCCGTCGACGACGTCGAGATGTCGCACCGACCCGACCGCAGTCGATGTTCCGGTCTCCATGCGGGCGGCCGAAACAGCCGGGTTCCACGAACCCACACTGTCGAATTCCCGGACGGCCGCCCATGTTCTGTCAATGGGCGCCTCGATGATGATGCTGCGAAAGACGTGCATTCACTCGTCTCCAGTCCCTGGAAGTCTGATGGGGAAGCGCGAGCGGATGGCCTGATCCGCTGTCGCCTCAAGGTGAGCCGGCGCCGGGTCGCCGGCGATCTTGGTGACTCTGGATCTTGCCCTTTCCCAAATTGATTCAGGACCGGATTCGATCCACTCGTGGACGCCGCGCCTGTCCCCCAGGCACGGGTAGACATATTCGCTTTTCATGAGCGCAAGTGTCTGCGGTTCGCCAAGGTAGTGGCCATCGCCGCAGACAACGCGCTCCATGGCGTCAAGATCGATGGCCTCCGGCGTAACGTCAACGCCGCGAACCGAACGCAGGATGGCGCCCAGCATCTCGTCGTCGATGACAAGGGCCTCCGGAGAGGCCACCGTGATGGATCCCAGCATGCCTACGGAAAGGTTGATCATGTCTGCCCCCGCGTGAGCCGCCAGGGCAATGGTATAGGCCTTCTCGTACCCGGCCTGGACATCCGCCTCCTTGGAGTCGGTCATGCCGGCGGCGACGGTGGATGGCAGCTGAAGGTGGCGCAGGAGCTGTGCCGCTGCGGCATTCGCAATGGCCGATTCGCCGCCTCCACCACTCATGGCGCCGGTTCTCAGATCGGATATGAATGGCATGAAGGCATGGATGGCGTGGTGGCCGGGCTTGAGGAGGTCCACCACCATGAGGCCGGCGAGAGTCTCTGCGAGGCCCTGGGCGAGGGCGCCCGCGAGCGTGACGGGGCTGGTGGCGCCCGCCTGACCCGCCGAACATGTCTGCAGCGGCATGCCTTCGGCAATGGCGGCACGCATGATGTCGACGCCATCGGGCGCATAGCGAAGTGGTGAGACGGCATGCACCACAACTGCCATGCAGAAGGGTTGCCGGTGAAAGCCGCCTTCAGTTTCAAGCGCGCGGTCGAACATGGACACCACCGGGGCGACGTGCGCGGCATGGGCGAACGACGTGCCGATGGGCTTGCTCGTTCCGGCAAGGCAGGCGTAGGCGGTGTTGATGTCGAGTTCGAAGGTGTCGGTCATGTCCCGTGCCACCAGGGGACGGATGCCGTAGTGCACGTTGGGGCACGCATCGACCACCCGCATGATGGAAAGGAGGTCGTGAAGCGTGGAGTCGCGATAGCGACCGGTTGCGGCATCGAGCACGTCGATGGCAGCGCCACCGGTACCGGTATGGACCAGACCGGAACCCGCATCGATACCCCTGTCCTCGACAAAGCCCGGCACGGCCACGCTCCTGGCTGCCCGCGCCAGCGCCTTCTCGACTCGCGGTCGTGGAAAGAGAAGGCGGCCGTCCCCGCGTCGCCTGGCGCCATCATCGCTTGCCAACCGGATGAACCAGTCCGGAGCCGATGCCATGCCGATCCGCTCGAGAATGGAAAAGGCGTTATCGATGATCGTGTCGCGGGACGTGTCATCGAGTGGCGAGAACCGGCCACCCCATTCCCTGCGGGGAACGGTTGCCGGGAGACTGGCCGATCTTCGGGAATTCGACCGCGCCACTCTCTGGTTGTCAGACCGGCTCATGGACGATTTTTGTCACGCCCCGTCTGCAGGTTCAATTCCGAATGTGGGCGATCGTCCTTGCCATTCGTCTGCGGCGGACAGCAAATCACACCATGGTCATTTGACGGTGTGAGCGGGCCGTCTGTGCCCTGGCGCGGGACGTGTCGGACAGCGTCTCCAGCAAAAATCTGCGGACGTAAGATGAGACAACCGGCAACGTTCGGGCCGCTCGTTGTCGACTCGCTCGTGTGTCGGGTCGCTGGGATACCGCACAGCGGTCACAGCACACTGTTGCTGGCCATGGCTCCCGGGATAGAGTGGCTTGTGCCACCCACGGGACGAGAGCTCAGCTGTCTTCCTGGCGACGGAACGACAGTGAAGAGTGCATCCACCATGGGTCGACAGTTGTGGCTGACAGCCTGCCTGCTCTACATCGGTATCGCCTGGGGCCTGGTGCCGAGTCTGGCGCGTCTGGCCACCAGCGAGGGGGCGGACGCTCTCAATGCGACGTTCCTGCAATCCCTGGTGGGAGGAGTCGTGCTGCTGGCCCTGACGCTTGTACGCGGCAAGAGGTTTCACCTGTCGTGGCGTCACCTGTGGTTCTACACGGTGTGCGGCTTCGCCGGGACCACGATCCCGACAGCCATCGTTTTCGCTGCCGCTCCCGAGGTCGGGGCCGGCATGATCGCCATCATCATCGCGCTCGCACCGATCCTCACCTATTTCGGCGCTCTCGTTCTCGGACTTGAGCCGCACGGCTTCTGGCGTCTTGCCGGCATTGGCCTGGGCTTTGCCGCCGTGCTTCTCATCGTTCTCCCGGATCTCGAGATCGAGGTGGGGTCCCTGACCGCATGGCTCCTCATTACCTTGTTCATTCCAATCTGTTATGCCATTGAAAGCCTGATCATTGCTCTCAGACGACCCCCCGAAGGCGATGCCATGATGCTGGTGGCGGGCATGCTGCTTTCGAGCGCACTGGTCCTGTTGCCGGTGGTCCTCCTTGGCGGCGCAGCGAACGACATCCTGCCAGGGTGGGACACGGCATCGATCGCCGTGGGCAGCATCGCTGCCATCAATGTGACTGCCTACGTCATCTTTCTCTACCTGATTTCGGCTGCTGGCCCGGTCTTCGCGACGTTCGCCGGCTACCTCAACATGGTGGCCGGCGTGATCTGGGGTATCGTTCTGTGGCAGGAAAGCCATTCATCATGGGTCTGGGGCGCGGTCGTCCTGCTGGCGGTGGCGATGTATCTCGTCAGCGAACGCAGGCCTCGGGGGACGTGACCCGCATCTCCAGGTGTCCTGGCAGCGCAAGCGCATGTGTTGAGAATGCGCAGCCGAGTACCGACGTGCTCATGCCGGGACTCCTGACAGATGTCGTGGGCCAAGGGCCGCATTGCATGACATGAAGCTCCTTGTGGCGGTTGGAAGCCTTAGCTGGTACAACCTCAGGGAGAGCATGGGTGATGGCATGAGTCGCAAGCGGACCTTCACCAAACGCCAGTTGCGTGATGCGCTGGGCATGTTCGCAACCGGTGTGACGATCATCACTTCCTCGACACGCGACGGCGAACTCCTCGGAATCACGGCCAATTCCTTCAATGCGGTGTCACTCGACCCGCCCATGGTGCTGTTCAGCCTGTCCCGCGAAGCGCACAGCCTCAACAAGTTCGAGACATCGGACTTTTTCGCCGTCAACATCCTGTCGACGCGTCAACGCGCCCTCTCCGACCGTTTCGCCCGTGCATCGGTCGACAAGTGGAAGGATGTCGCCTTTGAAACCGGCGTGACGGGATGCCCGATGTTCCCGGGTTCACTGGCGCGTTTCGAGTGTTACACGCGGTTTCACTATGATGGCGGCGATCACGTCATCTTTGTCGGTGAAGCCTTTTCGATGATGCTGGGTGATCCGGCCGATCCTCTCCTCTACTTCCAGGGAAACTATCGTTCGCTGACACCCGATGTCTCCGACCTTGAATGGTCCTGAAGCGGCGCGCGGGAGCCGGCGTCGCTGGTGATCCAGTCGAGGGCTGCTGTCACGTACCGGGTGATGAGGTCGGAAACTGACTGAGCGGAGTTGTCGCGCCAGCGCAGGGGCAGGGTCTCTTCCATGTAGATCGCCTGTGAGAGTTCCAGCTGGACGGCATGAACGCCTCGTGACGGCCTGCCGTAATGACGGGTGATGTAGCCCCCTTTGAAACGGCCATTGATGGCAACGCTGAAGGTGTCCTGTTCGCTCAGCGGGGCCACGACACGCTCAAGGAGTTCGGGGTGTGCCGCTACGCCGTCCGCTGTTCCGACATTGAAGTCGGCAAGCCTGCCATCGAAGAGCCGCGGCACTTCGGAGCGGATGGAGTGACCATCGAGGAGGACGATCTGCCGGTGGTGCTTCAACAGCCTGGCGATCTCGTTCGCGAGAGTGTCGTGCCACGGTTTCCAGTAGAGGGCGATGCGCTCCTCGATGGCCCGGGCGTCGGGACGCTGTCCGGGGAGGTAGATCTCCTCGTAATCAAAGGTTGTGAGGGGGACCAGTTCGGAGGTGTCTTCTCCCGGATAGAGGACCCGTTCGTCCGTCGCCCGGTTGAGATCAACGACATAGCGGGAATGGGTGGCAGTCACCACAGTCGCACCGAGGTCTTCGGTACAGGAATAGAGCCTGTCGACATGCCAGTCGGTGTCGGGAAGGTGCCGGGCGATTGGTGTCATCCGGTCGGAGATCGCTGCAGGGAGCCGGGTGCCGACATGGGGGAAACTGATCAGTAGGGGAGCTCGGCCCCGTTTCACGATGGATGTCTGCACGGGCGGGTCCTTTATGGTGTTGTCAGGCTGGCGGGCACGAGGATGAGGTGGTTGGCGGCATGGGCGATCCTGCTGCCTGGAGCAATTGTCACAGGCTGGTTGGCATGCCAGCGCTCCACCATATTGTCATAGTACGGCGAAAAGGGATTGCCTGACTGGCCGGGCATGGTGATGAAGTGTCCTGTCACGGGATCGCCGAGATCGATCACGGCACGCAGGGCCGGACCGTGGAAGGTGTTGAACGTCTCATTTCCGGACGCGAGACGGTAGCTCGTGGCCGAGATGCTGTAGCCGTCACCGCCCAAGGGTACGTTGACGCCAGTCAGGGCGTCGAGAATGGGGACCAGACCGAAGAGCGGATGGCGCAGGTGCATCACGTGGACATCACCCCAGATCCAGCCGGACGGGTCGCCGCCAAGTGCCCTGACAAGGGTGTCCGCTGCTTCGTCGAGGGCGCGGCCGGAGACTTCGGCGCACGTGAGGGTCTCTCCGGCCACGGTATCGTTGCACCAGCCGTGTGTATCATCGTCGAGAGTTGCAAGAACAAACAGCGGGCGGTCCCTCCATGCCTCAGCGAAGAGGTCGCCCAGCTCGTCTGCATAGATGGCCCGCGTGAGAGCGCGGTACCAGGTATGGAAAATCGTGGGCGCAACGAGGTCGGCATCCATGGAGTAGTCCCAGTCCTCCAGGCGAATCTGCAACAATCGCCCGTTCGTGGTCTGCGGCTTCCCGGCGAGGGCATGGGGGACCAGGGCCGAGGCAAGACCCGACCAGGTGTCAAGCTGGAGGCGGGAGAAGCTGGCCGGGTCGTGACGTGTCCCGGAATTCAGAACATCGTGAATTCGCTGAGCCCGCCATTCCGGTTCCCATCGATGACCGAGGAAATAGGGGTAGTCCTTGCCGACTGGGCGGTTGTTGGCGGCCGCAATGATGCCGGACGGCGGATCGATGACGCGGGGCAGTTCGTCGAAGGGGATGCGCCCCACCCAGTCCGCTTCGCCGGAACTCCCGTCGACGGGAAGGCGACCGTCACCGGAGCGGCGCACGGGCACGAACCCTGGGGACAGCATTCCGATGGATCCATCCCTGCCGGCATAGATGATGTTCTGCATCGGACCGGCGAAGTTGCGGCCAGCGCTGTAGAAGGTCTGCCAGTTCTCGGCCGTGTGAAGGAGAAGCGCCGCACTCGCGCTCTGGTCATCGTCATGCAGCATGGTCCAGGCAAGTGCGAGCACCTCGTCATCATCGGTGTCGCCTTCGAGGGAACTGACCATTCCCGTCAGCACGGGTCCGTGTCGGGTTTCGAGCATCGTGACCTGCCGGTTTCTGGAAAACCTGACGGCAATGGTTTCGTTGCGCACCGCAAAAGGCAGTGGTCCGGCGGGTGTCGCGTAGCGACCCGGGTTGTCGGGGTCACGCCGTTCGACAAAGAGATCCTGGGTGTCAGGTCCGGTGTTGGAGAGCGTCCAGGCGATGGCGCCGTTCGTGCCGACGAGAACCAGTGGCAGGCCAGGCAGGGTGGCGCCGGCAACGCTCAGTCCTGGCGCCGCCATGTGGGCGAGATACCAGACCGAGGGGATGGCGAAGCCGAGATGCGGATCGTTGGCGGCGAGCGGGGACCCCGAAACGGTATGCTCGCCGCTCACCGCCCAGTTGTTGGAGCCGTTGTTGGTATCGGGAAGGAGGCGGGCGAAGAATGTGGCGAATGCCGCAAAGTCAATCCCTTCCTCGAGATCGATGATGGTTGTGTCGCTGTCGGGAGACGGGGGAAGAAAGCTCGCGGCCTTCTCCGGTCCCAGTCGTTGTACCAGCGCAGCATGCAGTGCCTCCTCGCGCCAGTTTCCCGAGAGCATGAGGGCCATGACCTTGAGCCAGGAGACGGAATCGGCGGGATGCCAGGGTTCCGGTTCATTGGCCAGAAGAAGCGCCAGTTCCGGTGCCGGGGGTCCGGAGCGTGTGGCGAGCCAGGCATTCACGCCTGCCGCGTAGGCTTCGAGGGCCACACGCGTCTCGGGAGGCAGCGTGGCAAGGGATGAACGCGCCGCCCGGTAGAGGTCGAGCAGGCGCAGGAACCGGTCGTTGTCGATAGCCAGCGACCCCACGAGTTCGGCGATCCGTCCCTGGGCGCCGCGGCGTTGCATCTCCATCTGGAAGAAGCGGTCCTGGGCGTGGGCGAAACCGAGCCCGAAGTAGGCATCCTCGGGTGACCCGGCATGGATATGGGGAATGCCCCATTCATCGCGCAGTATGTCGACCGGCCCGGAGATGCCTTCGACAGTGATCGAGCCGTCAATGTCGGGAAGGGAGGTCCGGAGCCAGAGATAGAGGCCCGCGCCGATGGCTGTAATCATCAGCATGATGATGAGGATCACGCCGGCCAAACGGCGCACGAACTTCCTCATCAGACAGGATCTCTGGAGCGAAGTTCCCGCAGAATGGCCTCGCGATGCTCGTCAAGGCCCGGGACGCTGCCGCGTCGTGGAGGATCCTCGAAAGCGGAAGACTTGATGGGGTTGCCTGGCATTCTGATGGAACCCGCCCGGGCATCCTCGGCGGTGACGATCATGTTGCGTGAGGCAACGTGCGGGTCAGTCATGACATCCGCGACCGTGTTGATGGAGCCGCAGGGAACTCCGGCATCCTGCAATGCGGTGAGCCAGTGATCACCCGGCCTGGTGGCCAGCACCTTCTCCAGCTCCTCATGGAGGGCGTCCACGTGCGCCGCCCGCATGGCGTTGGTGGCAAAGCGTTTGTCATCGGCAAGGCCAGAGAGTCCGAGGACATCACAGAGCTTTATGAAGAGATCGTCATTGCCTGCCGCAATGACGATATGGCCGTCAACGGTTCTGAATGCGTCAAAGGGAACGATTGACGGATGGCGGGTGCCAAGCGGACCCGGGACCTCACCGGTGGCGGCGTGGCGGACGATTGCATTTTCCAGAATGGCGATCTGGCAATCGAGCATCGCCACATCGATCATTGCTCCCTCACCGGTCCCGGCCCTGTGGTGGAGGGCTGACGTGATGCCGATTGTCGTGAAGAGGGCCGCCGCGATGTCACCGATCGAGGTGCCGACACGCGTCGGTTCGCCTTCCGGATGTCCGGTGAGACTCATGACACCGCCCATGGCCTGGACAACCAGATCGTATGCCGGCCGGTGGCTGTAGGGGCCGTTCTGGCCAAATCCGGAGACCGCGGCATAGACGAGGCCCGGATTCCGTTCCTTCAGGAATGCCCACGGATAGCCGAGACGTTCCATGACACCGGGGCGAAAATTCTCGATGAGCACATCGGCGGAACCGAGCAGGGCCTCGAACACCTCGCGGTCACTATCGTTCCTGAGATCGAGAGCGATGCTCTCCTTGCCGCGGTTGATCGAGGCAAAATAGCCCGAAAGCGTCCCCAGGAACGGTCCGATTTCCCTGGCATCATCGCCGGTCTCCGGTTGTTCGACCTTGATGACCCGTGCACCGAGGTCATGCAGCATCATGGTGCAGTAGGGTCCGGCGAGGACCCGTGTCAGGTCGATGACCGTGATGCCATTGAGTGGCCCGTCGGGCATGAACGACAACCCTCCTGGAATGCGGCCGGACAATCACACGAAGCAGGGTCCTTCGTCCATCACAGGCGGCGCGCGAGCTCCAGGGCATGGTAGGTCAGGACTCCGCTGCAGCCGGCGCGCATGAAGCTGACAAGGGCCTCATTCCATACCCTGTCGCGATCGAGCCAGCCGTTACGGCACGCTCCTTCGAGCATCGCGTACTCGCCGGACACCTGATAGGCGAAGACCGGAACGCCGAAGGTGTCCTTCACGCGGCGCACGATATCGAGGTAGGGCATGCCGGGCTTGACCATGACCATGTCGGCGCCTTCCTCGAGGTCGAGTGCTACCTCGCGCAGGGCTTCGTCGGAGTTTGCCGGATCCATCTGGTAGGTCCGCTTGTCGCCATGGCCGAGGCTGACGGCGGATCCGACCGCGTCGCGGAAGGGCCCATAGAATCCCGATGCATACTTGGCGGCGTAGGCCATGATGGCGACACGCGCATGTCCTGCATCATCGAGTGCCCTGCGGATGGCGCCAATCCGGCCATCCATCATGTCGCTTGGCGCAATGATGTCACACCCGGCCTCTGCCTGGACGAGTGCCTGGCGTACGAGAATGTCGACAGTTTCGTCGTTGAGAATCTCGTCACCCGACATCACGCCGTCATGGCCATGGGTCGTGTAGGGGTCAAGGGCGACGTCGACAAGGACTCCGAGATCATCGACGCGGTTCTTCAGTGCGGCGATGGCGCGGCAGACAAGGTTGTCCGGGTTGACCGCCTCCCGGCCATCGGCGCTCTTCACCTCTTCGGGGGTGTGCGGGAAGAGAGCAATAGAGGGTATGCCGAGATCGCGGGCCTCGCGGGCTGTCTCGAGGAGGACATCGATGCTGATCCTTTCAATTCCCGGCATCGAGTCAATCGGTTCACGCAATCCGTTTCCCTCGCGGATGAAGACGGGCAAGACAAGGTTGGAAACCGACACGACATGCTCGCTCACCATGGAGCGCAGCCAGGGCGCCTGCCTCAGGCGCCTCATTCTCGTCGTGGGAAAACTGCCGGGGAAATGCGCCATGTCCCTTTCCCGCATTGCCTCCTTTCTGAGATAGGCCGCAAGTCCCTCGTCTGCAAGGCAAGACCCGTGTTACCTGGACCGGTCGACGGCGGAACGGGACGCAAGATTGAGGTCCCGTTCCGCCGTGCCACTACCCCGTCAGGGCCGCTCCGCCGCCAGAAGATATGGCCGCTGCCGGGATAATCCCGTAGACTTCCGTCGCCGTCGTGTGCCGACGGCGGTGTTTCCGTGATGCTGTTCGGGTAGGCAAGACTGGTCTCCGGTCCCTTCAGGGCCCACGGAGATCCATCCGTGGCGCTTTAGCGGTTGGTGTCGCGGACGCAAGCTGCCCTATCAAATCCCGCGGATCCACCCCAAGGGGGGATCATCAAGGGGCGAAATGTCCCCTTTGTTCCGTTATCTATGTTCTCGGATCGCGATTGTCAACGCTCTCCCGTCAGCAACTTCAGCCGGTGAAGGCCTGGATGCCGGTCTGGGCGCGGCCGAGAATGAGGGCATGGATGTCGTGGGTGCCTTCATAGGTGTTGACTGCTTCGAGATTCAGCAAGTGGCGAATGACACCGTACTGATCGCTCACACCATTGCCGCCATGCATGTCGCGGGACGCGCGGGCAATATCGAGTGCCTTGCCGCATGAATTGCGCTTGATGAGGGAGATCATCTCGGGCGTTGCCCGGCCTTCGTTCTTGAGGCGGCCCACCCTCAGGCAGGCCTCAAGCCCGATGGCAATCTCCGTCTGCATGTCGGCAAGCTTCTTCTGAATGAGCTGGTTGGCGGCAAGGGGCCGGCCGAACTGGGTTCGTTCCAGGGTGTAAGAGCGGGCTGCCTGCCAGCAGTAGGTGGCTGCCCCGAGAGCCCCCCAGGCGATACCGTAGCGGGCATTGTTGAGGCAGCCGAAGGGTCCTTTCAGGCCGCGGATCTTCGGGAAGGCACTCTCCTCCGGACAGAAGACATTCTCCATGACGATCTCGCCGGTCGGACTGGCGCGCAGACTGAACTTTCCCTCGATTCCCGGAGTCGACAGTCCCTCCATGCCACGCTCGAGAAGGAATCCCCTGATGGCGCCCTCGTCATCCTTTGCCCAGACCACCATCACATCGGCGATCGGCGCATTCGAGATCCACATCTTGGCGCCGCTCAACCGGTATCCGCCGGCCACCGCGCGCGCGCGGGTTGTCATGGAACCGGGATCCGAGCCGTGATCGGGCTCCGTGAGACCGAATGCCCCGACCATGGCGCCGCAGGCCAGTGCCGGAAGATACTTCTGACGCTGTTCTTCGGTTCCATAAGCGTGAATGGGGTGCATCACCAGACTCGACTGCACCGAGGCCGACGAACGGTAGGCACTGTCGATCCGCTCAATCTCGAAGGCGATGAGACCGTACGCAACCTGACTGATGCCGGCACAGCCATAACCGTCGATTGTCGCCCCGAGCAGTCCCATCTCGCCCATGCGGCGGATGATTTCGCGGTCTCCGGTCTCCTCGCGAAAGTCCCTCGTCACCCGCTGCGCCAGGTAGTCTTCGCAGAACTGCCGCGTCGAATCGCGGATCATGCGTTCCTCCTCGTCGAGCTGTTCGTCGATCAGGAACGGGTCGTCCCACCTGAAGGAGGGACGGGAAGGGATCGTGTTCACGGTCATTGTCTTTCTGAAGTGACGGAACACCGGCAACCTAATCCGAATTCCTTCTCGCGATCAATTGCGTCGACGCTGCCGGCTGCGCACGCATGACTTTCCCTGCCGGGTTCATGATTCCAGGCCGTGTAATCTGGTCGTCCAGGTGCGTTTCCGCTGAGGAAGATCATGACTTCAGGACGCTCGTCCAGAATCTGTTCGAGGCACCGGGGCCCGGGAGACATCTCGACATCGGGCCAGGACAACGTGACGGATTGCGTGCCGTCATGGCTTTGATCGAATCGCCCTTCTCGATGTGGTTTGTTCTCACTGGCCCCGACCCCGGATGAGAGTTTGCGGAGTTGCTCCATATCCACCAGGGCCGAAGGCAACTTCGTGAAGTTTGCGAAACGCAACATGCGCGGGTTACCTGTCCTTACCGCTGCCTGGTTTTCCGGCTTTCACCTGAAGCCGGAAGGAACGGAGAGGATGAATGACGAAGTGGCTCAACAACGCAATTCGCTATGTGGACGAGTGGCTCGACTTCCAGATGCGCCTGACCCGACAACCGGGTTGTGTCCTTGCATTCGCCAACAAGGGGCGCCTGATCTTCGAGAAGGCCTATGGCCATGCCGATGTCGTGCACCGCAGGCGGATGACTCCGCGCCATCGTTTTCGGGTTGCCTCCCATTCCAAGAGCTTCACCGCGGCGGCCATCCTTCGTCTGAAGGAAGAAGGGAAGCTGCGCCTTGACGATCTGGCGGGAACATACGTCGAAGGACTTCACCCGTCCGTTGCCCGGGTCACGCTCTCTCAACTCCTCTCTCACGGTGCCGGTGTCGTGCGCGACGGAAGGGATGCCGGCCAATGGAGTGACGAGCGTGCGTTCGCCGACAGAACTGAACTTCGTGCGGCGCTTGCCGAACCGCTCGTGATTCCGCCCGACAGCCGCATGAAATACTCCAATCATGGTTTCGGTTTGCTAGGCCTGGTGATCGAATCGGTCACCGGCGAAACCTACGGGTCGTGGATCACGCGTAACATTGTTCGTACATCTGGTCTTCGCGAGACGACGCCCGATATGCCGGTTGCCCGGGGAACGCCCCTGGCACGGGGGCACGGTAGCCACCTTCCGCTGGACAGACGTGTCGTCATTCCCGCCGACAATTGCACGCGTGGCCTGGCACCGGCGACCGGCTTCGTCTCGACGGCGGGCGATCTGGCCCGTTTCTTCGCAAGCCTTGATCCCGACTCCCGGCGGAGTGTCCTCACACCCGAAAGCCGGCGGGCCATGATTCACTGGCAGTGGCGTGACCCTCATTCGTCGGATGATGGCGGTTATGGCCTCGGTATGTGCTTGGGGTTCTTCGGTGGGTTGGAGTGGGCGGGGCATGGTGGCGCGTTCCAGGGTGTCAGAAGCTGCACCGTGATGTTGCCGGGCTCGGGACTCTGTTTTTCCGTGCTCGCCAACGCCACCGACGGACTTGCCGAGCCATGGGCGGAAGGCATCGTGCGGATCCTCCGGGTGTTCCGGGACAATCCACTTCCGGGACCCTCCGCACGTTCATGGACCGGCAGGTGGTGGAATTCCGGTGAGGCTGTCGATCTCGTGGCTTTCGGCAACCGCGTCCTGGTGGCACAGCCGGACCGTCTTGATCCGTTCAAGGCGGCCGACGAAATCACCCTGACCGAAGAGCACCAGGGAACCATCAGCCTTTCCGGCGGCTACGGCATTCACGGCGAGCCAGCAAGACTGGAACGCGGGCGCGATGGCAAGGTGAACGAGGTCTGGTTCGGCGGCTTTCGCTGGGTGGGAGAGCGCCGCCACCGGGCCGAGCTGAAACGGAAGTACATGGGCCGTCATGGAAGTCGACGGCTGTCGCCATGACAACCCGGCACGATCACCCAAGAGCCGGGATTCTCCAGAGGGCAGGTCTGGACACCGCTCCATGAGCCGCAATGCCGGGAAGGCACGGGCCTCGTTGAAATAGTATTGTGAGCCCAGGGGCGTCGCGGCACCGCCTCGAACTCGCCGATAGTGTTGAGGTCAAGCTGCTCTGTGACAGTGCACCAGATCGCGCCTTCCATCACCGGATAAGTGGCAGGCGATCAAGGGTTCGGTGCCCGACGGCAGAGCGCGGGCATCCGGACAGGTGAGGCACCTGGCCCCGGCGACCCGAGCTTTCCCGCAGCACGTGGTTCTCACGATCGCCACGTCTCCGGCATTGGGAGAGTGGCTGCGGTGGACCCGGGGATCATGTAGAATCCGCAAGAACCAGATTGCGGGGAGGGAGAGGAGATGAGTGTCGACACCATCACGACGGTCGATCCCGATACGTCGAGCGAAGAGATCGGCGCCATTCTCGAGCGCGATGGCTGCATCATCGTCAGGGACGCCATCGATCACGCGACGATTGACGCCCTCCTCGGGGATCTCGATCCCTATCTCCAGCGCAAGCCCTGCGGCAACGGCAACTTTGTCGGTTACCAGACAAAACGCCTGCATTCACTCTTCGGAAAGTCTCGGCGGGTCCAGGACTTTGTCCTCCACGAGCGGGTGCTTGACATCATGGACCTGACTCTGTTGCCGTGGTGCGAGAACTACCAGCTCAACTCGAATTCGATCACGGCGATCGGGCCGGACGAGACACCGCAACCGCTGCATCGCGACGATTTGCTCTATCCCCTTGCCCATCCCAGCGAACGCAACGCGACATCCACTGTCTTCTGGGCCCTGTCCGATTTCCGGGAAGAAAATGGCGCCACGCGAATCATCCCCGGAAGCCACAAGTGGGACGATCACAGGGTGCCGCGGGACGAAGAGACCTGCGCCGCGATCATGACGAAGGGGTCGTTCTGCGTCTTTGTCGGCGGCGTCTATCACGGTGGAGGGCGTAATCTCACACCCGATGTCTGGCGCATCGGCATGTTCACGGGCTTCACCCTTGGCTGGTTGCGCCAGGAACAGAACTGGTATCTTTCCGTGACGCCGGAAGAGGTGAGGGAAATGCCCGAGAGGCTGGCGCGCTTGCTCGGCTTCAACATTCACCGGCCATTCCTCGGCTGGGTCCAGGACTTCCAGGATCCCTACGACGTCATCAGGGGCTATGAGGAACTGTCGTCCGGTGGCAATGATCTTTACGCCGAGGGCGCTACAAGGCCGGTGCCGGGAACCGGCGTCAGGGTTGCGTGACCCGGCAAGGCTCGGCGTTCGATGACCAAAGGCTTGCCCCTGTCCATCCGGCGCTTCGGCTTGAGTGCCTCGAAACCGCCACGCCGGTAATCCAGTCCCTGATGGTCTGTTCGGCAATCCAGGTGCGCTGCGACCCGGGATCCAGCTAAGCTCTCGTTCTGGAAGGTGTCTACTGCTCTTGACGTTACTACTCTTTATAGGTAGTATGATCATTAATAGTTAGTAAGAATAAACAAACTGGAGAGGTCTGAGACGAGCCTCCACCGGAACGTTCTCAAGACACATTTGTACACAGATGAAAGCGAAGGAACTGCATGTCGAAGTACGCCCTTCTTGAAGCCCATCTGCGGAAATTTGGTGGCAGGGACGTGCCCATGACTTTCGCCGAGATCGAGGAGGTCATTGGCAATCAATTGCCATCATCGGCTTTCAAGCACCGGCCTTGGTGGTCGAACAACCCGTCCAACAGCGTCATCACCCACGCCTGGCTTCGGGCAGGGTACGTGTCGGCCGAAGTCGACATGGCTGGCTTCAGGCTGGTCTTCCGCAAGTCGAACGCCGTCAATTCGCATACCGATGCGGAGGAATTCGATTTCTCACGCATCTACGGTGCGTTGGAAGGCACGGTGACGATAAGACCGGGGATCGATCTGACAGAGCCTGTGGACGTGGAATGGGACTCGGCGCGGTAGTCGGACAGACCTGTGTTGCTGCTTGATACCTGCGCGGTGATCTGGATCGCGCACGGCGATCCGATACGCAGACCCGCCTCGGATGCCTTGACGGAACCAAGTAGGCCCGACCTTGCGATCTTCGTCTCCCCCATGACCGCATGGGAAATCGCGATGCTTGCGGCGAAGAATAGAATCTCTCTTTCGTTGAACCCCGAAATCTGGTTCGACCGATTCTGCGCCCTTCCGGGAGTAACGCTTGCCAGGATGCCACCGTCGGTGCTTGTTGCTTCCTGCTCGCTGCCGGGTTCGCCGCCTGCCGATCCGGTGGACCGCATTCTCGCTGCTACCGCGCGGGCATTCGGATACACCCTGGTGACCCGTGACCGTCGCCTGCTCGACTACGGAGCAGAGGGCCATGTGCGGGCCATGGAGTGCTGAGAGCCAGTTCGACGCCTTGGTCGAGCAGGGCACGGACCGGGTTCGATCGCCTCGTGCAACCATCCAGATTGCACGGCAAGGCGGTTGGGCCGAGACCTTGACCCAGGCGTTCAGCACCCAGCCTTTGCCGCGCTGAAAACCGCACCTTGATGAAACCGCCGACACGCCTCGTTGGCCGCGTCAGGGATTTCGACAGGGACGACAGCACACGTGACCAGAGGTGGGCGCGCTGGAGCAGCAGGGGAATCCGGGTGTCTTCAGCTGAGATCGGGAAAACTGTCGCGCACGAAGATCGTGTAGCCCTCGTCGCCGGGGTCCTCAAGATCGATGAGCGGGGTGGACGAGAAGACACCGTCGTAGGCGCCTTGCTCAAGTGAATCGTCAGGAGCCGTCGTCATCGTCTTGAATGCATGGTGCTTCTGGTCCGGGAACACTGGAGCGTTGCTGATTGCGTTGTATGAGAACTCGAGGAGAATGCGGTTCCAAGGTGCCCGGTTGTCGCCCGAGGCGTGCACGGTGTTGCAGTGAAAGAAGAGACCGTCGCCAGGTTCGAGTTCGATGGCGACATCCTCGAAACGTTCCAGCATGGCCCTGGCGCGCAGCGGATGGATGTTGGAGTAGGCGTGATCGTCTCGGATGCGATCAACCCTTCCCATGTGGTGCGAGCCCTTCAGTATGTGGAGACATCCGCTTTCCTCCGTCGCCCCGGTCAACGCCACGATACAGGTCAGCATGTCCGGCTTCAGGCACCCGTCCTGGTACCAGCCGCCGAAGTCCTGGTGCCAGACAACCCGGCCACTGCGTCCAGCCGGTTTCTGGACGATCTTCGAATGGTAATGGTAGACGGGTTCGCCGATCAGGGCCTCGGCGCCGTTCACAATGCGGGCGAGACGCGTTGCCGTGCCGAGCCAGTCGTCACCATGACGCACCCAGCCAAGGTAGTCGTGCTGCGTCCTCTCGCTGCCATCGTGAATGGTCGCAAGGCGCCCGCCAATGCCGGGGTCCTCGTTGATCGCCTGGCGAAGCGGTGCCAGTTCCGAATTCGAGAAGAACCCCGGCAGCAGGAGATAGCCATCCCGGTGATATCGGGCAATGTCGTCGGGAGCGAGTGTCATCGTCGAACCGCATGGTGGGTGGGCATCATGGCACCGTAGGTGGCGTGCCGGCCAGCGTCATCGCTTCAGGGTGACACCTGCCTTCTCGCGGTCGAAGGTGGAGGACGTGACACCGGCATGGCGCAGGGCCACCTTCCTGATCTTGCCGGTGGGGGTCTTGGGAAGGCTTGTTGCAACATCGATGTAACGCGGCACCATGAAACGGGCCATCCTCGGCTCGAGGAAACGGACGAGGGTTTCCGGGTCGAGTGTGCATCCGGGTTGTGGAATCACCGTGGCCATCACCTCGTCCTCGGTATGTTCGCTCGGCACGGGAAAGACCGCGCACTCAAGGACATCCGCGTGGAGGTTGATTTCATTCTCCACCTCGAGGGAGGAGATATTTTCGCCGCGCCTGCGGATGGAATCACTCATGCGGTCGACAAAGTAGTAACGGCCGTCGCTCGTCTTCATCATGGCATCGCCCGAGTGCAGCCACAGGTTGGACCAGGCTCTCTCCGTCCAATCCGGGTGGCGCCAGTAGCCCGACATGAGGAGCCAGGGTTCCTTGCCGCGAATGACGAACTCGCCAACAGTGCCGTCCGGCACCTCTTCGTCGTTGGCATCGACAATCCGCGCCTCGTAGAATTCGTCCGCCAGCCTGCCGCAGGTCTTCCAGTCGGGATCGTTCCAGTCCATTCGGTGTGGCGCGGACACTTCCGTTGACCCGTAGGTGGTCTTGATCTTCATGTCGAATCGGCTCGCAAAGCTGCCGGCATCCGGAAACATCGGGACGACGAGTGCGCGTTCGATGGGGACGTCGCCGTCATCGGGCTTCCGGGGCTGGCGCGCCAGGAAGTTCGCCATGGCCCCGAGAAAGAACGTGACCGTTGCTCCGAATCGCCTGGCATCGCTCCAGAAGCGTTCGACACTGAATCGTTCCGTCACTACGGCTGCGGAGCCGGCGATCATCGACGAGTAGCACATGGCCCACTGCCCGGCGATGTGGAAGAGCGGCAGCGGTGCGTAGTAGATGTCGCCTGGCTTGAGGTCCATGAGCTCGAAGTTCCCGTGGGCATAGCCATAGGCCTGGCGCTGGGAAATCATGACTCCCTTGGAGGGGCCCGTGGTGCCCGAGGTATACATCACCGCCTTGAGGTCGTGGTGGCGAGGAAGGTCGCCTGGCGGTGCGTCATGCGCTTCGAGCAGCTGAGGGAAATCAATCCTGTCGAGGTGAGAAAGCACGTGCGGAAGCGGGGGTTGCGCACCCGCCGGATTGAAGACGACGAGGCGCTCGAGATGCTCGAGATCACCGGCCACCTCGCCAAGGCAGTCGAGAAAACCCGTCGCGACGATCATCGTGCGGGCGGACGAATCATTGATGATGTGGGTGAGAAGGTTGCCGCGCAATGCGGTGTTGACGGGTACCTGGACGGCGCCGGTCTTGCCCAGACCAAGCCACACGAGGATGAACTCGACGACATTCGGCATCACCACCAGCACGGCCTCGCCGGACTCGATTCCAAGTTCCGTAATCCCGTTGGCGAGCCTGTTGGAGTCACGATGGGCCTCACCATAGGTGAGGGTACGCCGGTCAGACAGAACAAAGGGCGCATCCGGCGCCTCGGTTGCCCGGTGGTGAAGAATGCGCCCCACGCTCTGCCGGTCAGGGGGATCCCTTTGCGGCATGGTTCACAATTCATGCATCAGCGGGCCGTGGAAGCCCGCTGATGCAGTACGGCCAGGATCAGAAACCGGCCTTGATCTCGTCGAACAGCGCAATGTACTTCTCGCGGACTTCCGGCCTGATCTCGGCGAAGAAGCGGCTGTCCTTCATGAAGGCCACCGGATCGGAGATTCCGAGATCGTCGAGCGTGCTCTGGTCCACCAGATCAAAGGCCTTCTGGTTGCAGTGGCCATATCCGTAGTTGCTGATGATGAACTCACCGGTTTCGGGTGCCGACACGGCATTCAGGAAATCGTAGGTCTTGTCGTCGGACCCTTCGCCCGTGGCGATGTGAACATTTCCACACACCCAGGTGTAAATTCCCTCCTTCGGGTTCATGTACTCGACCTCGATACCCTGGTTCTTGAGTTCGATGACAGAACTGTTCCAGGCATACGAGGCGACGAGTTCGCCCGTCGCGAGGCCCTGCTCGACGGCCGTAATGTCGGTCCAGTACCAGCGCAGGACTTCGCGCTGCTTGCGCATCCACGTGGCCGCTTCCTCGAGTTCCTCGTCGGTCATGTCGAAGGGATCCTCCGCGCCGATGAGGGCGCCGACCACACCGAAGACACCGTCGACCGAATCGTAGATTCCCAGGCGCCCGGCGTACTTCTCGTCGAACAGGATCATCCAGGAATGGTTGTCCGGGCCGGCGTATTCCGGCGCCAGGTCCGGACGGAACAGAACCGAACTGTTGCCCCAGTCGACGGGAACGAAGACCTGGTTCCCCTCGATGACCGCCCCCGTCACGGTCTGCAGACTGGGAAACACGTCGTCCCAGTGTTCGAGACGGGACGTGTCGAGTGGCGCAAGCAGTCCGGCATCCCACCAGCGCTGCAGACTGTAGGTGCAGGGCGCTGCAATGTCGGGCTTGAACCCCGCGCGCATCTTCTGGAACCCTTCCTCTTCCTCGCCCCACAGCGTGAAGGCCGGAGTCGTGCCGTGTTTGTCGATGTAGCTCGTATGGAGTTCCGGAATGTCGTAACCGGACCAGGTGAAGACAGTCAGGTCACTGTCAATGTCGAAATCTGCCGCTTCTTCCTCCTGGGCGTGGCTTGCCACGAGCGGCATGGCAACGGTGGCCACGCCTGCCGATGCCAGTACCCTGTTGATATCCCGGCGCGAGATATCGTGGTTGGCCAGACGTGAGCGAAATTCGTCAACATCCATGATTGGGGTCATTGTGCTCCTCCCATGAGCAGTGGTTGGTCCACATGTGCAGGAACCTTATGCGAATCGACCCAATGGTGAAAGAACCATCATCCCGGGTTGACGCCGGATGATCATTCGTGACCTTTGTCATGCCATGCGATTCAGCTTCTATCTACCGTGCTACTGGCCCGACCTTTCCTACCCGGCGCACCGTCTCTATGAGGACGCCATCGAGGAAAGCGTCCTCGCCGAGGCCCTCGGTTTCGACACCCTGTGCATCCCCGAACATCACTTCATCAACTATCTCACCCATCCCCAGCCCTTGCTGACGGCCGTGAAGGTCGCCAGCCGGACGCGCGCGATTCGCATCATCACGTCCGTCCTCGTCCTTCCCGTCCATGACATGCGACGTCTCGCCGGGGAGATCTGTCAGGCCGACTGCCTGATGGAAGGCAGGCTGGAACTCGGTGTCGGTCGGGGCGCCTTCGCCTACGAGTTCGACAGGTTCAACGTGCCGCCGGAAGAGAGCCGGGAGCGTTTCGATGATGCCCTGGCCCTCCTCGAGGCGCTCCTGTCGGGCCGGGAAACCGGCTGGAAGAGCCGGTGGTACGACTTCGAGCCTGTTGCCATCACACCCCATTCTCTTCAGAAACCCATTCCACTGTGGATCGCTGCCCTGGGCTACGAGGCGATCTACCACTCTGTCCGCCGCGGCTATCATGTGCAGACGACACCGTTGAGGGGCGGCATGGAGACGGTCCGGATGCAGGCCGGCGCCTTCAACGACGCCCGCCGTGACGGAGGTGCGGCATGTGACGGGGCACGGTTTTCCATGCTGCGCATGGTCTACGTCGCGGAGAACGAGGCTGACAGGCGAGAGAAGATCGCCATGGCCCACGACAACCATCGCAGGTTCTGCAACGTCTTCCATACCCCAGGCACTGTGTCGAACGGGGAGATCGTGCCCCTGGATATCGCCGAATCGATGGATGACATTGCCGATGCGCTGCCGATCGGAACCGCCCGGGAGGTGGTGGACAAGCTGGGCGATTATGAGAATCTCGACGTCATGGATCTCCTCTGCAACATGTCCTTTGGCGCCAGTCATCGGGATGTCATGGCCTCCATGGAGAGATTTGCCCGTGATGTCATGCCTCACTTTGAAAGACAGGGAACGCCATGACGAACCTCCACGAACGCTCTCTCGTCATCGACGGTCTCAACTTCCATGGCGACGGTGATCCGGGTGTGCTGCGCCGAGCCGGGGTGACGGCGGTCAACATGACAGTGAGTCACTTCGAGGCCGACTTCGAGGAGGCCATGGATGGCCTGGCGCGCTGGCACGCCATACTCGTGAAACCCGATTCGGGTTGGCGTCTGGTGAGAAAGGCCGCGGACATCGAGACCTGCCACGCGGACGGCACCACCGGTCTCATCATGGGTTGGCAGAATCTCCGTCCTGTCGGCGACAAGGTCGAGCGGTTGGCGATGCTCCACGCACTGGGACTGCGTGTGGCCCAGCTCACCTACAACGGGCGCACTCTCCTTGGAGACGGATGCCTCGAACCGGAGGATCGGGGTCTCACGGCGCTGGGCCGCGAGGTCATCGCCATGATGAACTCCCTTGGCATGGCGATTGATCTTTCCCATGTCGGCCAGAGAACCTCCGTCGAGGCGGCTACGGCGTCAACAAGGCCCGTTTTCGCCACCCACGCGAACGCCCGTTCGATCACGCCGGCCTTGCGGAACAAGTCCGACGAAGCCATTCGGTCCATAGCCGCTTCGGGAGGTGTCATCGGCATCAGCATCTATGGACCGATGTGCTGGGACGGCGACAGCCGTCGACACCCGTCGCTGGATGATTTCATGCGCCATCTCGAACATGTCGTGACCCTTGCCGGAATTGATCATGTCGGCATCGGAACCGATCTGCCCGCAGTGGCCGACAGCAATGCGGTGAACCACATCACCGCCTTCACCCTGGAGAACTATCCGGCCGCCATCAGGGCCTACGCCGAGGCCTTCAGCAACCGTATCGAGGACCGCTACCTTGCCGACTGCCGCAGCCACGGTGAACTCTCCCGCATCACCGACCGCCTTCTCGGGTCCGGTTGGGATCAGGCCGACATCGCCAGGCTCCTCGGCGACAACTTCCTGAGGGCCTTTCGCGCCAACTGGGGGTGATCCTCCGGGCATTCAGGTCAGGCAGGGTCCCGGTGGCCGTCGAGGGTCGCGATCAGGTTGTCCAGCAAGGGGCCACTGACCGGGCGGGCGTGAACCAGGTCGAAGAGACGACGCGTCGCCGGCATGGTGTCGAGGATGTCGAGGGTCGTGTCGAAGCCGTAACAGATCCAGACACTGAGGTGGAGATCCAGCAGACTGAGGCGATCGCCCAGATGGTAGGGTCCGTTTGCTTCCAGCCAGTCCTCGAGAACCTGCCAGCGCTCCGCGGCCATGGCCTGTGAGAGTTTGCGGAAAGCCTCCGTGTCACTGTCTCTCAGCGCCCAGCGCCGGGGGTAGTAGCAATGCTTGAGTGCGGGCTGGATGTCGTTGGTGAAGTAGAAGAGCTTGGAGAGGAAGATGCCGCGCAACGGGTCTGTCGGCAGCGGCGCCATCTCCTCGTTTCCGTGCCTGTCCGCCAGCCACAGGCAGATGGCTGCGGCCTCGTGCAGGACTGTGCCCTCCGGAGTCACCAGGGCGGGCACGTATCCTGCGGGATTGATGGCACGGAACGCTTCGCTGCGGTGCTCCTGGGCCGCAATGTCGACATTGCGCAGTTCGTAGGCGAGCGAGGACTCTTCCAGCACCATCTGGACCGCCAGCGACCGGGTCAGGTTGCCACCATGGAGAATGTACATGGAGCCTATTCCTTTGGTGTCCACGCGCCGAGCAGTTTCGGTAGATCACCAAACCGGGCCACGAGGCTGAAGATGACGACGGCAAACAGGATGAACATCACGGAAGCGGCAGCGATAATCGGCGAATAGCCGGATCTCAGGCTGGCAAGCAGCTGTACCGGCAGGGTGATCGTGGCGTGCTGCCCGAGGAAATACGAGATGATGTACTCGTTCATCGACAGCACGATGACGAAGGCGTAGCCGGCCACCATGTAGGGCAGCACCATGGGAAAGACGATGGTCGTGAAGATGCGTCGCGAATCCGCTCCCATGGTGCGCGCCGCCTCGAGTATCTCATCATCGATGGATTCAAGGCCCAGGGAGATCATGACCAGCGGCAGGGTCACCAGAAAGACACCATGGCCGATCATGATGTTCCAGATCTGTCCGACATGGCCGACCTCGACCCAGAAGATCAGCATGCCAAGCGCCGTGATCACGGGCGGCAGGGCAAAGGGAACGATTCCCGCCAGGAAGAGTGCCTTGGCGTAGAGCACCTTGTGGCGCCACAGGAAATAGGCGATCGGCAAGGCAATCGAGATGGCGATGATGCCCGCGGTAATGGCAACGATCACGCTTGTGGTCAGTGCCTCCAGCCACTGGTTGGTTTCGAACACCGCCGGGTACCACTGCAACGAGAGCCCCTTGGGCGGAAAGAACATGAGCTTCTTTGCGTTGAGCGACACGCCCGCAACGATGAGTAGGGGCGCGGCAAGCATGCCGAACATGGCAGTGATGAAGGCCGCCTTGCTCCAGCGCACCAGGTTCATGTCTGTCCTACCGGATCACCACGGCGCAGTCTGACCGTGATCAGGCTGAGAATGATTGTCACCGCCATGAAGAACATGGAAAGCGCCGCTGCAAACGGAATGTTGCCGCGATTGAGCGCCTGATTGGCGATCAGCTGGGCCATCATCGTGTCCTCGGGGCGTCCGAGCCAGGTCGGGGTGACAAAGGCGCCCATGGTGAACACGAAGAGCAGCACGAGGGCCGCCATGATCGTCCGGTCGAGCAGGGGCAGCACGATCGTCAAGAAACTCTTGAACGGCGATGCCCCCATGGTCTGTGCCGCTTCGGTCAGTTCCCGATCGAGCCTGGTGCAGGAGGGAAACAGGATGAGAACGGCGAACGGAATGTTGAAGAAGCTCAGACCGAAGAGATTGGCCAGATATCCGGGATACCAGGAGCGCGCCCTGTCGATGAGACCGAGCCACTCCACAAAGCTTGGCAGACCGCTCGATCGGCTCATCACGACCGACAGGGAGTAGGCGACGATAACCTCGGAGAGTGTCAGGACACACAGCAGGAAGACCAGCGCAATGACCTGTGGTCGCCTCCGGAACCGGCTTATGAAGTAGGTGAAGGGGACTGCCGCCATGACTGACAGAATGCTGGCGAGAACGGAAAACTGCACCGAGACAAGAAGGTGTGTGGTAAAGAGCGGCGAGAAGAAGCGGGCATAGTGGGTAAATTCGAAACCTGGCTCATAGGTTGATTCCGTCCGTGTGGCGAAACTCACCACGAGCATGATGATGAAGGGAATGAGGAAGAAGACGCTCATCATGAACGTCGGGTAGAGACCGATCGGAAAGCGCTTCAGAGGCAGCAGGAACTGCTCCCTCCAAACCGGTCCGACGGCGTCTTCCTGTCGCCGATTCACGGCGGCATCGCTCATGCCTTGAGGACCACGCAACTTTCAGCCGGCAGCTCGACCTTGACCTTCTCGCCCTTGTGAACGTCCGGTCGTTCCTTCGGTGTCGCCATGGCGATGATCTGCAGGCCGTCACATTCGACGAACGTCTCGACGCTGGCACCCACATCACGCACGAACGTGACGACGCCGTCGAGCTGATTGGCGCCGTCACGGCTTTCCGGGTACACGTGAACGTCTTCCGGACGAATCGAGACAATGACGCTGGATCCTGCGCCAAGCTGGTCCGGCACCCCTTCGGTCCGGCATGGGCGTCCGGCGATGACAACGGTCGAACCGGTGTCCAGACGTGCCTTGATGAGATTGCTGGTACCGATGAACTCGGCGACAAAGGCGGAAGCCGGGTTGCGGTAGATCTCCAGAGGGGGTCCCATCTGCTGGATGCGCGCCGTCGACATGACCACCACTTCATCCGACATCGTCATCGCCTCACGCTGGTCGTGGGTGACCACAACGGTCGTGATCGCAAGGCGTTCCTGCAGCATGCGCAACTCGACCTGCATGTCTTCGCGCAACTTGGCATCGAGCGCCGACAACGGTTCGTCGAGCAGGAACAGTTTCGGCTCCAGGTTGAGGGCCCGGGCGATGGCCACGCGTTGCCTCTGGCCACCCGAAAGCTGCGCGATATTTCGATCGGCAACTCCCGGCAGACGCACCAGTTCGAGGAGTTCCTCGGCGCGCCGCCGTCGCGCCGCCTTGCCGACGCCCCTGATCCTCTGCGAGTAGGTGATGTTTTCACCCACGGAGAGATGGGGGAACAGTGCCAGGGACTGGAACACCATGCCGATGTTCCTGTTGTGGGTCGGCCTGTCGGTCAGATCCTCATTGTCGAGCATGATGCGTCCCGTCGTCGCCGTTTCGAGACCGGCGATCAGGCGCAGCAGGGTTGTCTTGCCACAGCCGGAGGGACCAAGGAATGAGACGAACCGGCCTTCCGGTATCTCGAGGTTGATGTCTGTGACGGCTGTGACGGATCCGAATTTCTTGGAAATGTTGCTGAGTAACAGGCCACTCATCAGGATCCATCCCCGGCTGACGTCCCTTGATAAAGCCTGACCGGATTCACCGGATTTGTAAACGCCCTTCGACCGTGACCGCCACTACAGGGCGGCAAGGGCTGCATCGGCAGCATCGAGAGTCGTGGCGATGTCATCATCGCTCAAGATGGCCGGAACGAACCATGTTCCGCGAAGTGTCACGCGCACCCCGCGGTCCTGCAGTCCCTGGATGAAGGCTTCGCGCATGGGCGTATCGGTCGCCTTGTAGTCGCGATAGTCGACGAGAGGCGGGGAGTCGGTAAAAACGGTCGAGAAGATGGCGCCAAGTCCCTGGACGTGAAGCGGAACACCACGTCTTCGGCCGCACTCCGCAAGCCCGGACATGAGCTGCTGGCCGTCGCGCTCCACCTTGTCGTAGACCGCAGCTCCATCGGCGGCAAGCATGTCAAGAGTGGCGATACCGGCGGCGATGCTTGACGTGATGCCATTGTAGGTGCCGCCGTGAACGGCGCCCTGGGTGACTCCCGACATGATGGCGCGCCTTCCGGCGACCGCCGCGAGGGGGAAGCCGCTGGCCATCGCCTTGGCAAAGACGGCGACATCGGGGGTCACGCGGTATCGCTGTTGGGCGCCTCCCAGGGCCACCCTGAATCCCGTGATGACCTCGTCGAAAATGAGCACTATTCCATGCTGGTCGCACAGGCGCCGCAATGCCTCGAGATAACCGGGCAGGGGTTCGATGACGCCACAGTTGCAGGCCACCGGTTCCACGACGATGGCGGCAGTCTCCTCACCGTGGCGGGACAGGGTCTCCTCAAGCACCGCGATGTCGTTGAAGGGCTGGACAATGAGGTTGTCGCGAATGTTGTCGGGTTGGCCGCTGCTCTGGGCAAGCACTTCCGGGTGGTCGCGGGGTCCGGCACGGTTGAGTTCGGGAGCCACGCTGGCAAAGATGTTGTCCGCCCATCCGTGGTAGTGGCCTTCGAACTTCACCACCCTGGTACGCCCGGTGTGGTGGCGGGCAAGGCGCATCGCGATCTGATCCACCTGTGTTCCGGACGTGTCGAACCGCACCAGTTCGGCACAGGGAACGATTTTCCTGATGCGTTGTGCCAGGGCAATCTCGCCGGCATGGACAGTGGTGAAGGCCTGCCCGGTGTCCAGGGAGGCGCGAACCGCGTCAAGCACTGGTTCGGGACTGTGCCCGAGAAATGCCGGACCATTGCCGCTGACATAGTCGATGTAGCGGTTGCCGTCGGCATCCCACAGGTAGGGTCCTTCGCCACGCTCGATGGCGAGCGGTACGGGAATGGGGTGATAACGGAAGTTGCTCGATACGCCTCCGGCCAGCACCGTGCATGCCTTCCGGTAACGCGCGATCGAGGTATCGTATCGGCCCATGTCGATCTCCTCGCGATGCCCCGTGCGTTCCAGTCCTTGCAGACGGTGGACGGGAAGCGCGACACGCCTCTCCCGGCCCTCTCGAGGCAGTGTGTTTGCAGCAGGCCAGTTCGTGCGTCAAGCGAAGCAACGACGGGGCGTTCATCGTGTCGGCCGCTCTGCGGATGCCGAACCATGACTTCTCAATGAGTTCGCAGAGTCGGCACAGGTCCATCCCGCGGGATGGGATGTTCTGGCTGAGGGGCGGGACTCGCTCACGGCCTGACCCCGCAGCGGGCATCGTCCAGGATCACCTCCCAGCGGGCCACATCTTGGACACCGGATGAGGATGCGGTCGCAGCAGGGTGCCACGTGGGCCGGCACCGGTCGACATCAGCCCCCACCTTCGATGGCAACCATGGAACAATCGGGATGGTGGCACGCAGCAATTCATCCCTGTTGGCGAAGAGGTTACGGACGGTCTGGCGTGTGACGCCAGCCTCTCCGGCGACGTCGTTCATCGTCACAAGCTTCAGGCCTGGCGCGAAAACATCCGGAATGCAGCGTAGCATGTGAAAATCAGGAACCGGGCGCGGTGCTCGTGCTGTAGGCCATTCGAACAACCAGGGAGTCGGCGATGCGAACGAACTTGAGAGTCAACGGCCGCATTGTCGATGTCGATGTTCCCGACGGCATGCCACTGCTGTGGGTTCTGCGTGACGAACTGAAGCTGACCGGTACCAAGTACGGCTGCGGGGTGGCTTCCTGTGGAGCGTGTACGGTGCACGTGGATGGTGTTCCTGTCCGGTCCTGCGTGACGCTGCCCGAGGATGTCGAGGGCACTGAGGTCACGACCATCGAAGGGCTCGCCACGAGGCAAGGACGCGCCGTGCAGCAGGCTTGGGCCGAACTCAATGTTGTGCAATGCGGCTATTGCCAGTCGGGACAGATCATGTCGGCGGCGGGTCTCCTTGCGGAGAACGACCAACCGGATACTGACGGGATCGACGAATTCATGGCCGGAAATGTGTGCCGCTGCGCCACCTACCAGAGAATCCGGGCGGCTGTGGCGCGTGCCGCCGAACTCCTGGAGGACGACAGCTGATGACCGTGACCCTCTCTCGCCGGAATCTCCTCCATGCGGCCTCTGCCGTGGCGCTCGTGGTGGGTTTCTCGCCACGCGGCGCGCTGGCGGTCACGCCAACCGATGGTGGCCACTTCAACCCCTTCGTGAAGATTGATGCGGACGGCCGTGTTACCGCAGTCGTCAAGCACTTCGAGATGGGGCAGGGAACGAGTACCGGCCTTCCTACCCTGATAGCGGAGGAACTTGGTGTCGACCTTGACACTGTGGCCGTCGAGTTTGCTCCCTCCGATGCCAGACGCTACGCCAATCTTCGCTTTCGCACGCAGGGGACGGGGGCATCGACCTCGATGGCCAACTCCTACCTGCAGTACAGGCAGGCAGGCGCTGCCGCGAGGGAGATGTTGCTCGCCGCCGCCGCTCAAGAGTGGAATGCCGATCCGTCAACGCTGTTTCTGTCGAGGGGCATGATCGCCGGTGCCGGGCGCAGCGAACCCATTTCCCGGTTCGTTGGCGCGGCCGCGGCCATGAAGGTGCCGGAAAGGCCGACGCTGAAGAATCCCGGTACGTTCACGTTGATCGGCAATCCGCAGACATCGCGACGGGACAACGGACCCAAGATTGACGGATCGGTCCGGTTCGCCATGGATGTGCAGCTGGAAAACCAGCTTGTCGCTGTCGTCAGGCGCAGTCCCCGCTTCGGGGGAACGGTGGTGTCCATGGATGCTTCGGCGGCCGGTGACGTGCCGGGTTTCGTCAATGCCGCTACCCTGCCGTCCAATGCCGGGGTCGTTGTCTACGCCCGTGACACCTGGTCGGCATTCCAGGCCCGCGAGGCGGTTGCCGTTGAGTGGAGTTTCACGAACGCCGAGAGCCGCAGTTCCGCCGAGATCAGGTCGACACTTCTAGGTGCGGTCAATGCGCCACCCGAATTTGTCGTCAGGGAAGGCCCGGGGATGGACACAGCCGCGGCCGCTCTCGGTCGCTCCGTGCAGACCGTCGAGGCCGAGTTCTTTCTTCCCTGGCTCTGTCATGCGCCCATGGAACCCTTGACATGCACCATCGAGCCGACAGCGGACGGGGTCACGCTCCATGACGGATGCCAGTCCCCGTCCAGTGCACACCGGGCGCTCGCGGCGGTTCTCGGACTGCCAATGGGGAGCATCCGGATCAATACACTCTATGCCGGCGGTTCGTTCGGACGCCGTGCCACCATGACGGCGGACTACATCGTCGAGGCCGCGCAGGCCTTCGTCATGACCGACCGCACCCGGCCGGTCAAGCTCGTCTGGTCACGCGAGGACGACCTTGCAGGCGGCGCCTATCGGCCGGCTGTGGCCCACAGGGTGCGCGTTGGTCTCGATGGAAACGGAGACATCCTCGCCTGGGACCATCGGATAGCCGGCAAGTCCATCTTCAAGGGATCATCGTTCGAGCAGTGGGTTGTCAGGAATGGTGTCGATCACTCCTCCGTAGAAGGTGTGCCCGACACGCTCTACCGCATACCGGGGATGTTCGTCGGCCTGACCGATCTTGAGTCGCCAATCACCGTGAGCTGGTGGCGTTCGGTTGGTCACAGCCATACCGCCTTCGTCATGGAATCCATGATGGACATGGCGGCCAAGGCCGCTGGACGTGACCCTGTGTCCTGGCGGCTTGATCATCTCCGGGATGGCTCGTCGGACCAACGGCGCCTTGCCGATGTTCTGCGGCTGGCCGCAAGGGAGTCGGGCTGGGACCGGCCAACTGAACCTGGGCGGGCACGCGGTGTTGCCGCTCACAAGTCCTTCGGCACGTATGTCGCGCAGGTGGTCGAGGTCTCGCGCGACGCAGCCGGAGCGACAGCGATCGAAAGGATCACTTGTGCCGTAGACTGCGGCCTGGCGGTCAATCCCGATGTCGTCAAGGCACAGATGGAAGGCGGTATCGGCTACGGTATCGGCCACGTGATGCGAAACGAGATCACATTCGACCAGGGCGAGGTCGTCGAGTGGAACTTTCCCGATTACGAACCCTTGCGGATATCCGACATCGACCGCATCGATGTCCACATCATGCAGTCGTCAGCGCCGCCGACCGGGGTTGGGGAACCCGGTGTGCCACCGGCCGGTCCGGCACTGGCCAATGCCATTGCCGTCGACGGCCCGCGGGTGACCATGCTGCCCGTGGCGCACAATGGTGTCCGCTTCGCCTGAACCGGTCCGGGGCGGAGTTGTTTCGCCATGTCAATGGTGGAAGCGTCCGTTGCCCTGCGGTTTCATGGAAGCAGGCGCTTGATGACACCGCTCGATGTAAGACAGGTCCTTTCGCCGACAACGACGTCGCAGGAAACGAAGCTGAACTGCCGGGTGCGGCGGACCACCCTGGTCCGGGTCTCGAGGAAATCGCCGATCTTCGCCCCCGCCACGAAGTTGCTGGTGGCGCTCACAGTAATGGCGCCTTCAGCGGCATCGTGCCAACGCGAGTTCATGCAAAGCGCGGCATCGGCCATGGTCATCATGACACCTCCGTGAACCCACCCGTACTCGTTGGCATGGCGCTCGTCGGCAAGCACACCGACCTCGATGCGGCCGCTGCCCATGTCGTTGTACCAGTGCACACCGATGATACCCTCGAAGGGATCATCCGGTTCGACCGCGACAAACCCATCCGGAATCTCCGTCGGTATGTCCATCGCCTGCTCACGCGCCGCCACGTGCACTCTTTGCCGGAAACAGGCAGCCGCGGTCAAGGATTCGCCACGTTCGGGATTGGCGAAGGTCCGGTCACGGGGTTAGGGTCGTGGCGCCTCCCGCAGGATGCCGATATGGCGCTCGACCAGCAGACCATCGCACAGCTCCTCGATACCTTGTCACGGTTTGTCAGGGAACGCCTGATTCCGGCGGAAGCCGCGGTGGATGCCGAAGATCGCATTCCCGACGACATCATGGCAGACATGAAGGATCTCGGCCTCTTCGGCCTGACAATCCCCGAGCAATACGCAGGGATGGGTCTGACGACGGTGGAAGAGGTCGAGGTGGCATGGACCATCACCCACGCGGCACCGGCCTTCCGTTCCGTCTTCGGCACCAATGTGACCATTGGTTCCCAGGGCATCGTCATGGGCGGTACCGAACAACAGAAGATGTCATGGCTGCCGCGCATGGCGCGGGGCGAGGTCATTGCGTCCTTCGCACTGACCGAACCCGAAGCCGGATCCGATGCCGCATCACTGAGAACCCGGGCCGAGCGACACGGGAACGGATACTTGCTCAACGGTGTCAAGCGGTTCATCACCAACGCGCCGGTGGCCGATGTCTTCACCGTGATGGCACGCACCGATCCGCAGAAGACAGGGGCTGACGGCATTTCCGCCTTCATTGTCGATGCCGCCAGCGACGGCATCCGCCTCGGTCTTCCCTACGACAAGATCGGCCAGAAGGGAGCGCGCGTGTGCGATGTCATCTTCGAGGATTGCCACGTTCCCGCCGAGGCGTTGATCGGTGGCGTCGAGGGCAAAGGCTTCAGGATCGCCATGCAGGTTCTCGACCGTGGCCGCCTCCACCTCGCTGCAACATGTTGCGGACTGGCCGACAGGATCATTGACGAGGCCCTTGACCACGCACTTGACCGCCGCCAGTTCGGCAGGCCCATCGGCGACTTCCAGCTGGTTCAGGCGATGCTGGCGGACAGCCGCACCGAGCACGATTCCGCCTGGGCCTTCGTGCGCGACGTGGCACGCCGGGCAACTGCCGGTGAGTCCATCACCCGGCTGGCCTCCCAGGCGAAGTACCTCGCCAGCGAGATGGTGGGGCGGGTGGCGGACCGGGCCGTGCAGATTCATGGCGGTGCCGGCTACATCAACGAGACAGCAGTGGCCAGGCTCTACCGGGATGTGCGTCTCTACAGGCTCTACGAGGGAACATCCGAGATCCAGAAGCTCCTGATTGCTCGTCACATGATTCGCGAAAGGCGGGAACTCGGGCCTTCCCAGGGTGCTGGCAGATGACGGCCCCACCCGGTCTCCAGGCTCATCCGGAACACGATTGGCAGTGGTTCCGGTCAATTGTTCATCCGGGAGTGTTGAGTCATGCATGAACCTTGCGCGGAAGGAAGACACCTCTTCACCTTTGCTGTCGTCGCCGACTCCCACGTCACCGAGGAGGAGGCCATGGCCATCGGCGGATATGATGCCGACACCGTCCTGCTCAACATCGAGCGATGCCGATACGTGGTCGAGGAGATCAATCGCCGGGCCCCTGACTTCGTGGTCCACCTGGGGGACATCACGCATCCCGGACCCGGCACACCGGCCTACGAGGAGTCGGCCGAGAGGTTCCATCGGGTCTTCCAGGAACTCGAGTGTCCACTCCATCTCGTCCCCGGCAACCATGACATTGGCGAGAAGGCCTTTCCCGGTGATCCCCTGGCTGATCAGGATGCACGACTCACGGTCAACGACGACATGATAGTCGAGTACGAACGCCTCTTTCAGTCCCAGTACCACGCTTTTGAGCACGAGGACTGCCTGTTCGTGGTGATGAACGGGATGATCGTGAACTCGGGCCTTGCGGCAGAGGACCGGCAGAGGAGATGGCTCGAATCGTTGCTCGCCGACAACAGTGGCCGGCGCATCTTCGTTTTCTCCCACTACCCCCCCTACCTGTCGCATGGCGGCGAAACCGGCCACTATGACGCCACCGATGAACCGGGACGGTCATGGCTGCTCGGGCTTTTTGCGCACCATGGGGTGGAGGCGCAGTTTGCCGGCCACGTGCATAACTTCTTCTTCAACCGTCATCACGGGACAAGCATGTATGTCCTTCCTTCGACAAGCTTCCTGCGCCACGACTACCACGAGCTCTTTCGCGCGGCGCCCGGTTTCAAGCAGGGTCGGCACGACACCGCAAAACTTGGCTACGGCGTCGTTGACGTGCACGAGACCGGTCATCTCCTGCATGTCATCCGCACCTTTGGCCGCACGTGCGACGCGGACGGGGAACCTGTAGCGCCTCCCGTCCATGGTCTCGGACCGGGTCAGCGCGGTATTGGCCTCGACCTGCGCCAGCCATGGTGCGAGAGTGCCCACATTCCCACGCCCTGGGGTCTCGACAGCTTCAGGCGCAAGCCCATCCGCAACGATTATCCCCTGCTGGCCCTGTGGGAGATGGGTGTGAACCAGTTGCGGGTGCCACTCGATGATCTTGCCGATCCTGACACCGGTCAGCGCATGACCGAACTCGCCGCCTTCGGCCACCGCTTCACAGCCTTTTCGTATGGGCTGCCCGGGGCAGGCGCGCGCAAGGCGCTTGTGGAACACGGCCACCATCTCGCCTTCTGGGAGGTCGTTGCTCCGGTCCTTGCCCTGCCCGATCTGCTTCGCGGGATCGCCGGGCTCCGGGGCAATGTGCCTGTTCTCTTCAACGCCTTTCGTCCGGAAAGCGGAATGTTCAGTTGCAGTCACGGTCTCGGGGCCGACGAACGCGGTGTCGTGGAGAGTCTCCTATCTCTTGACGGCGCTCAAAGCACCCTCGACGGCGTGGTGTTCGGCATCGACAGGAAGGACTCTCCGGCGAAAGCCATCGAGGGTGCGCAGGCCAGCGTTGCGGGACTGGGTGTCAAGGCTGTCGCGCATGTCCGGTTCACCCGGCATACCCCCCTGGAGCGGGAGGAGGACGCGAGGCTTGATGCGAACCGCGTGGCCGAATCCGTTACGGCGGCCATGTGCTTCGACGATGTTGCGGTGGTGCTCGACAACTTCACCGGGATCGATCGCGGTTACCATTTCAGTGGCGGACTGGTCGACCGTCTCTACAATCCGCAAGTCGGTGCGGCCATCGTGCGCAACCTTCACCGCTCGCTCAAGGCCGGGTGCCGGTTGAAGTCGGTCACGCAGAGGCCGTCGGTCACGCTCCTGAACCTTGAGGGCGCGGCCCGGGCCCTGCTGCTTCCGTCACCCGAAGTGCGCGATGTACCTGTGCCAGAGGTCCGTGGAGTGGTGCGTGATCTCGTCACGGGCGATGCCATATCGGGACGATTGCCGGGACCGGCTCTGGTATTGGAACGGTGACGATACACGCGATCGACCTTGCTCAAGCTGCCTCGGTTGCGCGGCGGGCGGCCGAGGCGCCGTCTTCGCGTCTCCTCGAGATTGCGCGAACGGGGTCGTTCCGGACATCGCTCAAGAACGACGGCAGCCCGCAAACGTCGGCCGACACGATGGCCGAACGCCTGGTGCGCCAGACGCTCCAGGCGAGCGCCTATCCAGCCGAAGCAGCCGTCCTCGGTGAAGAGGAGGGCGAGACAGGAGAGGGCTCAAAGTGGCGCTGGGTCGTCGATCCCATCGATGGCACCATGGCCTTTGCCCGCGATATTCCCGTCTGGGGCACCCTGGTGGCCCTGCAGTGTGTCGAAACCGGACGTGTGGTGGCAGGCGCCATCAGACTCCCGGGCACGGATGAAACCTTCTGGGCCTGGCAGGGAGGTGGCGCCTGGCGCAATGGCGAACGCATTCATGTGTCCACCACTGCAGAGCTGTCCCGGGCAACGGTGGCCGCAGGCCTCCTCGGGCAGTTCCGGACGAGTGGCGTCGAACATTTTCTCGGGCCCCTGGTCGATGCGGTTGATGACCTGCGCATCTTCGGTGACGTGTTCGCCCATGTTGCGGCGGCCCGCGGCGCCGTCGACGCCGTCGTCGATCCCGATCTTTCCTTGTGGGACTTTGCCGCATCCCGCATTCTCATCGAGGAGGCTGGCGGCACCATCCTCGTGCGCCACACGGGCCGCGGCCGCGGACACGACGTGCTGCTCGGTACGCCGGCGGTTGTCAACCGCCTTGCCCTGTTGCTCGAATTCTAGGAAGGGCGGGATCCATTGGAAAGCGGCGAGAAGAAGAGGATTGGTGAAGCCGTCAACAGGGCATTCTCGCAGGAGCGGCGCGGCCGGTCCTCGGCGAGGAACCTTCTCCTCATCGTCGGGGTGCTTGTCATCGCCTTTGCCCTGCGCGAGACAGGTCTCATCGGTGACACGCATCAGGTCAACAGCACGGTGACCGGCAACATAGCCGCCCTGGTGGAGGACCTGCCGCAGGCCAACCGGCTTGGCAACCCCGATGGCGAGACCGTTCTCTTTGTCTTTACCGACTATCTGTGCAGTCACTGTCGTCGCCTGGCTCCGGCCATCGACGAATTCCTGGAGGTGAATCCGGATGCCCGGGCGGTCGTCATCGATCTTCCCGGCGAGGCTGGGCAATCGGTGAGTGCGGCACGCTACGCCCTTGCCGCCGGACTTCAGGGAGCGTGGCCTCGCTATCACCGGGCCCTGATGTATGCCGCTGTTCCGGTGGATGACGCCGGTCTTGCCGGGGTCGGCGAGGCTCTCGGACTTGATCCCGGGCAACTGACCGCCGACGCCGGATCACAGACCATTGCGGACACCCTGGCCGCCAATCGCGATTTCGCGACACAGCTGGGCATCGAGCATGTGCCGACCATCGTCATGGGGGACCAGATGATTGTCGGCTTTGTCGACTCGTCCAGTCTCAAGGACCTCGTCGCCAAGTTCGTGCGCCGATGATGGTCTCGCCAACACCCTGCAGGAAGGGACACGGAGCCACCATGCTGAGAATCGTCGTTGCAGTTGTTCTCCTGTTCACGCTGACGCCGGCAATGGCGGACGATCAGACGATGACCAGGACCGAAGTCGAGGCGATCATCGAGGACTTCCTCACCCGCAATCCGGAGGTTGTCATCCGGGCGTTGGAAGCATGGGAACGCACGCGCGAAGAGCGCGAAGCGGATGCGGCAAGGCAGGCCATTGCCCGTTACGACGATGATATTCATCATGACCCCGACACACCGTGGGGAGGTGATCCTGACGGCGAGAACGTGATCGTCGAGTTCTTCGACTACCAGTGTGGCTATTGCCGCCTGAGCGCGCCCGGTCTTTTTGCTGTCAGGGACACGGTTCCCGGTACCAAGGTGATCTACAAGGAATTTCCGATTCTGGGAGAGGACTCCCTGCGTGCCGCAAAGGCGGCCCTGGCTGCCCGCGAACAGGGACTCTACGAGCCCTACCATCAAGCCCTCATGCTCGAGGGAGAGGACTACACCGAGGCCGGTCTCATGGCGCTCGCGCACGCCGTGGGTCTCGACACCGGGCGCCTGAGCGCCGATATGAACGATCCCGCCATCGAGGCCTATCTCGAGCGGACCCACCAGCTGGCCAGTGCCATCGGCATCAACGGAACGCCGGCATTCATCATCAATGGCGATCTCTATCCCGGCGCCATCAGGCCCGGAGACTTCGAGACCATTCTCGGCATCGAGTAGGTTCCGCCCCTGGTGTTCGCCGGATGAAGAGTCTGCACGATGATCTTCATGTGACTGCACCCGGGCCAGAATCATGCCTGCGGCATTCTACATCCTTGCCGGAAGCCGTCGGCCACTGGTTCATGGCTCGCGGCTGGCAACCCCGCCGGCACCAGTTGGACACCCTTGCCGCGATGACACAGGGCCACTCGTGTCTTGTCATCGCGCCAACCGGTGGTGGCAAGACCATGGCAGGGTTCCTTTTTTCCCTTGCCGATCTCGCCTCCTCCGGAGGGAGCGGACTGCATACACTCTATGTGGCGCCGCTGAAGGCTCTGTGTGTCGACATGGCACGCAACCTCGGCGCCGTCGTGGACGAGACCGGCATCTCCGCGAGGATCGAGACCCGCACCGGCGATACTCCGCAAGCGTGTCGTCGCCGGCAGCGCAGCGATCCGCCCGACATCCTGCTCACCACGCCGGAATCCGTCGCCCTGCTGGCCTCCTGGCCGGAAGCGGGGCACATTTTCGGCCATCTCCGGGTCGTCATCGTTGACGAAATCCACGAACTGGCAGGAACAAAGAGGGGAGATCAGCTGGCGCTCGCGCTGACGCGTCTGTCAGCACTGTCTCCCGGCCATCGCCGTATCGGTCTATCAGCCACCGTGGCCGAACCGATGAAGCTCAGGAGCTATCTCGACGATGGCGCCGGTGTCATGATCATCCGGGCTGATGGCGGGGCGTTCCCCGACATCACCATCATGGAGGCCGGCAACCGCATTCCACTTGCCGGTCATACCGCACGGCATGCCGTGCCGGACATCTATCGCGCGATCCGTGACGTTGGCACCGCTCTTGTTTTCGTCAACACGCGCAGTCAGGCCGAGCGCGTGTTCCAGGATCTCTGGGAGATCAACGACGACAACCTCGGTATCGCCCTTCACCACGGCTCCCTTGCCCGCGAGCAGAGGCTGAAAGTCGAGTCGGCGATGGCCGAAGGATCCTTGCGGGCCGTAGTGGCGACCTCGACTCTCGATCTCGGCGTGGACTGGGGGGCTGTCGATCTTGTCGTCCAGATCGGTGCCCCAAAGGGCGTGGCCCGCATGCTGCAGCGCATTGGCCGGGCCGGTCACCGCATGGATGAACCGTCACGGGCGCTGCTGGTGCCGGCCAACCGTTTCGAACTCCTGGAATGTCAGGCGGTTCTCGATGCCATAGGGGAAGGCGTCCTCGACGGTGCTCCGCGGGAGCGCGGCGGCATCGATGTTCTTGCCCAGCATGTCCTTGCAACCGCCGCCAGCGGGCCCTTCGATCCCGACACCCTCTACCGTGACGTGATCAAGGCTCCTCCCTACGCGAGCCTCGAACGCGGCCTGTTCGACCGGATTGTCGACTATGTTGCCACAGGCGGTTATGCACTCGCGGCCTATGAGCGCTTCCGGCGCCTCACGGCATGTGACGATGGGACGTTGCGCATTTCCAACGAGGCGACGGCACGGCGTTTTCGCATGAACGCGGGCACCATTGTCGAGGATGCCAGGCTGAAGGTGCGGATGAGGAACGGCAAGGTCATCGGCGAGGTCGAGGAACACTTCGTGCTCGGCCTTTCTGTCGGCGAAACCTTTGCCTTTGCAGGTGATGTGTGGGCGCTCGTCGGTATCAGGCAGACCGATGCGATCGTCACGAGGGCGCGTGATCGCGATCCGCGAGTGCCGGTCTATGGCGGCGGTTCCTTTCCTCCCACAACCAACGTTGCCGGATTTCTCAGAAAGATCCTGGCGGAACCGGACCGGCGCGCCGTCCTCCCTGACGACGTGAGGGAGTGGCTCGACATCCAGACGAAATTGTCGGCCCTGCCCGGGGTCGACGATCTCCTCGTCGAGACCTTTCCCCGGGCCGGCAAGATGTTTCTCGTCGCCTTTCCCTTCGAGGGGAGACCCGCCCACCAGACACTGGGCATGCTGATGACAAGGCGCATGGAGCGCATGGGAGCCGGGCCTCTGGGGTTCGTCGCCAATGACTATGCTCTTGCCATCTGGAGTCTCAGACGCGTCCTGGATATCGAGACTCTCGTTGACGAGTCGCTTCTGCTGGAGGATCTCGACGACTGGCTTGCCGGATCCAGCCTCCTGAAACGGTCTTTTCGAAAGGTGGCGACGGTGGCCGGCCTCATCGAACGCCAGCATCCCGGCTATCGCAAGACCGGGCGCCAGGTCACGTTTTCCACCGACCTCATCTATGATGTGCTGCGTCGCCATGAGCCCGACCATGTCCTCCTCGAAGCTGCGCGAAAGGAAGCCATGGACACGCTTCTGGAAACCCGCCGCCTTGAGGACATGCTGGTAAGGGTGAGGGGACGCATTCTCCAGCGCGACCTTGACACGGTCTCACCTCTTGCCCTTCCGGTGATGCTGGAGGTCGGGCGACAGATGGTGGCCTCCTCGGCCCTTGACGATCTCATCGACGCATTTGGTGGCGATCCGTGATCGTCAACGGCACGGCACTGCAGCCGGATCCCACCGGAGTCCTCCACTGGGCTGAAGCGCGCCTGATTGCGGTCGCCGACCTCCACCTCGGCAAGGGGAAGGCTTTCGCCCGTCACGGATCGCTGCTGCCTCCCCATGACACGAACGCCACCATACGGCGCCTGGCTGAAGCCATCACCCGTCTTGAGCCCGAGTGCGTCGTCTGTCTCGGCGACAGCTTTCACGACCGCGAAGCCGTTTCCGGACTGGACCAGGCCTCTCTCGCGGCGCTCGAGGATCTGGCACGCGGACGCGACTGGATCTGGATTGCCGGCAATCACGACCCGGCGCCACCCGCCATGCTTTCCGGGCGCGCCATGGAAGCATTCACGAATGGCGGACTGACATTCCGCCACGAACCGTCATGCGCTATGGTGGCGGGCGAGGTCTCGGGTCACCTTCATCCTTCGGCTGTCATTGCTCCGAAGGGGACGAGAATTCGACGCCGCTGCTTTGCCAGCGACGGGAGGCGGGTGATCCTGCCGGCTTTTGGCGCCTATGCGGGCGGGCTTGATGTTCACGAAAGGGCTTTTTCCGGACTGTTCCCGGCGGGTTTCGATGTCTGGCTTGTCGGGGGCAGGGAGATGCGGCGTATCCGCGGGAATCGTCTGGTCCGGCCCGCATGGATTGAATCGTGACCGGTGAGGAGATGCGGCACATGACCAACGCGCAAGCACATCCGCCGGAACAGCCCAGACGCAGGATATGGGCGCGCCTGCGGGCCTACTTCATCACCGGCATCATCGTCGTGGCGCCCTTGGCCCTGACGGTCTATCTCGTCACGTTCATCGTCGGATTCATCGACGAGAATGTGCTGCCGCTGCTGGGCGAAACCTGGAATCCGGAGAACTACCTGCCGTTTGCCGTGCCGGGTATCGGAGTGGTCATCTTCGTGGTCGCCATCACCTTCATCGGCTGGCTGGCCACCGGGCTGATCGGCCGCACAGTGGTCAACATGGGAGAGCGGTTGCTCGAACGCATGCCGGTGGTCCGTTCGGTGTATTCGGTGTTCAAGCAGATATTCGAAACCGTCTTTTCACACGATTCCAGAGCCTTTCGCGATGTCGTGCTGATCTCGTGGCCACGCCCCGGGTGCTGGGCGGTCGGGTTTGCCACCGGTTCCGCGAAAGGAGAGGTGCGGGACGCCATCGGCGACGACGTGGTCAATGTCTTCCTGCCGACAACACCCAATCCGACGTCAGGCTACCTGCTGTTCTTACCCAAGAAGGACGTGATCTTCCTCGACATGACGGTCGAACAGGGCATCAAGCTGGTGATTTCCGGTGGCGTGGTGACGCCCGAGATGGTGGCCGCCAACACCCGCTGACCAGGACCTCGGCAGCGAGGCCGCACGTCAACCGCTGCGTGCATGTCCCTGTGCTGTTCCATGCGAGAACAACGCCGGACAGGGTGATGTGCCCAGGTCCGCATCTGACCCAAAGCGGCTCCCCTTTGCCGTTACCCACCTTGTCTGTTTTCGCAGGCAATGCTCCTGCATTTCGCCGTGCCGCGCCGCATTGTGATTCGGTCGATCCGTTGACCTCGATTCCGTCAACGCCAAGTGTCATCAACCCGATCGTACGCGCCAACCGTGAGGTCCTCGACACCCTCCACAAGCTGATTCTTGGCAACCTTGTCGTCGCTGGCCGTCATCGGGAAGGACTGAGCGTACGCGAGGTAACGGGGGATCTTGAAGGCGGACAGATGCTCGCCACAATGGGCCAGGACCATCTGCGGCGTGATCTGTCGGGACGTCAGGCCGGACTTCAGTTGCACATAGGCTTTGATTTCCTCGCCACGTTTGACGTCTGGCACGGAAACCACAGCCGCCATGACGACACCTGACAGCTTGCACAGGCAAGCCTCCACCTCTGCAGCGGAGATGTTCTCACCGGAGCGCTTGATCATGTCCTTCAGGCGGCCAACCAGATAGTAGCCACCGTCCACGTCCCGTCGCATGAGATCGCCTGTCCGAAACCAGCGCCCGCGGAAGCTGTCGCGGTTCGCAGCGGTCTTCCGGTAGTAGCCGTGCAAGTGGCCGGGCCCTGCGGTCCAGGCCTCTCCAACTTCTCCGTCGGGAACATCATGGCCGTCGTTGTCGACAATGCGAATTTCGCGCCAAGGCACTGGAATCCCCACCGATCCGCGACTCACCAGGTCCGGCCGGTCGACCGGGACGTAGAGACACAGGCCATTCTCGGTCATGGCGTAGCTGTCCCGAGCAACGACCTCGAAACGTTTCTCGATACGCTCCAGCCAGTCACCGTGGAAGTACCAGGCGTGCACCCACTTGAGGCTTTGCCCCATCTCTGCCGGATGCTGATCCATGATGTGCACGGCCGGAACGGGAAAAGCGCAATAATCGATGGAATAGCGATCGATCCACTCCAGGAACCTGGAAATGCTCGGTTTCGCCGGGCAGTAGACGGTTCCATTGCTGAGCAGCGACACAATGAAAACAGCGTTGCCCTGAATGTAGAACATCGGCTCGTAGATCAGTGTATTGCGGGGTGTGTGCCCGCCCATACAGTAGAGACCGCAGGTGCCGATCTGCAGCCAGTAGCGATGATCGAGTATGCAACCCTTCGGGAATCCCGTCGTTCCGGATGTATAGAGAATAGTCATCACATCGTGCTCGAAGACATCCGCGCGCGGTTCGGGCGGCAACGGCTCGCACCGCTCCAGGTTCTCCCAGGCGCTATAGGGGTGGCGTGCCGCGCCGCCGGCACGCACAAAGATGTTCTCGTCAGGCAGGCGCTCGCTGCGCGCCCGCATGGCCCCGAGCGATGCCAGGCAGGTTTCGTCGACGATCAGGTAGTCGACATCCGAGTCGTTCAGCACGTAATCGAGCTCTCTGCCCGTAAAGTTCGGATTGAGCTGAACGGAGACCGCACCGACCCAGGCCATGGCGAGCCAGGTCACGGGAAACTCCATGACATTGGGAAGCATCATGGCGATGTGGGTGCCTTTGCGGACTCCCGTCTTCACGAGCCCGTTGGCTACACGCCTCACTTTTTCATCCAGCTCCGCGTAGGTGACTGAGACGCCATGATCGAAGAACACCAGGACTTCCCGATCCGGCGTCTTGTCCACCTGGTCGCGGAGCATCTGCGGGATGCTCTTTGGCATGCCCGCAGTCAGCTCATCTTCTCTTGGGTGAGAAACAGTGCAGTCGATGCTCATGTTCCGTCTATCACCTTGATTTCCCCGTCAATGCGGCTGCGGTGTGTCGTCGACCTCTATTTTCTCCATGCGGTCAGCCATTCTCCGACCAGGGCGGGGCGTTCCGTGCCTTCAATTTCGATCTCGACGTCGATCGGAATAATGGTGACCGCCCCCCGTTTCGTGACGCCACATTCAGCGGTCCGGAAACACCCCCGAATCCGTGCCCCCAACGGGATGGGTTCTATCAGACGCATTCGATTGAAACCGTAGTTGAGAAGGTAGCCTTCCGGTACTGCGCTTCCGGAGCCGTCGATCTGCAGGGCACTGGTCATCAGGTCGGACAAGAGCGACAAGGTCAGGAATCCGTGTGCAAACCGCTGGCCATCAATCTGCATGGGCACCGGGTCACGTGTGACGACGGCGAACGCCTGGTTCATGTCTTCGTCGATGACAAGCCAGTCCGAAACGCCAAGACTGGACCCGGCCTGCAGCAACCTTTGGGAAACGCTGGCGGCTGCTCCTGGTGTGCTGTTCATCTTTCGTCAGATCCATGTTCGTCAACTGCGGACTTCGGCGTGGCCGACCGGGGCGCCGAACAGATTGGCGGCCGCGAAGAACAGATCGAGGCGGTCACGCGGCGACCCGCCCGATAGAGGCGGCGGACCCCGAGCCTGATCGGCTTCAGCCGCGGATCGACCAGAACCTCGGTGCGGGTCGGTACGGCGGTGGTGAAGCCAAGTTCATTGGCGGCGATCTTGCCGTCGATGATGGCGCGATAGTCGGATACGGCCTGGCGCCCGGTCAGATCGTTCTTGCGTGGCCGGTCGTAGAGGCCGTGGCGAATGCGGCGAAGCTGGCTCGCGGCGGTGAGGTGCTGCAAGGTCTTGTCGATGTCGGCAGGATCCCCGGGTGTCGAGACCTCGTCCGAACTGGTTGCCGCGCGAGCGAGTAGCCGGGAGCGAAGACTGGTTTCTTGTGCCAGACTTGTCATGTCCCAAATATGACAAGTGTTTCTGACCAAGCAAGTGACGTCCGAGAAATGCTGCAAGCTTCGGACGGGACGGCGGAATCCCGAAGTCGGTTGCACGTGACCAGGTCACGATCGAGAAACCTTGAGAACTTCGACTTGGGGGCGAGAATTGACGCCATGGCTGCCAGCATGCTTGAAGGCGTCGACCGGGAGGAGTGCAACCTCTCGGAGGGCGACGTGATGTTCGCACTCACCCGGGGTCCGATCATGTTGCGGATCAACAGTATCGAACTCGGACTGAAGCACATCCTGGACAGCGAGATGGGGAACTCTCCCCAGGAAGCATGACCTTCGTCGTTCATTGGAACAGCGTCAACTTTATGCCGCGACACGAGTCCGGGCGGGCCACTGGTATTCCCGCCATTCGGAAAGGATTCCTGAATCACGAGAGCCTGACGCCTGATGGATCTTACCCCGATGCGAGGAGTCTGATGGCGTCCTGCCGTTCGAAGAGATGGAGCAGGATCGTGAGGGCGCGGCCGCGTTCGCTCTTGAGGTCCGGGTCGCGGGCAACGATGAGCCGGGCATCGTCGTGGGCGGCCTGGAGAAGGCGTGTTGCGGCATGCTGGTCGGCCAGACGAAACCTTGGCAGGCCGCTTTGCCTGGCGCCGAGCAGTTCTCCCCCTCCTCTCAGACGCAGGTCCTCCTCGGCAATCTCGAAACCGTCATTGCTGTGTCTGAGGATGTCGAGACGTCTGCGCGCTGATTCGTTGAGTGGAGGAGCATAGAGCAGCAGGCACGATGACGGGGTGTTGCCGCGCCCGACCCGGCCGCGGAGCTGGTGCAGTTGGGCGAGACCGAAGCGCTCTGCTTGTTCGATCACCATGATAGTGGCCGCACCCACGTCGAGTCCGACCTCGACCGCCGTCGTTGCCACGAGGACGGCAATGGCGCCGCTTGTGAATCTCTCCATGACCTCGTCCTTGTCGGCGGCGCTCATGCGTCCGTGGACAAGTCCGGCAAGCTCTCCGAAGACTCGGCTGAGATGGCGGTACCGGTCCTCGGCAGAGACCGTGTCGTCGGATTCACTTCGTTCGATGACAGGACAGATCCAGTAGGCCCGCCCGCCACGCCCGATGGCGCGGCCAAGAGCTGCCACTACTTCGTCGAGGCGCCCGGTTGGCATGGCCCGCGTGGTGACCTCCTGGCGCCCTGGCAGGCGTTCGTCAAGGCGCGTGACGTCGAGCCCGCCATAGTCTGTCATCTGCAGGGTACGCGGTATCGGCGTAGCGGTCATGACAAGGGTGTCGACGGAGTGTCCCTTGGCCGCCAGTGCAATGCGCTGGTGAACGCCGAAACGATGCTGTTCATCCACGACGATTAGCGCCAGGTCATGGAACTCGGTGCCTTCGGAGAGCAGGGCATGGGTGCCGACAACCAGGTGGGACGTCCCGTTGGCAACTCCCCGCAGACTGGCGCTGCGTTTTGCTCCCCGGTCGCGCCCGGTGACGAGAACAACGTCGATGCCGGTGTCGCGTGTGAGATCGGCGATGGTGCGACGATGCTGCCGGGCCAGAAGATCCGTGGGCGCCAGCAATGCGGCCTGATGACCGGCCTCCACCGCTGCCAGCATGGCCTGCACGGCCACCAGTGTCTTGCCGCTTCCCACATCGCCCTGCAGGAGGCGCAGCATGGGGAAGGGCGCCTCCATGTCGAGAGATATGTCGCGGATCGCGTTGACCTGTGCCTGCGTCATGCGGAACGGAAGCGCGTGTGTGATCTTCGTGCGCAAACTGCCATCGCCCCTGAGCGAGCGGCCAGGCGTTGAGCGTCGTCTGGCCCTCACCAGGGCCAGGGCGAGCTGGTCGCCGAGGAGTTCGTCAAAGGCGAGTCGATCACGCGCACCCGGGTCTCCTGCAAGTTCATCCAGGTCCCGGGGATGGTGAATACGTCTGACCGCGTCTGACCATGACGGCCAACCGTTCTGCTCCAGCCATGCCCGGTCCTGCCACTCGGGCAGTTCGGGGTTGCGTTCCAGCGCCAGTGAGATGATCCGTTGCATGGTTGGCGCACCGAGACCGTCCACAAGGGAATAGACCGGTTCCAGGTGCGGCAGGCTGTCGCTGTCTCCTGGCGCCGCAACGTGATCGGGATGAACCATCTCCAGGCGGTCAGCAAATTGCTCGATCCGGCCGCTCACCAGCCTCCTTGATCCGGCCGGAAGAAGCTTCGTGAGCCACGACTCGCGGGCACGGAAATAGACGAGATCAAGTTTCCGGCCGGCATCGTCTGTGGTCACGATGCGCCAGGGATGACGTGGTGTTCCGGGTCGCCTGTGGCGCTCCACCGTCACATGGACACTGACCTGGCTTCCCGGGGTTGCACTTTCGAGATCGGAAAGTTGCTGGCGATTGATGATGGACGTCGGAAGGTGCCAGATAAGATCCACAATTCTGGGACCGGCCAGGCTTGAAATCAGGGAAGCGGTCCTGTGGCCGACACGTGAAATAGCGGTCACCGGCTCGAACAGCCGATAGAGAATCTCCGGTCTCATGAGGGAGGAGCATACACCGGCGTTGGAGTGTCCGTGACATCACGTGCATCACGCTGTAGACGGATCCTCCCCGGGACCGGCGTTGGCATGACAGACGACAACAACACTCGCCTGCAACGGCTTCGCTACCGGGCCGCACGCCGCGGTTCCCGTGAGCTTGATCTGTTGCTCGGGCGATATGCCGAATACGCGCTGGAGTCGATGAACGAGAACGAGCTTGAGGAGTTTGGCGCGTTTCTCAGGTGCCCGGATCCCCTCATCCAGGCATGGATCGTGAACGGTGACGATGCTGCCGCAGGGGAGTTCAGGGAGTTGGTAAGACGGATTAGAATGTTTCATGCACATTGATACATTGCAGGGCCATGTCATTGATTCACTGGATCCCGGTGTTCTGAACACGGTATCAGGTGTTCCGGAAGGGGTGGACGCCGTTCTGCTCGCAGGACTGCGTCAACACCATCCCGACCGCGATATCCTGATGGTGCTCCACGACGAGGAACGGGCACGAAGGCTGGTCGGCGCTCTCGCTTTCCTTGGCGCCGGCGGATGCACACGGCTCTTTCCCGCCTGGGACTGTCTTCCCTATGACAGGGTGTCGCCGCACCCCGCTGTGGCGGGAGTCCGTCTCGCCCTCATGGGAGACCTGTGTGAAAGACCACGGGGCTCCAGCGGTCTTGTCGTGCTCACCACGGCACGAGCGATGCTGCAGCGGGTGCCGCCACGCACGACATGGCACGGCCGGCGCCGGCATCTTCACAAGGGTGCCAGGACGGATCCGGCCGCGCTCCTTCGCGATCTCCTCACCATGGGTTACTCCAGGACAGGCGTGGTCATGGAACAGGGAGACTGTGCGGCGCGAGGTGACATTCTCGATGTCTTTCCGCCAGCCATGGCAGAACCCGCACGTCTCGACTTCTTCGGCGACGAGATCACCGGCATCCGTACCTTTGACCCATTGAACCAGCGTTCGACAGGACTCCTGGAGAGACTTTCAATCGATCCGGCGAGTGAAGTGGCGCTCGATCCTGCCTCGATCGAGCGGTTCCGTGATCACTGGCGCGAACTCTTTGGCATGAATGCACTGGCCGATCCCATCTATGAATCGGCCGTCGAGGGTGTGCGGACACCGGGTATGGAACACTGGCTGGGCCTCTTTCACCAGACCCTTGACACATTCCCCGACTATCTTGCCAAGGACTGGATCCTGGTCTTCACCGGAGATGTCGAGGACGCATTGCGCGCCCACCTCGACACCGTTGAGGACCACTACGAGCACCGCGCGTCCGGAAACGGCGATGACGGCGTCGCCTATCACGCTCCGCCTCCTGATGGACTCTATCTTTCGATCGATGACTGGACGGCGATGGCGCGAACGCGCACGGCGATCAAGCTGCTGGCTGACGCCCCTGACACGACGTCCAGCGGAGTGATCGATGCCGGTGGCCTGAGAGCCCGGGACTTTCGGCTCGAGCGGGTGAATGTCCGCATGCAGCTCTTCGATTCAGTTGCCCGGCACATCGCTGACGAGAAGCTGAAGGGCCGTCGGGTCATTGTTGCCGCACTGGGAGAAGCGAGTCAGGGCAACCTGGCGACCATGCTGGAGAGTCACGGTGTCGGTGACGTGGCCAGGGCAGGGGAGGAAGACTGGCTCCGGATGCCGGACTCATCCGTCCCCGTCGTCGTTCTGCCGCTCGAACACGGGTTTGTGACCACGGATCTCAGTGTTGTCGCCGAGCAGGATATTCTCGGCGACCGGATCATGGCACCACGCCGGCGGCGCACGAAGCGCGATGCCGAACGGTTTCTTCTTGAGGTGTCGCAGCTCGCCGAAGGCGACCACGTCGTCCACATCGACCACGGCATCGGTGTGTTCGAAGGCCTTCACACGATCACGCTTGGTGGTGCGCCGCACGACTGCCTGCGCATTCACTACGCGGGCGGTGATGCGTTGCTGGTGCCGGTCGAGAACATCGATACCCTGTCCCGCTACGGTTCGCATGATGCCCGTGTCCAGCTGGACCGTCTTGGAAGCGCTGCCTGGCAGGCGCGCCAGGCGCGTCTTGCGAACCGCATCGAGGAGATGGCGGGAGACCTCCTCAAGACGGCCTCCGAGAGACTCATGCAGTCGGGCCCTGTCATTCGTGTCGACGAGGAGACGTACACCGAATTTTGCTCGCGCTTTCCCTTCCAGGAGACCGAGGATCAGGCAAAGGCCATTGGCGAGGTGTTCGACGACCTGGCCTCGGGTCGCGCCATGGACAGGCTGGTGTGCGGCGACGTCGGATTCGGCAAGACCGAAGTGGCCCTGCGCGCCGCGCTCGCCACGGTTCTTGAAGGATACCAGGTGGCGGTGGTGGCCCCCACGACACTGCTCGCCCGGCAGCACCACGAGACCTTTGTCGATCGATTCAGGCATTTGCCTGTCAACATAGCCCTGTTGTCGCGTCTCGTGACTTCCGGCGAGGCAGCCAGGGTAAAGAAGGGGATGGCGGCCGGAACCATCGACATCGTGATCGGCACTCACGCCCTGCTGTCCCGCACCATGTCCTTTTCCAACCTCGGTCTTCTCGTGATTGACGAGGAACAGCAGTTCGGCGTGGCCCACAAGGAAAGGCTCAAGCAGATCAAGGCCAATGTCCATGTCCTCACCCTGACTGCGACACCGATTCCGCGGACCCTGCAGATGGCCCTGAGCGGAGTGCGCGACCTCAGCCTTATCGTCACTCCGCCGGTCGACCGGCTCGCCATCAGGACGTTTGTGGGTACGTACGATTCGGTCACCATTCGCGAGGCGATCAGGCGCGAGCGCATGCGGGGCGGCCAGACCTATGTCGTGTGTCCCAGGGTTTCGGACCTCGGACGTATGCGCAAGGATCTGCAAAAGCTGGTTCCGGAAGCACGGATCGCCACGGCACATGGCAAGCTGGATCCAGACAATCTCGAGAGCGTCATGACGGCCTTCTACGATGGCCGAATCGACGTTCTGGTCTCGACCACGATCATCCAGTCGGGACTCGACATTCCCAACGCCAACACGATGATCATCCACCGTTGCGATCGCTTCGGCCTGGGACAGCTCTACCAACTGCGAGGGCGCATCGGCCGCTCCCGTGTGCGCGCCTATGCCTACATCACCTTGCCGCCCGGCATGAAGCCGGGCAAGGACGCGATGCGCCGCCTCAAGGCACTCTCCCAGATGGATTCACTGGGTGCCGGGTTTTCACTGGCAAGCCGCGATCTCGAAATTCGCGGCGCCGGCAATCTTCTCGGCCGGGAACAGTCCGGTCACATCCGTGAGGTCGGAGTGGAACTCTATCAGCAGATGGTCGAGGAGGCGGTCGAAAAGGTCCGTGCGGAACAGGATGGGCGGTCGCGGGAAACGCGGCATTCCTGGTCGCCGGAAGTAGGGGTCGGCTCGGCAGTCCTGATTCCGGATACCTGGGTTCGCGACCTTGACGTGAGACTCGTTCTCTACAGGCGCATTGCCGCGCTCGAGGACCGCGCCGGGATCGATGATCTGAGAGAGGAACTGGTCGATCGTTTTGGCGACCTTCCCGAAGAAGCCGACAATCTCCTGCGAATCATTGCCATCAAGGGCGACTGCCGACGTGCCGGAATTGCCCGGCTCGATGCCGGACCGCTCGGGGCCGTGGTCGCCTTTCACCAGGAGACATTCGCCGAACCTGAAGGCCTGATTTCCTGGATCACCGCACAGAACGGAAATGCAAGGATGCGCCCCGACCATACATTGGTCGTGACCGGTTCCTGGGAAAGGGTGAGGGACCGCCTCGACGGTGCCGAGTGCCTTGCATCAGAACTCTCCGCAATCGCCTGCCGTGGTCACGAGACGGTGCAACACCTCGGTTGACTGGGCACCGCCAATGGCAAGGCGGCGGTTGAATACAAAGAAGGGAACACTTCTGATACCCCCCTCCCGCGCCTTCCTGGCATCGTGGAGAAGACGCCTGGTCAGAGGAATGCTGTCGATCCAGCTCAGGGCCTCGACACGATTGAACCCGGCGCCTTCGGCAATGTCCGCCAGGACTCCTGGATCGCCGATGTCCCGCCCGGCGACAAAATGACCCCTGAATATGCCGTCGATCACATCCCTCTGCCGGCCGCTGTCATGGACTCCCAGGATGAGTGCCTGTGCCCGCAGGGCCGAAGGCGTTCTCGAAATGGCACTGAATGCGAAGGGAATACCCTCTGCCAGGCCGTGCCGCGTGATGCGGTCAAGCGTCGTCTCGGCCAACCGGGAGTTGCCGAAGGCACGTGCCAGCCAGGCACTGCGTTCCATGCCGTCAGCCGGCATCGCCGGATTCAGCAGGAAGGCCCGCCACACGATCCGCGGGCGGTTGCGACCGGAAAGACCGGTGAGAGCCTTCTTCAACCGCTGATGGCCGATGTAGCACCATGGACAGGTCGGATCCGACCATATGTCAACGGTGGTTCTCACGGTGATTGCCGGTTCGTCGTTCAGGGCTGGGGCGCCCGGGCGGTGAGTCCGCCATCGCACACGAAGAGCTGGCCGCTGGTGAATGCGGCCTCATCACTGGCGAGGAACAGGGCCAGGGCGGCGATATCAACCGGTTGGCCGATGCGCCCAACGGGCTGATTGGCGTCGAGCGCGCGGGCGGCCTCTGCGGGATCGGGTACGCTTGCCAGGTACGCATCCATCATGTCGGTCCGGATCCAGCCCGGACAGATGACGTTGCAGCGGATGCCGTCCGCGCCATGGTCGACGGCAATGGCGCGTGACAGCGCGTGAACCGCGCCCTTGGTGGCGCAGTAGGCGGCGAGTCCCGGGTCCGCCACGAATCCGTCGTAACTGCCAACGTTGATGATGGCGCCGCCGCCCTGGCGCGTCATGACGGGAACGGATTCCCGGCAGAAAAGGAAGACGCTGCCCACATTGACGCGGAAGATGGCGTTCCACTCGTCCTCGCTGGTCTCGATGATCGTCTTTTCGATCTGCATGGCCGCATTGTTGACGAGGACATCGATTCCGCCGAGACGCTCCCTTGCGGTCTCCACGACGGTGGAGACGTGGGTTGCGGAAGAGACGTCGCCTGGGACCCAGAACATGGAATCGCTGTCCCCGGCTGCCGGTGGCCGCCGCGCCGTGGCGATGACCTTCGCACCCTCACGGACAAAGCTCTCTGCGATTGCCCTGCCGATGCCTCTCGATGCGCCGGTGACAATGGCGCGCTTGCCGTTCAGTCTGCCGCCCATACCTGTCTCCACCTGTCTGATGTCCGGCAGGATATCGCGCCTCCACCATTGGTTCACAGGGGAGGATGCCGGGAAATCCTGCTTCGTCATGTGACGATTGGGGTCCAGGCGCTGATGGTTCCTTCGGAGGTGAACGATGATCTTGTCGCGGCCGCACTTGAGGCCCGCTCCGATCCCTGGCTTGTCAGCTCGAGTTCGGCATCGGGTCTCTCCGGTCCCTACCCATCAAACCGCAATCAAGCGATATCTGTTCCGGCCCCACCAGGGCGGACCGCAATGATAGTGCAAGCCGTTCCGCGGTTTGGTTGCGGTCCTTGCTTTCTCCGCCCTTGGCACGTCGAATCAACATTGGAATGGCCGGATTTCGCAGGTGCTGGGCGGGCCTCAACAGCGCTTGGCTCGCACGCTCTTGTCAGGGCAACAACGAGATCAGCCACGGCCGATCAGCTCGATGGCGGCTCCCCGAGGTGTTCCCAGGCTGATATCGCCCACACTCGAGGGACAGGCGGAACAAACGAGCACAACATCAGTCTCAGCGTGAAGCTCGATGTAGTCGTCGGCCGCTGCAGAGGCCGGTTCATCCATCAGCGAACCATCGGGTTTGACTATGGCATGCTCGAACAGGTTCCAGGGACAGGGAATCGGTCCAAGGCAGACCCCGCGCTCCGCCATGACGCTCCTGAGGTTGTCCTCGCAGTTGGGACGGGGCGACTCCACGCCAAAGAACCGGTTGCTTTCAGCACTGCAGGCAGCATGCAGTGTATCGTGAATTCCTGGAGAGGTGTCGGCCAGGATCGTCAGCATGGGACGAAACCGGGTGCTGACCAGTGTGTCGCCTGGTTTGAACAGGATCCGGTATGTCGCAGACCTGCTGTGCTCCATTGAAAGGGCTTCGAGAGGGTCTGCTGAACAAAATGCCCAGGTGTCGACGACCTGGTGGCCTTCCGTATTGACGATTCGCACGATGTCACCTGTTTCAACAGTGACCCCACGCGCTTCGCCCGGCGGAACTGGAATCAGACGGTTCACGCACTCTTCTCCCCGTAGCGAACATGCATGACGTCCCGCGAATGCTGCCATCCCATGCTCAACGTTTCACCGGTTGGAAAGTGTCCGACGCACGGCAAGTCCGCTTCCGTGGGCCAGATGATCCGTACCGACGCGTCGTGCGAGAGACACGGTGACACTCGTTACTCTGGATCCGGGGCAATGCGCAATGTCGATTGTTGGCGTCAAGGCGCGACCGGGAACGAATCCTCTCGGGGTGCGTTTCCAGGACTCTTCCACCATGCTTTGTGCCGAGGCAGCCACTCCTCTTGTCAGGATGTCGTGGTGAGTATCTATGGCTGGATTTCATTGTGGGGCACATGCAGGAACTTCGTCCGGGCGGGGCATGCTCCACGGCTCCGTTCCGTCAAGAGACGGTTTTCAGTCGTTGGAGGAGCGCGTCAGGAACACCCGTATGTGTCCCAGGCAAGAATGTGTCGACGACTGGATAAACGGTTTCGTTGGCGGATGCCAAGGCTGGCCAGCATGTTCATGCAGGATCGCCATGGGTGACAAATCCAGTGGAAGCTGATCCCGACCGCATTTTCGACGAGGAACCACTCCCGACGTGGTGCGCCTGGCAACGACGTGTCGGGTGAAGACAGGTTGTCTGCTCGATGGTGATCCTTGTGTTAACCCACGGATATTCCGTATGTATCAGGGATCGGGATTCGGAGTTGATCAACGGTCTGCTACTCTGCGATCCATTCGGAGGGAGGTTCGTTGGTTGAGGAAGCCGGACGCTTCAAGACTTGCCCCGCGGTTGGCCCGTCGCGGTGCTTTTTCCGGGCTGATGATCAGTGCGATGCTCGTGGCCTCCGTCGTGCATGAGCTGGCACCTGCGTTTCCGCGGGAGATTGGCATGCTGGCAGCCTGGGCCGCGGGGTGTGCCGTGTGGAACCGGCTGCCATCCCGCGCACAAGTGCAGGTTGCACTCATGTTTGGAATCGGGCTCGCATGCATCGCAGTGGCCATGGCTCGCGGCGGCGATGTCGCGTGGGGAATCGTGACGGGAGGCTCGCTGCCAATCCTCACCGTGCTCGCCGGGGTAGCGTTCTTGCGCCTGATTCAATCTGCCAACGCGATAGCAAGGACGGGCACACCCACGCACCGTGGTTTCGGCGCCTACCTGCGTACGATGGCAGGCGTTCATCTGTTCGGCGCCGTCATCAACATTTCCGCCGTGGTGGTTTTCGCCGAACAGCTGGCCCGGTCAGCACCGCTCACGCGCCGCGAAGTGGCGATGCTGGGGCGTTCATATTCGATGGTTGCATTCTACTCGCCATTCATCGGAGGCGTGGCCCTCGCGCTGGGCCTGGTGCCGGGAGTGCATTTCTCCGGACTTGTGCTGGCAGGCGTCACACTCGCCTGCATCGGCTTCCTTGTTCTCGCCATTATCGGTCACTTCGAAGAAGGCGATGCGCTTTCCAGGTTCGAGGGATATCCGTTTCGTCTGGACAGTCTCTGGCTGCCGTTTGCGCTCGCGTGCACGACAGCAATCGCGCACTGGTTGTGGCCGTCATTGTCAATTTTGTTGCTGGTTGCGTTGATTGCGCCTTCGCTAGTCGCAGCGGTGCTCGTGGCACGAACCGGAACCAGCAGCGCCATGCGGACCCTGAAGCGATTCGTGCTCACCGAATTGTCCGGCATGAGCGGTGAATTCACCCTTTTTCTCGCTGCCGGGGTGCTTGGAGGGGGCCTGACCAGCCTGGTGTCCGCGTACCCCATGATTGTGCCGAGTTTCACGCTCAATCCGGTCACCGGCACCCTTGCGCTCGCCTGCATTGTTGGCGTGGCAATGGCCGGTGTGCATCCGCTGGTCTCGGTCACCACGCTCATCGCTGTAACCTTGCCTTCATCACCGGATCCGACGCTTCTTGCTGCGGTCTGCGTTATGGGGTGGGGCATCGGTTCGGCCGGAAGTCCGTACTCCGGAATCAATCTGGTCCTCGCGACCCGTAGCGGAGTCTCCAGCTGGTTGTTTCCTCTCTGGAATGCACTTTACTGCACTATCATGGTCCTCGCGGCAGGTTCAGTGTTTGCTGGATACACTGCACTGGTGCGGTGATTGGAGATTCACTGATCTTGTACAGGTGGGAATGCGGGCCTGAGCGTGATCGATGTCACGGCCGACGATCCGATTGACCTGGATCGTCCGCACAACGACCGCCAGCCGATCGAAGGCGATCACTGCGGATGTCGGGTAACCCGGGGGTCTCGCATTGTCGGGACCCCAGACCCGAGACGGGCCGCCCGTCGTCGCACATCGGGCCATTCGGATACCTGTCTTGCGTGTGTGGTGTTTGGCGCAGTGGTCGAATGGGTCTATTCTCCGCGCCTTCACCAGGCGTGTTGACGGGAAGGATTGGACATGGGTTGGACTGGTCGGGTTTTGCGGGTCGATCTGGGCAGTGGTTGCTGTGAAGGAGAACCGCTGAATCAGGACTGGGCCGAACAGTTCCTCGGGCAACGGGGCCTGGCATCGAAGTATCTGATGGAATTGATGGATCCGGCGGTGGATTCCCTGGCACCCGGCAATGTGCTGATCTTTGCGACGGGACCACTCACCGGGACCATGGCGCCAACGGCGGGACGTTACTCCGTCGTCACCAAGGGGGCGCTTACCAATGCCATCGCCTGTTCCAATTCCGGCGGCAAGGTCGGTGCCGAGATCAAGCTTGCCGGTTGGGACATGGTCATTGTCGAAGGAGCCTCACCGCATCCGGTGTGGTTATGGATCGATGACGACCGCGCGGAATTGCGGGACGCGCGCCACCTGTGGGGACGCTCGGTCTGGGAGGTCGAGCCGGCCATCAGGGCGGAACTCCAGGATCCCGCCGTGAAGATTGCCTCCATCGGCCGGGCAGGGGAGAGACGTGTCCGCTTCGCCTGTGTCGTCAACGACCTGCACCGTGCCGCGGGCCGGTCCGGCGTTGGCGCCGTCATGGGAGCCAAGAATCTCAAGGCGATTGCCGCACGGGGGAGCCGGGGCGTCAAGGTCAGCGACCCGGCGGCCTTCATGTCCGCCGTTGCCGAGGCGAAGGCAGGTCTTGCCACACATCCCTCCCGCGAACGCCTGGCACGGTACGGCACCCATGCCATGCTCGACATGACGCACAGTTACGGCAGCCTGCCGACCCGCAACGAACGCGAAGTGACGTTTGAGGGAACCGACCGGCTGAACGTGGCCGCCTCACAGCGCCCCCACGGCCCCAAGGACACCGTGAACCTGGTCACCAACAAGGCCTGTTTTGCCTGTACCATTGCCTGCGGCCGCATCGCCACGATCGATCCGGATCACTTCTCGGTGAAGGGGCGCCCGCAGTACCACACGGCATCGGGTGGGCTGGAGTACGAGAACGTCTTCGCGCTGGGTGCCATGGTGGGAGTGGACGACATCGATGCCGTCACCTTTGCGAATTTCGTGTGTAACGAACACGGGATGGACACGATCTCCTTTGGAGGGGCCCTCGCGGCGGCCATGGAACTCTTCGAGACGGGTGTCGTGACGATGGGCGAGACAGGTGTCGATCTTTCGTTCGGTTCCGCCGAAGGACTCGTCGCCATGGTCGAGGCCTGCGCCAAGGGAGAGGGATTCGGGGCCGACGTCGGACTTGGTGCGGCAAGGCTGTGCGAAAAGTACGCGAGACCGGAATTCTCGATGACGGTCAAGGGCCAGGAGTTTCCCGGATACGATCCGCGCGCCATGCAGGGCATGGCGCTTGCCTATGCCACGTCCAACCGGGGTGCCTGTCACCTGCGCGCCAGCCCCTTCGCCTCGGATTTCGCCACGACCGAGCTTGAGGGCAAGGCCGAAATCGTGCGTTCGACCCAGGACGAACGGGCGGCAACGTTCGATTCATCGGGAATGTGTGCCTTTACGGCGGCCGCTGTCTCCATCGAGAAGGTTGCGGCCATGCTGGATGGTGCCCTTCCATCCTCGTGGACCGCCGAGCGCCTGCGCGAGACAGGTGAGAGAATCTGGAACCTGGAGAGACTTTTCAACAATGCTGCCGGTCTCGGGCGACGCGACGACACACTGCCGCATCGCATGTTGAACGTCCCGGCGCCAGGCGGAACGGCGAAAGGCATGGTGGCCCGGCTCGGCGACATGCTGGACGACTACTACGAGATGCGTGGCTGGGACGAGAAAGGCGCTCCACGCGGCCAGACCCTTCATCGTCTTGGATTGTCATGAGGGTGTCGGTAAGGCTCGCCGCCTACGCGGGCGAAACCGTTCCCGACATCGGTGTTGACGGTGTCGGCGAATGGGACCTGGCGGAAAACACGACACTTGCCGGCGCGCTCACCCGGCTCGGAACGTTGCAGGAGCGGCCGGCGCTGATCCTGGTCAATGATCGTGTTGTCAGGGAGGCCTCGCGGTCGGACTACCGACTCGCCGACGGCGACCGCCTGGTCGTCATGCCTCCGATCGATGGAGGGTAGAGGAGCATGGACCAACCACGCCTGACCTGTTGCCTGACCTTTGATTTCGATGCCATGTCGGTGTGGATCGGCTCCTACCGGTCAAGCAATCCCAGCGAGATCTCACGGGGAGAATTCGGTGCTGTCGCCATCCCCCGCATTCTCGACCTGCTCCAGCGCCGATCGATCCTGGCAACCTTCTGTGTACCTGGACACACGGCCCTCGCATGGCCTGACCTGGTCAGGGCCATCCATGACGGCGGGCACGAAATCGCCCACCACGGCTGGGTTCATGAGAATCCGGCGAATTTTGACGAGGCGGGGGAACGGCGCAACCTGGAACGCGGTTTCGAGGCTCTCGGGAAGGCCTGCGGTGTGCGCCCCGTGGGCTACCGGTCACCGGCCTGGGACTTCAGCGAACGTACGGCGGATCTCCTTGAGGAGTTCGGCTTTCTCTACGATTCGAGCCTCATGGGAGACGACTTTACGCCCTACTACATGCGGACCGGGGACAATGCTCCGGCCACCGAGCCTTATGAGTTCGGCACACATCTCGAAATCGTCGAGTTGCCGGTCGCCTGGGGGCTCGACGACTTTCCCTACTTTGAACTCGACGACACTGGCGGTGGCCTCAAGCCCGCCTCCCATGTCGAGGAGATCTGGCGCCAGGAATTCACATGGGCACACACTCATGTGCCAGGCGGCATCTACAATCTCACCATGCATCCCCAGGTGATCGGCCGCGGCCATCGGCTGATGATGCTGGAGCGTCTGATCGACTTCTTTTGCGAACACGATGGCGTCGTGTTCGACACGCTGGCCGGGTATGCCGGCCGCTGGGCCACGAGCAATCCACTGGCGGACTGGATCGATGGTGAATCCCTGCACGTCCGTGGGCCTGCGCGATACCGGAAGACCGGCACATGAGCGTCTGGGGCAAGGTTATCGGAGGCACAGTCGGCTTTTTTGCACTGGGAGGCCCGCTTGGCGCCCTCATGGGGATCGCCGCCGGACACCTTCTTGATCAGACACTGAAAGGAAAGAGACCCGCTGTCACACACCAGGGTTCGTCAACGGACGAACTTCAGGTTGCCTTCACCCTGGCCGTGATCGCCCTGGTCGCCAAACTTGCCAAGGCAGACGGCCGCGTCACACGGGACGAGGTGCAGGCGCTCAAGCGCGTCCTCCCCATACCGGAATCGGCTTCGGCGGATGTCGGTCGCATTTTCAACGCCGCAAAGGAAAGCTCTGACGGCTACGAGTCCTATGCCCGTCAGATCGCGTCCCTGCTTGGACACTCGCGGGCAGTGAGGGAAGATCTCCTCGGCGCGCTGCTGATGGTCGCCCACGTGGATGGCCACTATCACGCCGCCGAGCGCGTCATCATCAACGATGTCGGGCGCATCTTCGGGTTCTCGTCCGCCGACATCAGGCGCCTCGAAGGCATGTTCACGGCAACCGGCGAAACCGTTGGCGACCCTTACGAGATTCTCGGTGTGTCGGCCGAGTCAAGTGATCGCGACGTGAAGGCGGCCTACCGCAAGCTGCTCCAGGAAAATCATCCCGATCGCGTCACCGCCCAGGGGCTGCCGGAAGAGTTCATCGAGGTTGCCAACCGCAAGATGGCCGAAATCAATGCCGCCTGGGACCGTATCAAGAAGGAACGCGGCCTGAACTGATCTCGTCGGGTCCGATGATCGTCAGATGGGGCCATAGAGGCAGGAGAACGGTGTGACAGCCCCGGTTGCATGGTGAAGGGCTGTCGGATATCTAGTCGCCGATGGGGCGCGTAGCTCAGCGGGAGAGCACTACGTTGACATCGTAGGGGTCGCTGGTTCAATCCCAGCCGCGCCCACCATCCCACGTTGATTGATGATCCGCCCTCCGGCACTATCGCCCCGGCAAAACCCGGAGTACCGGAACGTGGCTGACAGGGACGACAAGGCCTTCAGGGGCACACGCAATCTCCATCGCTTGGCGCGCATTTCGCAGACCCGCCAGGAAGAGGAGATCCGGCGGGGGCTGGAACTCGGCCTTGAGGCCGCTGATTCCATCAATGACAGGACCATCTCGCTGTTCAGCCGCGGTCATCTGCCGGCGTTTGCCGGCATCAACACCTTCATGAAGGCGCCCTATTGCGAGGACATCAGGCGGATCGGCGACTACGAGGCCGCATTTGTCGGCATCCCCTTCGACACCGGGACAACGTACAGGCCGGGAACCCGGTTCGGTCCCCAGGCGGTGAGGCGAATATCGGCTGTCTATGACGGCTACAGCGTTGATGGAGGTATCGATCTTCCCGAAGAACTCGATCTTGCCGATGCCGGAGACGTCTTCGTCATTCCGGGAAACATCGAGAAGACATTCGACCAGGTCTCGAAGGCGGTTTCCCACGTCTACACCTCGGGCGCCTTTCCCATCCTCGTGGGCGGTGATCACAGCCTCGGCTATCCCAACGTTCGTGGCATAGCGCCCCATATCGACGGAAATGTCGGCATCATTCACTTCGACCGGCATATCGACATGGCCGACATGGACATGGACGAACGCATGCACACGACTCCATGGTACTGGACGTCGAACGACCACGAGAGCGTCGACCGGGCTGAGTCCCATCATGCCCATACCCACATGCACGATGTCGGTCTCGCCAACTGCCCGCCGAAGAACCTCGTACAGATCGGCATTGGAGGCTGGTACGGCTCCAGGCGAGGCTCCGAGATTGCCCGCGAACGCGGCACCAGTGTGCTCACCATGACCGATGTCGAGGAACTCGGCGTCAGGAAGACGGCGGAAGTCGCCCTCGAACTCGCCTGGAAGGGGGCGAAGGCTGTCTATCTCTCGTTCGACATCGATTCCATCGATCCCGGTTTCGCACCCGGCACCGGTACCCCCGAACCCGGCGGGTTCACACCGCGCGAAGCACTCGAGATGGTGCGTCTGATCGCCCGGGAAGGCCTGTGCGGCATGGAGGTCGTTGAAGTGTCGCCACCCTACGATGTCAACGACAACACGTCCCAGCTGGCCTGCCGGGTCATCCTCGATGCCGTCGGCACCATGGTGGTGGAAGGCAAGCTCGGCCACCGCGATCGTGTCATGATGGGTTGACCGAATCGCTCCTCCTTTCCCGGAACGTGTTTGTTGTCGACAGCAAGGCTGGAGACCCTGGTCCGAAAGATCAGGGGTCCGGCCGCGCTCATCTGCACGTCGGCGACCTCGGTGGAACTGCTTGAGCGCACTCAGGGGTTGATGGCGTTGACCGACGGGACAGGTCGGTGAGTTATCACTCGCGCCTTCCGGTATGCCGGCAAGACCGAAGATGAAACGCAACGGGCCCGCCACCACGACCACATGCGCTGGCACGACGGTGGAGTGCCGCAGTCGGGCCACCCTGCCGAACATCCCCTTCAGGAGATCGGCCTTGACAGTTTCGATCCGTGACTGAAGTCGCGCACGACCTTCGTGATTCCGATGATTGCATTTGGGCAGGGAGACGTAGTGGACATGACAGGCGCAACACTCGCCAAACAGCGCGACTGCCCGGGACAGCGGCGAACAGACAGGTGAGGAACGCCCAGCTGACAGGAGCGGGCGGGATTACAGATCGAGGATGGATTGTGCGTTGGCGCCCAGAATGCCTTCTTTCTCCTCGACCGAAAGCAGGGGCAGGGCCATGACGCGATCGACGGTGTTGTCGAGATCGTACCACGGGTAATCTGAACCCATCATGACACGGCGCGTGCCGATATCCCTGATGAGGCGAGCGAGCTCCATCTCACTGGGACCGTTGGGGCTTCCCGTCCAGTCTATGATCTCGCAACAGTCGAAGTAGGCGTTGGGAAAGGCCTCCGCCACCTCCAGAGCCTGACGCCACGAGGCGCCGCCGAGATGGGCAATCACCACCTTGAGGCGGGGAAAATCCCGCAACATGTCAACGAAAGTCGGTGGATCCGAATACCCCTTTCCCTGCTGGTCGGGACCGGCATGGGCAATGATCGGCAGGCCGCGTTCCTCGCAAGCCCCGTAGGTGGCCCAAAGGCGCCGGTCCGACATCATGCACCCCTGGGCCGGACCATGGAGCTTGACACCATGGGCGCCGTGGGACTCGTGGAGTTCGCTTACCAGAGCGGCACCGGCCTCATCGGGCGCCAGCAGAGGGTCGGTGGCAATGAAGATCGCAAGTTCAGGGTGCTGACGACCGACACCACAGGCCCACAGGTTGAACTGCCGCATCTCATCCGCCATGCGCGCTTCGATTTCTGTGATTGCCTTCTCACGCATGCCCGTGGTGAGTCCGGGTTCGAGTGTGGCGATGGCCTGTGAACGGATCTCGGCCGTGGTGTAGAGATTGACGATGACGGCACGCGAAATCCCGGCCGAGACCATGGACTCCAGCAATTCGTCGACCGTGCCATCGAGGGTGCTCGCCCTCACTCCGGCAAGTTCACCATACTCCCAGACATCGTAACCCGTCTTTTCGGCCCGGCCGATTTCGCGGGTCTCGTAGATGTGGACATGGGAATCGATCTTGAGAGGATCAGCCACGTCTCAACCTCCTTGTCATGCCACAGACGAACTGCCCCGCCCTGTGACGGGAGGGCAGGGCAGCCAATCGGATCCTACATGCCGGAACGGCCAACCCACTTGTTGGAACTGTACGTCTCGCCGAAACCGTCGGCAGCCAGCGACATGATGAGACTGTTGTCGATGCCGTCTTCGGCCGTCGGTGTGTTGTCGGTCACGCCGGCCTCGTGATAGACCGAGGCGAAGATGTCCCAGGTCGAGTTCAGATAACCGGCCTCGCAGTCCTCACCGCCAAACATCTGACCCCAGTTGCTCGGCTCATCGGGAGGCGGCGGTGCCCCTTCCGGAATGCTGGCGCACATTGGTACGCCGCCTTCGACGCCGATCGCACCGAGATTCTGGTTGATGTTGAGCATCACGGTTCCCTGCTGGGTGATCTCGACGTCCTCGACCGGCCAGTCCAGTCCCCGGGCCACGATCTCGTTGCCTTCCGCCGGATTCTCCTTCCACCAGTTCACGGCCTCGAACCATGAACGCAGCAATTCTCTGGCCACATCCGGTTTTTCGGCCATCCAGGTCGTGTTGCAGGCGATGGAGTCGGAAATCAGGCCGCGTTCCCAGGTGCCGTCCGTACGACTGCTCTTGAAGAGATAGGAGTCCTCGCGTTCCTGGGACTGCGTGGAAAACGGGATGAAGTTGACATCGATGTCGAGGGCTCCACTGACGAAGGCGGCGGTCGCATCCTGGGGCAGCATGATCTTGTGCTCCGCGGCATCGAAGTCCATGCCCGCTCGCTTGAGGGTCAGCAACATCCACATGTGGTTGAGAAAGCCGTAGTCAGCGGCATAGGAACGTCCGTCAAAGTCCTCCACGGACTGGATATCGGACGCCACAACCATCTCGTCAAGCCCGTAGGACATCAGCGGCACCGCCACATGCCTCACCGGGATCCCGGCGGCATGGGCGACGACGGTGGAGTCCATAGTCGTCATCATGCACTGAAGGTGACCGGTGGAGAGTCCGGCGTTTCGCGCCGTGATGTCTTCAATAATCTGCACCTCGAGATCGATGCCTTCAGCCATTTCCTTTTCCTGGACGATAAACCAGGGTCCATAGACAGAGACAGGAATGAGGGTAACGGTCACGTCCTCCGCCGCGCGCAGGGGGCTTCCCGCAGTCAGCGCGACCGCCACCAGCAGGCCGGCAAAGAGACCGGTTCCACGCCTTATTAATCCTTGCATGCCATGTTTCCTCCCTTGGTAGACCTTGTTCATTTCTGCTGGATCTCCTCGCGCATCATGGCGAAGAGCTGACGTTCGAGGTCAACGTAACCGGGAAGCGCCAGCATTTCCTCCTTGCGCGGGATACGCCGTCCCTCCTTGAACGACACCGGGATGTCTGCCTTGATTCGCCCGGGTGATCGGGTGAAGAAAATAATTCGATCCGATAGATAAATGGCTTCCTGTATGTCATGAGTGACGGTGACCACCGTGGTGTTCTCGCGTTCGATGATCTCGATCATCATTTCCTGCATTTCCCAGCGCACCTGGGCATCGAGAGCGCCGAAGGGTTCATCCATCAACAGCACGCCCGGGTTCTGCGCCAGGGTGCGGGCGATCGCCACGCGCTGTTTCATGCCCCCCGAGAGGCTCGCCGGATAGGAATCGCCGAAATCATCGAGATGGACCAGCGTCAGAAACTCATCAGATCGTCGACTGCGTTCTTGCCGCGACAGCCCCATGATCTTCATGCCGTACTCGATGTTCTTGCGGGCTGTCAGCCATGGGAACGACGTATAGGCCTGGAAGATCATGCCGCGGTCGGGACCGGGGCCGGTGATGGGTTTGTCAAAGATCGTGAGGTCGCCCATCGAGGGGTATTCGAGGCCGGCGATCATGCGCAGCATGGTCGTCTTGCCACATCCCGAAGGGCCAATGAAGCAGACGATCTCGTTTTCCCGCAACTCCATCGAGACGTCGTCGACAGCGGTGAAGGTGCCGCCAAGATACTGCCGCGTGACATTGCTCGCCGTGATCGCCGTGCGTGATAGCGTCTGATCACCCGGCATGGTCATTCACCGCGCTCACGATTCCATGGAAAGGCGTAACGGGCAGCGAGACGGAACAGGATGTCCGTTGCCACGCCAAGGATGCCGATGGTGAGAATCCCGGCCATGATTATGTCGACCTTGAGGAACCTGCCAGCGCGCATCATGACAGCACCGATGCCGTCCGATGCAGCGACGATCTCGGCGATGACAAGGTAGGTCCAGCCCACGGCGATCATGTTGCGCATGGAATCGACCACGGCTGGCGCCACCGCCGGAACCACGACCTCGGTGACCACCCGGCGTCGTCCGGCACCCATGGTGAGTGCCGCCTCGATCAGCTCCGGCTGCACCGCTTTCGTATTGTCGAGAATGAGCGCCACCAGGAAAAAGATGACGCCGAGCACCAGCAGGGCCAGCTTTTGCGTGTCCGTCGGGCCGAACCACACCAGGAGCAGGGGAATGAAGGAGGCCGCGGGCAGATAGCGGAAGGCGGAGATGGTCGGATTGAGAAGCGCCCGCAGTCTCATGAAACAGCCCATGGCGATGCCGAGCGGAACAGCGATCAGGCATGCCGCAAAGAAGCTGGCGAAGATGCGAAAGCAACTCTTGAGAATGTCGGCAATGTAGTCCTTTTCCACGATAAGGGTGATGAGAGCGCCCAGGACTTCCTGGGGCGCCGGCAGGAACCTCTGGCTCTCTTCCGGGGTGATGTAGTGGCCGACTTCCCAGATGATGAAGAATCCGGTTGCCCCTGCGAGACCCAGCAGGAGGCTGGTTCTGCCGGATAGCACGGTGCGCAGCTCGAAGAGCGATACACTGCGCCTGGCGACCTGATTCACATCCTCGCCATTGCGCCTTCGCAGCCTGATCATGCCGGGTCCCGATCGCCCGGGCGCACACTACCCATGGATGTGTCCTCCCCGCAGGCGTGACGATATCAACAGTCGCACATGCCGATCAAGGAGCGATGCCGACACCTTGAATTAAACGGACCGATATGCGGGAATAGTTCATCTGCAGCCGGATCCGGGAGAAACCCGGTGATCAGACAGTTCGACTATCTGCGCCCCGACAGCATCGATGCGGCGATCACCATGAAATCCCGTCATGGCGAGCGCGCCCGCTACTGGGCGGGCGGTACCGACCTGATGCTCCAGTGGCGTCGAGGAGAGGTGATGGTCGACCACTGCATCGATCTGACACACCTCACCGGGCTCGACGGTATCGAGGCGTTTCCGGGTGAAATCAGGATCGGGGCGATGGCGACCCTCGATGACCTCGACCGTGCCACCTCGATGCATCCTGTCATGGAAGCACTTGGTGATACCGCGCGGTTGATGTGCACGAAGCAGACCCGCACCCTTGCCACTGTTGGCGGCAACATGTGCAATGCCTCGCCAGGCGCGGATCTTTCGCCGCTCTTTGTGGCGCTTGAGTCCCACTGCCTGATCCAGGGTCCGAACGGTCGGCGCGAGGTTTCGATGGAGGATTTCCTCACCGGCGTGAACACGACGGATCTGGGCGCGGAAGAACTGTTGTGTACCATTGTCGTGCCGGTGCCGCAGGCGCGACGCGAAGCAAGCTATCGCAGGGTTGCCCGCACGGTGGTCGACATTGCCCTGGTGAGTGCGGCGGTGTCGTTGACCGCTGACGCCGGCACCGTCACGGACGCGCGCATTGCGCTTGGTTCCGTGGCGCCGATTCCGGTGCGCGTGACGGAAGGTGAGAAGGTTCTTGCCGGCAGGTCCCTGGATGACATTGGCGCGGGGCACCTCGAAGAAGCCGCTGGCCATGCCGCGACTGTCGCGCGACCGATCTCGGATGTCCGTGCCGGCGCCGGCTACCGGGCACGGATGTGTCCTGTACTTGTCCGTCGTGCTCTCGCTGATGCATTGGGGCGGCTTGGAGGACACGAGGGATGATACGCATGACCGTCAATGGCCGGACCGTCGATCTTGATGCGAAACCACACGAGCGTCTTTGTGATCTCCTGAGACGCGCTCTTGGACTCTATGGTGTGCGTGTGTCGTGCAGCGAGGGGGAATGCGGTTCCTGCACGGTGATCATGGATGACGAACCCGTCACGTCCTGCCTTGTCCTCGCCATGCAGGCCGAAGGCCGCGAGATCGTGACCATTGAGGGGCTTGGCAACGAGGACAACCTCCATCCGATCCAGGAGGCCTTTATCGAGGAACAGGGGTTCCAGTGCGCGTTCTGCACACCGGGTTTCATCATGGCCGCCAAGGCATTCCTCGACGAGAATCCAGATCCGACAGAAGCAGAGGCCGCCATGGCCATGAGCGGAAACATATGCCGTTGCGGCGCTTATCCCTACATCGTGCAATCTGTCATGAATGCGGCAGCGCGGCTGAGGGAAGGGGGGTCGGTTTCAAACACCGGTTGACCAGGGGAGAGAGACGATGGCAGCAGCAACTGAAGCAGCGGGACACCGGTCTGCCTGGAGGGTCGCCGGCAAGGGCATTCCCGTGAAGGATGCCCGGGAAAAAGTCACGGGTTCACTGAAATACGCTGTCGATCTTGAAGTCCAGGGCATGGTGCACGGCAAGATCCTGCGCAGTCCCCATGCTCACGCTCGCATCATCTCCATCGACACCACCAGGGCCGAGGCACTCCCCGGTGTACTCGGCGTCGTCACCCATCACGATACTCCCCAGAATGTCTGGGAGAACGCCTGGTTCAACTATCGCGGCAAGATTCTCGACGGAATCGCCCGCTTTCACGGAGACGACATGGCGGCGGTGGCCGCCGTCAGCGAGGACGTTGCAGAAGCGGCGCTCGAACTCATCGATGTCGAGTACGAGGTTCTCGATGCGGTCTTTGATCCGGAAGCGGCGATGCAGCCCGAGGCCCCGCAAGTACGCGAGGAGGGCAACCTTCGTGATCCCTATGTCGTCAAGTGGGGAGATGTCACGAAGGGGGCTGAGGAGGCGGATTTCATCGTCGAGACCGAGATCCGCTTTGCCAGCCAGCAAATGGCGCCGCTGGGCCGCAATGCCTGTATCGCCGAATGGAACGGCGACCGTGTGACCTTGTGGACCTCGTCGCAGACACCGTCGGAACTGCGTGACGGCATCCACGAGGCCTTCGGCATTCCGCTCAGCCGGGTCCGTGTCATCGCACTGCCGTCGGGAAGTTCGTTCGGCAACTGGTGGAGCGCCAACTTCATGCTCATCACGGCCCTGCTCGCCCGCAAGGTGCGCAAGCCGGTCAAGATCGAGCTTTCCAACGAGGAGTGCATGGCGACGGTGAAGCGCCGGCACATAGAAATCTCCCGGGGTCGCATGGGATGCCGCAACGATGGCACCCTGACCCTGGCGGAGTTCGACCACATCATCGACAACGGTGGTTATGGCTTCAAGGATGATGTCGGTTTTTTCTGTGTCGACAACTGGGGCCGCGCTGAACACGGACACTATGCCATTCACGGCGTCAACACGAACCTCCTGACTGCGGGCTGCATGCGTGCGGTTGGTGATGTGACCCTGGGCTCGGTCGTGGAGAGGGTGGCCGACATGTGCGCCATTCGTCTCGGCATGGATCCGGTGGAGTTCCGTCTGAAGAACCAGATCAAACCTGGCGAGCGGCTGCGCATGCAGCACAGCCGGCAGTACATGAAGGGATCGCTCGAGCAGTATCTCGAGGGAATTCCCGAAGAAGACAGGCAGGCGTGGCCGAAGCTCTTTCACCTGTCGAGTGGTTCCACGGATGAAATCCTGCGCAAGGGTGCCGAAGCCTTCGACTGGTCGTCGAAGTGGAAGGGCTGGGGCGTGCCCTATGCCGTGGACGGGCCCAGGCGCAGGGCCGTTGGTGTCGGCACAGGGGCCCATGTCTGCGGTGTCGAATTCGAGGGCAATGTCTCGGCCGTGGTGCGCATCAATCCGGATGGAAGCGCCAAGGTTCACTGCGCTGTTGGCCGGCAGGGCCAGGGAAGCGAGACAACCCAGGCACAGGTGGCGGCGGAAGAACTCGGCATTCCGTTCGACAAGGTGGAAATCGAGACCGGTGACACCGATTCCTGCCCCTGGAGTCACGGTTCGCTGGCCAGCAACACCATGTACCGAGTCGGTTGGGCGACACGCGCCGCAGCCAGTGACGCCAAGCGCCAGTTGCTGGACATTGCCGGCAGGGAATTCTTCGACTCGCCCCGCCACGAACTTGATGTGGTCGACGGTGTCATCTGCTCCAGGGACCCCAACAAGCGGAACATCCGAATCACGGTTGAGGAGGCGCTCAATCACTTCCGTGGCACCGACGCGCTGGGTCAGGCATCGTCGATCACCGGCAGACCGCAAGGTCCCATGCCGCCGGCCAGCACGTTCGCCAGGCACTTCGCGGCGCACTTTGCGGATGTCGAGGTCGACATCGAGACCGGTGAGATCAAGTTGCTGGATTTCCTGGCGACCCAGGACAGCGGCACGATCATGAACCCCCAGGTGATGAAGAACCAGATGATCGGTGGCGCTATCTGCGGGGCGGGATTCGCCATCTATGAGGCGCTGTCCTTTGACGACGATGGCCGGATCCTCAATGCCAATCTTCTCGACTACAAGCTCTTGCGGGCAGCCGATTTCCCGCTGCGCGGTGAGGTGATCTACGGTGACTCCTACGACCCGGTGGGACCCTTCGGCGCCCGCAGCGCCGGGGAAGCACCCGCGGCGGCATCCGGACCGGCCATTGCCCAGGCTGTCTACAATGCAGTCGGCACCTGGGTCGACATGCCCATGACTCCCGAAAACGTCGTCACGGCACTCGACACCCTGCACTGAGGCACGGTTCCCACGAGGCGAGGGACCCCTCAGTCACGCTGTAATCCCGGATCCAGCGTCCGGACTGCGGCGCTGACCGCTGCCCCCGATCGCCGGACCATTGCCGGGGCGGATCGAAGCGGTTCCGGACAATCAGCTCTACGTCCCGCGCACAGGCTGCCCGCCGGATCTGGTCAACCGGCTCATCCGTCTCGCCCATGTCCCAGAACCCTGCTTCTACAGCGTCAGGCGATGCGGCCCCCCTCGACATCCGCCGTATGCTGATATCCTTGAAGTCGTGCTTGGCGCGCAGCACTTCCATGAAACAATGCGGTTCACGGAATGGTCATGCAGCCGGAACCCGGCACCGGATCAGCCCGCCTCTCCGGCAGGATCGTCATATCCAGAGAGATGGCTGCGCGTAGCCGTTGAGAGTCCGCGAAGAAGTGTAACAGGCCGCACCGCAATCCGGTCTGGTGCCCGGGCGAGATGCCACATGCGTCTTGACTCCCAATTGTCAGTTCATTGACTCCCAATTATCATGCTGTACCTTTCCAATCGACGGGAACCGGAGCGTGGCACGCATGTACGAGCGGCTACTGGAACGCAAGATAGGAGAGGCCCTTTCGGACACGCCGGTCGTCCTGATCGTGGGGCCGCGTCGGGCGGGCAAGACCACGCTCGTCCGCAAGATCGGGGGAACGGACCGCGCCTATACCACGCTTGACGATCAATCGACGCTTGACGCTGCGCAATCCGATCCGGCCGGATTCGTGCGCGGTTTGAATGAGGCAACCATCGATGAGATCCAGCGTGCCCCCGAGCTTCTTCTGGCGATCAAGAAGTCTGTGGATGAAGGCTATCGGCCCGGTCGGTTCCTGCTGACAGGTTCGGCTAATGTCATGACCTTGCCTCGGGTCGCGGAGAGCCTGGCGGGTCGTATTGAAACCCTTCGGATGCTGCCGCTGGCGCGCGCCGAAGTCGAGGCCACGGAACCGACATTCCTCGACCGAGTGTTCGCAGGGAAGCTTCGGGGCACCCGGCAAGCGACCGTCGGTGACGAGCTGGTCAGGGTCGCGTTGGCGGGCGGGTTCCCCGAGGCCCTGGCACGGGAAAGCGAGCGGCGGCGGCAGAGCTGGGCCCGATCCTGGCTGGCGTCTGTTCTCACACGCGATCTGAGAGACATCGCCGAGATCGAGAAACTGACCGAACTGCCAAAATTCGTCCGGTTGCTGGCGGAGCACTCAGGAAAGCTGGTCAACTATTCGCGGTTTGGTTCCGGCATCGGTGTCAGCCACAAGACGAGCCAGCGATATGTCAGCCTGCTGGAACAGGTCTTCGTCGTTGCCACATTGCAACCCTGGTACACAAACGCCCTGAAGCGGATCGTGAAGACGCCCAAACTGCATTTCCTCGACTGCGGTCTGCTCGCTGGCGCGCGCGGATTGACCTTCGCCCGGCTGAAGGCGGATCACGGAGAATTCGGCGGCCTCCTCGAGAGCTTCGTGTTCTCGGAAATTCTGAAACTGATGACGGCGTCGGATTTGCAACTGACGCCCTATCATTTCCGGGACCAGGGGATGCGCGAAGTGGACATTGTTCTGGAGCGCGATGACGGCATGATCGCCGGAATCGAGATCAAGGCATCCGCAACCGTGAGGTCCGGCGACTTCATGGGACTCCGGACCCTGGCCGAAGCGTGCGGGGAGCGTTTCAGCTACGGCGTCATCCTCTATGACAGCACTGAACTGGTGCCGTTCGGTGACAGGATGGTGGCGGCGCCGCTGTCATGCCTCTGGGCATGAAGGAAGCGAAGCGGACTTTCCGACGGCCCGGAATGGCTGATGGTGCGATGGGCCACGGATCGGCAAGGATCAAGAGTGGCTTGTTGGAGGAGAACACCGTCTCGTCACGACGGCGCATCCACAGCAAGGATGTCCCCATCGTTGCTGTGGCTGACGCGGGCGCCAGACGCCTTCACCGAGTCGTTGGCCACTTGACGGACCAACGTAAGTCTATCGGTGTCTACATGGTTCGGGAATGATCGATGCGGATGACAGCGATCATCGCGGCACTGCGGTTGTTGGCAAGTTGTCTCAGGCCTTTCGCAAGGACTCTCGTACCGTCTTCCAGACATGCCCGCCCGGACACTTCGCATCCAATGCCCGGACCCTTGCCGACTACACCGTACGATGGCGTCTTGCACCCGGAACCACCGCAGGCGGCAATTACTCCCCTTGACGGCTCGGGCAAACGAGATGGGCCTTCTGGTGATCAACCAGAGGAAGGGCTGCCAGGCGATGCATCTCCACCTGCGTCCCCATCCGATCCCGCTCTGCCCGAACACAACTCCCCTCCATCGCGTCTGGATGTCGAAAATCAGCCTGCTTCTGTTTCCTCAGAAGCCGAGCCCGGCGGGTCGGCCGCGGACGTCTTACCGGCGGATGACGATGAGCAACACTCTCATCCCGAGACCGTCGAGGAACCGGAATCTGGCGAACCAGACGATGTCGCCGCGGGTAGCGCGGGCACAGAGTATTCACCGAACACGGAAAGCGGGCCGAAGGCAGGATGCGTTCAAGAGCGGCGCCATCCACCTTCTCAGCTCGTCCAGCACGTTCGAAGTCGGCGTCGATCTTGGCGACCTGGACTCGGTTTTTCTCCGCAACGTTCCACCGGAGTCGTTCAACTATGCTCAGCGTGCCGGGCGCGCGGGCCGGCGAGACACCCCCGGGCTGGTACTGACCTACTGCCGCCGCAATCCACACGACCTCTATCATTACGAGGATCCCGTCGGCCGGGTGATCGCCGGCGCTATCCACCCGCCGCGTCTGCACATGGCGAACGAGAAGATCGTTATGCGCCACATGGTTGCCGTCGCTCTGACCAAGTTCTTCAAGAAGGACCCGGTCAGGTTCGGGAATGTCGAAACGTTTGTGGCTGGCTGGCATGCGCCTCGCGCGACGAGCAACCTGTGCTTCTGCGAAGCTAACGGAGAACTGAAGGAAACGATGCGCCGCATCGTTCCGCAGAACATGCATGGCCGGGTCGGACTCGACGACGATGCCTGGGTTGTGCACATAGCCGGCGAGGACAGCCGCCTTGCTCTTGCGGAGGCGGACGCAAGTGCGGACTTTACCGAGATGGAGGCCCTTCGCCGGAAATGTTTCGAGCAAGGCAAGGACAGTTGGGTAGGGCGCGTCGGCAGACGCATGAAGACCATCGCAGACGAAGGGTCACTCAGTTTTCTTTCGCGAAAGGCCGTCACTCCGAGATACGGATTCCCGGTGGATGTGGTCGAGTTCGATGTCCGGTCCACGGACGACCAGGCGAGCGGTGTTGCGCTCCAGCGGGACCTGTCCCAGGCAATCGCCGAGTATGCTCCGGGCGGCAAGGTGGTCGCCAACAAGCTCGAATGGGAATCCTGCGGCGTCAAGAAGATCACCGGGAAGGATTGGCCCGTGCGCCATTGCCGGTATGACGACGCGCGCAACTTCAGACAATGGAACGAGGGCGGCCCCGATGCTCCATCTGACGGGCGGAAGTACCTCATTCCCGAATTCGGCTTTGTGACTCCCCTGTTCAAGAAGCCCTCCGAGCCGCAGAGGCGCGCGCAGCGCCTCTACACGACGCGGCCGTTCTTCCGCGGTTTCGACACGCAACCTGAAGACACGAACCTTTCAGGTGTCCAGGTGACGAGGGTGGTCCGCAGAGTGGTGGTTGTCCTGTGCGAAGGCCGACAAGGGGAGGGGTTTTACATCTGCCGCTCCTGCGGTGCTCACATGGTGGAACCGAAGGCGATCCACAAGTCGCCCTCCGACTCGGATTGTCCGGGTACCTTGGAGCGGTTTTCCCTCGGCCACGAACTGGCCACCGATGTTGTGCGCCTTCAGTTTGCGAAGGTCCGTGGCGAGTGGGATGCGTATTCGGTCGCCTACGCAGCCCTGCTTGGCGCAACGGACACGCTCGAAGTGCCCGATACCGACCTCAACGTCACCATTACCGGTGGAGACCGCCCCGGTGAGTCCGCGGTCGTGCTCTACGACAACGTGCCGGGTGGCGCAGCTGGAAAACGAGCAGATCTTCGGCGAGGTACTCGGCGCCGCCACGGAACGCGTGCAGGGCAATTGCGGCTGCGACTCGAGTTGCTACGGTTGCCTCCGCAGTTACTGCAATCAATTCGCACATGCTTAACTCGACCGGATCCGGGCACTGGATATTCTCACGCAAGGAAAGGAAAACGGCCGGTTCTCCGGCGCTGCCGGTCAGGCGTAGTTGGGCCTTTCCGGGCAGTCGGGATCGAGGGGGAAGATGGGGCGGCGCACCTTGCGGAAGGTAAAGAGACTGTTGTCGCTGCTCGTCACGCCGACACCATTGCAGGGAACTTCGGCGGTGGCGATGTCGCTGAAGCCCGCCCGGAAGTGAATGCGTGACTTGAGGATGATGTAGCGCTTGTGGAGAGGCTCGATGCCGACACTGCGCAGGCATCCCGGATCATAGGGCTCGGTCTGGCGCGAGACGACGACGATCTCGACGTTGTCGGTCTGGAGAACGCCTGAACGTCCCATGGACATCGTCGTTCCCCGGCCCATCGGCACCGTGACGGTGAAATCGCCGTCGGTGAGGGAGCGGACCTTCCCGGTCACGGTGAGCGGTTCTCCCTTTCTGCCGATCTCGGGCATGTCGACCTTGCCGCCGAGCTCGATCGTGACCTCGTTGCCGACACCGGCGGCTGTCATGGCGTCGACCGCCACTTCGTCGCAAATGCCGAACATGGCGACATTCTCCAGTCCCTGGCGCATGACTTCCCGCAAGACGGCGACCGTATCCTGTGTCCCCCCGGAGGCGGCATTGTCGGCATGATCGAGGAGAATGACCGGGCCTTCTTCAAGCTCTCCGGCGCGGGCCACGGTGTGCTCGAGTGGCTCGGCTTCGAAGAGCCACTCATCGCGACGGCGCCACGCTTCACCGAGCAGGTGTTCGGCCGTCGCCTGGGCTTCGCTACGGTCGCCATCGGCCACCGTCACAACGGAAAGTCCGGCATTGTGGAAATCGGCCAGGGGAAAGCCGCCAAAGACGCTCACGGCGAGCAGTCCGGCATCTTCGGCCTGGCGGGCCATGGCGATCATCGATCCCATGGGTTCATCGTCATGTCCCATGCGCAGGGTCTGGGCGAGGATGGGGCGCTGTCCCCATGCCATCACCGGGGTCACCCGCCTGTCGAGGGCGTCCACCATGATGCGCCCGGCATGATGGCCGGCCTCGTACATGTCGAGATGTGGGTAGGTCTTGTAACCGACAATCACGTCCGTGTTTCCCACGATCTCAGGCGTGATGTTGGCGTGAAGGTCGAGGCTGATTGCGATGGGAACATCCGGAGCGACATCACGGATGCGTTTCAGAAGACCGCCTTCACCGTCATCGGTCGTTTCGGTGACCATGGCACCGTGGAGGTCGAGGAAGCATACGTCGCAACCAGCCTGAACGGCTTCCAGGATGGCGTCGCACATCACGCTGTAGGCGCGACTCTCGACCGGACCTGATGGGGCGGCGTTGCCGGCGATAGGTGTGACGACTTCCATGCCGGCCTCATCGGCGACATCGAGGAAGGCGCCAATTCCTGTCCCGGTTCCCTTGAACCGCCGATAGACCTCCCGGCCCGTCGGAACGTCAGGCGAGCCGAAACGGGAAAGCGGCGTCGGCACCGGCGAGAAGGTGTTGGTTTCGTGTTCCATCATGGCGACGACAGCACGCCTGGTCATGGCTGACCTCCCGTTTTGATGCCTCAACTATCGCAGCGCGGCGGATTGTGTCAAAACCGCAACCAATGAGGGTCACCCGGAGAGTGGCACCATGCGCAAACGTGGATCCAGGAGCGGTCGGCGGGCGAGTCTGCGCATCTGCGTGACCTGTCGCTGGAGAGCGCTCGACGTCATGCCGGATGGTGACGACCTTCCGGGGAAGCGGCTCCACGACATTGCCTGCGCCATCGCCTCGCCCGCGGAAAGGGAGCGCATTCACCCGATCGTGTGTCTGACCCATTGCCCCGATGCCTGCAATGCGGTGGCCATGCAACGCGGCAAGCCGCCGCTTCTGATGACCAGGATGTCACCCGATCGCGACACCGCAAGGGCACTTCTCGACACGCTCCATGTCTACGACCAGTCGCCCGATGGCGTCGTCACCGGCAGCGCTGTCGAGACGCGTCCGCTGGTTCCGGGCGGAGCACGGCGCCGTAGCTGACACGGCGGAAGTCCAGGGTTTCAACTAGGAATAGTTCCGAGTTGCAAATGGATGATTGTATTTGCGGTTTCCCTGCCGGGGCGTTACCGTTTTCCTGATGTTTCGGTGTCGGCTCAAGGGAGGCTCAATTGATGCAGAAATCTCTGTCCATCGATCCGAACAAGTGTACAGGCTGCCTTCAGTGCGAACTGGCCTGTTCGCTTGACAATGAAGGGGTGTTCAACCCCTCCAAGTCGAGGATCAAGGTCTTCAACTTCGAAGGGAAGGGACGTTTCGTTCCCTATACCTGTACCCAGTGTGACGAGGCCTGGTGCGCGGAGGCCTGCCCGACGAACGCCATCTCGGTTGACCGGGACACCGGCGCCAAGGTGGTCAGCGATGCGCTGTGCGTCGGCTGCAAGGTATGCACTATCGCGTGCCCGTTCGGCACCATCAACTACAACCAGTCGACCGGAAAGGTGATCAAGTGCGATCTGTGTGGTGGCGATCCGGAATGCGCCAAGGCGTGCCCGACCGAAGCCATTACCTACGTTGATGCCAACTGGACCGGTCTCGACAGAATGCGCGCCTCGGCCGCCGTGGCCGACGCTGCAGCGCAGGCCTAGGGGAGGGAACGCACAATGGCATGGGTTGGAAAGTTACTGCGGGTCAACCTTTCAGAAGGCACCTGCGAGAGTGAGCCTCTCAACATGGAGTGGGCGCAGGCCTATCTCGGTCAGCGCGGTCTTGCGACCAAGTATCTCTCCGAGGAGATCGATCCCAAGGTCGACCCCCTGTCACCGGAGAACAAGCTCATCATGACGACAGGGCCCCTTACCGGGACCTGCGCATCGACGGCGGGCCGCTATTCCGTGGTGACCAAGGGCGCCTTGACGGGCGCCATCGCCTGTTCCAATTCCGGTGGTTTCTTCGGCAACGAGATGAAGAATGCCGGCTGGGACATGATCATTTTCGAAGGCAGATCGCCGTCACCGGTCTACCTCATGCTGCTCGATGGCGTCGCCCGTCTCGTCGATGCCTCGAAGCACTGGGGGACATCGGTCTGGGATACCGAAGAAGCCATCAAGCATGATCATGGCGATCCATTGATCCGGGTCGCATCGATCGGTGTCTCGGGCGAAAAGGGCGTCAAGTTCGCCTGCGTCGTGAACGACATGCACCGGGCGGCAGGCCGTTCGGGCGTTGGTGCCGTGATGGGTTCCAAGAACCTCAAGGCGGTTGCCATCCGCGGCACGCTCGGTGTCAGTGTCAAGGATCCCCGCCGCTTCATGGAAGCGACCGCGGCGGCCAAGAAAGTTCTGGCCGACAACCCGGTGACCGGGCAGGGACTGCCCGCCATGGGAACCCAGGTCCTCATGAACGTCATCAACGAGAGTGGCGCCCTGCCTACGCGCAATCACCGTGATGTCCAGTTCGAGGGCGCCGGCAACATTTCGGCCGAGGCCATGGCCGAGGTGCGGGAGACGGATGGCAAGAAGAACCTTGTCACCAATGCTGCGTGCTTCGGCTGCACCATTGCCTGCGGCCGGGTCTCCGAGATCGACCGGACTCACTTCTCGGTCGCCGAACGGCCCGAATACCAGATCATCTCGGGTGGTCTCGAATATGAGGCTGCCTGGGCACTGGGCGCGGCCACCGGTGTTGACGATCTGGAAGCACTCACGTTCGCCAATTTCATCTGCAACGAACAGGGGATTGATCCCATTTCGTTCGGCGCCACGGTCGGTTCCGCCATGGAAATGTTCGAGGAAGGTGTAATCACAACCGACAACACCGACGGCATCGAACTCAACTTCGGTAATGCCGAGGCGCTGTGCAAGGTGGCGGAGCTGACCGGCAAGGGTGAGGGCTTTGGCGCCGAGATCGGCCTGGGTTCGAAGCTGCTGTGCGAGAAACACGGCAGGCCCGAACTCTCGATGTCCGTCAAGGGCCAGGAGTTCCCGGCTTATGACAGCCGCGGAATCCAGGGCATGGGGCTGACCTATGCCACCTCCAACCGCGGTGCCTGCCACTTGAGGAGCTACACGGTGGCGTCGGAAATCCTCGGCATTCCCGAGAAGACCGATCCCCTGGTGGCCGATGGCAAGGCGGGTCTGGTGCGGGCCTTCCAGGACGCCACGGCGGCGGTCGATTCGACCGGCATGTGTGTCTTCACGACATTCGCCTGGACCCTCGAGGATTTCGCGCCACAGGTGGATGCGGCTTGCGAGGGAGAGTGGACCGCAGAACGTCTTCTCGAGACAGGCGAGAGGATCTGGAACCTCGAACGGCAGTTCAACATCGCCGCCGGATTCACCGGTGCCGATGACAATTTGCCGCCACGCCTCCTCAAGGATGCGGCGAAGACCGGTCCCGCCGAAGGGAAAATCAACAGTCTCGAGACCATGCTTCCCGAGTACTACGAGGTTCGTGGCTGGACGCCGGACGGCATCCCGAGCAACGAAACCATTGCGCGTCTCGCGTTGTAGAATCGCGACAATAGACTGAACCAGACGGCCCCTTCCTGATATCGGGAAGGGGCCGCCTGATTCCAGGATCCGAACGTCCCGTTCCCGGAGAATTCCGGTGAGTCTTGACACGCCCTCATGTGCGACCGAAGTATGGCATATCACCCATACTTGAATCCGCAATACGCATCCAGGCAATATGACGGCTGCCTTTTTCTTCCGGAAGGGTGAGAAAAGGCCTGCGGATTCAATTCGGAGCCTGCGATTGTAGCTTTTAGTACATTGAACTTCTTGCTCGAAATCACCCTCATCGGTACCAGCCTCGCGAACGGTCAGAATCAGATGACCACAAGGCTACCGGGTGATACGCGCGCAGATGCAGGAGTGATACCAAAGGCGCAGGCCGATGTCACCGCACCAAAGTGGCCACCCGAATTGTTGGAAATGTTTGCAACATTGGTGCAATAATAATTCTTGCATCTCTTGGCGATCCTCAGCATGTCGTACAAGAGATCGAGAGTTTCGATACTGCTGTATCTGGTGCCTGCATCGGCATCGAGAATTGGATTGCATTGCTGTGACATGCCGTGCAACGAGAGTGCTCATCAGGACCTGGTAGTCTGTAACCTTGCCTCTCGACATCACGGTCATGGTCAGACGCCCAACAATCGCTATCCTCGCGCAACTCCCTGATGTAGCGCGGTCTGCAAGTGCTTTGGAGCGCTTCTATAAGGCTCCCGATGCGTGGCTTGACCATGCCCGGACTTCCTGAGAGGATTGCGCGCACATCATTTGTTCGACACAAGTGCTGGGAGGCACAACAATGATCTCACCCAAACTTTCCCGTCGCAACATGCTGCAGGTATCGGCAGCGTCGGTTGCTGCGGCAACCTTTGTTGACGGTCTTCTGGATCCGTCGAGCGCGTGGGCGCAATCAGGCCGTCCTCTGCGTGTACGCGCCGACAGGACGGTCTCGTCTACCGATCCGGGTTACATGATCGGCGGCTATGAAATGTTCCTGCAGTATGCCTGCCTGGCTCGCCTGGCGAAGTACACCAACAGCCTGACCTCGTGGGATTGGGAACCAAGCGAATATGTGGAAAACATCGACCAGCCAGACCCGCAAACCATCACCTTCGAATTGAAGAAGGGCATCATGTGGTATGATGGCACCTCTCACGAGGTAATCGGCGAGCTCAACGCCGAAGATGTGAAGTTCTCGCTTGAACGCATGCAGGTTTCGGAGTGGAAGGACAAGGCGGTCTCACTGGACCATGTCGAAGTAACCGGAAGCCATACGGGGATCATTCACCTCAATCAGCCCTTCGCTCCGATTTGGCTGACCTGGCTGTGTGACGGAACCGGCTCCATCCTCTCGAAGGTTGCAGTCGAGGCGGTCGGCGGCAAGTTTGACGGACTCTTCAACTTCTACTGCGGTCCCTATCGGGTCTCCGAATGGGTCCTGAAGCAGAGCATCAGCCTGGAACCCAATCCGAACTGGGGTGGAACGCCGCCTGGCATCGAGAACGTGCAGCTGATCATCATCGCTGAGGAGAAGACCGCCGAAATCGCCTTCGAGGCCGACGAGATCGACATAACTCTCGTGGCGACCGATGCCATTCCGCGCTTGCTGGAGAGCGCTCCCGAGGGAGGAATCCTCCGGGCGTTTCCGGGAACCCAGTGGTATTGGATGGGTCTCAATGTCGATCACCCCAACCTTCAGGACATCCGTGTGCGCAGGGCAATCCAGCATGCTGTTGACGTTGATACCGTCCTTGAAGGTGCCTGGGCCGGTGTCGGTACACGAGCTTTCGGCATAGTTCCGCCGGGTCTGATCGGTCATCGCACTGAAGGCAAGTTCATGAAACAAGACCTCGATGCCGCCCGCGCCTTGATCGCCGAGGCCGGCGCCGAAGGACTGAAGGTCACCCTCAAGACAATGAACCTGCAGGACCGCCTGGCGGCGGCCACGATCATCCAGGCCAATCTGGCTGAAATCGGGATTGAAGTTGAAGTCGTGCCTGTGGACGCCGGTCCTTTCTGGAATCTGGGCCTTGAAGCCGAAGGTGACGAATGGAAAGACCTGGAACTGTGGATCATGGCCTACCTTGATTCTCCGGATCCCAGCCAGATGGCGCAGTGGTTTATTTCCGACCAGGTCGGTGTGTGGAACTGGGAGCGCTGGTCTGATCCCGAGTTCGACGAACTCTATGCTGCGGGTCTTGCGGAGATCGATTCCGACAAGCGGCACGAGATGTATGTCCGCATGCAGGAGATCATGGAGGATACCGGTGCCTATGTCTGGTTGATGTTCCCGCCCAGGGGTATTCTCTACCGAGAGGGCCTTGACCCGGTGATCACGCCAAACGGTTACATATGGCAGCTTCAATCCTTCATGTGGTCTGAAGCCTGATATCTGGTGAGCGACCTCCCCACCATAGGGAAGTCGCTCACCACACACATCTCCAACGGAAGCGAGTGACCCGAAGTGCCATTTTGGTCCGCAAAACGGTATTCGAGTGTGTGGACCTGAACCGGCGGAATATCCATGAATCAGCCGGTACTTGCAGCCACGTCACACGGTCTTCAAGATCAATTGCGACTGGTTGACGCGTGCCGTTGAACGCCTGGACACCGCCAGGTCCGGTTCCACCGCCCTTGACCTGTGGAACCATGTCGATGAACCGAGCCTGGTGAGTGGCAGGTAAACCGTATCCGTCGTTCCTCTTGTCGCCACGTTGTCCTTGTTCGGTTCAATTTCATCCGCCAGCAACTCTTCCCATCGCTCGAACCAGAAACGCCAGACTCATGGGCGTTTCTGGTATGGTTCTGCATCTTGGGCATTCCGGTGAATTCGACATCGGATCAGAGTCCAAATTGACAGATTTCCAGTTCCGAAAAGTGAGCAATTTTCACTTGGGATTGACATGCGGACTTCCCGCTCCCGGATAGTTCCGTTGAGTTTTGAAATGAATTCACGTACATCCGAAGTGAATGGCGTCACCCGATTGGATTCGCAATACGCGCCATCCAGGGGAAGAGACTCCTTGAAGATCGCACCATGACCCTGTGCGAAGCGGCCAGCCGGCTTGGCATCGAACACGGTCTATCCGAGCAAGATCGAACGGGCGATGTGCCGCCGCCATCTGAAGCAGTCACCGTCCGTCTTGCGGGAGGATGCGGAAGTCCCCTTGCACTGGTTGCAACGGTCTCCGGCGATTTCCCACACCTCATCCGACAGGTGATAGCGGTACGTCCGTAACGTGAGAGAAGATGGAAGCTGTCGAGGAGATGCCGATGATCGCGCTTGAGGGCGCCCCTCGGGACGTTATGCACTCGGGCAACAGTATGCCAGGAACAGCTGTTTCGTCGTCTCGATCACGAAGCTGTGTCACCGCACCCGCGGAAAGAGAGCGCACTCCATGGAGCCACCATGAACGAGGCCCTCGCCCCGTTGAGGTGGGTCGGTTTCGATGGGCTTGTCATCGTAGGTGACATCGTCGCCGATCCAGTGGGTCGCGAGTGCACGGCGACGGTTCGCAGATGCGAGATTGCCGGGCGCGCTGTGATGGGTCCTGCTGTGAAAGACGAGGCAGTCACCGGGATCCATGGGAGCGTAGACAACTTCGTGATCACCTTCGATGCAGTCCCAGTCAGGCGGCACGGGCAGGTCTTCGGGTCGTGCATAGGCGTCGTCCGGATCGAAGTGAACCGAGCGATAGCGTTGGTCGCGCATCAAGTGAGAGCCGCGAACGAACCGCAGCGCGGTCTCGACCGGGATCGGGTCAATTGCGATCCACTGATTGCAGATCTGTTCGCCGTTGACCGGCCAGTAGGCCTCGTCATAGTGCCAGGGCGTCTTGCGGCTGGTGCCCGGCTCCTTCAGAAGCATGAAATCGAAGTAGAAGATCAGTGTGTTCGAACGCATGACCTGCATGGCGATGTCGGGCGCGTGTGACTCCAGGCAGAATCTCCGGAATTGCCCGATACGCCGCCACATGAAGGTATCGTAGAAGAAGAAGCCCGGCTCTCCCGGCGCTGCAATGTTGAACGCAAGTGCGTTGTCGCCCGCATTCGCGACTGCGATGTCCATACCTTCGGCCAGAAGGTCCACCCAGTCCCGCGAGTAGACATCCCGGAGCCAGACGACGCCATCCCGCTCATAGGCCTGGATCGCCTTCTCAGAGACAGTTGCCTCCGCCACCTCGAATCCCGGGAGTGCGACTGGATGCTTGATGACCGGCAGCCCGGCGGTGACAGTCATGCGTGCTCTCGTCGTGATTGCGATCAGTATGGCGCAGGCCGCGCGGCGGACAAGGCGCCCTCAGGACAAGGCTCGGTCGGCTTCGACAAGGTCGAAGAACGATCTGAAGAACTCCTCGGGCAGCGGCGGGTAACGCCTTGTCTGGATGGTTTCCTCACGGGCACTTGGGATCATCGCGATGGCTGTGGTTGTCCGCCCCTGCGACGAACGTGCATACGACCACGGAGATGACGGCTCCCTCGGATAGATGGCTCAACGCTCTCAATGCCAGAGATCAAGCACTGCACCGTCGGCGCCGGTCACGGGATCGGTGGCGGGCAATGGAACGTTCCGCACGGCTTCGCGCATGGTTTTCCTTGCCATCTCGCCCTCGCGCCTGAGATCGGGGCTCTGACCCGGCGGATAGGCGCCAACCACCGAGAGGCCCGGTTCGTCGTCGAGTCGACAGTGGCCGACGCCGGCAGGAATCAGTGCCACATCGCCCGCCTTGACCGAAAAGACGGGACCTTCAGGTCCGCCGAACTGGATGACCGCGCGACCCCGGGCAATTCCCACCACCTCGTGGGCCTCGGCGTGGTAGTGGTGGTAGGGGTAGATTGCCTGACCCTGCCATCCGTTGCCCCAGCCGTTCGTGCTGAAGGTGCGCTGCACATCATCGTCGGGATTGCCCGTCGTGAACGTCAGCGCGTTTCTGTAGAGGATCAACGGAAGTTTGGGATTGTTCGGGATATCCCCGCTGTCTTCGATGATCCGGTGCATTATTTCAACCAAGATCGCCTCCCTTCTTGATGCAGCTTCCATGGTTCTCCCAATTCCTCGTGTCTGCAAGGCGGTTGCTGGACATCATGGATTGACTTGCCTTCCTCGATATGACTCTGCTCTCAACGGTTCCCGACCTCAACCACGAACCTCGAGGCCAGGGCAGGACAATCCATTGTCTCACGGGTCGCGCCCGTCAGCGGCGAGGCACCCCTGAGCCCGAACAAGGAGAAGCGGGTAGCCGAGCACTCACCAGGAGGCGTCGCGCAGGCTCAACAGGTGGCCCTTCCACCGGACAGATCGAACACGGCGACGGTGGAAAAAGAGCACAGCTGCGAACTGAGCCATACGATCATGGCAGCAACGGCGGTACCGCCCCGGGTCATGGTCGCCTTGGAGAGCATGTAGTCGATACGCTCCTTCGGCACATTGGCCAACAGTGGTGTCTCGCTGATGCCGGGTGTCACGACAGCTGGACCACCCTGCGCCAGGCCCTCGCACTCCTGCAGCGCGCCACGACATCCAGGACGGCCGCACTCTCCATGTGCGCAAGACGGCGCTTCCTGACGACCGTCAGGCCGTCATCTATCACGCCATGGGAATCCCCGCGCCGCCGCGAAACATCCGCAAGACCGTCGTCTGACCCCACCCCCGGAGTAGCCGCCTTGATCGCCTCACGCGCAGCCTCCGGGCATGCCTCCGAGTAACGCCGGCCGAAGGGACAGACCTCGCCCAGCCGATCAGCCCGATGTCGGTCTCGATCCGAAGGATCGCGGTGTCGAGACAGCACTCGGTGCGGCCCGTCGAGAGGTGGAAGGCGTAGGTCATCTCCTGGTCGACGGTGTGGTGATCGATGGCGACGATCCTCATGGCGCGGCGCAGGCGAGAACCACCTGCTCAAGTCCGCTCGGACGTGCGGCAGCGGCGTCCAGAGCATCGCCGACTCGCTCCAACGGGAAGATCCTCTGTCGTACGGCCGATAGATCGAGCACGCCCGAACCAATCATGGCGAGCAGATCCGCGATGTCGCGTCGCTCGAACCAGAGTGAGCCGCGAACTGTGATGTCGTTGCTGAACAGCCAGCCCATAGGGACAGGTAGAGGCTCGGAGGTATCAGCCACCGTGACAAGGGCGCCGTGACGCCGCAGATGCATCATGGCGTTTGCAACCGGTGTGCAATCGCTGCCGTCGATCGAGGTCAGCACCACGTCGACCATTCTGCCTTCGGGCATTGTGGTTGCCGTGCTGACGCGTTGATCGAGCGCGGCGATCTCGTCGAGCACCGCACGGCGGCGTCCCAGCGCCACGACCGAGCATGCGCCCATGGCGAGCGCTACCAGCACTGCGCTGGCGCCGACGAATCCGGTGGCGCCCAGTACCGCGACGTCCTGCCCGGCACACAGGCCGACCTTGCGGAATGCGCCATAGGCGGTGCCGAGCCAGCCAAGCCGCGTCAGCAGCCCGTCGTCAACGTCCACCTCGTCAGGCACGGGGATCAGACATTCGGCCGGCAGCACAGCGAATTCTGCAAAAGACCCTGCGGGCCAGCGCGCAAGATTCGCCGTGCTGTCGTCCCCAATCATGAAGTTGCCCAGGAAGCAATGGTCGGCTGGCGCGCCTGTCCCGTGGGAGCCGTAGTAGTTGTCACAATAGACTCTCTGCCCGGGCTCAAGTCCGGCGACTCCGAAGCCCACTTTGTTGATTCGCCCGACCCCGTCCATGCCAGGTGCGAACGGCCGGGGTGGCGTGTCGAACCCGGCAGTACCGTCGATCAGGCTGCGCTGATAGGGTGCAACAAAGGCACGGGTCAGTGCGACACGTACCTCGCCAGGCCCGGGCTCGGGCAGCGGGACGTCGTCAATCTGGAGCGTCGTTGCCCCATCGTGGAGTTGTGCGGCCTTCATAGCCTGTTTCCTTTCCTCATTGCGCCGCGACGCCATACGCGCGGTCTTTCACCCGTGACTGTTCGAAGAAGATCCAGGTGCCGTCGGGCATCGGCACCGGCAGGCAGGTCGTTGTTGGCGTGGGGATAGGCCGCCTAGTCCTGATGCCAGCCGATCGGCGCGCCGCCCTGGGCCGGCTTGAAGTTGAGCTGTGCGGCATCGAGATCGACGATCTCGGCTGCGTTCGTCCCGTCGTAATACGGCAGGCAAACCACCTCGAGACCGGGCTCGCCCTCGAGATGATTGAAGTTGACGCCGGGATAGCGCAGCCGGCCTTCGCCATCCCAGAACACGCCGGAAGGTCGCACACGAAACAGGTCCTGCCGCTCAGCCCTTGTAGGAGGGATCTTCTCGGTCAAGCATGCGCACCAGGGCGGGCCACTCGTGGACGCCGGGACGGAAATCTTCGGTGATGTCGCGCGGCTCGTCCTCCTGGTTTGTGTAGTGTTCAGCGACGCCCTCCGGCACCTTGGTCCAGGGCAGGTTGGACGCGAGCACCTTCATCTGGATCGAGCAGGCGCGCTCCAGCCAGTACATAAGGACGAAGGCTTCTGGGACTGACTTGCCGACCGTGACCAGACCGTGGTTCTGCATGATCATGGCCCGGTGATTGCCGAGGCTCTTGGCCAGGCGGGTGCGCTCGTCGGTGTCCATGCTGGTTCCCTCGAAGGAATGGAAGCCCATGTTCTTGTAGAAGAACAGGCCTTCCATGCAGATCGGCTGCAGGCCGTCCTCGAGCGCGGCGACCGCGACGCCGTCGTTGGTGTGGGTGTGCATCACGGCATTGACTTCGGGCCGGGCCTCAAAGATACCGCTGTGGATGACGAAACCGGCCTTGGGCACGAGTCCTTCGCCGTCGATCAGCTGGATGATGTTGCCCTCCACATCCACCTTGACCAGCAGCGATGCGGTCATCTCGTCCCAGCGAACGCCCATGGGGTTGATCAGGAAGTGATCAGGATTGTCCGGGCAGCGTGCGGTGATGTGGTTCCATACGAGTTGCGACCAACCAAACCGATCTGCCAACCGAAAGGCCGCAGCCAGGTCACAGCGCAATGCGCCCTCTGCGTCCGAGATTCTCCGGGTATCCAAGGTCACCACCGACGACATGGCTGCCTCCTCTCCTGCGGCGTGAGATAACTGAAAATCGTGACCTTTCTTTCAGTTGCGAGACTCGATTTCAAGCCACTTGAATTTCGCAACGATTGCAGTGAGAGCCGGAGCTCAAGCCTGACAGCGAACCAGACAAAGCACGGCGATCAGCTTGAACACGGCGCATCCTTCAAGCATGACAGAGCGAATCGGCGCGTACTCGCTGGCGAAGAGCGATTGGCATGATTGCCCTGACGAAAGAGACTTCGTGGTCGATCGGGTTGTGGAAGCGATGCGGTAGACTTGCGGATTGGGGATGGCTGTCACCCTTTTCCAGCGTGCGGCTCTGACCCTCGATCGTCAGCACCACCGGGCCTTTGAGCATGCAGCATACGCCTTGTCGTCATCGTGTCTGTACTGATTGTCGCCTCTGCGAAGGACGGATGGCGCCGCAAGCTTCCTTTGAAAAAGAAAGGAAGAGAGGGGCCCACGAGCAGATTCGGAATTTGAATGTGGCGGATGGGGTGGGATTCGAACCCACGAGACGCTTTGACGCCTGCCGGTTTTCAAGACCGGTGCCTTCAACCACTCGGCCACCCATCCGAAGGACTGTCCCTTAAGGGGCGCGTGGTGTCGGGGTCAAGGTGACCGCCGCAGAAAGGCGATGAACAGCAGCGAGGTGGCGAACATGATGAGACTGTAAGTCGCCGCCGGGATGACGACAGGACCGGCACCAAACAGAAGCACGGCAACTGCGATGGCAAGCGTGCCGTTTTGCAGGCCGCACTCGATCGAAATGGCGACCCGTTGTGCCTTTCCCGATGCCAGGATACTGGCAAGGACGTAGGCGAGCGCCATCATGACCACGTTGAGCACGAGTGTGACGAGGCCGGCGTCCGCGAAATAGGGAACGATGTTGTCACGTTCCTGGAAGATGGCTCCGGCCAGAACCAGAACAAAGAGAACCGTCGAGATACGGCGCGCCCACGGTTCCACGGCCTGTGCCAGACCCGCGGCAAGGCGGCGCACGACAACGCCGGCCACGACGGGCACGGTCACGATGACGAACACGCTGAGGGCCGTCTCGGCGACGGAGATGTCACCAGGGTCATCCGTGCCGATGAGATGCTGGTAGGACATGACCACCACCAGCGGAATGGTGATCACGCTGACGAGGCTGATGATGGCGGTCAGTGAAATCGACAGGGCCACGTCACCACGGGCAAAGGATGTCAGGAGATTGGATGTGACCCCGCCTGGAGCGGCGGCGATGATCATGACGCCAAGCGCAAGTTCCGGTGAAAGCGGCCACAGGCTGACCAGGATCAGGGCGACAAGGGGCAGGAGAATGATCTGCGAGAAGGCGCCGGCGAAGAAATCCCTTGGTCGCTTTGCCACCCGTGCGAAGTCATCGAAGGTAAGGCCCAGACCCAGCGAAAACATGATGAACGCCAGGGCAATCGGAAGAATGACGTCAGTGACGATCCCCATGGCACCCTCCATCCTGTTGGCTGAATGCTAGTGGATTGCCAGTCCACGGGCAATGCGACGCTGTCACCGCTTGTCGAAACACGTGGGAACCGGCACACTCTGTCACCGTGGCTGACCTGCCTGGAGAAGCATGCGGATCACCTTCAAGCTGTTTGCCTCGTTGGCACCCTATCTGCCCGACGATGCTCACAAAAATGCGGTTCCACTCGAATTCGATGAAGGCACGACAATCGGTGCGGTCCTCGACCATTGCGCCGTTCCACGCCAAATGTGCCATCTCGTTCTGGTCAACGGCATCTTCGTGCCACCGTCAGCGCGCGACACGCGGATCCTCATAGACGGTGACACCCTGGCCGCCTGGCCTCCCGTCGCCGGTGGGTGATGCCACATCAGGAGTGGTCGCGAAGGACATGGCGACCACTCCCGGGGAATTCCATCGCCTGCTTCCACGGCTTGCCCAGGACATGGCGTTCGTTGCGGAAGAAGGACGTGTGTGCATCGGAGAGGCCGGAAAGAGCGTCGTTATCACAACCAGGGTTCTCGAACCGCGCCGCATTGCCGGCCTTGTGCTGGAGCGGTGCCGGGTGGAACTGGCGTTCAGTGGCATGGATGGCAGCGAGATCGCCGCGTTTCTGGCGCGCTTCGAGCGCGTCTACCACAAGGGGGGAGGATAGTACCCCTACACGAGTCGGCCGAGTCGCACGGCAGTCTTGCCGCGCAGGGGTTCACGAGCCGGCATCACCAGAACGCAGTCAGGGTAGGGGGTGCGAATCGGACGGTCGCCGTCGTGGGCAATCAGCGTTGCCTCTTCGGGGATGACCTCGAATCCCTGGAAGGTGCGCACGAACTGGAAATCGTCGGTTTCGATGGTGACAGGATCGGTCACCTTGACAAAGAGCTGTGGCTCATCGGCTTCCTGAGGCAGGCGGGAGTTGGCAAAATTCTTCGAGACAATGCCAAGGTGCCGGAGAAAACGCAGCGACGTCTCGATGGCGATATCCGTCGCCTTGGTGTGGAAGTGATAGCCGCACTCCACGAGGCAGGCACTTCTTGGACTTTCAGGTTCATCGAATGTGGCAAAGTCCCGCACTCTCTTTCCGGAGTCATGCCCCCGGTCCATGACGACATGACGTGGCTTACCGATGGCCGCCGCCAGGGCACGGCCCTTCGCTCTCTGGCCGGCGAGCAGCATGGCGGGTTGCGGCAGATCGACCGAGTGGATATCGAGGAGATGATCGGCGGTTCCGAACACCTCGCGCATGGCACGGGCACGGGTCAGTTCCCGGCTCTTGCGCGGGCCGTCCAGGGTGCTCTGATCCCACAACCGGTTGAAGTCCTCGTCGATAAAACGGGACGCATAGGGATTGGCCGCATCGAAGGTCTCGTAGGCCGCGACATTGGCAAAGCTCAGGGTGAGCCGGCCCCGGATCGGCCGCACGTCGTTCTCGAACAGGTATGTCAGTGCGTGGGCGCCACACAGTTCGTTGCCGTGGGTCAGTGCATTGACCATCACGTGAGGGCCGGGGAGACCGCTGTCGATGGTGGTGACGTAATCGATGCCGGTGTTGCCCTTGCGGTAGGCCGAGATGTCGCAGGGCAGAAGATGTACGCCCGGGTGGGTTTCGGTGTCGGTGCTCATGTAATGAACTGCTCCTTGAGAATACGTTCCTCGAGATTGTGTTCGGGGTCGAACAGCAGCCTCACGGAACGGTTCTCGTCCGGTGTTACGTCAACCTTCACCACATCGCGAACCTCGACGGAATCCGCAACCGCACTGACAGGCCGCTTGGAGTGATCGAGGATTTCGAAACGAACACCGGAGTTGTCCGGAAGGATGGCGCCTCTCCAGCGACGCGGACGGAAGGCGCTGATCGGAGTCAGCGCCAATGTGTGAGACCCGATGGGCAGGATGGGTCCGTGGGCGGAGAGGTTGTAGGCGGTGCTGCCGGCGGCGGTGGCAACCATGACACCATCGCACATCAGTTCGTCAATGCGCACGACGTCATCGATGCGGATCCGGATCTTCGCCGTTTGGCTCGTTTCGCGGAACAGAGAAACCTCATTGATGGCGACAGCCTCGTGGCGAACTCCCCCGACGTCGATGGCGGTCATGGAGAGGGGTTTCAGGATTGTCGTTCGGGCGGCGTCGAGTCGTTCGATCAGATGATGGGTCGCATAGGCGTTCATCAGGAAGCCGATGGAACCCCGGTTCATTCCGTAGACCCCCACGTCCCTGTCGAGATGGCGATGCAGAGTCTCAAGCATGAAACCATCGCCACCCAGAGCAACGATGACCTTGGCTTCGTCGATGTTCGAGCAACCGTAGAGGGTGACAAGTTCGTCACGTGCCTGTTGTGCCCGGATGTCGGTTGACGCAACGAAGGCGATGTGCGGCCCTTCCAAGACCCTGCCTCCCCGATGTCGTGATTGGCATCCATCAAGTGCCGGCGCAAGCGTTACAGGATGGCTCTTGGCATGTCCAACGAAACAGCGTCCTGCAAAAGGTCGTCCTGCTTCCCAATGAGCCCCGGGCACCATAGGTTTCGAATGCTGTCGCCTCCGGAACTCGATTCGATGCCACGCTTTGCTGCCAATCTTTCCACCATGTTCACGGAAGTGCCTCTTCGGGAACGGTTTGCTCTGGCCGCAGACGCGGGGTTCGAGGCCGTCGAGATCCAGGAGCCCTATGACCTTCCGGCCGGAACGGTTGCCAGGGTGCTGAAGGAATGCGGTCTCGATCTGGTGCTTGTCAACGCGCCAGGCGGCGAGGCGGGACTGGCGGGCATTCCGGGTGCCGAAAGAGAATTCGGCAATTGCTTGAAGGTGGCGCTCGATTATGCCGCCGTCACCGGTACCGGCCTTGTCCACGTTCTCTCCGGAATTCGTCCACCGGCAACGGCTCCCGAAGCCTGTGAAGGAGTGCTCGTCAAGAACCTCCGCCAGGCATCCTCCAAAGCTTCCTCCCTGGGCATCACGCTGCTCGTCGAACCGATCAATGAACGCGACGTTCCCGGGTACATCCTGACACGTCAGGATCACGCGCGGCGCGTGGTCAAGGCCGTGGACCGGGCGAACGTCAGGATTCAGTTCGACTTCTACCACTGCCAGGTCAGCGAAGGAGATCTCTCCCGGCACTTCACGGAACAGCTGCCGTTGATCGGACATGTCCAGATCTCGGACAACCCGGGCCGTCATGAACCGGGCACCGGTGAAATCAATCATGACTGGATTTTCGATCTGATCGATCGCAGCGGATACAAAGGCTGGGTGGGGGCGGAGTACACACCCGCCCGTACCGCACAGGAGGGCCTTGGCTGGTTTGCGCCCTGGCGCGGCCGTCCCGTGACGTGACTCCTACACGGAACATCGCACCGCAGGTGCTAAACAAATGTTATTACATAATAAATGTTCTCTCGTGTTTGCTACTATAGGGGAAAAAGCGATGCCTTGCATCCCCCAATGTCACACAACACGGGAGGAACAATCATGGCCAAAATGTACCTCACCCAGCAATGGGTCGACAGGCTCAAGCCAAAGAAGGCCAACCTGGATGTGCGCGATACCGAACTGACTGGCTTTGGCATCCGCATCATGCCCTCGGGTGCCAGACGCTACTTCATTCACTCTCAGCACGAGGGCCGGAGACTCTGGAAGACTATCGACGATGCCGGCGCCGTGACCGTGGCGCAGGCACGTCAACGGGCACGCACGATGCTGGCGGCGTACAGGAACGGTGACCCTGCAGATCCCGGGATAGAGAAAGACGCACTCTTCGAAACCGTCGCCGAGGACGTCCTTGCCCACTACGAACGGCTCTGGAAGCCCGACACTCTCACAGCCAACCGTATCTATCTGCGCAAGCAGATCCTTCCCTTCTTCGCGGGCCGCATGATCAGCGCCATCACCCTGCAGGATGTCGCAGCCTGGTTCCGCTCCCTTCGTCTAAAGCCCGCGGCGGCAAACCGATCGCACCGATCCTTTCCGTCATCATGCAGAAGGCCGCGTCCTGGGGCTACAGGCCGGAGAACAGCAACCCCTGTGTCGGTATCCGACGCTACCGCGAGACCAGACGCGCCAGGCCCGCGGTTGCTGACTGTCTATGTGGACGGACTGGAGTTCTCCTCCGTCTACGCGCCCTCCAAGCTGGAATATCCAACAGGAACCAAAGTCGAGTGGTTCGAGAGCCTATCCGAGCATCTCACGGCGACGCGCCCCGAGTCCGGCCGACGGGTGATGTGCGGCGATTTCAACGTCGTTCCGGAAGACCGGTACGGCCCGAGGGGATTCGTACGCGGCTCGGACAACTACCACCCGGACGTTCAGGCCCGGTTCGGCACCATGCTGAAGGAGGCAGGGCTGGTCGATCACTACGCCGCGCCGCCATCGAGTTGGAGCGACCGATTCATGTATGAGGGACGTGAAGGCTGGGTCAAGTTCAGCCGGCTGGAGTACGTACTCGGCACGCGGAACATGGTCGCCCTCAACCCTGTCGTTCGGTTCGACATTAACCATGCGATCGTTCGCAATCCGAACTTCTACCGGGTTCGGGCTCCCATCATTGCTGACTTCGATGTTTAGAGATCCTATGAGGCCCCGTTGGGGGGCCGGCGCTACGGTGCCGTCCTTTCACTCTTGACGAGGAGGCCTCGCGATGTCCCCACACACAAGGCACGAAGCCGCGGCGCCGACCGGTGCCGAGATTACCACGTTGTACGTTGCGATCGAGATCAGCCGGAAGAGTTGGGTGGTCGGAATCAAGAGCCCGCTGGGCGAGAAGATCGGGCTGCACACGCTGGGCGCGGCAGATGTTGCGAGCCTCAGGGCTTGCTTGAGCAGCACCGCGTGCGGGCGGAGCGGACGCTGGGTCAGGCGGTGGCCGTGCGGGTGTGAACCAAAAGGTCAACACCTACACTGCGC